>NZ_JBHSAX010000005.1:107645-276274 GCF_042650385.1 Nocardia jiangsuensis
TCAGTCCGCGCTGTAGATCGCGTCGACGTCGGCGGCGTACTTCTTCCGCACGATGTCGCGCTTGATCGACATCTTGGGGGTCAGCTCACCGCCCTCGACGGACCAGGTCGCCGCCAGCACCCGAATCTTCCTGATGCCTTCGGCTTTCGAGAACCGGCCGTTGGTCTCCGCCACGGCCGCCTCGAGTTCGGCCAGCAGCACCGGATGCCCGATCAGCTGCTCGACAGTGCTGTCGCGGGGTACCGCGCTGCGCTCGATCCAGCCGGGCAGCGCCTCCGGGTCGAGGGTGATCAGGGCCCCGATGAAGGGCATACCGTCGCCGACCACCATGCACCGGTCGACCAGCGGATGGGCGCAGAGCGAGTCCTCCAGCAGCGCGGGTGAGACGTTCTTCCCGCCTGCGGTGACGATGATCTCCTTCTTGCGGCCGGTGATCCGGACGTAGCCGTCCGCGTCGATGGCGCCGAGATCGCCGGTGGCGAACCACCCGTCGATCAGCGCGGCGTCGGTGGCGGCGGGGTTGTTCCAGTAGCCGTCGAAGACGACCGGCCCGCGCAGGAACAACTCGCCGTCGGCGGCCACCCGCACCGCATGGCCGGGCAGCGGGCGGCCCACCGAACCGATGCGCTGGTGACGCGGCGTGTTCATGACGATCCCGGCGGTGGTCTCGGTCAGGCCGTACGCCTCGTAGATCGGCACCCCGATCCCGCGGAAGAAGTGTCCCAGCCGCGGGCTCAGCGGTGCGCCCGCGGAGAGCGCGCTGGTGCACTCGCCGCCGAGGGCACCCCGGAGCTTGCCGTAGACCAGACGGTCGAACACCGCGTGCCGCAGCCGCAGCCCCGGACCGGGGCCCTTGTTCTCCAGCGCCTCGCTGTAGGCGACGGCTGTCGCGACGGCGGAATCGAAGATCCTGCCCCTGCCCTTGTCCCTGGCCTTCAGCCGGGCGCCGTGGTAGATCTTCTCGAACACCCGGGGGACGGCGAAGACGACCGTCGGCTTGAACGCGGCGAACTCCGCACCCAGCGCCGACCAGTCGGCGGTGAGTCGCACGACGACCTTCGAATCGAAGGCGCCGAGCATGACGACCTGCGCGAAGATATGGGCCAGCGGCAGAAACAGCAGGGTCCGTCCGTTCTCGACGTAGATCTCGGCCATCGCCGCCCTGGCGCCCGCCGACTCCGCGTACAGATTCCCGTGCGACAGACAGACCCCCTTGGGTCGCCCGGTGGTGCCGGAGGTGTAGATCAGCGTCGCCGGGCTCGGCGCGCCGAGCCCAGCCCGCCGCAGGTGCACCACCTCGTCGCCCAATCCCGCTCCGCGCCTGCGGAGTTCGCCGATGCCGTCGGCGTCGAGCTCGAGGATCTCGGACGGCTGGGGCAGCGTCGCCGCGACCTCGCCGACGATCGCCCGATGTTTCGCGGTCTCGACCACCAGCAGCGTGGTTCCGGAGTCCGCCAGAATCCACCCGGCCTGATCGGCCGATGACGTCTCGTAGATCGCGACCACGCAGCCGCCCGCGGCCCACACCGCGAAGTTCAGCAGCACCCATTCGTAGCGGGTTCCGGACAGGATCGCCACCCGGTCGCCCGCGCCGACTCCGGAGGCGATCAGCCCCTTCGCGACCGCGAGGACGCTCTCGGCGAACTCGGCGGCCGTCACGTCGTGCCACGAGGTGCCGATCGGACGCTGGAACACGACCTGTCCGGGAGTGCGCGCGGCATGGTCGAACACCACGCTCGTGACCTCGGCGCCGGGTGGGATCTGGAAGGACGGGGGAGCGGAGAACTCCTGCAACACAGCCATGGTCAGCCTCGAACCGCTCGTCCGCCGGTCACCCGGTGCACGCTGGCGAGGGTCTTGGCCGCGCCGTCCACTTCGAGTTGCAGGAACAGGCCGGTGTCCGTGCTCTCCCGGCGCATCGTCACGGAATCACCCGCCAGAATCGGGCCGACGTGTTCGACGATCGCCCGGTAGGGCTGGTCGTGTATCTCCGGCCGCTGCGCCAGCGCCTCCTCCACGGCCTGCCAGTGGATGGCGTAGTTGACATGCCGATTGAGATCGAGGTCGGCGAACCGCAGCGGGAACGGCGTGGCCGGGCTGTCGAGAGCCGCGCGCTCCCGAAGCGCGGGCCGCCAGCGCAGGCGGTGTTCGGTGGTCATCGAGAGCATCGGAGCCAGGAACCGATCCGTCATCCGGGTGGGGCGCCCGTCCGCCGGATCGACATTGATCACGAAGGTGTCGGTGCTGATCGATCCGCCGCTCTCGCTGTCGATCTCGACACGCATGCTGCACCACCGGTTCGACGTGGCCGATGGCCAGCGCCGCAGCCGGATCCGCTCACCGAACCGGATGGGGCGGAGCATATCGATCACGGTGCGCTTGACGATCCACGCCCGGTGCAGATGCCCGTCCTCCACCGTCTCGAGATGTTCGTAGGCCAGTTCCATCAGATACCGCGCGACCGCGTCCAGACGCAGTCGGCCGTGGTCGTCGGTGTCCCCCAGCCATACCGACCGGGTTGCCCGGAAGACCCCGGCGTCGTCGGGGCATGGTGCGAGAGCTACATCAAGCTCGCTGACTTCGGTCGTCATCTCGCTGCACGCTTTCTCTGTGGCCGTGTTCATGTCGCTCGGCCTCACCCGCGATCCTGCGTTTCAGAATGTCGACGACCCGGTCGCACCATTCGAGGGTGCTCTGCTCGAATGTCTTGCCGCGCAACCCGACCAGATAGTCACCGACCCTGGGTGAGGTGGCCAGGAACGTCTCCTCGTCGAGATCCCCTCTGGCTCGTTTGTGTCGTTTGTCGTACTGCGCGACCCGGGCGCGCGCCTCGGCCGCTCGATCCTCGAGTTGTTCGATGAGCTGGGTGAGGTCGCCCAGCTCGGCGGCTTGCATCTTGACCAGGAGATCGTCGCGGACGAAGGGCGGCTTGCTCGGTCCGCCGATGAACTCGGCCATCGCCTTTCTGCCCGCATCGGTCAGGCTGTAGACGCGCTTGTTCGGGCGATCCACTTGAATCACCTGGCGTCCGGCTACCACGCCCTCGGTCTCGAGCCTGGCCAGCTCGGTGTAGAGCTGCTGCGGAAGCGCGTGCCAGTAATTCGAGATATTGACGTCGAAGAGTTTCGCCAGTTGGTATCCGGACAGTTCGCCGTCCAGCAGCGCCGCCAGGACTGCGTGTCGTAACGCCACGGTGCATCTCCCGCCCTCGCAAGTGGAGCCGGTGGACCACCGGCTCCCGGATACCCGACTGTAGCGGGGCATCTTCGCGGTCCGGTCGCCACCGAGGCCAGTCTATACCCTATTATTGACATAGGTCAATCGTTGACTATGATGAGGGTGGTTCATCGGGTAGGTCTCTTCGCCACCGAGCTCCCTCAGGGGGAAAAATGTCAGTAGAAATCGCTGTCCAAGCTCCGCCCGCGGTGCCGCATTCCGCCATTCTCGGGCTCGGCGTCTATCGGCCGAGCCGCGTGGTGACCAATGACGAACTCGCCGAATCCCTCGATTCCAGTGACGAATGGATTCGGACCCGGTCGGGAATTCGCAGCAGGCGTTTGTGCACCGAGAGCGAGACTCTGGTCGAGATGAGCCTGGGTTCGGCACGGCAGGCCATCGAATCCTCGGGCATCGACCCGCAGCAGATCGATTGCGTCCTGCTGGCGACCATGAGCAGCCCGCTGGTCACCCCCGCCACGGCGCCGCTGCTGGCGACCGAATTGGGGCTGCCGGGCGTGGCCGCGCTCGACGTGGTCAATGCCTGCGCCGGATTCTGCTCGACGGTCGGCATGGCCTCGGACATGATCCGGGCCGGTACCGCCGAGTACGTGCTGGTCATCGGCGCCGAGCGATTGAGCGACATGGTCGACTGGACCGATCGCACGAACGCCTTCCTGTTCGGTGACGGCGCAGGCGCCGCGGTGATCGGCCCCTCGGAGACCGTGGGGATCGGTCCGGTGGTGTGGGGTTCGGATGGCAGCCACTGGGACATGCTCGGGCAGAACAAGAGCATGGGCGCCTTCATGGACGAGGTGAAAGAGCTCGGATCGGCGGCGCAGCGGCCGATCTTCAAGATGGACGGACCCGCGCTGTTCCGCTGGACCCTCGGCGCGCTGGAACAGGTGTGTCAGGAGGCGCTGAAGCGGGCCGGAGTCACGGTCGACGATCTCGACGCGTTCATCCCGCACCAGGCGAACGGGCGGATCACCGAAATGCTGGCCCGGCAGCTGAAGCTGCCGGCCGGCTGCACGGTCGCCTACGACATCGTGGAACAGGGCAATACCTCGGCGGCCTCCGTACCGCTGGCGATGGAGGGGCTGCTCCGTACCGGTGCCGCCAAGCCCGGTGACATCGCCTTGCTGATCGGATTCGGGGCCGGGCTGGTCTACGCCGCGCAAGTGGTCCGACTACCCGGCGTCCCCCGTTGAGAAGTGCCTGCCCACTCCGCAATTCGGCGCTCTGGAGGACTGGTAACGATGTCGAACAACGCTGCGCTCCCCACCGTCAAACCCGCCGCCGTCGCCGCCGTCACGGCGATGGCGGGTTTCATCGCCTTTCTCGACGCGACGATCGTGAACATCGCGATCCCGAGCATCCACGCCGATTTCTCGTCGTTCTCGCTCGAGTCGCTCTCGTGGGTGATCAACATCTACAACATCGTGTTCGCGGCCTTCCTGCTGCCCGCGGGCCGGTATGCGGACCGGTTCGGCCGGAAATTGGTGTTCATGCTCGGCTTGGCGCTGTTCGTGGCCATGTCCCTGCTGTGTGCCGTGGCGACCGGTCTCTGGTTCCTGGTCGCCGCCCGCGCGTTCCAGGCGCTGGGCGCGGCGCTGATCGTGCCGACGTCGCTGGCCCTGCTGTTGCCCGCGTTCCCCGCGGAGCGGCGCGGGGTCGCCGTGTCGATCTTCGCGGCGACCGCGGCGCTGGCCTCCGGCATCGGTCCCGCACTCGGCGGGCTGCTGATCGAGATCGCCGACTGGCGCATGGTGTTCGCGGTGAACATCCCGATCGGACTGCTGACATTGCTGGCGACGTGGCGCTGGGTGCCGGAAGCCAAGGAGGGTAGGGCGGCCGGGAATCCGGATCGCCTCGCGATCGTCGCCGTCGCCGTCGGATCCGGTGCGATCGCCCTGATGATCGTCAAGGGCAACGATTGGGGCTGGACGGACCTCAGAACCCTGGTGTGCCTGGCCATCGGCCTCGCGCTCATCGCCATCGTGGCCCGCCGGTGCGCCACGCACGCGACACCGTTGATCGACGGCCGGATCTTCCGGGACCGGGCGGTGGCGGTTTCCAGCATCGGCACCTTCGTCCTCGCGGTGCCGTTCTACGCGTTCCTGCTGGCGAACGTCCTGTTCCTCACCTCGGTGTGGAACTACTCCACGCTGCTGGCCGGGCTGGCGATGACCCCGCCGCCACTCGCGGCGGTCGTGGTCGCGCGACCGGCCGGCCGGCTGTACGACCGGTACGGCGCGCGCTACCCCACCCTGGCCGGGGGAGTGCTGGTCGGCCTCGGGCTGCTGTGCTACGCGGTATCCGCCGGGCCCGAGCCCGACTTCCTCGCCGACTGGCTGCCCGGCGCGGTCATCAGCGGTATCGGCGTGGGATTGATCTGGCCGAGCCTGGCCAGCGCGTCGGTGCAGAACGTCGACCACGAGCGATTCGGCACGGCGACGGCGTTCAACAGCGCACTGCGCCAACTCGGCGGGGTGATCGGGGTGGCGGCATGCGTGTCGTACCTGTCGAGTCAGGGCCAGCAGAATCCGCTCGACGCGTTCCATCACGTGTGGCTGGCGGCTGCGGCGGTCGCCGTCCTCGCCGGGGTGATCGGTCTGGGGCTCGTCCGCGATCGTGTACCCGACGAGCCGGTCGGCGGGCTGCGGCCGGATGCCGTCGGTGCCTGAGGTGGACCCCGTGAAGGGCCACCGCGCGAAGGTGGTGGCGCTGCTGTTCGGGCCGACACCCAATATTCTGCGCGGCACCGGTTCGTCGTCGCGGCGCCGGGCGGTTCCGATCGCGGGCAGGACGATCCTGATCACCGGTGCTTCCTCCGGAATCGGCCGCGTGGCGAGCCGGAAGCTGGCGGCCGAGGGCGCGCGGGTGATCCTGGTGGCCCGCCGCGAATCGGAGCTCGAACTGGTGCGCGACGAGATCGTCGAGGCGGGCGGACAGGCCGACTACCGCAGGTGCGACCTCACCGACGGCGACCAGGTCGACGCGCTGGTGCACTGGGTGCACGAGCAGTACGGCGGCATCGACGTCCTGATCAACAATGCGGGCCGGTCCATCCGGCGGAACCTGGTGGATTCCTTCGATCGTCTCCACGACTTCGAGAGAACCATGGCGTCGAACTATTTCGGGCCGTTGCGGCTCACCCTCGGGCTGCTGCCGCGCATGGTCGCGCGCGGATCCGGCCACGTCATCAACGTCGGTACCTGGACGGTCGCGGTCGAGACCGCGCCCAAATTCGCCGCCTATCACGCCTCCAAAGCCGCGCTGGCCGCGTTCGGCCGCTGTCTGGAAGCCGAATTGGCTCCGGCCGGCGTCACCGTGACCGCGGTCCATTTCCCCCTGGTCCGGACCCCGATGATGGCGCCGACCGCCGACTTCGCCGATCAGCCGTGCCTGACCCAGGAACAGGCGGCGCAGTGGCTGGTCCGCGCGGTCCGCACCAGACCCGTCCGCCTGGTCCCGCGTTATGCCGATGTCCTGCGCGTCGTCGGCAACTTCTCCCCGCGTTCGGTCGATCGGTTCCTGCGGTCGCGGACCTGAGGGCCTACCGCGCAATCCCCAGAGAAGGGTGGAAGCAATGCCAGTGCCATCATCGGATGTTCTCCGACGATTGAGCCACCTCGCCGCGGTCGCCGACCCCGGAGCGAGCACTGCCATCTCCGAGGTGTTCACCGGGCGCGTACTCGGCACGGTTCCGGTCGGCGACGCCGCCGACGTCGCGGCGGCCTTCGGGAAAGCCCGTGCCGCGCAGCCGGAGTGGGCCCAGCGCCCGATCCGGGAGCGCACCGCGATCTTCGAGCGGGCCAGGAGCCTGCTGCTGGCGGAGTGGGAACAACTGCTCGACATCATCCAGGCCGAGACCGGCAAGGCGCGCTGGGCGGCCTACGAAGAGGCGATGGCACTGCTGTTGGTGTTGCAGTACTACACCGACAAGTCGCCCGCGCTGCTGGCTCCCCAGCGGGTGCCCGGCGTGCTGCCGATGATCATGAGGGCCGGCGTGCACCGCAAGCCGAAGGGCGTCGTCGGGGTGATCGCGCCGTGGAACTACCCGATCGCGCTGTCGATCGGTGACGGCATCCCGGCGCTGATCGCAGGCAATGCGGTCGTCGTCAAGCCGGACAGCCTCACGCCGTACTCGCCGCTGTTCGTCACCGAACTGCTCTACCGCGCGGGCCTGCCCCGGGATCTGCTGGCCGTCGTCCCCGGCGCCGGGCGGGTCGTGGGCCGGGCCATCCTCGACCACTGCGACTTCCTGATGTTCACCGGATCCTCGGCCACCGGGCGGACCCTCGCCGAGGAGTGCGGACGGCGGCTGGTCGGGCTCTCCGCCGAACTGGGCGGCAAGAACGCCATGATCGTCGCGAAGTCGGCGAACATCGACCGCGCGGCGACATCCGCTGTGCGGGCGTGCTTCTCGAACTCGGGCCAGCTCTGCGTCGCGATCGAACGCATCTACGTCGAAGAGCCGGTCGCCGCGGAGTTCTCCGCGAAGTTCGTCGCCGCGACCGCGGCGATGACGCTGCGTGCGGGGTACGACTTCGACATCGACATGGGCAGCCTGATCTCCAGCGGGCAGGTGGAGACCATGCTGAAACACGTCACCGACGCGACCTCCAAGGGGGCGACGGTGCTCACCGGGGGCGCCGCGCGTCCGGACCTCGGTCCGCTGTTCTTCGAGCCCACCGTCCTGACCGATGTCACCGACGAGATGGACTGCCATCGCGCCGAGACCTTCGGCCCGCTGGTGTCGATCTATCCGGTCGCGGACGTGGACGCGGCGGTGCGCGAGGCCAACGACACCGAGTACGGCCTCAATGCCAGCGTGTGGGCAGGCAGTCGCGCCGAGGGCGAGAAGATCGCGATCCGGCTGCGCACCGGCTCGGTGAACGTGAACGAAGGCTACGCACCCGCGTTCGCGACCACGGCGGCCCCGATGGGCGGGGTGGGCACATCCGGGATCGGCCGCAGGCACGGCCCGGACGGCCTGCTGAAGTACACCGACGCGCAGACGGTGGCGAGCGCGGGACTCAGCATGGATCCGCCGCCCTTCCTCACCAACGAGAAGTGGCAGAACATGCTTCGCTCCATGGTGCGGGCGGTGCGGCACCTGCCAGGTCGTTGAAACATTCCGCCGAAGAGGAGTTGGTATGACCACTGTTGTCGCTCGACCGCATCCCTTCGATGTCGCCACCACCCTGACGCGGAGCAGTTCGGGCTCGCTGTTCGGGAACACCACCGCGGACTACGCCAATATGGTGGGGCCGTTCGGCGGGATCACCGCCGCGACGTTGCTGCGCGCCGCCCTGCGGCATCCCGATCGCATCGGCGACCCGGTCTCGTTGACGGTGAATTTCGCGGGCACCGTCGCCGACGGCCCCTTCGAGGTGATCGCCGACCCGGTGCGCACCAACCGCAACACCCAGCACTGGGTGCTGACCTCGCTGCAGAACGGCGTCGTCACCACAACGGCGACCGCCGTCTTCGGTACGCGGCGGTCGAGCTGGGCCGATACCGAGCTGGTCGCGCCCCGGGTGGACGATCCGGATTCCATCGCGCCGCAGCAGTTTCCGCGCGGACTCGCCTGGGTGCACAACTACGAGATGCGGTTCGTCGACGGCGGCATCGACGGTCTGGCCACGGGCGAGCCCGCGGGCTCGGCGACCACCGTCTGGTTGCGCGACGTGCCCCCGCGGCCGGTCGACTTCGCGGCGCTCACCGCGCTCGCCGACACCTTCTTCCCGCGCGTACTGCTGCGCCTCGGGCGGATCGTGCCGGTGGGCACGGTCTCGATGACCGTGTACTTCCATGCCGACGCCGACACCCTGGCCGGGCACGGCGACCAACCGGTCCTCGGCACCGCCCGTGCCAAACGCTTCGCCCATGGATTCTTCGATCAATCCGCCGAACTGTGGACCCCCGCGGGGGCGCTGCTCGCGACGAGTCACCAGATGGTCTATTTCAAAGCTTGATCGTGCACTGGAGAAAGTGGTGGCCACACCATGGCACAGACACCCGAGTACGAGATCCTCGTCATCGGCGCGGGGCCGGCCGGCATCGGAACAGCAGCGATGCTCATCCGGGCCGGTCTGACCGATTTCGGCATCGTCGAGCGAACAGGCGACCTCGGCGGAAGCTGGCGCGACAACACCTACCCCGGAGTCGGGGTCGATATTCCCTCGGTCGCCTACCAGTACTCGTTCGCGCGGAAGGCCGACTGGACCCATCTGTTCGCCCGCGGCGCCGAGGTCAAGGCCTATCACGACGACGTTGCCGCGCGCTACAACCTGCGCGAGCGCATCCTGTTCCACACCGACATCGTGCGTGAGGTCTGGAACGACGAGGGCCATCACTGGGAGCTGTACGCCGCCGACGGCCGGGTTCTGACCGCCCGCTTCGTACTGAGCGCGGTCGGCGCGTTCCTGCGTCCCAAGATCGGTGCCGACCTCGAAGGCGTCGACGATTTCGCGGGGAAGATCCAGATACCGGCGAGCTGGGATCACGGCTACGAACTGGCAGGCAAGCGGGTCGCCGTCATCGGCACCGGGGCCAGTTCGGTGCAGATCGTGCCCGCTGTCGCCCCGGAGGTGGCCCAGCTGGACGTGTACCAGCGCACTCCCGCCTGGTGCCTGCCCAAGGCCGATCATGAGCTCCCGCCGTGGTTCCGGACCGCGCTGCGGGTTCCCGGAGTCTCGGCCGCCCTGCACGGAGCCGGGTTGGCGGCGATCGACCTGCTGATGGCGTTCCTGACCACGACCTCGACCGGGAGGGCGAAGTCGGTGCTCGCGCGCGCGGACGCCGATGCCATCGCGCGCTACCGGCGATATGTGCATCGCGTCGTGGACGATCCGCGGATCGCCGAGCAGCTGATCCCCGCCTACGGCCCGATCGGAAAGCGCCCGACGGCATCGAACACGTTTCTCCAGGCCTTCAATCGGCGCAATGTCGCGCTGCACACCGACCGGATCGACCGGGTGACCGCGACAGGTATTCGTACCGCCGCCGGCGCGGAGCGCGACTACGACATGATCGTGCTCGCCACCGGATACGAAATGTTCTCCGACCCGGAGAGCTATCACGACGGCGCCGTCGTCGGACGGGACGGCTTCGACCTGGCGCGGTTTTTCGGGAAAGAGGGACTACAGGCGTACGAGAGCGTGGCCATCCCGCGGCTGCCGAATCGATGGCTCATCGCGGGGCCCTACTCGTGGACCGGTTCCGGTTGGCACACGCTGGTCGAGGTGAGTGCCACCCACGCGATCCGAGCCATCTCCGCGGGGCGCGAGCGCGGCGCCACCGTCGTCGAAGTGCGTAAGTCGGCGCACGACGCGTACCACGAGCAGGTGCGCAGGCGCGGCACACTGATCAATCACTACTTCACCGTCCAGAACAGAGGATTGCGTACGTATTATGTGAATTCCCAGGGGGATATGGCCTATCTGCGGCCGTCGACGCTGGTCGAAGCGCGGTGGCGGAGCCGGCATTTCCCGATCGACCACTACCGGTTCGAGACCGCGTCCGGATCCGGGCCGTCAGGACTGAAGCCGAAATCCGAGTATGAAGTTGGTGATGGTCTCCCGCAGTAACTCCTCGGCCACATCCTCGGTGAGGAATCCCGAGACGACGAAGTCGGCCAGACCGTGGACGGCGGCCGCGAGCAACATGCTGAGCCGCACCGGATCACCGGGAACCACCTCGCCACTGCTCTGCCCCTCGGCCATCAGCGTGATGGCCGAGGCGAACGTCTGCTGCATCGCCGCGGCCAGCTCGGTGCCGACGTCGGCACTGTTCTTGCGGCTGAACATCAGGGTGAGCAGCGCCGGGTTGTCGACAGCGAACCGGAAATGAATGCGCGCGGTCGCGAACACGCGTTCGGGGAACGTCCCGTCGATGGCCGCATCCGCGTACAGCGCGGCCAGCCGTTCGAAACCGACCAGCGCCAGGGCGTCGAGCAGCGCCTGCTTGTCCCGGAAATGCCGATTCGGGGCCGCATGGCTGACGCCTGTCTCCCTGGCGAGCTGTCGCAAGGTGAGACTGTCCACCCCGCTCGTGCGCAGCGTCGCCTCGGCCCGCTCGAGCAGCTCGGCACGCAGGTCGCCGTGGTGATAGGCCCGTGGACGGTTCATTCCCAAAGCCTAACTCGACCGCCGAAGTAGCCATTGACTACTTTGCTGTCACTGTCTACATTGGGGACATGACGACCAGCGGATGGACGCAGGCAGATCTTCCGGGATTCGAGGGGCGAACGGTGGTGATCACCGGCGCCAACAGTGGACTCGGCCAGGTGACCGCCCGCGAACTGGCTCGGGTCGGCGCCCGCGTGGTGCTCGCGGTGCGGGACGTCACGCGCGGCCGGAAAGTGGCAGATCGCATAGCGGGCGAGACCGAGGTCCGGCCACTCGACCTCGCCGACCTCGCGTCGATCCGGCAGTTCGCCGAGGACTGGACCGGGCCCATCGATGTCCTCGTGAACAACGCGGGAATCATGATGGTGCCGCAGGGCCGCACCAGGGACGGCTTCGAACTACAGTTCGGCACGAACCATCTCGGACATTTCGCGCTGACGAATCTGCTGCTTCCGCACATCACCGATCGGGTGGTCACCGTGGCATCGCAGGCGCATCGCCGCGGGACGATCGCTCTCGACGACCTCAATTGGAACACCCGCAAGTACAGTCCGTCCGGGGCGTACGCGCAGTCCAAACTCGCCAATCTGCTGTTCACGCTGGAACTGCAACGCAGGCTCACCGAAACCGGGTCGCGGCGGGCGGTCAGCGCGCATCCCGGCTGGGCGGCGACCAACCTGCAGAGTCACTCCGGCAATCCGGTCGCGCACCTCGTGATGCAGATCGGGAACCGGATCATCGCCCAGGACGCGAACACCGGGGCACTGCCGACGCTGTTCGCGGCCAGCCAGGATATTCCGCCCGCCGGCTATGTCGGGCCGGGTGGTTACAAGGAATACCGCGGTCACCCCATTCTGGTGGGGCGCTCCGACGAGGCGAACGACGCCGAACTCGCCGCCGAGCTCTGGGACATCTCGGAGCAGTTGACCAAGGTCGAGTTCCGCGCCTCCGCATGACCCGTACTTTCGCCGGCGAATAGTCTCACGAGGGGCAGAAGAACCATGTCGAATCAGAACAGTCTGCTCCACGCTCGACATCAGGACAGTCCGCTCCCCGCTCGACAGCGAAGCGAGGCAGGGCCGAGCGCACTGCGGCTGCTGTTCGGCGTCGACGGCGTCGTCCGAATCCTCGGTGCCGTTCTGGTTTCGGGGATTGCCATCACGTCGGAGAGCGCCCCATTCAGCGACTTCTCGGTCGTCGTACTCGTGGCAGCCGGCGTGGTGCTGGTCATCAGCGGGTTGATCGCGGCAGGGCTGGCGGTGGGAGTGCTTCGGATCGACAGGGGGCTGGTGTCGCTCATCGGTGCCGATGTCGCAGTGGCGCTGGCCGGTATCGCTGTTCTCATCGCCGGTTTCTGCGGTCTTCCCGTGGCGGGGATCCTCGCGGTGACCGGGCTCATCGCCTTCACCGTGGTGATGGCGATGAGCCAGTCGATCCTCGCCGCGCGGCCCACCGAGTGAGCCCGGTCGAATCCCCGGAGTGTCAGGCCGGGGTGCGTCGGGTCAGCGAGGAATCCTGAGTGAGGATCAGATGGTGCAGCCGCTGCAGGTCGTGGCCGGGTTCCACGCCGAGATCCGCGACCAGCGCGGCGCGTGAGGACTGGTAGAAGTTCAGCGCCTCGGCCTGCCTGCCGGACCGGTAGAGGGCGAGCATGTATTGGCGACAGAAGCTTTCGCGCTGCGGTGCGGTGGTCGTCAACAGCTCGAGTTCGGGGGTGAGCTCACGATGAAGTCCACAGCTGAGCTCGGCGTCGAAGCAGTCCTCGTAGGCGCCGAGGCGCTCGTCCTCGATGGCCGACAATTCGTTCCAACCGAGCCCCGCTTCCAGCAGGTCGGCCATCGCGGACCCGGACCACATCCCCAGCGCCTGGCGTAGGTAGGCGCGAGCCAGCGCCGGATGGCCGTCCTCGAGTTCACGCCGGCCCAACCGCACGAGCTTGCGGAATCGGTACAGATCCACCGCCTCCGGATCGATCCGCAACACATAGCCGGGCGTCTGCGTCAGCAGCTCCACGCGGTCGAATTCATGCTCGAGGAAAGTCTTTCGCAACGTCGATATCGAATTCTGCACGATCTTCCTGGCAGTCGACGGTGGGTCTCCGGCCCACAGCGCCTGGCGCAGGCGGTTCGCGGAGACGACCTGATTGTGGTGCAGGAGAAGGTAACCCAGTACAGCCCGACGCGTCACTCCACCGAGGTCGATCCGCCTGCCGTTCGCATGGACCTCCAATACGCCGAGAACCCGAAAATCCACCGTCGTCTCCCTTCGATCGCACTGACGTCAGGTCTATCAATGCGATCGGCCCGCCAGTACCCCTATGCGGCGCAACCCTTATCGGGACGCGTTCAGTTCACCGCGCGCTCGCGTCCCTCCCAGAACGCTCGGCGCAGCTCACGACGCAGAATCTTGCCGCTGGCATTGCGGGGCAGGCTGGGGACGACGTCGAAGCGCTGCGGCCGCTTGAACGAGGCGACCTTGTCGCGCAGGTACAGCGACAGTTCGCGCCCGGTCACCGTCCGGTCGGGCGCCAGCACGATGAACGCGTGCACAGCCTCGCCCCATCGCTCGTCCGGAATGCCGACCACGGCCGCTTCCCGTACGGCGGGATGGCTGGTGATGGTGTTCTCCACCTCGGCCGGGTAGACGTTCTCCCCGCCCACGATGATCATGTCGTTGATCCGGTCGCTGACGAACAGATAGCCCTGCTCGTCGAGCCAGCCGGCGTCTCCGGTGTGGACGCGGCCGTTGACCAGCGTCGCGGCGGTGGCCTCCGGCCGATTCCAGTAGCCGAGCATCGGCGCGGGCGGGCGGACCAGGATCTCGCCCACCTGCCGCGGCGGCAATCGGTTGCCGCTGTCGTCGACCACCACGATCTCGCAGCCGGGATAGGGACGTCCGGCCGAGCGCAGCCTGCTGCCGCCGGGGATGTGCTCCGACGGTGGCATGAATGCCACGGGCGTCACGGTCTCGGTCATACCGTAGAACTGGATGAATTCGCACCGGAATTTCTCCATGCAATCCATGAGCATGCTCTCCGGAATCGGTGAGCCCCCGTAGGAGATCTGGCGGAGCCGGTCGAAATCCTCCGCCACCACGCCGGGTTCGGTGAGAATGAGGGCCAGCATCACCGGGACAGCGGTCATCGTCGTGATCCGATGATTCCGGATGGTGGCCAGCGCCGCGCCCGGGGTGAATTCCGGGATGATCGCGATGGTGAGGCCCGCGATCAAGCCCTGCATCACCCAGGCGTGGCCCGCGATGTGGAATCCCGGAATCGCGACGAAGGCGCGGTCGTCCGTCCGCGGCACCAGCCAGTCCCACCCGGACGAATACGTGATCTCCCATACCGCGAACAGACTCTCCTGCGCGATCATCACACCCTTCGACGCGCCGGTGGTGCCACTGGTGTACATCTGCAGGACAGCGTCACCGCGGGCGGCCCGCACCGGGGGCGTCGTATACGGATGCTCCGCGAGCCAATCGGCGAAATTCCCGCCCGCGTCCGCGGTGGCGTCCAGCCGGACGACGGCGACCTGCGGGATGTCGGTGACGGCGTCGTGCATCCGCGCCGCCCGGGCCAGCGCCGCGGCGCTGATCTCCTCCGCGGCCGAATCGACGAACAGCATCGTGCAATTCGAGTCGGTGAGAATGTGCGCTATCTCGGCGGCGGTGAGCCGCCAGTTGACGGGGACCACGATGGCGCCCACGATGGATGAGCCGATCACCAGCTCGTACAACTGCTCGCCGTCGCGCCCCAGGTAGGCGATATGGTCGCCGTGTCCCACCCCGGCCGCCGTCAGGGCGTGCGCGACGCGATTGACGGCCCGATGCAGCGTTCGGTAATCGATTTCCCGATTCCCGCTGATCAATGCGACAGCCTCCGGCCGCTCGGCCGCGTGCGCACCGATTACAGACGAAAGCGTCTCGGACTCGGCGGGATACTTCAGCTCCGTCTGCACAGCCATGGGCCCAACGGTATCCACCGACGGTAATTGCCCAGTAATTGTTGCGTCCAGCCGAACAAGGGGTCGCCTTCGATCAGATACGGAGCCGTAGCCGTGACCGAGCCCCTGATCGAAGCAGTATCCGATACCGCGCGATGGATCGCGGCGGTCCGGGCCGGCGAAACCAAGCGATCGGATGCACTCTTCACCGATCCGCCGGCCGAGGAGCTGGCCGGCCGACGAGGAGCGTTGCGGTCTGTTCATCGTCCGCGGTAGCGCGAAGCCAGGGCTTCAGTTCGATGGTGATCAGACCTGAGGGAAGTCGTACCGATCGCGGGCGCCGAAGCGTTGCACCTTCTCGATCACCCCGTGCTCGACCACCTTGCCCAGCCGGGCGACGAGAACGTTCCCGGCGATCCCCGAGCTTCTGCGCCAACTCCGCGAACCGACGGGGACGCCGCCTCGACTCCGCGCGATCGAGCAATTCCGACCGGCGAAATCGCTGTTGAGCACAGGCCAGAGCACAACAGCTGGCGGCCCTATTCGGGGATGTCGAGGACCCGCTTCGGGTGCATGCCGTCGACCATGCCGAGGAAGGGCGGGTGGATGCTGTAGCCGATCATGCGTCGGATGTTCTCCGACACCGTTCGCGCCGTGGCCGGGGGTGTCGAGAGGGTGAACGCCTCCTGGGGCCGCAGCCAGGGTTGGCAGTATTGGGCGGTGACGGCGAGGCGTCTCCGGTCGGCGGTGTGGTTGGCGCCGCCGCCGTGCCACAGGGTGCCGAGGAAGAAGACGACCGAACCGGCGGGCATCGCGATACTGACGTGCTCGTCGCTGTCGGCGGGCATGCGGGCGTCGTCCCAGCGGTGGCTGCCTGGGATGACCACGGTGGCGCCGTTGTCCGCGGTGAAGTCGGTGATCGCCCAGATGGTCGCGGCGCTCAGCGCGGCCCTCGGGCGGGGGACCGGGTACATGCCGTCGTCGAAATGCAGGAGTTGCCGGGGCGCACCGGGGCCAATCCGAATGGCCTGCAGCTGGGAGAGCAGATAGTTGGGCATCAGCAGGCGATCGAGCAGCGCGAGCACGCGGGGGTGCTCCACGAGGTGATCGCAGACCCGGGTCTTGGCGAGCAGACTGTAGGCGCGCTGCGTGTGCCTGCCCTCGAAATCGTTTCGGCCGACCGGACCGAGCAGGGCGGGCAGCGCGGCGGCGATGTCGGCACAACGCCGGGGCGGCAGGAGCCGCTCGACGACGAGGTAGCCGTCGCGCTCGAGTGCGGCCGAATCGGAGTCGACCAGCGTCGATGGAACGACATCGGTGGCGGCCGCTGTCGAGCGGTATCGGCCGGCGAGGTCGCCGAAGAGATCCTCGGCCTTCTCGACGCGGCCCGTCGAATGGGCCGAGTTGTCGTGGGACATGCGTTTCCCTCACTGGCGGCGTCGGCCGTCCGGGACTCGGTCGGAATCGGACGATCACCGGACTCTCGTTCAGAGCCGGGTGAACACGGTCTTTCCCGTCATCGCCGCCCACTCCCGGGGCGCGTCGTCCCAGGCCACTACTCGATCGGTCACCACCGCGGGATCGACGCCGCCGGCGAGCAGGTCCAGGATTTCGGGGATGACCGCGCGGGCGTTCACCCGCCCGGTGACGAAGCGGACGCCCCGGGTGTACATCGGCAACAGTGGCATCTCGATCGAGCCCTGGAAGTAGATGCCGGTGTCGGTGCACACTCCGTCGGGCCAGGTGGCCCGCAGGGTATCGGACAGCAGCTTCGGGCTCATCGAGGTGTTCACGGTGACCGGGTACGGCGACCAGGCGCGGTCGGGCCCGGTGCGGTCGTGCACGGTGGCACCGAGCCGCTCGGCGATGGCCAGCCTGCCCGGGTCGGTGTCCACGTAGTCGACGTGTGCACCGAGAGCCGTGGCCAGCGCGCTGCTGTAGAGCCCGATCGAGAGCCCGCCCACGACCAGCACGCGGCGGTCGACCGCATCGAGGGCGGCCAGTTCGCTCCGGTAGGGCCCGACCCCGCGCCAACCGTCGGGGATGTTGTCCGACAGCGACGCCACCGCCACCGGATCCACGGACTCCGGCAGCGAGACCAACATGGCGTCGGCGAACGGGACGAGCACCAGATCGGCGAGGAAGCCGCCGCCGTCCATGCCCGAGACCGGCGCCATCCCGTAGGTCGCCATCAACGGCAGTGCGGCGCACGAGCCGGTGACCCCGCGACGGCACGGTGCGCACTCCCCGCAGTTGATCTGGAACGGCACCACCACCCGGTCCCCGACCCGCACAGCGGTGACCCGATCGCCGACGGCGACCACCTCGGCCACGCCCTCGTGGCCGACGGCGTGGCCGGGCGGGACCGGCAGCACGCCCTGGACCACCCCCACGTCCAGGTCGCAGCAGGCCACCACCAGCGGCCGCACCAGGGCCTGGCGCGGGTCGCTGATGACGGGGTCGGCGGTGTGCTGCCAGCGGTACCGGCCGACGTCTTCGAAAACCAAGTGCTGCACGGGTGAGCCTTTCTTGAGTGGTCGTTCAAGTATTGTTGAACGATCTTTCCACTATTGCAAGTAGAATCTGAGCCGTGCCCCGACCCGACCGCAGCCGCGCCGCCCTGCTCGAGGTCGCGGCACAGCTGTTTCGCAGGCAGGGGTATGCGGCCACCGGTGTGAACCAGATCCTGGAGGTCGCGGGAGTCCGGGCCGGCTCGCTGTATCACCACTTCCCCGACGGGAAGGCCGAATTGGCGGCGGCCGTCGTGGACACGGCCGGTGCGGGGATCGGCGCACTGCTGCGCAAGCTGCTGGCCGGCGCCGCCCCGGCCGCCGACATCATGGACCGCTGGGTGGACCTGATGGCCGCCGGTCTCGCCGCCGACGAGCGGGACGGGTGCCCGATCGAACCGATCGCCACCGAATCGGTGACCGCGAGCCCCGTCGTACGGGCAGCGTCGGCACGGGCCTTCGCTGACTGGATCGGTGCGCTCGCCGACCGGTTGCGCGCCGACGGCTGGCCCGACGAGCAAGCCGAACAGGTTGCCGGCGCGGTTGTCTCGTTGATCGAGGGGGCCCTGCTGTTGTCCCGGGTCGCCGGAGAACCCGGCGCGCTGCACAGCGCCAAAGCCGCGGCCCGCGCACTCCTGGACCGTGGCCGGGATCAGGGAGGCGGGAGAGCGATGCCCTGTCCACGCTGCGGTGAATTCGTCGAGGCCCTACCGGCTGAGCCCGTGCAGCAGTAGGTCGCCGAGCTCGGTGAACGCGTCCCCGGCCGACAGTCCGGTGGCGTCGAGCAGGGCTCCGGACTGGAGGGCATCGATGGTGACCGCGACGACGTGGGCGGCGAAGGTCCCGTTGAGGTCGCGGAAGGCTTTCGCGCGGACCCCTTCGTCGATGAGTTCCCCGACGCGGCGGGCGGCGGCGTCGGAGTTGCGGCGGTAGAGCCGGGCGGTCGGGGGGTAGGCGACCATGTCGTCGTAGAAGGCGGGGGAGTGGCGGCGCATGGCGGTGCCGACCCCGGAGAGGTAGGTGCGGATCCGCTGGCGCGGATCGGTCTCGGTGGCGACCTCGGCTTCGATCTGCGCGGCCGCTTCGCTGAAGAATTGTCGCGTAATGGCCTGGACCAGTTGTTCTTTGGACCCGGCGACGCTGTAGAGGGTGGCCTTCGAGCAGCCGAGGCGCTGTGCGAGCTCGTCCATGGTCACCGAGGTGAACCCTTCGGACAGCACGATGTCGCCGGCCTGGCGCAGCAGCTCGGCGACCCGATCGTCGGCGACAGATCGCTTGCGTGGACTGCGCCGTGGCGCGCGCGCTGCGGGGATGGCCGACATGCCTTCCAGTTTTGCATGCCGGGAATCCCTTGCCGTCGAGGTACCACTGAGGGTACTTTCATGTCCAACAAAGTACCCATTCAAGTACCCAACGGAGGGTTCGATGGCTCGGGATCCGAATGTGCCGACGGCGGAGGTCCAGGAGGTCGTGGCGGTCTTCGCCGCGGCGGATGCCGATCCCGCGTGGTTGTTGTGCGACCGGCATCCGGCGGACACGGTGGCCTGCACGGTCGTCGAGCCGGACGGCTCCACGGTCGATCTCACCTTCGGTGAGCTGCGCGAGCGCTCGGAGCAGGTCGCCGGGCTGCTCACCGAACTCGGCGTCGGTCGCGGTGACCGGGTGGCGACGATGATGGGCAAGAGCGCCGACCTGGTGGCGGTGCTGCTCGGGATCTGGCGGCTGGGCGCGGTCTACCTGCCGCTGTTCACCGCGTTCGCCGCGGACGCGGTCGCCTCCCGGCTGTCCGCGGCCGCGGCCGCGGTCGTGGTGGCCGATCGGGATCAGGCCGCGAAGGTGCCCGACGGCACGTGGACCCTGCTGGTGGCAGGCGCCGATGGGCCGCGAGGGCTGGCCGGTCGGCTCGAGGCGGCGAAGCCGTTCGGGGGAAGCACCGTTGTCGGTGGTGACGGCCCGTTCGTGCACATGTTCACCTCGGGTACCACCGGCGCGCCGAAGGGGGTCGTGCACCCGTTGCGGTACGTCGCCGGCTGGCAGCTGTACCTGCGGTTCGGCCTCGGCGTGCGGGATGACTCGGTGTACTGGTGCGGCGCGGACCCGGGCTGGGCCTATGGGCTGTACTCCGCCATCGTCGCGCCGATGGTGCTCGGGCTGCGCTCGATCCTGCAGCGCGGCGGGTTCGACGCGGCGGCGACCTGGCGCACCTTCGCGGAGCTGGGGGTCACCGACTACACCGCGGCCCCTACGGTCTACCGATCGCTGCGCACGAGCGAGGCTCCGGTGCCCGCGGAGCTGCGCCTGCGACGGCTCTCCAGCGCGGGCGAACCGCTGACCGCCGAGGTCAACGAGTGGGCGGAACCGGCGCTGGGGCTGACAGTGCACGACCACTACGGACAGACCGAGCTCGGCATGCCGATCGGGTTCCCGCACCATCGCGATCTGGCGATTCCGGTGGTCCCGCACACGATGGGGGTGGCGCTGCCCGGCTGGTCGGCCACGGTGCTGCGGGAGGGGACGAGCGAGCGCGCCGAGGCAGGCGAGCCCGGGCTGCTGGCCATCGACATCGCCGCCAGTCCGCTGATGACCTTCACCGGGTACACGGGGCGCGGGGCAGCGGACCGGTTCACCGCCGACGGCCGCTTCTACCTCACCGGCGACCTGGCCATCCGGGCGGCAGACGGCACGCTGCGGTTCTCCGCCCGCGACGACGACGTGATCATCATGGCCGGCTACCGGATCGGCCCGTTCGACGTCGAGTCCGTGCTCGTCCGGCATCCCGCGGTCGCCGAGTGCGCGGTCGTGGCCGCGCCCGACCCGGTCCGCGGTGAGGTGATCGAGGCCTTCGTGGTGCTGCGCCCCGGCATCGAGCCGTCCGACGAATTGGTGCGGGAGCTGCAGGATCACGTCCGGCAGAAGTACGCGGCGCACGCCTATCCGCGCCGGGTGCACCTGGTGGCGGAGCTGCCCAAGACCTCCAGCGGCAAGATCCAGCGCGCCGAGTTGCGCCGCTCCCTGCGCACGGCGGCCCGATGAGCGTCGTCGCCGACACCGCGGTACTCGTCGAGCAGCGCGGGGCGGTGCGCGCGCTCGTGCTCAACCGGCCGCGGCAGCGCAATGCCCTGAGCCCCGCACTCGTCAACGCCCTGACGGACGCACTCGCCGCCGCCGAACACGACCCGGCCACCGGGGCGGTGCTGATCACCGGAGCGGGGCCGAGCTTCTGCGCGGGCGCGGATCTGCGGCATCTGCTCGCGCTCGCCGAGGCGGGGGAGTCGCCGGTGCCCTTCCTGCGCACGGTCTCCGATCTCACCCGCCGGATCGAGCTCAGCCCGTTGCCGGTGGTGGCCGTGCTGCACGGCCACGCCGTCGCCGGTGGCCTGGAAATCGCGCTGGCCTGCGATGCCGTCCTCGCGGAGTCCGGCACGCTGATCGGGGACGGGCACATCCGCAACCACCTCGTCCCCGGCGCCGGCTCGGCCGTGCGCATTCGCCGCAAGCTCGGCGAATCCCTCGGCCGCTGGCTCGGCCTCTCCGGCGAGTTCCTGCCCGCCGAACGCCTCGTGCCCACCGGGTGGCTGCACGCGGTCGTCGAACCGGGCCGCGGTGCCGCCGAAGGGCTGCGGGCCGCGAATGTCCTTGCCGAGGCGGCCAATCCGGCCCAGGCGGCGCTGAAGCGGTTGTTCGCCGAGCTGGACGAGCACGCCCCGGTCGAGGAGGGGCTTGCCCGCGAGCTGGCGGCTTTCGACCGGCACTGGTCCAGCCACGACGTCCCGCGCGAACTGCGCCGGTTCCTCACCCGCCGCTCCACCCCGGGAGGAAATCCATGAACCGCTACGCCGGACAGACCGTGCTCGTCACCGGGGCCGGCCAGGGGCTCGGGCGTGCGATGGCCCACCGATTCGCCGCCGAGGGCGCCGTGGTCATGATCGGGGAGGTCAACGCGGCCACGGGAGCCGAGCTCGCCGCCGAACTCTCCGAGACGTACGGGGTCACCGCCGTCTCCCACGTCCTGGACGTCACCCGCTCCGCCGAGGTCAACGCCTGGATCGAGCAGGTGCGCACCGACCACCACCGGATCGACGTCCTGGTCAACAACGCCGGAATCATCCGCGACAACCTCGCCACCGATATCGACGACACCGACTGGCACGCCGTGCTCGACACCAGCCTCTCGGCCGCCTTCTACTGCATCCGGGCGGTGCTGCCGGCCATGCACGAGCGCGGTTACGGCCGCATCCTGTCCTTCTCCTCGATGAGCTGGCGCGGCAACTACGGGCAGGCCAACTACGTCGCGGCCAAAGCCGGCGTCGTCGGGCTCACCCGCACCATCGCGCTCGAGGGCGCCCGCCACGGCATCACCGCCAACGCCATCGCCCCCGGCCTGATCGAGACCCCCATGCTCGCCTCGATGAACGGCCCGGCGCGCGACAGGCTCGTGGCCAAGGTGCCGCTGCGCCGCACCGGCGACCCGGCCGATATCGCCGAGGCCGCCGCCTACCTCTGCTCGCCCGCGGCCGGCTACGTCACCGGCGTCGTCCTCGACGTCGACGGCGGCCTCGGCATCGGGTCCTCCATTCGCTGAGAACCGCAGTCTCCGAGCCTGTCCCGAGTTCGGGCGGTTCGTGTCAGAAAGAGAGCACACCTGTCATGTCCGGTATGGAAATCGAGTTCGATGTCGAGGCCACGATGCGCGACGGCACCATCCTGCGCGCGGATGTCTACCGCCCGACCGGAGACGGTCCCTGGCCCGTTCTCATCCAGCGCACGCCCTACGACCGCCGCGCCCTGCTGCAGATGTTCCTCGACCCGTTCGAGGCGATCTCGCGTGGCTACATCCTGATCCACCAGGACACCCGCGGCCGATTCCGCTCCGACGGTCACTGGTTGCCGTTCACCTACGAGGTCGAAGACGGCTACGACACCGTGCGCTGGGCAGCGAGCCTGCCCCGCAGCAGCGGCGCCGTCGGCATGCTCGGCGGCAGTTACACCGGCAACACCCAGTGGGCGGCGGCGGTGGCGAAGCCCCCGGGGCTGCGGGCGATCAGCCCGATGATCACCTGGTGCGATCCGGGCGACGGGCTGCTCTTCCGCGGCGGCGCGATCGAACTGGGGCTCTACGGGTTCTGGACGCTGATGACCGGCTCCGGGGCGATCGCGGCCCGAGCACAGGACGCCGCCACCACCGTCGCCACGCTCGGCGCGCTCATCGCCGACTTCGACGGGCTGGCTCCCCGCGGCTACTGGGAGCTGCCCGCCGGCGAGCTGCCCGCCCTCGCCCGCCACGGTGTGCCGGATATCGGGGTGCAGCGCGCGCTCGCCGACCCCGCCCATGCCGATGGGGCGACGATCGCAGGCAAACACAGCGTCGTGGAGGCGGCCGCGCTCAACACCGGGGGCTGGTTCGACATCTTCCTGCAGGGCACCCTCGACAACCACACCGCCATGGCCGCGCTGGGCAAACCCACCCGGTTGATCGTCGGCCCGTGGACCCACATGAGCCGAGCCGGGGTATCGGGCAGCGTCGCCGGTGAGGTGAACTTCGGTCTGGCCTCGACCCACCAGGGCATCGCCTTCGACCGGCTGCAACTGGACTTCTACGACCACTGGCTCAAGGGCATCGACAACGGCGCCGACGCCGGCCCGCCGGTGAAGATCTTCGTCATGGGCATCGACCAGTGGCGGGACGAGGCCGAGTGGCCGCCCGCCCGCGCGGTCGACACCCCCTGGTACCTCGGCGCCGACGCCACCCTCACCCCGACCCCACCCACCGCCGAACAGGCCCCGGACCACTACACCTACGACCCCGCCGACCCGGTCCGCACCCGCGGCGGCCACCTCGTCATGGCCAACGAGTACCCGGCCGGGCAGTTCGACCAGGCTGCCGTGGAGCAACGACCCGACGTACTGCTCTACACCAGCGAACCGCTCACCGAGGACCTCGAGGTGACCGGCCGGGTCCGGGTGCGGCTGCACGCCGCCACCGACGCACCCTCCACCGACTGGGTCGTGCGGCTCTGCGACGTCGACCCCGACGACGTCTCCCGCAACCTCTGCGACGGCATCCAGCGCATCCGGGCGGTTCCGGGCGAACCCGGCGAGTACGAGATCGACCTCTGGTCGACCAGCAACGTCTTCCTCGCCGGGCACCGCATCCGGGTCCAGGTCACCTCCAGCAACTTCCCCCGCTGGGACCGCAACCTCAACACCGGCGAACCCGCCCGGACCGCCGTCACCATGCGCACCGCCCAGCAGACCATCTTCCACGACCGGGCACGACCGTCGCACATCATCCTGCCGGTCGTCGCGCCCACGTCCTGACTCCGACGCCGCCCGCCCGACCGGCCGCCGACGGGTGCCCCTGTTCCCGCGTGCGGGCGGGCGGGGGACCGCTGCCGTCGAGTTCGCGCGCGGCGTGGGCGATCAGAGTGCGCAGGAAGCGGTGTTCGGGTTCATCGGTGAGCATGGGATGCCACCACATCGCCCGCGTCAGTTGTCCGAGTTCGACGGGGCAGGGGTGGGCGTGGAGTCCTTCGCGCATACCGGGCAGGGCGAGCAGGCGCCGGGGAAGCAGGGCGATCCGGGCGCTCCCGGTCACCAGTCCGGGCACGGTCAGGAAGCTCTCGGTGACGACCTGGACGCGGGGTTCTATTCCGAGCATCCGTAGCCGCCGCGCCGCGGGAGTCGAGGCGGTCTGGCTGTTGTAGACCAGCACCCAGGGCAGGCGGCGCAGGTCGTCGGCGGTGGGGGGATCCGGGGTGCGGTCGGGGTCGCAGACCGCCACCCAGTCGTCGTGGAAGACGGTTCGTTGGGCAGGTCGGTGATGAAGCCGTGCGGTACGAGCATGACGTCGTGCGCGGCGAGGGTGTGCTCGGCACGCGCGACCAGATCCGGCACCGACGGCAGCCAGCGCACCCGGGCGTGCGGGGCGCGTTCGTCGAGCAGGGGTGGGGCGACTACGCCGGTGGCGCCGCGCCCGGTCTGTCCTTCACGATCGCGGACTGGCTGCACCGCACCGAGATCGCGGCCATCGCCACCGCCACCTGGGGAGTCGAGTTCCGCCCCAACGAGTTCGACGTCGCCTTCCAGCCGCTGCACCAGGTCGCCATCCCCAACATCGGCCTGTTTCTCGGCGAGATGTGGGACCCCGACCTCCTCGCCGCCGACTGCGCCGAGGACGGCATCTACGAGTTCTTCCTCACCGCCGCACCCATACCGGTGACCGGAGCGGTCGGCGCGCCGGTCAATCCGATCGCCGTCAAGTAATCGCCACGCGCGCTGCTTTCGAGAGCGGACATCCGCGCCGCCGAATCGGTCTCCGCGGGGTGCCCGAGCGCCGCATCAGGCGCGCCGGATCCGCACGGGCAGCGACTGCCACGAGCGCAGCGTGTTGTCGAGGTGCCGGTGCGGCATGCCGTCGAGCTCGATCGCTGCGACCCGGGCGAGCAGGGCGGTGAGCAGCGCTTCGGCCTCGAGCCGGGCGATGTGCTGCCCGACGCACTGGTGGATCCCGGCGCCGAACCCGACGTGCCCGGAGGGGTCGCGGCGCAGCTCGAAGGCATCGGGTTCGGTCCAGCGGCGCGGGTCCCGGTTGGGTCGCGCATCCATGCGGCGCGCAGCCGGTGCAGGGTGCGGGGGCCGAGCACCCGGGTGAGCACGGCGCGCGGCGCGTCGTGCCGGGGCGGATCGGCCTCCAGCAGCAGGCTCGGCGGGCGCCAGGGCTTCTCGTGGCGGAAGTTGCTCAGCCCGACCCTGGCCGCGGAGCCGAAGCGCTGCCAGTCGGTGAGCGCGGCGTGCACGTGCTCGTAGCGGCCGAAGGCGTAGACGTCGTAGCGCGACAGGTACACCACCGGCCCGCTCTCGCGCAGCAGCTCCTGGAAGGGAAGGGGATCGCGCAGGATCGCGGGGCCGAACGGGTCGGCGTCGAGCACGGGCAGATCGAGGGTGGCGGGCTGGACGGACATGGTGATCCTTCGGTCAGAGGTCGAGGACGAGCCGGTCGGCAGCGGCGCGCGAGACGCACGGGAACATGCACCGGTTCTCGCTGCGCTCCAGGTCGTCGAGGATGGCGTCGCGGTGCTCGGGAATGCCGTCGAGCACCGCGGTCTCACAGGTGCCGCAGGTGCCGGTGCGGCAGGAGGAGAGCACCGGCACACCGGTGGCCGCCACGGCGTCGAGCACGCTGACGCCGGGCCGCACCCGCAGCCGGGTGCCGGAGCGGGCGAGTTCGACCTCGAAGGGCGACTGCCGGGCCGGGTCGTCCTGGACGCGTGCGACGAATCGCTCCAGGCGCGGCCGGCCGGCCGGTGCCGGCAGCGCTGCTCGACCGCCTCGAGTAGCCCGGCGGGCCCGCAGGCGTAGACGGTGGCCTCGGTGGCCTCGGTGGCCTCGGCGGCGGCGAGCGCGGCATCGAGATCGGGACGCCCGGTGTGGTCGGACGGGGCGAGGACGACGCGCTCGCCGAAACCGGCCAGCTCGTCACGAAAAGCCATGGTGCGCAACGAACGTCCGCCGTAGAGCAGCGACCAGCCGGCGCCGAGCAGGTCCGCCTGGGCGAGCGCTCGGCCGGTGCCAGCGCGAAATGGTTGCGCGGGCCGCCGATCTCGACCAGTGCACCCGCGGCCAGGTGGTCGTGAACGAACGCCGAGCCGCCGCGCCCGGCGCCGTCCCGGACCGGCACCGCGATGCCGGTGGCGCCCGGGTACAGGTGCCCGGCGCAGAACGCGTAGCCGCGGCCGCGGGTTTCGGCGAGCGCCACCCGGAGTGCCCGTGCGCTGCCGATGGTGGCCTCGGTGAAGGTCGGCAGCGGCCCGGCGGTGACCTGTTCGCGCAACGCGCTGTCGGCGTGGGCGAGCAGCACCAGCCCCGACGACGATGCGTGCAGCGGCAGCCGCCCGGCGACCCGGCTGTAGTTGAGCACCGCCTCCGGGGCCGACAGGCGTTCGACGAACAACACGTCCTGGCCCTCGAGCACCGCCAGCTGGGTGTGGTGCCCGACCACCGCGTGCAGGTCCGCCATGAACGGCAGCGCCGCCTCGCGCAGCCCGACCGTCGGCGAGGCGCGCGAAGCCACCTCCCACAACCGAAATCCGATTCGCACTCGGCGCTCCCGGCGTTCCAGCCAGCCGGCCCGCACCAGCTCCTCGACCAGTCGCGACGTCGTCGGCAGCGGCAGCGCCGCGCGGCGGGCGAGCTCACCGATCGGCAACGCCTCCTCGCCGGGGCCGAACGCCTCGATCAGCCGCACGACCCTGGCCGGCACCGACTCCCCGGTCCTCACCCGTGGCACGGCGCACCTCCGAGCTGGGTGCCTGCCGGTGCGAATCCGGTCATCGCCCGCTCCCGTCCAGGGTGCGCGAGATCCCCTGTGCGGCGACCAGCAGCGCGGTGGCCAGCCTGCGCCGATCGCGGGCCAGACTGGGCACCACGATGCCCAGTGCCGCCACCACGTCGGGTCCCCGGCGGATCGGCACCGCGACCGAGCACGCGCCCAGTGTCATCTCCTCGACGGTGGTGGCGTAGCCGTCGCGGCGGACCCGCGCGAGCTGTTCGAGCAGCATCGCCGGCCGGGTGATGGTGAACGGGGTGATCCGCGGTAGCGAGGCCAGCACGCGGGAGCGCACCTCGTCGGGGGCGTGGGCGAGCAGGACCTTGCCGACACCGGTGCAGTGCAGCGGCAGGGTGCTGCCGACCCGGCTGACGACCGGGACCGAGGCGTGTCCGGCGAGGCGGTCCAGGTACAGCACCTGATCCCCGTCGCGGACGGCGAGGTGCACCGTGGCCAGCGTCGCACCGTAGATGTCGTGCAGGAACGGCTCCGCGGCCTGGCGCAGCCCGGTCTGGGCGGGGGCGAGCAACCCGAGTTCCCAGATCAGCCGGCCGACGGCGTAGCGGCCGTCGGCGCGGCGCGCGAGGGCGCCGCCGCGGACCAGCGCTGCCGCGAGCCGGTGCGCGGTCGAGAGCGGCAGCTCGGCGCGGGATGCCAGTTCGGCCAGGGGGAGCGCTCGGTGCCGGTCGTCGAAGGCGCTCAGGATCGCCAGCACGCGGCCGGTCGCGGATTCGCCGGGGCGGGAGATGTTGCCTGGCACGATGACCTCCGCGTTCTCACTCAGTGGAAGTAGAGCGTAGACGTGATCGGGGCCACTTCTTAGCGTCGGGGTCATGAATGCAGCATCGCCTCGGGGCGCGGCGGCTCTGTCGTCGCAGGCCGAGATCACCGCCGCGATCTCCCGCGCGCACACCGAGGGCGCCGGGTCCGGTCCCCGGTTGAACTTTCCGCCGTATCGCAGCTCGCTGCTGCGCCATCCCACCGAGGATCCGTATCGCCTCGATCCGGAGGGGGCCGAGCTGGTGGCGCCGGTGTTCGGGCACGCGGATGTGGATCCGCTCGAATCCGACCTGACGATCCAAGCCGGGGGAGAGCCGATCGGGGAGCGGATCCGGGTCACCGGCCGGGTGCTGGACGGGGACGGGCAGCCGGTGCGTCACCAGCTGGTCGAGGTCTGGCAGGCCAATGCCGCCGGACGGTACGCGCACCTGCGCGATCAACATCCGGCGCCGTTGGATCCGCACTTCACCGGGGTCGGGCGCTGCCTGACCGACGCGCACGGCCGGTACTCGTTCACCACGATCAAGCCCGGCGCGTACCCGTGGCGCAACCACCACAATGCCTGGCGGCCCGCCCACATCCACTTCTCTTTGTTCGGCACCGAATTCACCCAGCGGCTGATCACCCAGATGTACTTCCCGCACGATCCGCTGTTCGAACTCGACCCGATCCTGCAGTCGATCACCGACCCGGCCGCGCGGCGGCTGCTGGTCGCCGGTTACGACCACGACCTGTCCGAGCACGAACGGCTGCTCGGCTACCGCTGGGACATCGTGCTCACCGGCACCCACGCCACCCCGATGGAGACCACCCATGGCTGAATCGCACCCCACCCCCGGCCAGACCATCGGCCCGTTCTACGGCTACGCCCTGCCCTACGCCCGCGGCCACGAACTGGTCCCGCCGGCCTATCCGGGCGCCATCCGGTTGTCGGGCAGCGTCTTCGACGGCGCCGGGGTGCCGGTGCCCGACGCGCTGCTGGAGATCCGTCAGCCCGGCGGTGACGGCACGGTCGCGGCGGTGCCCGGGTCGTTGCGCCGCGACGGCCGCTTCACCGGCTGGGGCCGCGCCGCCACCGACGCCGCCGGGCAGTACGCCTTCACGACGGTCGAACCCGGCCCGGTCGCCGCGGGCGCGGCCCCGTTCTTCTCGGTCGTCGTCTTCGCCCGCGGCCTGCTCGACCGCCTCTTCACCCGCGTCTACCTGCCCGAGCATCGCGAATCGGTGCGCGCCGACAGGCTTTTCGCCGATCTGGAGCCCGAGCGGCTCGCGACGCTGTTCGCGGAACGAACCGGCCCCGCCGAGCTGCGGTTCGACATCCGGTTGCAGGGGGAGCGGGAGACGGTGTTCCTGCGTTTCCCGGCACACGGGGTGACGGGATGAGCCTGCTCTCCCCAGGCAGCCACCGGGTCGCGGCCCTGTTCTCCGACGAGGCGCTGGTCGCGGCGATGCTCCGGGTGGAGGTGGCCTGGTCGGCGGCGCTGGCCGACACCGGGATCGCGAGCACCGCTCAGGCCGCGGCCGTCGCGCGCGCCGCGGCGACCGGCGCCATCACCCCGGACAGCCTGGCCGCCGCGACGGAATCGGCCGGGAACCCGGTCACCCCACTGGTCTCCGCGCTGCGCGCCGCGGTCGGCGACAGCGCGGCCGCCGCCCTGGTGCATCGCGGCCTGACCAGTCAGGACGTCCTCGACACCGCCCTGATCCTGCTGGCCCGAACCGCGCTGGACCGGCTCTCGGCCGAGCTGCGGTCGAGTGGGCGGGCCCTCGCCCGGCTCGCCCGCGCGCACCGCGACACCGTCATGGCCGGGCGCACCCTCGGCCGCTACGCGGTTCCGATCACGGCCGGGCTCAAGGCCGCGCAGTGGCTGGCCGGTATCCGGGACGCGCTCGGGCCGATCGAGGCGGCCCGCGCCGGGCTACCGGTGCAGTGCGGCGGCGCCGCGGGCACGCTGGCCCTGCTCGGCGAGCTCACCCCCGACCCGCCCGCCACCGTCGCCGCCTTCGCCCGCCGCCTCGATCTCGCCGACCCCGGCCTGCCCTGGCACACCAGGCGCACCCCGATCACCACGATCGGCCACACCGTCGTCACCGCCTGCGACGCGCTCGGCGTGCTCGCCGCCGACGTGCTCGCGCTGTCGCGGCCGGAGGTGAACGAGATCCGGGAGGGGAGCGCCCCGGGCCGTGGCGGCTCCTCGACCATGCCGCACAAGCGCAACCCGGTGCTGTCGGTGCTGGTGCGCAGCGCCGCGCTGCGCGCTCCGCAGCTGGGCGCCCAGCTGCACCTGGCCGCCGCGGAGGCGGTGGACGAGCGCCCCGACGGTGCCTGGCACGCCGAATGGGAGGCCCTGCGCGGGCTGCTCGCCCTGGCCACCACGGCCGCCGCGCAGGCCGCCGAGCTCACCGCCGGGCTCGAGGTCGACACCGAGTCCATCGCCAGCCACGTCGCCGACGCCGCCCCCGATCTGCTGGCCGAGCGAGGCGCCCCCGGCGACCCCGCCACCTACACCGGATCGGCGGGCGCCTTCGTCGATCACGTGCTGACCCGCTGGGCCGCAACCGAATCGGAGGAGACCCCATGACCGACGACACCCACGACCGCGGTATGCGGGTGCGCCGCGAGGTGCTCGGTGCCGCGCACGTCGATCGCGCGGAAGCGGCGAAGACCCCCTTCACCGCCGACTTCCAATCCCTGATCACCCGCTACGCCTGGGGCGAGATCTGGACCCGGCCCGGCCTGGACCGGCGCGCCCGCAGCATCGTCACCCTGACCGCGCTGCTGGCGAACCGGCACTGGAACGAATTCGAGATGCACGTGCGCGCCGCCGTGCGCAACGGACTGACCGACGACGAGATCGCCGAGGTGATCCTGCAGAGCGCGATCTACTGCGGCGTCCCGGTCGCCAATCACGCATTCGCCCTGGCCGCCCGCGTGCTGGCCGATATCGAGCCGAGGGACCACCCGTGATCCGGATCGAGCACACCACCGTCGGCATCGTCGGCGCGGGCCCCGCCGGGCTCATGCTCTCGCACCTGCTCGCCCTGGCCGGTATCGCCTCGGTCGCCGTCGACGCCCGCACCCGCTCCGAAATCGAGAACACCCACCGCGCGGGCATTCTGGAGCACGACAGCGTGCGCCTGCTCGTGGACTCCGGGGTCTCGGACCGGGTGCTGCGCGAGGGCCACGAGCACCGCGGCATCCGGCTGCGCTTCGACGGCGCCGATCACCGCATCGACTTCCAGCGGCTGGCCGGGGCCTCGACCTGGCTCTACCCGCAGACCGCCGTCTTCGCCGACCTCGCCGATGCCCGCGCCCGCGACGGCGGCGATGTCCGGTTCGATGGCCGCGACACCGCCGTCGATCGGCTCACCGGCGACGAACCGGTGCTGCGGTTCACCGATGCCGACGGTATCGAGGCCGAGCTGCGCTGTGACTACCTCGTCGGCGCCGACGGCTCCCGCGGCCTGTGCCGGGCGCAGGTTCCGGCCGAGCACCGAACCCAGTACTTCCGCGAGTACCCCTTCGCCTGGTTCGGGTTCCTCGCCGCGGCGCCGGTCAGTGCCCCGGAGCTGATCTATGCCCGCTCCGAGCACGGATTCGCCCTGGTCAGCCAGCGCACCGAGACGGTCCAGCGCATGTACTTCCAGTGCGATCCCGGCGCGCGCGTCGAGGACTGGTCCGACGAGCGCATCTGGGAGGAGATGCGGCGCCGCCTCGCGGGCGGCGACGGATTCGAGCTCCGCGCGGGCCCGATCCTGGAGAAGACGGTGCTGCCGTTCCGCAGCTTCGTCCAGGAACCCCTGCGCTACGGCCGGATGCTGCTGGCAGGCGATGCCGCCCACACCGTGCCACCCACCGGCGCCAAGGGGCTCAACCTCGCGCTCGCCGACGTGCGGGTACTCGCCGAAATCCTCGAACGCGCTGTCCGGCAGCGTGATCCGGGCCCGCTCGACGACTACACTCCGCGTGCGCTCGCCCGGGTGTGGAAGGCCCAGCACTTCTCCTATTGGATGACCACGATGCTGCACCGCGACGAGCGGGGCGACGGGTTCGACGAGCGCCGCCGTCTCGGCGAGCTGGCGGGCATCGTCGCCTCCGAGGCCGGGGCCCGCTACCTGGCCGAGGGCTACACCGGCTGGCCGGCGGCCGTGCCGGTGTGAGGGCGGCGGCTCAGACCCGCTCGAAGAGCGCCGCGAGCCCCTGGCCGCCGCCGACGCACATGGTCTCCAGCCCGTAGCGGGCCTCGCGGCGGACCATCTCGCGGGCGAGGGTGGTGAGGATGCGGGCGCCGGTGGCGCCGACCGGGTGGCCGAGCGAGATCCCGGAGCCGTGCGGGTTCAGCCGCGGATCGGCCGGGTCGAGCTTCCACTCGGCCAGCACGGCGAGCACCTGGGCGGCGAAGGCTTCGTTGAGTTCGATGAGGTCCAGCTCGTCCAGGGTGAGCCCGGCGCGGGCCAGGACCGCGGCGGTGGCGGGCACCGGGCCGATGCCCATGGTTGCGGGCGCGACGCCGGCGACGTTCCAGCCGGCCAGCCGGACCAGCGGGCGCAGCCCGAGCGCGGCCGCCTTCTGCGGGGTGGTGACCACACAGACCGCGGCGCCGTCGTTCTGGCCGCTGGCATTGCCCGCGGTGACGGTGGCGTCGGCGTCCACTCGGCTCCGGATCGGCCGTAGCCGGGCCAGAGAGTCGACGCTGGTGTCGGCGCGGGGGTGCTCGTCGGTGTGGACGGCGATCGGGTCACCCTGACGCTGGGGGACCGGCACCGGCACGATCTCCTCGCCGAATACTCCGCTGTGCTGGGCGGCGACCGCGCGCCGGTGCGACTGCGCGGCGAACGCGTCCTGGTCGGCGCGGCTGATGCGGTATTGGGCGCGCAGGTTCTCCGCGGTCTCGATCATCCCGCCCGGGACGGGGAATCTCCTGCCACCCGCGGTGATCCGGGCGCGGGCCAGCCGGTCGTTCAGCCCCACCGATTCGGCGGTGACGCCCCAGCGCATGCCGGTGGCGTAGAACTCGGTACCGCTCATGGACTCCGCGCCGCCGGCCAGCACGAGCTCGCTCGCGCCGGTGGCGACCTGCATGCAGGCGTTGATGATCGCCTGCAACCCGGAGCCGCAGCGGCGGTCGACCTGGTGGCCGGGGACCTCGATCCCGAGCCCGGCATCCAGGGCGGCGACTCGGCCGAGTGCGGGGGCATCGCCGTTGGGGGAGCCCTGGCCCAGGATCACGTCGTCGATGTCGGCGCTGGAAATCCCGGTGCGGGCGACGATCTCGGTGATGACGGTGGCGGCGAGGGTCTGCACCGGAATGTCGCGCAGGGCGCCGCCGAAGCGGCCGACGGGGGTGCGCAGGGGTTCGCAGATGACGGCGTCAGGCAAGTGCTTGTCCTCGGGTGGTGCCGACCCGGGCGAGATCGGCGTCGATGGCGGCCGCTGCCCGGAGCAGCGGGGGGATGAGGTGCTCGGTCAGGTCGTCGAGGGAGTAGCGGGCGGCCGGGGTGGAGATGTTGAGCGCCGCGACGACCTGTCCCTCCGGGTTCCGGATCGGGGCGGCGAGCGAGCGCAGCCCGACCTCGAGTTCCTGGTCGACGATGCAGTAGCCCGTGGCCCGGGTGGCGCTCAGCTGGTCGCGGAGGTCACCGGCGGTGACGACGGTGCGGCCGGTGAGATCGGTGAAGGAGGCGCGGGCGAGGTAGGCGTCGAGGTCGGCGGCGGGCAGCCCGGCCAGCAGCACCCGGCCCATGGAGGTGGCGTAGGCGGGGAAGCGGGTGCCGATGCTGATCGAGACCGTCATGATCCGCGAGACCGCGACGCGCGCGACGTAGACGACGTCGTCGCCGTCCAGGATCGACACCGACGACGATTCCCGCACCGCGGCGCTCAGCGCCTCCAGGTGCGGCCCGGCGAGTTCGGGCAGCGTCAGGCTGGACAGGTAGGCGTAGCCGAGCTCGAGCACCCGCGGGGTGAGCGCGAAGGCGGATCCGTCGGCCCGCACGTAGCCGAGTTCGGCCAGGGTGAGCAGGAACCGGCGCGCGGTGGCGCGGGTCAGCCCGGTCACCCGGGCGACATCGGAGAGCGTCTGCCGCGGATGTTCGGCGTCGAAGGCGCGGATGACGGCGAGGCCGCGGCCGAGCGACTGGACGAAGTCGGGGTTGGGGTCGGTGCTCACGAGGGGGTCCCGTCGATCGGCGCGGTCAGGTGGTCGCGGATCAGCGCGGTCACCTGCCCGGCCTGCTCGAGGCTGGCCACGTGGGCGGCCGGCGTCACCACGTGCAGCCTCGCACGGGCCACCCCGTCGGCGATCACCCGCAGGTCGTCCGGGGTCGTCGCCGGATCCTGCGCACCCGCGATCACCAGCGTCGGCGCGGTGATCCGGGACAGCGCGGCACGGGAGTCCCACTGCGCCAACGCCTCACAGCAGGCGGCGTATCCCTCGTCGTCGGTGTTCGCGATCATCCGCAGACAGTCCGCGACTACTCGCGGGTTGGCGGCGGCGTACTCGGGGGTGAACCAGCGCCCGGCGATCGCGCCGGCGATCGCGGCCACGCCGTCGCGTCGCACCGCCTCCGCCCTGGCCGTCCAGGCCGCGGGCTGCCCGAACCTGGCCGCGGTGCACAGCAGCGAGAGCGTGCGCACGCGCCCCGGGTGCTCGATCGCGATCCGCTGGGCGATCGCCCCGCCCAGCGACAGCCCGACGAGATGCACCCGGTCGATGCCGCGCGAATTCAGCAGCACCAGAACGTCGTTCGCGAGTTCGGCGACCCGGTAGGGCCCGGCGGGCGCCGGCGAACCGCCGTGCCCGCGGACATCCACCGTCAGCACGCTCGCCATCCTCGCGAGCGCCGGGACCTGCGGATCCCACATCCGCCGGTCGGAACCGAGGGAACCGAGCAGGACGACCGGCTCGGCGCCGGACGGGCCGGGGTGAACGGTGTGCGCGAGCTGCACGACGCCTCCTGTTCGCTATACGAATAGATGTTCACTTTACGCACACAGCACGTTAGGGTCGACAGCATGATGAACAAAGTCGTGGCCTCGGCTGCCGACGCCGTGGCCGACATTCCCGATGGGGCCTCGCTCGCGATCGGCGGATTCGGCCTGGTGGGAATCCCGGAGCTGCTGATCAACGCCCTGCTCGAGCAGGGCGCCACCGATCTGGAGACGATCAGCAACAACTGCGGAACCGACGGTTTCGGGCTCGGCTTGCTGCTCGAGCGCCATCGCATCCGGCGCACCATCAGCTCCTACGTCGGCGCGAACAAGGAGTTCGCCCGCCAGTACCTGGCCGGTGAGCTGGAGGTGGAGCTGACCCCGCAGGGCACGCTCGCCGAACGGTTGCGCGCCGGTGGTGCCGGAATTCCCGCGTTCTTCACCCCCGCCGGGGTCGGCACCCAGGTCGCCGAGGGCGGGTTGCCGCTGCGCTACGACGGAGCCGGTGGCGTCGCGGTGGCGAGCCCGCCCAAGGAGCAGCGCGAGTTCGACGGCGTCCGCTACGTCATGGAGCGCGGCATCGTCGCCGATTACGCGCTGGTCCACGCCTGGAAGGGCGACCGGCACGGCAACCTCGTCTACCGGGCCGCCGCCCGCAATTTCAACCCGCCCGCCGCGGCGTCCGGCCGGATCACCATCGCCCAGGTCGAGCACCTGGTCGAACCGGGCGAGCTGTCGCCCGACGAGATCCACACCCCCGGCATCCATGTCCAGCGGGTCGTGCACGTCGGCCCGGTCACGGTCGGCATCGAGCAGCGGACGGTCCGGGGATGAGCGCGCCGGCGGCAGCGAAGCTGACCCGCGGGCAGATGGCCGCACGGGTGGCCCGCGAACTCGAAGACGGCCAGTACGTCAACCTCGGCATCGGCATGCCCACCCTGGTCCCGAACCATCTGCCCGGCGACATCACCGTCGTCCTGCACTCGGAGAACGGAGTGCTCGGGGTCGGGCCTTACCCGACCGAGGACGAACTCGACCCCGAGCTGATCAACGCGGGGAAGGAGACGATCACCTTGCTGCCCGGTGCGTCGTTCTTCGATTCCGCGCAGTCGTTCGGCATGATCCGCGGCGGCGGGGTCGACGTCGCGGTGCTGGGCGCCATGCAGGTCAGCGCTGCGGGCGACCTGGCGAACTGGATGATCCCCGGCGCGATGGTCAAGGGCATGGGCGGGGCCATGGATCTGGTGCACGGCGCCGGACGTGTCATCGTCATGATGGAGCACGTCTCCCGCGGCGGTGCGCCCAAGATCGTCGAGCGGTGCACGCTTCCGCTCACCGGTCGCCGGTGCGTGCACCGCATCATCACCGACATGGCCGTCATCGACGTCACCGAGACCGGACTGGCGCTGATCGAGACCGCGCCCGGAGTGTCGAGTGCCGAGGTGATCGCCGCGACGGGCGCGCCCCTGGCGGTGTAGCGCGGGGCGAGTAGGTGCAAGCGCGGCGACCCCTGGAGTCTGCTGTGCGGCGGTGCTGGTCGCTCCCGCCATTCATGCTCGGACGCTCTCGCCGCCACGCCCTTCCAGCGGCAGCGCGCTTCGCGACTGGCGAAGGGACCGATAGGTATGGTTTTCCCGATGGAAGCTCAGCGGACCTCATGCCGAGCTTTCAGCAGCTCAGAGCCGCTATCCGCGCCTGCTGACGCGTACCGGTGAATGGAAATTTTGCGGGGAACTTTCCGTATCATGGAATGTGACTTGAGTCTCTCTGCTCGTGACTTGAAAACTGGGTCACAGTCCACCGCGAAGAGAGACGAATCCTTGACTACATCCACGACCACGCCGGGCGGGTACCTGATCGGTACCGATATCGGCGGTACGTTCACCGATCTCGTGCTGCTCGAAGAGGGGCAGCGGCCGCGGCTGTTCAAGTCGCCGACCACCCCGCATGATCGTTCGCAGGGAATCATCAACGCGCTCGAGCTCGCCGCCGAGGCGATCGGCAAGCCGCTGGCACAGTTCGCCACCGAGATCCGCTACTTCGCGCACGGCACCACCGCGGCCACCAATGCGCTGATCGAGCGCAAGGGCGCGCGCACCGGGCTGCTCACCACCGCCGGTTTCGCCGACACGATGCTGATTCAGCGCAGCATGACCTCCTGGGTCGGGATGGGCTCGGCGACCGGACACTACAGCCGCCGCCGCAACCCCGAGCCGCTGGTCGCCCGCGCGGATATCGCGGAGATCCCCGAGCGTGTCGATGCCGCGGGACGGATTCTGCTGCCGCTCGACGAGAACGAGGTGCGCTCGGCACTGCGCCGGCTGCGGGACAGCGGGGTGACCGCGCTCTCGGTGTCGTTCCTGTGGTCGTTCCTCGACCCGGCCCACGAACTCCGGGTGCTCGAGCTCGTCGAGCAGGAGTGGCCGGAGGTCTACCTCACGCTCTCCCACGAGGTGGCGCCGGTGATCGGCGAGTACGAGCGCACCGCGACCACCGCCGTCAACTCCTACCTCGGCCCGGTCATCCGGGACTACATGGAGAACCTCGAGGGGCGGCTGCAACGCACCGGATTCCAGGGCGAACTGTCGGTGATGGATTCCGGTGGTGGGGTGATGCGCGCCGCGGACGCCGCGCGCCGGTCCGCATCGCTGCTGACCTCCGGCCCGGCCGGCGGCGTGCTGGCCACCGCCAAGCTGGCCGGGGCCATGGGCTTCGGCAACGTCATCACCAGCGACATGGGCGGCACCAGCTTCGACGTCGGGCTGGTTCTGGACGGCGAACCGCTGGTCGAGCGGCAGAGCGAGGTCGGCAACTACCACCTGTCGATTCCGCGGATCAAGGTCACCGCGATCGGCGCGGGCGGCGGGTCGATCGCCTGGGTCGACGAGGTCGGCGCGCTGGTCGTCGGCCCCGAAAGCGCCGGCTCGGTGCCCGGACCGGCCTGCTACGGCCGCGGCGGCGAACGCCCGACCGTGACCGACGCCGACGTCGTCCTCGGCATCATCGACCCCGGTTACTTCCTCGGCGGCCGGATGACGCTCGACCGCGCCGGCGCCGAGGAGGCCATCCGCACGCACGTCGCCGAGCCGCTCGGCATGACCGTCGAGGAGGCCGCGCTCGGCATCCGCACCGTCGCCGACAACCAGATGGCCGACCTGCTGCGCAAGGTCACCGTCGAGCAGGGCCGCGACCCCCGCGACTTCGCCGTGTTCGCCTACGGCGGCGCCGGCCCGACCCACGCCTGCTCCTACACCCAGGCCGCTGGCATCAACACCCTGGTGGTGCCGCCGACCTCCACCGTGCACTCGGCCTACGGCACCGTCACCGCGGACCGGTTCCGCGCCCTGCAGGCCACCGATCTGCAGCGCACCGCCCCCGGCGCCGCCGACGCGGCGGCGGAGTTCGACCTCGGCCGGCTCAACGCCGGCTTGAACGACCTCACCACCCGGGTGCACACCGACCTCGACGCCGACCCCGCTGCCCGGTTCGTGCGCTCGGTGCACCTGAAGTTCCGCCGCCAGACCCACGAACTGCCGGTCGTGCTGCCCGAGGGCGAGGTCACCGTCGAGGTCATGCGCGCCGTGGTCGAGGAGTTCTTCGGCACCTACGAACGCATCTACGGCACCGGCACCGCGCTGCGGAGCGCCGGGCTGGAACTGAACACCCTTCGCGTCGAGGGCCGGGTGGCCGTCGACGCGCTCGCACCCGCCGCGCCGCCGACCGCCGGTGACCTCGCCGTCGCCAGGATCGGTGCGCGCGAAGTGGTCTTCGCCGAGGTCGGACGGGTCGAGGTTCCGGTGTTCCGGGGCGAGCTCGTCGGCCCCGGCGCCGAGCTGATCGGCCCCGCGGTCCTGGAGTTCGAGGGCACGACCATCGTGGTCGGCCCCGGGCAGGAGCTGGCCGTCGACAGCGACGTCAACATCATCATCAACTGCAAGGGAAACTGATGACCACCGTCTCCGATCCGGACACCACCCTGCCGTCCGCGCCCGACGTCGATCCGGTCACCTTCGAGGTGATCAGGCATCGGCTGCTCGCCATCACCGACGAGCAGGGCGCGACCCTGGCCGCGATCTCCGGTTCCCCGCACGTGGTCAACGCCAACGACTTCAACGTCGGGCTCTACCTGCCCGACGGGTCGGTCGCCGCCATGGGGCGCACCATCCTGCTGCACTCGGCCTCGATGGCACTGATCACCCGGCACGTGATCGAGGACTGCGGCGAGGACCCCGGCATCCACCCCGGCGACATGTTCGTGGTCAACAACCCGTGGAAGGGCGCCATCCACGCCCAGGACATGGGCGTGGTCGCCCCGATCTTCTTCGAGGGCGAGCTGCTGGCCTGGGCCGGCGCGATGTGCCACATGCCCGACGTCGGCGGTTCCCGCCCCGGCAGCTTCTGCAACGACGCGACGGAGTGCTACCAGGAGGGGCTGCAGCTCACTCCGACCAAGCTCGTCGAGGACGGCCGCATCCGCTCCGACGTGTGGAACCTGATCATGGCCCACACCCGCGCCGCCCCCGCGGTCAACCTCGACCTGCGCGGGCTCATCGGCGCCAACAACACCGCCGTGCGCGCCATGACCCAGCTCGCCGAGCGGTACGGCGTCGACACCGTCAAGGCCGTGATGGCCGGGCTGATCGACCTGTCGGATCGCCGCCTCCGCAACCGGCTGCGCGAACTGCCCGACGCCACCGTGCGCAGCACCGCCTACCTCGACAACGACGGCGGGCTGAACGAGGTCTACCAGGTCGACCTGGTGCTCACCAAGACCGGCGATCGGCTGCACTTCGACTACTCGGGTTCGTCACCGCAGGTCGAGGGGTACATCAACTGCACCTCGTCGGGGCTGATGGCGGGCATCAACGCCGCGTTGCTGCCCACCCTGGCCTACGACGCCCCGTGGAACGAAGGGCTGTTCCGCCCGCTCACCGTGCACGCCCCCGAAGGGCTGATCTGCAACGCCGTGCGCCCGGCCGCGGTCTCCGGCGGCGCGCTCGAGGCCGGCTGGCTGGTGGAGATGACCGCGGTGGAGGCGCTGTCCAAGCTCGTCGCCTGCTCCGACGAGCTGATCGGCGAGGCCCAGGCCGCCCCCGCGGGTGGCCCCGACCAGTTCGTGCTCAGCGGCCACAATGCCCACGGCGACCCGTTCACCCACGTGATCCTGGACTGCCTGGCCACCGGCGGCGGCGCCTACGGCCACCGCGACGGCGTCTGGACCCAGGGCCAGCACAACATCGAGCGCCAGCGCATCTCCAACGCCGAGGACATGGAGCTCGAGACCCCGCTGCTGTACCTGCGGCGCGGGCTGGTCACCGACAGCGGCGGGGCCGGGGAGTTCCGCGGCGGCCAGAGCATGGGCTCGACCTTCCTGGTGCACCGCGGCAGCGGACTCAAGGCGATGTGCAACGGCCACGGCTGGGAGGCGCCGAACTCGACCGGCATCTTCGGCGGCTACCCCGGCACCCAGAACATCAGGGATCTGGTCGTCGGCACCGACGTGCTCGAGCAGTTCGCCCGCGGCGTGCACGTCTCCGACCCCGACCTGATCGCCGGCGAACGGCCGCGGATGCACGGCCGCCAGGGGGCCTTCCCGGTCTCCTCCGGCGACGTTCTGGCCACCGTGCACCAGTCCGGCGGCGGCTGGGGTGACCCGCTGGCGCGCTCGCTGGAGGCACTGGCCGAGGATCTGCGCTACGGAGCGGTCTCCGCCGACGCCGCGCGGCGGCTCTACGGGCTGGTGCTCACCGCCGACGGGGCGATCGACAGCGACGCCTCGCGCAACCGGCGCGACGAGCTCAAGCGAGAGCGGCGTGCCTGGCCCCGCGCCGAATCGGACATCGCCCGGCCCGACGGCGAGCTGACCCGGGTCGGCCCGCTCGGCTCGGCACTGGAGCTCGTGCGCGCCGCCGACGGCACCGGTTACACCGCCTGCCGCTGCGGGCACGTACTCGCGGAATCGACGCGGCCCTGGCGCGCGAACGCCGGCGAGCAGATCGAGCACGACGTGCACCGCGTCAGCCTCGCCACCCGCCTCTCCGACGTGCTCGAGATCCGGCGCTACGCCTGTCCGGCCTGCGGTGCGCTGCTCTCGGCCGATGTCGCGCGCCGCGGCGCGGACCGCCCGCACGACCTCGAGGTGGCGCTCTGATGGGCCACCTGGTCTGTGCCGGCGCCACCTCGCACGTGGGCGCGATCATCAAGAACCCGGGCGCGCACCCGGACCGCAACACCGTCCTGAACACCGCATGGGAACAGCTGACCGCCGATCTCGCCGCGGCCGACCCCGACGTCGTGATCGTGGTGGCCACCGACCACTACGAGACCTTCGGACTCGAGCACTACCCGATCTTCTGCCTCGGCTCGGCTCCGCGCTTCCCGGCATGGGGCGAGTTCGGCAACCCCGGCGGCGAGGTGGCCGGCGCGCCGGAGAGCGCCGACGCGCTGCACGCGGAGCTGGTGGCGGCCGGATTCGACGTCGCGAAGGCGATGGAGATGAAGCTCGACCACTCGTTCATGGTCCCGATCCTGCGATTGGGGTTGCACCGGCGCGCGGTGGTGCCGTTCTTCGTCAACTGCAACACTCCGCCGCTGCCGTCGCTCGCGCGCTGCCGTGACCTCGGTCGCGCGCTGCGCGCAGCGATCACCGCGCTGCCCGCCGAGACCTCGGTGGCCCTGATCGCCACCGGCGGCGTCTCGCACTGGGTGGGGCTGCCGGAGTTCGGGCAGATCAACGAGGCGTGGGACCACGAGTTCCTCGGCCGCCTCGAACGCGGCGAGATCGACGAGGTACTCGCACTCACCGACGCCGAGATCCTCGAGCACGCGGGCAACGGCGCGCTCGAGATCCGCACCTGGCTGCTGGCCCAGGCCTGCGCGGGCGGAACGGCGACGGTGCTCGGGTACGCGCCGATGCCGGACTGGGCCATCGGCATCGGCGTGGTCTCCCTGGCGGTGACGGCATGAGCGTGCTCGGCCTGACCAAGCTGGCGTGGGACCTCGAACACGTCGACGGATTGCTCGACTCCTATCGCGCGAACCCGGACACGGTGCTGGCGGGCTACGACATCGACGCCGGCGAAGCCGTCGCGGTGGCCGAACTCGATGCGCACTTCCTGCGCGCCGACGGCATGAACCCGGTGGCGCTGCGAAACCTGCTCGTGCTGCTCGGCATTCCGCACGGGCGGTTGTACACCCACGCGCAGCCGGAATCCCCGGCGCGCCACGCCGGAGGCTGACATGGGCGGGCCAGTGAAACAGCGAACCGTGACCGCGGACCGACCGGCCGTCCCGGACGTCGGCGCCGCCGCGCCGCTCGCGCTCGAGATGACCGGGATCGTGAAGTCCTTCGGCGGCGCCCGCGCGCTCGACGGCGTGGACTTCCGGGTCGGCGACCGTGTCGTGCATGCCCTGCTCGGGATGAACGGCGCCGGGAAGTCGACGTTGATCCAGGTGCTCAGCGGCGCGATCGCGCCCGACGCGGGCACCATCCGGATCGGCGGGCAGCCGGTGGCGCACGGCGGGCCGCGCGCGGCCAGGGCCGCGGGGATCGCCACGGTGTACCAGAAGCGCACCCTGGTGCCCGCGCTCACGGTGGCGGAGAACCTGCTGCTCGGTCGGTTGCCGCGGCTCCGCGGCGCGGTGTCCTGGCGCGAGGCCGGCACGATCGCGCGGCGCATGCTCGACGATCTCGAACTCGACATCGACCCGCAGGTCACTGTCGACACACTGGGTCCCGGTCAGCAAACCCTCGTCGAAATCGCGCGCGAAACCCACCGGGGCGGGCGGCTCCTCGTGCTGGACGAGCCCACCGCCACCCTCGGCGGGCACGACGCGGCCCTGATCCACCGGCTGGTGCGCTCGCTGACCGAGCGCATGAGCATCGTCTACATCTCCCACCACCTCGACGAGGTGATGCGGATCAGCGACGCGGTCACCGTGCTGCGCGACGGACGAACCGTGCTCGACGCCGCGACCGCGGAGCTGACCAGCCACGAGATCGTGCACGCCATGGTCGGCTCGGCGGTGGTGAACGAACGGCCCGCCCGCGCGCCGCGCGGTCACGACCCGGTGCTGCGGATCCGCGGGCTGGCCCGCCCCGGACGGCTGCGGCCACTCGATCTCACCGTCGACGCCGGTGAGATCGTGGCGGTGCTCGGCCCGGCCGGGGACGGCCAGCAGGAGCTGTTCCCGTTCCTGAGCGGGCTGCGCCGGGGGTACGAGGGTTCGGTCACGGTGCGCGACAACCCGATCCGGCCCGATCGGGTCGCGGAGACCCTGCGCAGCGGGTTGCGCTGCGTCACCGGGGACCGGCTCGGGCAGGGGCTGGTGCCGGAGCTGAGCGTGAGCGAGAACATCACCGCGCTCGACCCGGCCGCCCGCGGCCCGATCGTGAACTGGAAACGGCTGCGGGAGCGGGCAGGCGCCGCGCGCGAGCGCTTCGGCGTCGTCACCCTGCAGTCCGATCCGCCGGTGGTCTCGCTCTCCGGCGGCAACCAGCAGAAGGTGCTGCTCGGCAAATGGCTCTCCGGCACCGATCTGTCGGCATGCCTGCTCGAGGAGCCGACGGCCGGGGTCGATGTCAGCGCGAAGTCCGACATCCACGCGCTGATCGACGAACTGGCAGGTGCCGGCGTCGCGATCCTGATCGCGAGCTGCGACATCGACGAGGTGCTGCGGCTGGCCGATCGCATCGTCGTCGTACGCGACGGGGGAGTCGTCGCCGAGGTCTCCGCCGACGACCTCACCCACCCCGAGCTCACCCATCTTCTCCTGGGAGGTACCTCATGACCGCCGCGACCTATGTTCCGGCCCTGTCCACCGAGCGACTACCCGCCGCGGTGTCCAAACACCTCGGCCTCGTCGCGGTCCTCCTCGTGACCTGCAGCTTCCTCGCCGTGCAGTCCGAGGTCTTCGCCACCGGCCCCAACCTGGTCAACGTGCTGCGCCAGGTCGCGGTGATCGCGGTGCTGGCCGCCGGGCTGACCGTGCTGATGGCCTCGGGCGGACTGGACTTCTCCCTCGGCAGCCAGGTCGCGGTGGTGGTCGCGGTGGTCGCCGAGCTCGTCGACTCCGGATCATCGGTTGCGCTCGCCGCGGGCTGCGGCGTGGTGCTCGGCGCACTCTTCGGACTGATCAACGGCTTGGTGATCACCTACTTCAAGGTGGCACCCTTCGTGACGACGCTCGCGACCGCGACCATCCTCGACGGCGTCGCGCTGATCACCATGCACGGCCAGAGCATCTCGGTCGGCCGCAGCCTGACCTGGCTCGGCACCGGCGAGCTCGCAGGCATCCCGTACCTGCTGATCATCGCCGCGCTGATCTGCCTGGGCGCCGGGCTGCTGCTGCGCTGGACGCGCTTCGGCCGGGACGCGCTCGCCATCGGCGGCAACCCGACCGCCGCCCGGCTCGCCGGTATCCCGGTGGTCCGCCACACCGTCACGCTCTACGTCCTGAACGGCGTGCTCGCCGGCGTCGCCGGGATCATGCTGCTCTCCCGGCTCGGCGCCGCCAGCCCCGGCACCGCCGGGCTCTACCTCGAGCTCACCGTCGTCGCCGCGGTCGTCATCGGCGGCACCGCCCTGCACGGCGGCAGCGCCACGGTCGTGGGAACCGTCCTGGGCGTGCTGCTGCTCGGCGTGGTCGCCAACGGCATCAACCTGCTGCAGATCGACTCCTTCTACCACCCCGTCTCCGTCGGCGCCGTCCTGCTCGTCGCCGCCATCGCGAACCGGTTCCGGCACCGCGAAACCCACTGACCCCGCCACCTCTTCCGAAAGCGCCTTCGCCATGCACCCCTTCCGTACCACCGCTCGCACCGTCACCGCCGCCTGCCTGGCCGCGGCGCTCGCGGGCACCGTCGCCGCCTGCGGCGGATCCGCGGGCAACGGCGCCCGCACCATCGGCTTCGTCAACGCCGACAACCTCGAGTTCCACCGCTGCCTGGAGGCAGGCGTCCGCGACCAGGCCACCGCGTCCTCGCTCGACCTGGTGACCAGCAACTCCGGGCACGACCCGGCCAAGGAACAATCCGGTGTCGAGGACATGATCGTGCGCCGGGTCGATGCCATCGTCCTGCAGACGGTCAACGTCGATTCCCTCGAGGGCGCCGTGGCCAAGGCCAACGCCGCCGGCATCCCGATCTTCCTGACCTCGGTGGGCGGGCCGAACATGGACCAGGTCGCCGGAGCCGAGCTCTCCGACGTCCTCACCACCGGCAAGAAGGCCGCCACCTGGATCAACGAGGACTCGGCCGGCCAGCGCGCCGATGTCGCCATCGTGGCAGGCACCCCCGGCGCCGCCTCGGACCTGTTCATCAAGGGCTTCAAATCCCAGCTCGCCGGCTCGGCGACGGTGGTCTTCGAACAGCCGGGCAACTTCCAGCGCGCGAAGGCCCAGGAAGTGGCCGAGAACCTGCTGCAGTCCCAGCCCGGGGTGCGGTACGTGTTCGTCCCCAACGAGGAGATGGCCTTCGGCGTGCTCACCGCTTTCGAGAACGCGGGCCGCTCCGACATCAAGATCGTCACCAACGGCGGGACCGAGCAGGGGCTGAAAGCTACCGAGCAGGGCAAGTTCGCGATGCTGGTGGCCAGCTCCCCCTACGCCCTCGGCGTGAAAGCCGTCCGCACCATGGGCGAGCTGCTGGCCACCCCGCAGGACGGGCCGGTGATCGACCAGATCCCGACCACCGTCGTCACCAGGAACAATATCGCCGACGCTCCCTCCTACTGCGGCTGAGCGGCGACCATGCCCGAGACCAGCGGAACATCCTCCCAGCCGGTGCAGTCGGTCAACCGCGCCGTCGACATCCTGCTCGCCTTCAACGCCGCCCACCCGGAGCTGACGCTGCGCGAACTGGCCGAGACCGTCGGGCTTCCCCTCTCCAGCACCCACCGCCTGGCCCGCACCCTGGTCGAGCGGGGATTCCTGCGCCAGGACGACTGGGGCACCTACGCGCTCGGCACCCGGCTGCTGGAACTGGGCGGGCTGGTCTCCAACTCGAGCCCGCTGATCAGCGTCACCGCCGACATGGTCCGGGAGATCGCCGGGCACACCGGGGAGACGATCCTGATCGCCGGGGTGAACTGGATCGACAACTCCGTGGTGATCATGAGCCGGGTCGACTCGGTCCACCCGCTCAGCGTCGCCTCCCCGGTCGGCAAACGGTCGGCACTGGCCAGCGGATGTATCGGCAAGGCCGTGCTGTCCGGGCTCGACGTGGAGGAGTCCGATGCGCTGATCCCGCGGATCCACCTCGTACGCCGGACCCCGGAGACCGTCATCGACCCCGACACCCTCATCCGCGAAGTCGCCCTCGCACGCCGGCGCGGCTACGCCACCGACAGCAACGAGTACATCCCGGGGGTCTCCGGGGTCGCGGTGCCGGTCGCCGTCGGCGGCCGCCCGCTCGGCGCGGTCGCGGTGATCGTGCCCGCTACGCGCGGCTCGAAAGCCCGGCTCGCCGAGATCGGCGCCGGCCTGGCCGATCTGGCGGCCACCACCATCGAACCCCTGGGCGGCCGCCCGCCCGGACGAACGAGGAAATCGCTGTGAAAACCAATCTCATCACCGGTGCGGACGGCACCCGGTCAGGCTGGGTGCACTTCGACTCCGGCCCGGACCTGGTGCGGGGATACCTCGCGGTCCCCGCCGCCGAAGGCCGCTACCCCGTGGTCGTCACCGCGCACGAGAACCTCGGCGTGACCGAGCATCGCCGCGAGGTCACCCGCCGGATCGCCGCCGCCGGCTACGTGAGCCTGACCGTCGACCTGTTCAGCCGGGTCGGGGGCATGCCACCGCAGAACTTCGATACCCCCGAAGAGCGTCGTTCGCTGGCCTTCCGCGCCGCCGCCGACGAGCGGGCCGTTCCTGACCTGCAGGCCGGGCTCGATTTCGCGCGCGAACTCCCGGCCGCAGATCCGGCCGCCGCCGCGGCGATCGGGTTCTGCCTCGGCGGCGGCACCGTGCTCGCCTGGGGCGCGCAGACTCGCGACCTGAGCGCCATCGTCTCGCTGTACGGCATCCCGGTCCTGCCCGCCGAATACACCACCGGCGGGCAACCGCGATCCCGGCTGCCACTGCTGCCGCAGCTGAACGCACCGGTGCAGTTCCACTTCGGCGGCGACGACGCGGCCATCCCGGCCGACCAGATCGACGCCGTCGAAGCCGCGGCCCCCACCGCCGCCCGCGGGGCGGAGTTCCACCGCTACCCGGGCGCCGGGCACGCCTACCACGACGACACCCACCCCAACCACGACGCCGCCGCGGCAGAGCTGACCTGGAAACGAACCCTGGCCTTCCTCGACGAGCACCTGCGATGACGCTCTGGTCCACCTACCTCGGGTCACAGCTCCACTACCTGCACGCAGCCGGGACCCGCACCCGGATCGTGCGCACCCCGGGCCCGTCCGGGCCCCGCCCGATCGTGCTGCTGCACGGCCGCGGCGGCCACCTGGAGAGCTTCGCCCGCAACGTCACCGCGCTGTCGGCACACGCGGAGGTCATCAGCCTGGACCTGCTCGGCCACGGGCTCACCGCGCAGACCGGCTCCAGCTACGACATCGGCGAGATCGCCCGGCACGTGGACGCCGTCCTCGACCTGCTCGACGACGGGCGCGGCTTCGACGTCGTGGCCCAATCCCTCGGCGCGTGGGCCGCGCTGCTGCTGGCCGGGCAACATCCGGGCCGATTCGCCCGCCTGGTGCTGATCGAGCCCGCCGGGCTGCAGCGCCAGGCCGAACGGCTCGGCGATCCGCGGGTGGCCCGCGCCGCCGAGGCAGGCGGCCAGGTCTTCGACCACCCGTCCGAGCAGAACGTGCGGCTCCGCTTCGCCCAGCTGCTGCACGACCCGGCGAGCTGCGACGACGAAATGGTCGAGCTGCGCCGCCGGCTGTACGGGCTGCCCGGCGCCACCGCCGTGCACAAAGCGGTGCGCACCGCCGACAACGACCGCTTCGTGCTCGACGACGGCCGGCTCCGGTCCATCACGAGCCCGGTGCTGTTCGTGCGCGGTGAACACGGCCACCTGCCCGCGGCGCTGCTGAGCGCGGCCGCCTCGGGGATCGACGGCTCCGCGCTGCTCACCGTCGCCGCCGCCAAGCAGTGGCCGCACTACGAGCGGCCCGACATCGTCAACCCCCGGATCCTCCACCATCTCGGAAGGTAGTTCCCCATGTCTTTCTGGACCTCGACCCTCGGCGCCGAAGTGCGCTACCACCAGGCCGGCCCCTGGCGCACCCGCGCGCTGGAAGCCGGCGAGGCAGGCGAGCACGTCATCATGGTCGGCGGGCTGACCGGCCATGTCGAAGGGTTCGTGCACAACGTCGTCCCGCTGGCCGAGCGCGGACTGCGCGTGCACGCCATCGACGCTCTCGGCCACGGCTTCACCGACAAGCCGCTGGATGTCACCTACCACGCTCCGGTCTTCACCGAGCACCTGCTGCGCTTCCTCGACGCCCTCGAGATCGAGCGGGCCCACGTGGTCGGGCAGAGCCTGGGCGGCTGGATCGCCCTGCACACCGCCAAGACCCATCCGGACCGTATCGGCAAGATCGTCTTCGCCACCGGCGCCGGGATCCTGCTCGACGACGAAGCCGCCCGGCGGGAGAGCGCCGAGGTGCACTCCCGGGTGCAGAACGTCACCAGGAAGGCCGTCGACGCACCCACCCGGGAGAGCGTGCGGGCCCGGTTGGAGTGGCTGATGGCCGACCCGGCCACGGTGACCGAAGAGCTCGTCGACGCCCGCTACCGGATCTACACCCTGCCCGACAGCCGCGCAGCCATGCCCAAGCTCGTCGCCGAACAACCGAGCGAGGAGAACCGCGCCTACCTGCTGAACCAGGCCGATCTGGCCGCCATCGAACACGAGGTGCTCGTCGTCTGGACCGACAAGAACCCCACCACCAGGGCCGCCGTCGGACAGCGCGCCAGCGAGATCCTGCCGAACGGCAGCTTCGCCACGATCAGCGACGCCGGGCACTGGCCGATGTTCGAACAACCCGAGCAATTCAACAAGATCGCCGGTGATTTCCTCGCCGGTCCCCGTGGCTGACCAGGGCGACCGCGACCAGCGCGCCGCCGTCGTCGAAGCCGGGAAAGTACTGGCCGCCAACGGCCACTCCGATCTGGTGTGGGGACACCTGTCGCTGCGCGACGCCGACGGCCGCGGCTTCTGGCTCAAAAGGCCCGGCCTCGGCTTCGAGGAACTCCGCACCTCCGACATCCAGCTCCTCGGCTTCGACGGCGAGGTCGTCCTCGGCGAGGGCGCACCCCACCTCGAGCGGTTCATCCACAGCGAGGTGCTGCGCGCGCGCCCGGACGTGCAGTGCGTGATCCATACCCACCCGGAGGCGGCCACAGCCTTCGCCGCCACCGGGCTCCCGTTGCTGCCGGTGGGACACGAGGCCACGATGTTCGTTCCACCCGACATCGCACGGTTCACCGAGACCGGCGACCTGATCCGCACCCCCGGCCTGGGCCGAAGCGTGGCCGCGGCACTGGGGGAGCGCAATGCGCTGCTGCTGGTCAACCACGGCGTGGTCGTGGCGGGGCCGTCGATCGGTGACGCCGTCTTCGCGGCCGTCCTGCTCGAGAAGGCCTGCCGGATGCAGCTGACCGCCGCGGCCGCGGCGGGCGCCGAGCCGCTGCGGGTCTCCGGCGAGGCCGAGGCCCGCACCAAACGAGCCCGGGTCTACGCCCCCGGGCAGGTGCGGGCCGGCTGGAACTTCCTGCAACGGGAACAACGCGGCCCCTTCCCGAACATCGGCTAGCACAACCGAATCGAAGAATCACGACGGCGCTCGGCCACGAGCGCCGGCGCGGGCCCGCTGCGGCCCGCACCCCCCGACGTGCCCGGATCTCGGGCACCGCTCCACCCTCCGGAAGATGAGGAAATCTCCATGAAGAACTGTCGCAAGTCCGCCGCCGCGCTCGCCCTGGCACTGTCGGCGACGATGGTCGGCGCCGGAGCCGCGCAGGCCGCCCCCGACCTCTCCGTCGATGTCGCCCCCGGCGTGAACTACCGCGCCTACCACGACGGCACCGCCGCGGTGATCAGTATCGAGTCCGGGTCGCTGATCGTCGAGGACGGCAGATTCCAGATCCGCGCCGCCACCGGCGAGGTGCTGGCCGGGGTCCCGCTGGAATTCAACTACGACGACATCGCCTTCCCGATCGAAGCGCGGGTCGAGGGCAATACCGCCCGGCTGACCCCGGTGCTGTCGATGGACCGTGCCCGCTACAACCCGGTCGCGCTGCCCTTCGAGGACAGCGCTCCGTGGAAGACCCCGTACGACCGCGAGGTCGCGGCCTGGACCCGGATGACCACCACGATCTCCATGGCCTCCACCGTCAGCGCGGTGATCGGGGCGGTCGGCACCGGGACCATCGGTTGCCTGCTCGGCGGCATCGCGGGCACCGCGCTCACCGGCCCGCTGGCCACCCTGTTCGGCGCGGGCCCGATCGCGGGCTGCCTGATCGGCGCCGGTGCGCTCGCCCCGATCGGCGCGATCATCGGCGCCTTCCTGATCGGGGCGCCGGTGGCGATCGCGGCGTTCATCCAGTACCAGAGCACCATCAACGCGCCGTTCCCGGCGAAGTGAACGAGCCGCACTGCCTCCGCGGTGTTCGCGGAGGCAGTGCGGCTGCACCTCGCAGGCGAGAATGCCTGCGCCGAACCGACATCGCGGTTCGCACCGGCCACCCTGTCTCCGTCCGGGGTTCGCCCCAGGAAACGGAGCCGAATACCGGGGTGCGTCAGTCCGTGCGATCGAATCGCTGGCGTTGCCGGGCACCGTAGGTCGCCGCCTTGACGGCCTCGTCGTCTTCCATGCCCGATCCCAGCGCACCGCCGAGGGTGGCGACGGCGGCGACCAGCCAGGCCATCAGGAGCAGCGTCACCAGGCCCATGGGCCGTCCGGTGTTCTCGGTGACCATCTGCGGCGGGATCGTCCACCATGCGGTCAGCAGCAGCAGGACGAACAGCGCGGCGTGGAAGACGACGACGCCGATGGTCAGGGTGATGACCGTCGAGGCGTTGTACAGCACCGCGCGTTCCCGCTCGCCGCCCGGCCGCGGGCGTTCCCAGAGGCGGTGTTCGACGATGAGCCAGGCGATCATCGCCACGGTGGCCAGGACGGTGACCGCGCTCAGTCGCCACGGCCCCATCGTGGCGGAGAGTTGCCACATCGTCGGATAGGCCAGGCTCACGGCTCCGGTGGCGAAGGCCGCCATCATCACCTTCGACATGCCGGTCACCAATCGCCACGGCCGGTTGGCGTAGACCATGCCGGCGAGCAGCCGCAGCCGGGACAGCGCCGACGGTGCCAGGTAGTGAACGCCGTCGTCGTCCTGGACGCGCTGCAGCCGCTTCGCCGGGGCATCCGGTTTCCCGGGCCGGCTCGCCACCTCGGCCAGGACGGTGCGCGCCACGTCCCGCACCCGGCGCTGGATGAACGCACCGCCCATCCCGGGGGTGGAGATCACCGCGAAGCGGTCCGGCACGCTGACGTCGGCCAGCACCGGTGTCGTTCCCTGGCGCCGGGGCAGATCGGTGAGGTAGATGACGACGTCCTCGCTCTCGCCACCCGGGTCGATGGTGTCGACGACCTCGGAGAACTCGGTGCGCTCGTCGATCGGGTACGCCTGGCACCGCACCGATACGTCCCAGTTGTCGGAGGCGGGCCCGTCGGTAGCGGTGTCCGAGAGCGAATCGGACAGATGTCCGGCGATCACCTCCGGAGCACCGGGATCGGCGATCAGCAGAATTGTGGACTTTTCACCAATCATTGTGGCCGCCTACCCTGGCCCCGAGCGGCCAAACGGCCTCCGGTTCACGCCGACACCGTGGCTCGGCCCGGCGGCAGCGATCGAACCGGGCGCGGTCGAAGCCCGGTGCGAGGTCGGCGGCGGCGCCGGTTCGCGACCTCGCTGTGCCGCCGCAGTCCAGTGCTCACATCGCCGCCACGGCCGCCTCGGCGACGGTCTTGTCCTGCTCTCCGGTGCCACCACTGACCCCGACCGCGCCGACGACCCGGCCGTCGCGCCGCAGCGGCACGCCGCCTGCGAAGATCATGATGCGCCCCCCGTTGGAGGCGTGTATCCCGTAGAACTGCCCGCCCGGACCCGCGTCGGCCGCGAGGTCCTCGGTCGAGATGTCCAGCGCCCGCGCGGTGAACGCCTTGTTGATCGAGATGTCGATGCTGGCGATCCAGGCACCGTCCATCCGCACGTGGGCCACCAGGTTGCCGCCGGCATCGACCACCGCGATGTTCGACGGCGACTCGATCTCGTCGGCTCTCGCCTGTCCGGCGGCGATCACCCGCTGCGCGTCATCGAGCGATATCGAGCTCTGGTTCACCGTCATGACCTGCTCCTTCGGGACGTGGGTGTCGTCACCATGGTCGTTCTCCTCTCGGTCCGGGACGCCTCACGGATGCATGACGACCTTGGTCCATCCGTCGTCCCTGGCGTCGAAATGCTGATAGCCGGACTCGGCCTCGGCCAGCGGGAGCTCGTGCGAGACGATCCAGGACGGTGTGGCCCGGCCTTCGTGGATGAGGTCGCGCAGCTGTCGGTTGTAGTGCTTGACGTTGGCCTGCCCGGTCCCCATCTTCTGCCCCTTGAACCAGAATTTGCCCATGTCGAAGGCGATCTTGCCGTGGCGTTCGAGTTCGTCGGGGCCGTTTCGGTCCCGGGGCAGGAAGAGGCCGACCACGCCGATGTGGCCGGTGAAGCGCACCGAGTCGACGAGCCGGTTCATCGTCATCGCGGCGTCTTCATGACCCTGCGGGTCGTGCGCCTGGTACCCGACGCACTCACAACCCTTGTCGGCGCCGCGCCCGCCGGTCTGATCGAGGACCTGCTCCACCGGGTCGCCTTCCGAATCGTCGATCGGAACGACCCCGATCTCCTCGGCGAGCCGGAGCCGGTCGGGGTGCCGGTCGACGATCATCACCTTGCTCGCGCCCTGGATCATCGCCGAGTACGCCGCCATCAACCCGACCGGCCCGGCCCCGTAGATCACCATCGAATCGCCGGGCTGCATGTCGGCCAGGCGGGTGCAATGCCATCCGGTGGGGAAGATGTCGGAGAGCATCACGTAGTCGGTCTCCTTGTCCTCGGCGTCCTCGGGCAGCCGCAGACAGTTGAAGTCACCGAAGGGCACCCGCAGATACTCCGCCTGTCCACCCCGGAACGGTCCCATTCCGGCGAAACCGAATGCGGCGCCGGCCATCTCCGGATCCGGGTGGGCCGTCAGGCAGAACGCGGTAAGACCTCCCTCGCAGTTTCGGCAGAAACCGCAGCCGATGTTGAACGGCAGGCACACCCGATCCCCGGCCGACACCTTGACCACCGCATTGCCCACCTCTGCGACGATCCCCAGATTCTCGTGACCGAGGACCATCCCGGGCTCCAGATCGGTACGGCCCTCGTACATATGGAGATCCGATCCGCAAATATTGGTGCTGGTGATCTTCACCAGCACATCGGTCGGCTGCTCGATTCTCGCATCGGGCACATCCTTCACATGCACGGCACGTGGCCCGTCGTACACAAGCGCTTTCATTTCGACACTCCCTCAGCTGCGGCATTTCTGGTTGCTGCCCGCGCGGCGGCCACAAGCTGTATACGACCGGCCGAATTGATCGTGTTCCTGAAGGCGAACGACGCAACAGCGCACGGAACGAATATTTACACCAAAAGTTCGGCCTACCAGCACAGTTAAGTCGTAGCCGACGAGCAGTGGGTGCATTCCTTCCGGCGTCGCGTTCCCTTCCATCAGGAAGTCTCCTCTTGTAGCTCCACGATCGCTAGGGGGTGAGATCGATTTGTTTGTTCGGGTTCGCGCGGCTCCTTCCCATCGCCGGTCGATGGTGTGATGCTGGACCGTGTCCACCACCTCGAACAGGAGATCCGATATGGCCACCAAAGCGCTGCTGGTCCGGCTCGAAGCCAAGCCCGGCAAGGAGAACGCAGTCGAGGAATTCCTCCGGTCGGCGTTGCCGCTCGTCGAGCAGGAGCCCGGCACGAAGCCCTGGTTCGCGGTACGGTTCGGCCCCTCGACGTTCGGCATCATCGACGCATTCCCGGATGAGGCCGCGCGGGACGCACATCTCGATGGGCCGGTCGGCAAGGCCCTCGGCGAACGCGCTGACGAGCTCTTCGCCACCCCGCCCGAGATCAGCCGGCTCGACGTGCTCGCCAACAAGCTCTGAACCACCGACTCGAAGCCGCCGCTCGGCGGTGGCCGGCATCGCCCGAGTCGGCGGCGCCCGGAGTTTGTGCCCGGTTCGAGCGGGTACGTGGAGGCGATGGACGCGAACGGGAGCTGGAGAGCCGATGGGGACGGCGAGCGGGTCTCGGTGTTGCTGATCGCGGATCCGGGAAAGCCCGCTGCCATCGCGGAACGCCTGGCGGAGTGGATGCCGGGACGTCTGCGAGCCCGTGGCGGGATCGAGCGGCGGTGGTCGGCGCACGTGCGCCGCGATTCCTATCTGCTGGCCGAGGGAACGGATTTCGCCGAGGTGATCGACCTGGTCGATCCGTCCGCCGAAGCCGTGGATCTCGTGGTGTACCTCACCGATCTGCCACGCCGTGAGGGCACGCTGCCGGTAGTGGCCGATGTCAGTGTGGACCACCGATTCGCGCTCCTCTCCGTGCCCGGGGTGGGCGGCATCCAGGTCGAGCGCCGTATCCGCACCGTCACCGAACTCGTGATCAGCTCTCTGCTCGGTGACCTGGAATTCACGTCTTCCCGGGCGGCACGACGGTTCCCGTCTGTGCAGTCGACCAGCGGTATCCGGTACTTCGCACCCCCGGGGCTGCGGCGATTGCGGCTGCTGTCGGGGATGGTGCGAGCCAACCGGCCGTGGCGACTGGTAACCGGTCTCTCGAAGGTGCTGGTCGGCGCCTTCGCCACCGGAGCGATCGCACTCTCCACCGACACGATCTGGATGTTCGCCGACACGATGAGCCCCTGGCGGATGAGCGCCGCGACGGTCCTGTCGGTCGCGGCGATGATTCTGTGGCTGATTCTCGACCACGAGCTCTGGGAGCGACCACGGTCGCGAGCGGAACGCGATCGATCGGTGCTGTACAACATGTCGACCGTGATCACCCTGGTCGTCGGTGTCGGCGTCCTGTATGTTGCCCTGTTCTGCCTGCTGTTGTTCACGGCGTGGCTGACCGTCTCCCCTGAACTCCTGTCCCCCGTTCTGGGGCACGGGGTGACTTCTTCCGATTACCTCACCCTCGCGTGGCTGCTGGCGTCCATCGCGACCATCGGCGGGGCCCTCGGGTCCGGTCTCGAGGACGATACCGCGGTCAAGGAGGCGGCGTACGGGGTCAGGCAGCGCCAGCGAATCGACCGGCACCGGAGCGGGTCGAACGAGGCGTGACGATCGTGGTGCGTACAGTTCGAGCGCCCATTCGAGCGTAGATCATCCCGTTGAGCCATCCGGCGAGCTCGGAGATCCCGGTGGCGAGGATCGGGGCCGGTGGTGGTCGCCCCTGTTCCGGCAGGACCAATCGGTGCGTGTCTTTTCGCCTTGCCGGGCCGTGTTGTGGCTTCGAGACGGTCGGCAGGATCGGCGGTATCGAGTATCCGGCGGCCGGTCGGCCGCGCTGATCCGAAGGAATTGATATGGCCACTGCTGTAGGGATCGATCTGGGAACGACGAACTCCGTCATCGCGAGCTGGCAGGGCGGGGAGCCGGTGGTGATCGCCAATGCCGAGGGCGCGCGCACCACGCCGTCGGTGGTCGCCTTCACCGAGAGCGGTGAGCGACTCGTCGGTCAGCTCGCGCGCAGGCAGGCGATTCTGAATCCGAAGGGCACGATCTACTCGGCGAAGCGCTTCATCGGGCGGCACTTCGACGAGATCTCGGCGGAGGCGAGGGCGGTGAGCTTCGACGTCGTCGAGGGCGAGGGCGGGGTAGCCCGATTCGACGTGCGGGGCAAACTGTATGCGCCCGAGGAGATCAGCGCGCTGGTGCTGCGCAAGCTGGTCGACGACGCGAGCAAGTATCTGGGGGAGCGGGTCAGGGAAGCGGTGATCACCGTGCCCGCCTACTTCAACGACGCGCAGCGCAACGCCACCAAGGACGCGGGCCGGATCGCGGGACTCGAGGTCCTGCGCATCATCAACGAGCCGACCGCAGCCGCGCTGGCGTACGGCTTGGACAAGCAGACCCAGGAGACGGTGCTCGTCTTCGATCTCGGTGGCGGCACCTTCGACGTGAGCCTGCTCGATGTCGGTGACGGCGTGGTCGAGGTCCGTTCCACCGCGGGCGATTCGCACCTGGGCGGCGACGACTTCGACCGGCGCATCGTCGACTATCTGGCCGACGAATTCCAGCGCGCGGAGCACATCGACCTGCGCGCGGATCCGCAAGCGCTGCAACGACTCTTCGAGGCGGCGGAGAAGGCCAAGGTCGAGCTGTCCTCGGTGACACAGACACAGGTGAGCCTCCCCTTCGTCACCGCCGACGCGAACGGGCCCAAGCACCTCACCACCACGCTCATGCGCGCGAAGTTCGAGGACCTGACCGCGGATCTGGTGCAGCGCTGCCTCGGCCCGGTCGAGCAGGCCATGGCCGATGCCACGGTCACCGCCAACGACATCGACGAGGTGATCCTGGTCGGCGGTTCCACCCGCATCCCGGCGATCCAGGCGTTGGTACGCAGGCTGACCGGCGGCAAGGACCCGAATATGAGCGTGAACCCGGACGAGGTGGTCGCGCTCGGCGCGGCGGTTCAGGCGGGCGTGCTCAAGGGCGAGGTCACCGACGTGCTGCTGCTGGATGTCACGCCGCTGTCGCTGGGCGTGGAGACCCAGGGCGGGGTGATGACGAAGATCATCGAACGCAACACCACCATCCCGGCCCGGCGCAGCGAGGTCTTCTCCACCGCCGAGGACAACCAGCCCGCGGTCGACGTGGTCGTGCTCCAGGGAGAACGCGAGCGCGCCGGCGACAACCGGGCGCTCGGCCGATTCCGGCTCGAAGACATCCGGCCCGCGCCACGCGGCCAGGCGCAGGTCGAGGTCACCTTCGACGTCGACGCCAACGGCATCCTCAACGTCACCGCGCGCGACAAGGACACCGGTGGCGAGCAGAGCATCACGATCAGCGAGCAGTCCAATCTCGACCAGTCCGAGGTCGATCGGATGCTCGCCGAGGCCGAGCGGCACCGCCGCGAAGACGAGCAGCTGCGCAAGGCCGTCGACGCCCGCAACGCGCTGGATTCGGCCGCGTACCAGGTGGAACGGCGGCTGGCCGAGCTCGGGGAGAGCGCGCCGCCGCACGAGCGGGCACGCGCCGAGATGCTGATCGCCGACGCCAGACAGGCCGTCAAGGAGGAAGCGCCGCCGGAGCGGGTGCAGTCGCTCACCTCGGAGCTCCAGCAGCTGCTGTACGGGTTGCAGTCGACCGAATCCGGCGGCGGACCGTCCGGCTACGCGGGTGCGGCGGCAGGCGGTGTACACCCTCGCCCAGTATCTCGAATGCGGCGGCAGCTACGACGAATCCGCCGCTGCCCTCCACATCCATCGCAGCACCCTGCGCTATCGCCTCGGCCGCATCCGTGAGCTCACCGGGTTCGACCTCCGCGATATGAACATCCGGTTCAATCTGCAAGCGGCAACGCGCGCCTGGCAATTCCTCTTCGTCGCCCCTGAGCTGTGACCGGGCAACCATCGGTCCGCCGGGCGCGTAGCGGACGCGCGGTGCGGCCCGCGTGCCGGGGCGGCCGGGGGTGACCATGGCGCCCTGCCGCAACATTCTGCGCTCGGCCCGCCCGGCTCGCCGGTGTCGGCCGCGCGGGCCGAGCAACTGGCGGCCGCTGCGGTGCGCGGCCCCGCCGGTTTCCGGATGTAGAGGCCCCGATGGCCGACGGGCCGGGCCCGCCGCGACACCGGAGACGCGCTGCGAGAGTTACGACCGCGGTCGGAGCCCGTCGAGGATGATCGCGGTGACCCGGTCCGCGACGTCGGGGGTGTGGCTCTGCGCCGCCTGGCAAGCGACGATGATCGCCTTGACCTCCCGCGGAGTGAGATCCGCGCGCACCGTCCCGGCCTGCCGCGCGGCGGCCAGCAGTTCGGCGAGCAACTCCATGAACTGTTCCTCGGCCTGCGGCACGACATCGTCCGGAGTGCCGGCACCGGCGATGGCCTGGGCCAGCCCCTGATCGGCCGCGCCCCAGTCCAGGGCCATGGCGTGGATGAAACCGGCCAGGGCGGCGCCCGGTGGTCCGGTGTCGAGCAGGGCCTGCCCGGCGGCGACGACCTGGCCGAGGCGATGGTCGATCACGGCCGCGAAGAGGGCGCTCTTGGTGGGGAAGTGCCGGTAGACGGTGCCGGCTCCCACGCCGGCGCGGCGGGCGATCTCGTCGATCGGCACCGTCAGCCCCTCCTCGGCGAAGGCCCGATAGGCGTTCTCCAGCACGGTCTCCCGGTTCCGGGCGGCATCGGCACGCAGTGGTCTGGCAGTGTCGGCCACTCCGGTCTCACCTCCTGGCGCCTTGAAACGGGGCGCACGTTCCGTATAGTCGTCGGTAAGCGGAGTCAACGCTCCGGTTACCGATTCTACGGAGGAGATCGCATGGCGAAGTGGACCACCGCCGACATTCCCGACCAGACCGGCCGCACCGCGATCGTCACCGGCGCGAACTCCGGGCTCGGCTTCGAGACCGCCGCCGCGCTCGCCACCGAGGGTGCCCGCGTGGTGCTGGCCGTGCGTGACCTCGACCGGGGCAAGGCCGCCGCCGAGCGCATCGTCGCCGCCACCCCGGCCGCGCGGGTCGAGCTGCGGCGATTGGATCTGGGCGCGCTGGCCGACGTCCGGACCGCCGCCGAGGAGATCAAGGCCGCGCACCCGCGCATCGACCTGCTGATCAACAACGCCGGGGTGATGTATCCGCCCAAGCAGCGCACCGCCGACGGCTTCGAGTTGCAGTTCGGCACGAACCACCTGGGCCACTTCGCGCTGACCGGGCTGCTGCTCGAGCACCTGCTGCCGGTCCCGGGCTCGCGCGTGGTCACCGTCAGCAGCGTCGGACACCGGCTCCGCGCCGCCATCCACTTCGACGACCTGAACTTCGATCGGAAGTACACCCGGATGGAAGCCTACGGGCAGTCCAAGCTGGCCAACCTGCTGTTCACCTACGAACTGCAGCGCCGCCTGACCGCCGCGGGGCAGGGCACGGCCGCGCTCGCCGCCCACCCCGGCGGCTCCAATACCGAGCTGGGCAGGCATCTGCCCGCGGTGATCCGGGTGCCGGCGATGCGGTTGCTGTCCCAGTCCGCCGCGATGGGTGCGCTGCCGACGCTGCGCGCCGCCACCGACCCGGCCGCCCGCGGCGGTCAGTACTACGGCCCTGGCGGCCCCGGTGGCCTGCGCGGCTACCCGGTGCTCGCCGAATCGAGCAAGCAGTCCCACGACACCGAGATCGCCCGGCGGCTGTGGGCGGTTTCCGAGGAGCTCACCGGCGTCTCCTACGGCCTGAGCTGACGAGAGACGGGAGCGCGATGCGCATCGTCGTCTTCGGCGCCACCGGGGTGTAGGGCTCGAATTGCCCCGCGCCGAGCACCGATCCGGCTCTAGGCTCGGGTACGTCTCCCGCGCCGCTGCGGCGTGGGGCGCTGAAAAAGGAGTGCTCATGGCCGATTCCGAACCCGTCGTGGTCGTCGCCGATCTCGTCCCGCTGCCCGGAAAGGAGGACGCGGTGGAGGCCGCGCTGCGCCGGGCCGTCGCGGCCACGCACGAGCAGGACGCGGGGTGCGAGCTCTATGCCGCGCACCGCAGCCGGACGGGTTTCGTGGTCATCGAGAAGTGGAGCTCGGCGGAGGACCTGCAGAAACACGGCGGCGGAGCGGCGTTCGCCGCCCTGAGTGCGGAGCTCGACGGTCTGCTGGCGGAGTCCATCGAGGTGAGCCTGCTGCAGCCGCTGCCTGCGGGCGACGGCGAGCTCGGCGCCCTGTAGACCCGCTCGATCGTCGTCACTCCCACTTTTGAATCGCGGGCAACTAGATTGTTCTCAATTGAAATGTGCGCTACGTTGTGGGAGTGGATGTCCTCGCGCTCGACCAGCAGCTCTGCTTCGCGCTGTACAAGGCGTCGCGTGCGCTGACATCCGTCTACCGCCCCGCGCTCGCCGAGCTCGACCTCACCTACCCGCAGTACCTGGTGATGCTGGCGCTGTGGGAGCGGGACGGGCGCGAGGTGCGCGACCTCGGTCGCGAGCTGGAGCTCGACACGGGCACGCTCTCGCCGCTGCTGCGCCGCCTGGAGCGCGGGCGGCTGGTGCGCCGCGAACGGCAGGCCGCCGACGAGCGGCGGGTCGCGGTACACCTCACCGCGGCCGGTGCGGCGCTGCGGGAGCGCGCGATCGCGGTGCCGCTACTGCCGGCCTCGCGCTCCGGGCTCACCGCAGGGGAAACGGCCGAGCTCCGCTCGACCCTCGACCGGCTGACCCGCACCGTGCACCGGGCGGCGTGACACCGCCCCTCGACACATCCGACGACAGGAGAACACATGGAAGCCATCTACACCGCCGAGGCCATCGTGAGTGGCGACGGCCGCAACGGCGCCGGACGCACGTCGGACGGCAAGCTCGATGTGACGCTGGCGATCCCCACCGAGATGGGGGGCTCGGGCCAGGGGACCAACCCCGAGCAGCTCTTCGCCGTCGGCTACGCGGCGTGCTACCACTCCGCGCTGCGGATGGTGGCCAAGCAGGCGGGCGCGAACGTCGACGATTCTTCGGTCGGCGCGCAGGTCGGCATCGGCGCGCTCGACGGCGGCGCCTTCGGGCTCGAGGTCACCCTGGAGGTGACGCTGCCGCATCTGGACCACGCCACGGCGCAGAGCCTGGCCGACAAGGCTCACCAGGTGTGCCCGTACTCGAACGCCACCCGCGGCAATATCGACGTCACGATCACCGTCTCCGACGACTGATCGCCCCCGCCTGTGAGGTCTCCGGCACTTCGGCCCACTCCGGTCGGTGCCGTGGACATGTACCGCGGAGAGGTCATCGGGGAATCGGTGGCATTCCCCGATCACCCGTCGGTTCCGGCGATGCGCGGGTCGAGCCCGTACCGGTGCGGAATGCCGAGGTTCGCGCGCAGGGTCCGGCCCGGGTATTCGGTGGGGTAGATGCCGCGTTCCTGGAGGATGGGCACCACCTCGTCGACGAAGGCGTCGACGCCGTCCTCGTAGATGTCGGGTGTGACCCAGAAGCCGTCGGCGGCGCCCGCTTCGAACCATTCCTGTAGGTGGTCGGCGTGGAGCCGGCCCGGACCCACGACGGTGGGGTGGTAGTCGATCACGCCGTGGGCGAGGATGTCGCGCGGGGACCACCCCTGGCGTGCCACCGCGAGGGCGTTCGACGAGCGCGGGTCCGCCGGTGCGGCGTGCGCGGAGGCCAGTTGGTCCTGCGTGAGTGGTTCGTCGTATCGGTCGGGCTGGATCCGGATTCCGAGCATCGCGCCGAGGTGGGGCAGGCGGGCCTCGATGACGTCGGCCGAGTACGTCAGGCGACGGTCGAGGCCCGCGCGCACGGTCGGCGCGACGGTGGTCATGAGGCCGGCGATGTACTTGATCTCGTCGGGGTCGCGGCCTGCTTCGCGTGCGGCGTTCCGCACGAGCTCGCGCTGGGCGCGCGCCTGTTCGATCGTCCACACCTCGGCGATGAATCCGCTCGCGTAGCGGCCGGCGATCGACAGCAGGTGCGGGCTGGGGCCGCCGGAGGTGAAGACGACGGGCTGACCCTGTTCCGACGGCGGGATCGCCAGGGGGCCTCGCGAAGCGACGTACCGGCCCCGCAGGTTGACGGGCTGCAATTTCGCCGGGTCGATGAAGCGGTTCGCTGCCTGGTCCTTGATCCACGCGTCTTCTCCCCAGCTGCCCCAGAGTGCCTGGACGATCTGAATCGTCTCGTGCGCCCGCTGGTAGCGCTCGGCCCGATCGGCGACGGGCCGTCCGTAGTTCGCGGCGACGGCGGGGTCGCTGGTCGTCACCGCGTTCCAGCCCGCGCGCCCGTGGCTGACGACGTCCAGGGCCTTGAATTGGCGTGCGGTGTTGAACGGTTCCTGGAACGTCGTCGACCCGGTCGCGACGAAGCCGATGTTCGTCGTCTCGCGCGCGACGGCGGTGAGCTGGATGAGCGGGTCCATGAGGTTGCTGATCGTGGAGTGTTCGACGTCGCCGCGTACGGCGGGGAAGTCGGGGGTGAAGAGGAAGGCGAACTTGCCCCGTTCGGCGGCTCGCGCGTGCCGCACGGTGGCGTCGACATCGGCGTAGGTCCCGGGGTCCACGTGCGGGGCACGCCAGGCGCCGTGCAGGCCGCCGTATCCATCGATCAGCCCCATCCCGAGGATCAGCTTCTTCTCCGCGGTCACCGGACCCCCGCTTCGCGAGGCGTTTCGGATTCGACCGTCTCGAGGGCGGTCGTCCCCTCGGTGGCCGCACTCGACGTCCGCCCGACGAGAACGGCGCCCGCCAGCACGAGCAGGCCGATCACCCAGGCGGTGATGAAGGCGGCCTGTCCGGCGGACTCGGCCTGGGCGGTGCTCAGCACGCCGGCGTTCCCGGCACCGGAACCGATGGTGTAGGCCGAGATGAACACCGCACCGAACGCCGCACCGGCGAGCTGCTGGGCGGTGGCGAAGGCCGAGGCGCCGTGCGAGTAGAGCTCTGCCTTCAACGCGCCCATCGCACTCGTCGTGAGCGTCGCCCACATCGCGGCCTGCGCACTGGTGAACACCAGCCACGCGAGGATCAGCGTGACCACGCTCGTGCTCTCGTCGACCCCGCTGAAGAACCACAGGACGGCCAGCCAGACGAGGGCGGCGGGGATCATCAGGGGGCGCGGGCCGAAGCGGTCGTACACCCGGCCGCTCAGGGCCGCCACGATGGAGATCGCCGCGCCCCCGGGGATCAGGAAGAGGCCGAGCTGCAGGGTGCTCAGGCCGGTGACGTTGGTCAGCACCAGCGGAATCACGATCAGCAGGCCGATCCCGGTGCCCGCGACGAAGACCATGGTCACAAGTGCCACGCGGAACGACTTCCGGAGGAAGATCCGCATGTCCAGGAACGCACTGTCACGGCGCTGCAGGGGGATCTGCCGCAGGACGAACGCCACCAGGCCCGCCAGCCCCACCGCGATCGGCAGGTACGGCGAGATCGGGGAGTGCCCGGCCGACGCCTCGCCGATCAGCGAGAGCCCGTAGACCAGGCTGCCGAATCCGACCGCGGAGAGCAACAGCGACGGCACGTCCATGGCCACCGGCTCCGGGGTGGTGGTGTTGCGCAGCTCCCACGCGCCCAGCACCAGGGCGCCGACCGCGATCGGCAGCATCAGGATGAACAGCCAGCGCCAGCTCAGCGCGGCCAGTACGACACCCGACAGCGCCGGGCCGAGAGCGGGCGCCACGGCAGGCACGGCCGTCGTGATCGCCATCATCCGGCCCCGGCGGGCGACCGGGACCAAACGCATCGTCGTGGTCATCAACAGGGGCAGGAAGACGGCGGTGCCGGAGGCCTGAGTGATCCGGCCTGCCACCAGGACGCCGAACGTGGGCGCGACCGCGGCGAGCGTCGTCCCGACGATGAACAGCGACATCGCGGTCAGGAAGATCGTGCGCATGTGGTATCGCCGCATCACGAAACTGCTGGCGGGGATCAGCACGGCCATGGTCAGCAGGAAGCCGGTCGTGACCCACTGGCCGGTGCCCGGGCTGACCCCGAAGTCGGCGATCAGCGTGGGCAGGGCGACGCCGAGGAGCATCTCGTTGAGGAAGACGATGAACGTCGAGGCCATCAGGACCCCGATGACCAGGGCGACACCGGGCGGGAGCCGGTCGCCGGAGGGGGTCGACGGCGCCGCGGCCGCGACGTCGGATGCCGAGGAGGTGGTCATGTGCGTGCTCGCCATCTCGTGAGGTGTGGAAGTCGGTTGCTGCGATGTACCCCGGCCCGTCGGCGCGCAGCATCGAGTCCGGGCCGATGGGTGGGTCGGCACTCGACGGGGCTGCAGTGGGCGTGGCCGATACCACGCGCTACCAGGGCGTCACCCGGTGCTTCGATGCAAGGGGTGATAAACGGAGGTGGTCTCCGTATATGTAGGAACGATACGGAGAAGGTCTCCGCTTGTCAACGGCGCGCCGGCTATGACCCGGGCCACGAAATCCGGGCGGCCGATGCGAATCGTCCGGTCACGGCGTCGAGGAAGAACTTCCGAGTGTGGATGGCACGTGCCATCCCTCCCGTGCGATGGCGCGCAGCGAGTCCGCCGAGCCTTCGTCCGCCAGTTGTGCACCGGCGATCCACGCGGAGGCCAGCACGGTGAGGACGAGGTCCCGATCGCGCACCCACGGACGGGCGACCCCGGCCGCCTGAGCGGCGGCGAGGAACTGCCCCGTGATCTCGACGAGCCATTCGCAGGTGATCGCCAGCGGCGACGTGGTCTCGCTGAGCGCCTCTCGGAGAGGGCCGGGGAGGCCGTCGAAGACCGTCACATAGTCACCCAGCGCGGTCAGCCACAGCTCCAGCGCGGCTCGGGGGTCGTCCTCCTCGGCTTCGATCTCGGCCCGCCGGGCGTCCAGCTCCTCCCAGCGGGCCTGCAGCAGTGCCGCGAGGAGGGACTCGCGGGTCGGGAAGTGGCGGTAGAGGGTGCCCGGCCCGATCGCGGCTCGCTTGGCGATGTCCTGCATGGCGCCGCTGACGCCGTGCTCGGCGAAGAACTCCTCCGCGACGTCGAGGATGTGCAGCCGGTTGCGCTCCGCATCGGCGCGTGACTTCCGCGGCGTCGCCTCCTGGTGGACTGCCATCCGACCTCCTCGGTGAAAACGGAGAATACCTCCACATTACCGCGAGGGGCGAGCGCCGCAGCGAAACGGAATTAATCTAGCGTGCTACTGTCTAGTGCGCTATGGAGTTGCTGGACGGCACTCCGCAGACCGAGGGTGCCCTCGGCGCGCGTCTGGACATGGACACGGGCATCATCACGCCCCTGGTCCAACGCCCCGAGGCCGCTGGAGGCCGCGATCCGTGGTGTCGGCGACCGGGTCACCTCGGCCTGTCGGCTGACCAGTCGTGGCATGGATGACCTCGGCGCACGCTCGAGGGCCTCGCGCATCACCCGAGCTAATCAACGACACGAAGGAGCACTTCTGCGATGAAGATCGGAATCGTCGGCGCCGGGAACATCGGCAAGACGCTGAGCCGGGAACTGAGTGCGGCCGGCCACGAGGTGAAGATCGCCAACTCGCGCGGCCCGGAAACGATCGATCCCGAGGCGTTGGTCGCCGGTGCGCGCGCCGTCGCGGCGGCCGAGGCGGTCGAGGACGTCGAGGTGGTCATCCTGTCGATGCCGCTGCATCGGATGCCCGGGTTCGCCTCGACGCTGGCCGCGGCACCGGCCGCCGCCGTCGTCATCGATACGTCGAACTACTACCCGCTGCGCGACGACAGGATCGCGGCCATCGAAGACGGTCAGGTCGAGAGTGTGTGGGTTGCCGAGCAGATCGGGCGGCCCATCGTCAAGGCGTGGAACGCGATCGGGGCGGCGTCGCTGGCCGAGAAGGGTGTGCCTACCGGGACCCCGGGCCGCATCGCCATCCCGGTTGCCGCCGATGACGTCGAGGCACGGAGGCTGGGGATGACCCTGGTCGAGGAGACCGGCTTCGACGGTTTCGATGCCGGTCCGCTGGCCGAGTCGTGGCGTCAGCAACCTGGTGCGCCGTGCTACTGCACGGATCTCACCCGCGAGGAGATGGCGCCCGCGCTGGCCTCGGCGGAGAAGGACCGGCTGCCGAAGCGCCGCGACATCTCCATCGCCGCGATCGCGGAGCGGGTCGGCGACGGGACGGTCGATCCCGATCCGGAGTACGCGGTCCGGCTGACACGCGCGATCTTCCTGTGAACCCGGCGGGATCGCCGGGCTGCCCGAGTACCACGACGACCGGAGGTAGCGAATAAGGGGAAACAGGTGTGACAGAGCCGTCGGGGTTGGCTTCGCCGTAGGGCAGACGCACCAGCAACACGGGCGCCGGGCCGCCATCGGGAATCCATACGTCCGTCGCGAGTGCGACGCCGTCGCGCGCACGGTTCGGGAGATCCGGGCAATAGTGCCAGGACCGTTCAGTTCATGGTCGGGATCACGAATTCGGCGCCGTTCTTGACGCCCGACGGCCAGCGCTGGGTGACGGTCTTGACCTTGGTGTAGAACTGGATCGCCGCGGTGCCGTGCTGGTTGAGGTCGCCGAAGCCGGAGCGCTTCCAGCCGCCGAAACTGTGGTAGTCCACCGGAACCGGGATGGGCACGTTGACCCCGACCATGCCGAGGGGGACCTTGGACACGAAGTCGCGGGCGGCGTCGCCGTCGCGGGTGAAGATGGCCACGCCGTTGCCGTACTCGTGCTCGGAGGGCAGCGTCAGGGCCTGCTCGTAGTCGGCGGCGCGCACGATGCACAGGACCGGGCCGAAGATCTCGTCGGTGTAGATCGACATGTCGGTGGTGACGTGGTCGAACAGGGTGGGGCCGATGAAGAAGCCGTTCTCGAGGTCGTTGTCGCCGAAAGTCGTCTCGGTAGCGGCCTGTTCGCGTCCGTCGACGACGAGTTCGGCTCCGGCTTCGACGCCCTGGCCGATGTAGCTCCTGACCCGCTCCAGAGCGGCGCCGGTGACCAGCGGCCCGTAATCGGCCTCGGGGTCGAGGCTGTGCCCGACGCGCAGCCGCGCGATGCGCTCGACGAGTGCGGCGCGCAGCCGGTTCGCGGTCTCCTCGCCGGCCGGGACGGCGACGCTGATCGCCATGCAGCGTTCCCCGGCGCTGCCGTAGCCGGCTCCGATGAGCGCGTCGACGGTCTGGTCGAGGTCGGCGTCGGGCATCACGATCATGTGGTTCTTGGCGCCGCCGAAGCACTGCGCGCGCTTGCCGTTGGCGGCGGCGGTCGAGTAGATGTACTGCGCGATGTCGGACGAACCGACGAAGCCGAGCGCTCGGACCTCTGGGGTGGGCGAGCAGGGCGTCGACGGCCTCCTTGTCGCCGTTGACCACCTGGAAGACCCCGGGCGGCAGCCCGGCCTCGAGGAACAGCTCGGCCAGCCGCAGCGGCACCGACGGGTCGCGCTCGGAGGGCTCGAGGATGAAGGCGTTGCCGCAGGCGAGGGCGGCCCGGCCTTCCACAGCGGGATCATCGCCGGGAAGTTGAACGGGGTGATGCCGGCGACGACGCCGAGCGGCTGGCGCATCGAGTAGACGTCGATGCCGGTACCGGCGCCCTCGGTGAACTCGCCCTTGAGCAGGTGCGGGATGCCGACGGCGAATTCGATGACCTCGATGCCGCGCTGGATATCGCCCCTGGAGTCGGCGACGGTCTTGCCGTGCTCGATCGAGAGGAGCTCGGCCAGTTCGTCGATGTCGCGGTTCACCAGCTCGACGAATTTCATCATCACCCGGCCACGGCGCTGCGGGTTGTAGGCCGCCCACACCTTCTGCGCCTGCGCCGCCGAGGCCACGGCCGTGTCGACGTCGGACGTCGAGGCGAGCAGCACCTGCGCCTGGTCGATGCCGGATCATCGACAGGACGGCCCGGCCTCGAGCCGGTTCTGGCGCGCCTGTCGCTTCCGCGTTCTTCGCCTGAATCGTGGCAGCGCCCCTTGCCGCCGCCGCGTCAAACGCCGTAAACTATGATCTCCATCACAATCTATTGCTCGAGGGTGGGCCGGTAGCGGCACGGGTGGAGGTGGACCGCACCGACGCAACTCGGCGCGACGCCACGAGTACCGAGGAGAACGGTGATGTCCCGTCTGGTACGGAGGAATTTCGATTCACCCGAGGAGACCCGCCCCTTCGAAGCGGGCAAGGGTCGACTCGATCTGGTCAATCTCGACGCCGGCCCGGTGGGCCGGGCCATCTTCCAGCCCGGCTGGCAGTGGTCGGAACACGTCGCGCCGATCGCGGGCACCGACAGTTGCCAGGCGCCCCATATGGGCTACTGCGTCTCGGGGCACCTGGCGGTGGTCATGGACGACGGCGAGAAGCAGGAGTACGGGCCCGGCGATTTCATGGTCGTCCCGCCCGGGCACGATGCCTGGACCGTCGGGGACGAACCCTGCGTCATGATCGACTGGCAAGGTGTCGCCGACTACGCCAAGCGGTGATCCCGGCCGGGTATTCCCGTCACCCCCGACCCGCGTCGACGGTGAGCCGGTCGCGATGTGCGCAAACGGTTTCCGATCGAACGGCTGCCCGTCGCGCACGGTGAGGACATCGATGCGGCGGGTGGGGGAGTCGACGTAGTAGGCGCGTGCCGTCGGGGCCGATGCCGTCGCGCGGGTTCAGCACGTAGCCGCACGGACCGGGTCATCGGCGCGCGTCGTCCTGCGCGCCGACTGGCTCGCGGGGTACCCGGCCGGTGCGGAACAGCGCGGCGATGGCGAGCAGCGCGGTGACCCCGAACGCGACCCGCAGCGCCTCCAGCCGCGCCTCCGCGTTGAGCGCGAGAACGTCATCGGCGACCGTCTCCGGAACCGTCGCGTCGGCCAGCGCCGACGCCAGCTGCGTATCGGAGAGAAACGGGACACCGGCCGCCAGTTCGGTGGTGGCGCGCTCCTGCACCGACGCGGGTACCGCGGGATCGTCGCGCAACCCCGCCATGACCCAGGTGCTCAAGGTGGCGATGAGCACCGACCCGACCAGCGCCGTACCGAGCGAGGCGCCGAGGTTGGTCGCCGTGTTCTGCAGGCCGCCGACCTCGGCGCTGCGCGAATCGGGGACCGCCGAGACCGTGACGGCGCCGAGCTGGGAGGCCAGCGCGCCCAGCCCGAAGCCCATCAGCACCATCGGCACCGCCACCACACCGGCCGCGGCGCCCGGGTCCATCCCGGCCGCGAGCAACAGAATGCCGATGATCATGGAGGTCAGCCCGAATCGCACGACCCGCCGCGGGCTCGCCCGCGGCCGGAGCGCGGGGATCCCGGCCGCGGCCAGCAGCAGCGCCACCGACAGCGGAACGAGCCGGAGCCCGGTCTGCAGCGCGTTCAGCTCGAGCACGACGGACAGGAACAGCGGCACGGTGAAGAAGACCGCCGCCTGCACGGTGAACTGGGCGAAGAACATACTCAGCCCGCCGGTGAGCCGGCGATTGTCCAGAATCCCGGGATCGAGCAGCGGTTCACCGCCCGTCGCGGCCAGGTGGGTTTCCCAGCGCAGGAACCCGAAGAGCGTCAGCAGCCCGCCCACCAGCAGCCACAGCACCGGCGAGAGCCCGAGCAACTCCGGGCCACCGGCCTCGGGTCTGATCCAGCCCCATTCGCCCGAGCGCAGCACGCCGAACACCAGCATGCCCAGGCTCACCACCGACAGCGCCGACCCGACCAGGTCGAGCCGGGTCTTCGCGGCCGGGACATCGCGGATCCGGCCGAGCGCGAGCAGGATCGGGACGACGAGCACCACTTCGCCGACGAAGACGTAGCGCCAGGAGGCGAAGGTGGTCACCGCGCCGCCGATCAGCGGTCCGGCCGCCACCGCCATCGCCCCGGACGCCGCCACCAGACCGTAGGCGGCGGGCCGCCGCTCCGGCGGGAAGTTCGCGGCGACCAGGGCGACGATCGCGGGCATGATCAGCGCGGCGCCCATGCCCTCCAGCAGCGACCAGCCGATCAGCAGCACCGGCAGATTCGGCGCGGTGGCGGTGACGAGCGAGCCCGCGCCGTAGACGACCAGGCCGAGCGCGAACGCCCGCCGCCTGCCCATGATCGTCCCCAGCTTGCCACCGGTGATCATGAGCGTCGCCATGACCAGGGTGTAGAGCGTGATGGCCGTCTGGATGCCGGTGATCGGCGTTCCCAGATCCTCGGCCACCGTCGCCATGGACACGTTCATCACCGAGCTGTCCAGCGTCATCAGGAACTGACTCGCCGCGAGCACGGTCAAGACCAGCCCCGACCCCGCGACCACCGCGGGTTTGCCGTTCGCGTCCATCACACCGCTCCTCCGAGTTCTTCCGCGTCGGACCCCCGGGTGTGCGATCCGGCCGTCGTCGATCGCCCGGCACAGCTCGGCGTGATCGCGTTCGTTCCGGTCGGCGTAGGACTCGCCGAATCGGTGAGCGCCTCGTCGAATCCGGCCTGGAGGAGCAGCGGAAATGGCCTGGTCCTCCGGTCAGGTCACCACCTCGGGTGGGTCCGGCTCCCAGCCTTTGCGGCGGCGTCCGGGCCCACCTCCCCCGAAACGGGTGAGATCGGCTGAATGGTGGCGGAGCGGGACTGCTCGCCGGCCCGGAGCGACCGCATCCGGCGATATCGCCGGGTCGGTGCGGGCCGGCAGTCCGGTCACCGTGGCCGGCGATCCGGGCGAGAGCGCGCGTGCCAGGTCATGGGTTGTGCTCGATGCGGCGCAGGGCGAGTAGTTCGTCGCCGGCCCGGATGCGGGTGCCGGGGTCGCCGACCCGGTGCAGGTGCTGGTCGCGCACGATGCCGAGGACCAGCTCGGGCAGTTCGCGGGCGTCGCGGCCGATGTCATCGGGGCGGGCGGGGCGCTGGGCGAGGGCGAACCCGGATTCGGGGGTGAGCATGTCCTCGATGAGGTCGACCACCCGCGGGGTGGTGCGCGCGACGCCGAGCAGCCGCCCGGTGGTCTGGGAGGTGACCACGACGGTGTCGGCGCCGCAGCGGCGCAGCAGTCCAGCGTTCCCGGCTTCGCGAACGGCTGCGGTGATCCGGGCCCGCGGGGCGTGGTGGCGGGCGGTGAGGGTGGCCAGCACGGCGGTGTCGTCGCGGCCGGTGGCGACAACGACCGCACCCGCGCGGTGGACCGCGGCCAGGCGCAGCACCTGGGACTCGGTGGCCGAGCCGTGCAGGGTGATCAGCCCGCGGGCGGCGGCGGCATCGCATGCGCCGAGGTCGGTGTCGACCACGACGATCCGATCCGGCGGGTAGCCCTCGCCGGCCAGCGCATCGACGGCGGCGCGGCCTTTGGTTCCGTACCCGATGACGACGACATGGTCGCCGGCTCGGCGTCGCCAGCGCTGAATCCGCATGGCTTGCCGGGAGTCCTCGGTGAGCGCGGCCAGGGTCGTGCCGACCAGCACGATCAGGAAGAACACCCGCAGCGGGGTGATCACCGCGATGTTGACCAGGCGCGCTTGCGCGGTGATCGGGGCGATGTCGCCGTAGCCGGTCGTCGACAGCGAGACCGTGGCGTAGTAGACGGCATCGAGCAGCGAAACCGTGCCGTCGTGGGAATCGGTGTAGCCGTCGCGGTCGAGGTAGACCACCAGCACGGCTGTCGCCAGCGCGGCGATCGCGTACCCGATACGGGTGATGATGGCCCGCACCGGGTGCACCGGCAGTTGCGGGATGCGCAGGATTCCGACCTGTCCGAAACCGCGGCGGAGGGCCGGGGAATCGGCGCGCGGCGCCCGCTTCACCCGCGTGGCCGCGAGTGGGCGGTCGTGCGGGGATCACGACGCGCGGTGGCCTGCTCGGTGAGCAGTTCGTGCCCGTAGCCGGGGCAATCGCTGAAAAGCGCTGCCACCACCGTGTCGTTGCCGACCGGCGGCTCGGGGATACGGGCGAGGGCCCAGGCGAGCCAGATACTGTGCGCGCGGAGTGTCCAGAGCGCGCAGTCGCTGTGGTCGAACCGGGCCAGGGCGCAGCGCCGCAGCGGGCGTTCGCCGGTGACCGGTTGCTGGGCCAGGGGAAGCACCGCGTTGTCGCCGCTGATCAGAGCGTTGGTGAGCCCGCTGCACAGCACGCGGCCGGGGATCGGGCTCGCGTGGTCGGCGGTGAGCGCGGTGGCGATGGAGCCGACGTCGCTGAGCCGGCCGGTGCGCCAGGCGTCGTGCACGCGGCCGAGCAGGTGGTCGCGGGTCTCGGGTGCGGCGGGGATCTCGATCCTGTGGCGGCGCAGGGATCGCAGCAGGGTGCGGGCCGGGGCGGGGTCAGTGATCACGGCCGTTGGTGGACATCGGGGATCCCGTCGTGGTCGTCGTCGCGTTCGTGTGCGTCGCGGATGGCGCGGTGGGCGCGGTTGCGGATCGTGAGCAGGATCGCGGCCAGGAGTACGGCGATGGCGGTGGCGAGGAAGACGCCGACCCGCGCGTGGTCGGCGACGAGGGGGTCGTCGTAGGCCAGGCCGGCGATGAGCAGCGAGACGGTGAAACCGATTCCGGCCAGCAAGCCGATGGCGAGGACGTCGATCCAGGCCAGGTCGTCGTCGAGCCGGGAGCGGGTGAACCGGGCCACGAGGTAGGTCGTGAGCGTGATGCCGGCCGCCTTGCCCAGGACCAGGCCGGCGATGATGCCGAGTACGACCGGGTCGGTGAGCGCGGCGGTGAAGGCGGTGACCCCGCCCAGGTGCACGCCGGCGGCGAAGAACGCGAACACCGGTACCGCGATGCCCGCGGAGAGCGGGCGGATGCGGTGTTCGAACCGCTGCGCCGGCCCGTGCTCGCCCCCGGCGCCGGTGGCGTGGCCGGCCAGGACCGGGACCGACAGGCCGAGCAGTACGCCGGCCACCGTGGCGTGGACTCCGGAGGCGTGCACCAGCCCCCAGGTGAGCAGCGCGGCGGGCAGCAACAGCCACACCGTCGGCGCGCGGCGCGCGGCCAGGGTGAACACCGCCAGCGGGATGGCGGCCGCGGCCAGGTAGCCGAGGTGCAGGTCGTCGGTGTAGAAGACGGCGATCACGGTGACGGCGAGCAGGTCGTCGACCACGGCGAGCGTGAGCAGGAAGGTGCGTAGCGCGGCCGGGAGCTGAGATCCGAGTACGGCCAGCACGGCCAGGGCGAAGGCGATATCGGTGGCGGTGGGAATCGCCCACCCGGACAACGCGTCGCTGTTTCGGGCGTTGATCGCGACGAAGATGAGCGCCGGTGCCACCATGCCGCCGACGGCGGCGGCGATGGGCAGCGCCGCACGGGCGGGATCGCGCAGATCGCCCGCGACGAATTCCCGTTTGAGTTCCAGGCCGACGACGAAGAAGAAGATCGCCAGCAGTCCGTCGGCGGCCCACGTACCCAGGCTGAGGTCCAGGTGCAGCGACGCGGGGCCGATCTGCAACTCCCGTAGCCGGTCGTACCCCGCCGACCAGGGCGAGTTCGCCCACAGCAAGCCGATGATCGCGGCGCCGATCAGCAGCAGCCCACCGGCGGTCTCGGTTCGCAGCACCGTCGCCAGGCGCTGGGTCTCGGTCCACGATCCGGGCCGTAGCAGTCGCGGCGGCGCGCTCATCGGCGTCTCGCGCAGCTGGGTAGCCGGGCGGTGCCCGGCGGGGAGGGAGTGGGTGACATGAGCGGTCCTGTCGTCGGCGAACCTGCCCGGTTCCCGGGCCAGGTGCCGACCAGACTTCCCGGCTCTCCGCCGCTTACTCTGCCCGAGTCCCCCGGCACCCGCAAATCGTCGTGCTCACCGGTGCGGGCCGCCGGCACCCGGACCGGGGTCGTCGGAGCGGAAACGGCTGCCGCGATAGCGGGCGACCGCGGCCGTGCCGAGGAATCCGGCCAGCGACAGCGCCACGAGGGCCGGAATGAGCGAGGTGTCGCCGGTGGCGACCACCCGGACCGCGAGCCCGGCCACCACCGTGGCGACCAGGCAGTCCACGGCTACGACCCGATCGAGCACATCGGGCCCGGCCAGCAGCCGGTAGCAGGTCAGCACCGCTGCCGCGCTGAGCAGTACCGCGGCGATCACGACGACGACGGTCATCGGCTGATCCCGGCGGCGCTGGTCTGGATCCCGGTCCCAGCGCGTACGGAACTGCCCGTCGCTACGGGGGTCGCACAGGCCGCGCCGAACGGCCGCGACCGGCTCGGGGAGTCCGGGCTGCGTTCGAACGCCGACCACGCCCCGTTCGGCGGGCGGTGGTGGATCAACCACCGGAACGACGCACGGTCGAGCGGACACGATCGACACACCACAGGACTCCCTGGCTCAGCACGACTACCACTTCGCCGACCAGGCTTCCCGGCACACCGCCGCACACTTTAGCGACCCGGTTCGGGATTCGCGCGGCCGGTGGCTGGTCCGGGGTGTCGATCAGCTCAGGTGGGCGGTGATCGCCGGGACGGCCTCCACCGGGTGCCTGGCCGCGAGCGGCAGTTCGCGCCGGTGGTATTCCCAGGCGGGGTGGCGCCGGTGCAGTATCCCCATCAGCAGGCCGGAGACCGGGCCGGCGGTTGCCAGGTCATAGCGGTTCAGCTCACGATCGGTGGTGCCGTCGAGCAGTCGGCAGAAGGCGTTGTCGATCTCGGGGAAGGTCTGGCCGGTGTAGCAGGTGACCAGCAGGGCGATCGCGTCGACGTGCGCGCCGAGGCGGGTCAGGTCGATGGTGATGACCTCGTTGTCGCCCTTGCCCTCACCGGTGGTGCTGTCGCCGTGGTGGCGCACGGCGCCGTCGCTGGAGGTGAGCTGCTCGTGGTAGACCGCGTCCACCAGTGTCCGATCGGCGTAGAGCAGGGCCGAGGCGTTGAGGTCGACGTCGCGGCTGCGGGATCCGAACCTGGTGCGCCGCACCGGATCCCAGCCCACCGCCAGCTTGACGTACTGCACCGCGCCGGACTGATCCATCAATCGCATCGTCGTCTCCCCTCCAGCAAGCGACCGGTCCGCGAACCGGTCGGCGCCACCGTGCTCCCCGGCCCAGCCTAGCCCGCGACACCCGCCGACCGGAGCACCGCGGCCGGCCCTTCCGCCGGGGCGGTGCGAGGAGTACCTTTCATTGCAGGTGCGCCGGGAAGTCTGGTCGGCAATGTCGTATTCGCCGTCCCGGAAAGGGTTTTCCGATGGTCACCGCCGCCGCGCCGCCCCCGCGCGCCCTCGACACCGATCCCGCTGTCGCGATCCAGAACCTGTCCAAACGCTTCGGTGCCACCCTGGCCGTCGACGACCTCACCCTCGAGGTGCGCCCCGGGGAGGTGTTCGGGTTTCTCGGGCCCAACGGTGCCGGGAAGTCCACCACGATCCGGTGCCTGCTCGGGATGATCCGCCCCGGTATCGGCAGCGTCCGGGTCTTCGGCGACGATGCCGCCGATGTGCGCCGCGCGCACCGCCACCTGGCCTACGTCCCCGCCGACGTGGCGCTGTGGCCGGCGCTGACCGGCGCGGAGATCCTGCACCTGATCGCCGCCACCGGCCCCGGCGCCGACCCGGGCTACCGAGCCGAGCTGATCGAGCGCTTCGCCCTCGACACCGGCAAACCGGCCAAGACCTACTCCACCGGCAACCGGCAGAAGGTCGCGCTGATCGCCGCTTTCGCCTCCCGCGCCCCGCTGCTGGTACTCGACGAACCGACCAGCGGCCTGGACCCACTGATGGAGCACCAATTCCGCGCATGTGTCGAACAGGCCCGCGAACGCGGGCAGACCGTGTTCCTGAGCTCGCACCAGCTCGGTGAGGTCGAAGCCCTCTGCGATCGGGTGGCGATCCTGCGCGCCGGACGGCTCGTGCAGATCGCCACCCTGGCCGAACTGCGCCGGCTGCATCGCAGCGTTGTCGAGATCATCTACGACGACCGGCCACCCGCACTCGCCGGTGTCGAGGGCGTGGAATCGGTCGAGACCCTCGATACACACCGGCTGCGGTTCACCCTGACCGGAACCGCGGCCCCGGCCCTGCGCGTCCTGGCCGACGCCGGCGTCACGAGCCTGTCCTCGCGCGAGCCCAGCCTGGAAGAGATCTTCCTCGGCTACTACGGGCAGGCCGCGCGGTGACCACCACGGCCACCGCACCGCTCGTCCCCTCGATGCCGGGGCGAGCGGTGAGCAGGCTGACCCTGCGCCAGACCCGGCGCGGCGCGCTGATCGTGGCCGCGGCGGCGACCGGGCTCTCGACGATGGTCGCGGTGCAGTACCGCACCACCTTCGCCGACCAGCTCAGCGGCGACAGCATCCGGGCCCTGGCCGAGAATCCCGCCGTGCGCGTGTTGTTCGGGCCCGCGCTGGCGCTCGACGACCCCGGCGGATTCACCGTCTGGCGCACCGGAACCCCGGTGCTGGTGCTGTGCGGGGTGTGGGCCCTGCTGACCGCCACCCGCCTGACCCGCGGCCAGGAAGAGACCGGCCAGGCGGAGCTGCTGCTCGCCGGACGGCTGCGCGCGCTCGATCTGCCCGCCCGCGCCTCGACCGTGCTCGCGGCGATCGCGGCCGGAATCGCCGCTTGCGTCGGTGCCGGGCTGATCGCGGCCGGTACCGACCCCCACGGTGCGGTGCTGTACGCATTGTGTGTGCTGGGCACCACCGTCACCTTCGCCGGGGTGGGGATGCTGGCTGGGCAGCTGGCACCCACGCGGGCCGCGGCGAGCGGGCTGGCGAGCGCGGTGCTCGCGGCGAGCCTGCTGGCCCGGATGATCGCCGACGGAGTGCCGGCCCTGGCCTCGGCGGGGTGGCTGACCCCGTTCGGGCTGGCCGGGCACGTCGCCCCCTACGCCGAGAACCGCCCGGCCCCGCTGCTCGTGCTCGCCGTGCTCGCGGTCGCGCCCGCCGCGGCAGCCCTGGCGGTGGCCGCGCACCGCGACCTCGGCGCCGCACCGATCGCGCGCACCCGCAGCCGCGCACCCCGCACCCGGCTGCTCGGCTCCCCGGCCGGATTCGCGCTGCGCCGCGCGATCGCCCCGACGCTGGGCTGGGCCGCGGGGATCGGCGCCTACTTCCTGCTCGTCGGCGCGATGACCGCCTCGATCCTGGAATTCTTCGACACCGACTCCGCCTTCACCGACCTGGCCGCCACCGCCGGATTCGGCGGGCTGTCCACCGCGACCGGCTTCGCCGCCGCCCTGCTGACCATCCTGGCCATCCCCGCCGGGCTCTACACCGCCGGGCGCGTCGCGGCGATGGCCGCGGAGGAGAAGGCACGCCGCTTCACCGCCCTGCACGCCGGGCCCACCACCCGCCTGCGGCTCGCCGGCGCCGAGATCGCCGTCACCACGGCAGGTCTGGCGGTCGTGCTGCTCGCGGCCGCGGTGAGTATGTGGGTCGGTGCCCGGCTCACCGGCGCACCGCTGACCCTGACCGACACCCTCACCGGCGCCGCGAACATCGCACCCGTGGCCCTGCTCGGCCTCGGCGCGGCCACCCTGGCCCTGGGCTGGTACCCCGACACTGTCGCCGCCATCGGCGCCCTCCCGGTCGCGGGCGGCTTCCTGCTCGACGTCATCGCCCACAGCACCGGCGCCCCCACCTGGATCGCCGAGCTGTCGCCCTTCGCCCACCTCGCCGCCGTCCCCGACACCCCACCCGACTGGATTGCCACCCTCGCCCTCACCGCGATCGCCGCCCTGCTGACCCTGCTCGGGCTGGCGGGCTACCAGCGCCGCGACCTCACCGGATGAAGGTAGCCGGCCGCGCCGAGCGCCGGCGGCAGGATTCCACACCGCGAACCGGGAGGACCCCGGGTTCGGCGGGATGCGGAGCATGCCGAGCATCGATGATGCTCACCCGGAACTGCCCATCGGGGCCCTCCCGCTCAACTCGCGTGCGAGTTCGGCGCGGATCTCGGTGATGTAGGCCTCGGGATCGGAGCGGATACGGGTGATGACTCGCTCCAGTGGCCGGGCCCGCGGCTCGTGCTCCATGCTCCACAACGCCATCTCGAACAGCACCGGCAGCGCGTCCACAGCTCGCTCGGTCGGGACGTAGTGAACCTGGTTGCGTTCGCCGTTGCCTACTCGCGCCACCAGGTCCGAGGCTTCGAGGCGCTTGAGCCGGTCCAGGAGCACGCTGGTGGAGATCCGTTCGGCGGAGTCGAGGAACTCGGCCGGGCGCCGCTTGCCGACCAGCAGCATGTCGCGCAGCACCAGCAATGTCCACGGATCGCCGAACACCTCGAGGAACATGTTCATCGGGCAGGTCGATTTTCCTACCGAGCGCTTCATGCCTCCAGCATAGCGGCAACATTTGCATTATCGAAATGTTAGCGTTAGGGTCGGTCGGCCCGGTCTTCGAACGAGTTTTCGAGCCAGGCGAAGCGACGCTCTCCCCCTAGCACTCGAACCGAGGAATCCGCATGCGCCAGAACGTGATCGACACCGTCTCCGCGATGACCGCCGCGCTCGAACGCGGTGATATCGACACCGTCATGTCCTTCTACGCCGACGACGCGGTCGTGGCGTTCGAACCCGGCGAACCCGTCGGTGGCGAGCAGCAGTTGCGGACCGGGTTCGCGGCCTTCGCCGCGGTGCACCCCGATTTCCGCTACGACCACGGACACGAGGTCATGATCACCGGCGATATCGCCGTGCACATCGCACCGTGGACGATGAACGGCACCGCTCCCGACGGCACCCCGGTCGCCCAGAGCGGATTGTCGGTGGCGACTCTGCGTCGCCAGGTCGACGGCGGCTGGAAGATCGTGCTCGACAACCCCTTCGGCGCTCGCCTCGTACCCTGATCAACCCGGGCGGTCGGCAACGCCGCGCATCGGTGCGGGGAGGATCGAAGCCGAGGTATCGGAGGTCGTCCATCGCCTCCGGGGCCTGGTGTGCGCCCCGGCAGCCGGTGCGAACCTGCGCGTCGCGTACCCGTCAGGTGCGGGTGGCCTGCAACTCGGCCACCAGTTCCCGCACCCGATGCTGGATCTGGTCGCGGATGGGGCGTACGGCGTCGATGCCCTTGCCCGCGGGGTCGTCGAGTTTCCAGTCGCGGTAGGTGGTGCCGGGCAGCACCGGGCAGGCGTCACCGCAGCCCATGGTGATGACGACGTCGGCGGCCTCGACCGCGGCGTAGGTGAGCTTGGCCGGGGTCCGGCCGGTGAGGTCGATGCCGAGTTCGGCCATGGCGTCGACCGCCGCGGGGTTGACCCGGTCGGCGGGGTCGCTTCCGGCGGAGGCGGCGTCGATGGCGTCACCGGCGAGGTGGGTGAGGAAGGCGGCGGCCATCTGGGAGCGTCCGGCATTGTGGATACAGACGAACAGGACGGTGGGCTTGCCGGAAGTCATTGCGGTGAGGTGCCTTTCAGGTGGGCGAATTCGGCGAGCAGTGTCCGGACGCGGGTTGCGATGTCGTCGCGGATCAGGCGCATGCGTTCGATGCCGTCGATGCCGCGGTGGGAGGGTTCGTCGGTGTCCCATACCTCGACGGTGACTCCGGGTGGTGGGTCGAGGTGGGCTTCGCGGCCCAGGACGACGATCCGATCGGCGGTCGCGGCGATGGCGGGGTCGACAGGTTTGGGGTGCTCGCCCTCGACGTCGGCGCCGACCTCTTCGAGGACCTGGACCGAGAGGGGGTTGAGCACCGTGCCGGGGTCGGTGCCCGCGGAGTGCACGCGGACCGGTCCGGGTCCGGCTCGGCGGAGCAAGGCGGCGGCCATCTGGGATTTGCCGCTGTTGCGCACGCAGATGAACAGCACCGTCGGCGTGGTCACGGCCGGGTGGCTCCGGTCGCGGCGCTCTCGCTGCGGAAGCGTTTGCGCAGGGCGAGGGAGACATAGACCAGACCGACCAGGACGGGAACCTCGATGAGTGGCCCGACGACTCCGGCCAGGGCTTGGCCGGAGGCGGCGCCGTAGGTGGCGATGGCGACGGCGATGGCGAGTTCGAAGTTGTTGCCCGCCGCGGTGAAGGCCAGCGTGGTGGTCCGGGCGTAGCCGAGACCCATGGCCGCGCCGAGGGCGTAGCCGCCACCCCACATGAGCGCGAAGTAGACCAGCAGCGGGAGCGCGATCCGCACGACGTCGAGGGGCTGGTCGATGATCCGCTCGCCTTGCAGGGCGAACAGGATGACGATCGTGAACAGCAGCCCGTACAGCGCCCACGGGCCGAGCTTCGGCAGCAGCCGGGTCTCGTACCAGTCGCGGCCCTTGGCGCGTTCACCGAGGCGCCGGGTGAGGTAGCCCGCGGCCAGGGGGATGCCGAGGAAGATCAGTACCGACTTCGCGATCTGCCACGGCGAGGCGTCGATGCCTGCCTGCTCGAGGCCGAGCCAGCCGGGCAGGACCGCGAGGTAGAACCAGCCGAGCACGGCGAACATGATCACCTGGAACACCGAGTTCAAGGCGACCAGCACGGCGGCGGCTTCGCGGTCACCGCAGGCGAGGTCGTTCCAGATGATGACCATGGCGATGCAGCGGGCGAGCCCGACGATGATCAGCCCGGTCCGGTATTCGGGCAGGTCGGGCAGGAAGATCCAGGCCAGGGCGAACATCAGCGCGGGGCCGAGCAGCCAGTTCAGTACCAGTGAGCCGGCCAGCAGGCGGCGGTCGCCGGTGACGGTGTCGAGCCGGTCGTAGCGGACCTTGGCCAGTACCGGGTACATCATGATCAGCAGCCCGATCGCGATGGGCAGGGAGATGCCGTCGATCTCGATCGCGCTCAGAGCGTCGCCGAGGCCGGGGATCAGGCGGCCGAGTAGCAGCCCGGCGGCCATGGCCACACCGATCCAGACCGGCAGGAAGCGGTCCAGGGTCGAGAGTTTGCCGACGACCGCGGTCTCCCCGGCCGGTGTCGTGGTGGTCATGCCGGTACCGCCGCATCCGTGCCGGTGGTGTGGGCGTCGAGGATGCGCGAGATCCTGGCCATGGCCTCGGGCACGATCCGGTAGTACACCCAGGAGGCGCGGCGTTCGGATTCGAGCAGTCCGGCCTCGCGCAGCACCCTGAGGTGGTGGGAGATGGTCGGCTGGGAGACCTCGACCCCGGCGGAGATGTCGCACACGCACGCCTCCTGCCCGGCGCGCGAGGCGATCGAGCTGAGCAGTTGCAGCCGCACCGGGTCCGACAGGGCCCGGAACACGCTCGCCAGCTCGACCGCGGCGGCCGGGGTGAGGGGCTCGCGCACCAGCGGGGCGGCGGTGCACGCCTGGATCGGCGTGATCGGCAACGACTGTTTCGACATGTATCGATATTGACTACCATCGATGTCGAGGGCAAGCGAACACCCGGTGAACATCGGCCGGGCGGGGTCGGGTCCTGCCCACCCCGCGCCCGCGCCGATCGTCGGCGACGCACGTGCTGGAACTCCGAGGTCGGTGCCGCCGAGATGCTGCTCGGCCCTAGGATCGACGGGCCCGGCGAGTACGCGGACCGTACATCGGCGCGCGGTTCCACCGAACTCACCTGATCGGAAGTCCCATGAGTCACGGCGCACGCACCGCCCACGACATCGTGGCCGCCCAGCGCCGCATCCTCACCGTGCTGGTCGGTTCGCAGATCCTCAGTGGCGCGGGGCTCGCCGCCGGAATCACCGTCGGCGCGCTGCTGGCTCAGGACATGCTCGGCTCCACCGGCCTGGCCGGGCTGCCCACCGCCCTGTTCACTGCCGGGTCCGCGCTCGCCGCGATCGCGGTCGGGCGGCTCTCACACGCCCGCGGCCGCCGCATCGGCCTCGCCGCGGGCTACCTCACCGGGGCGATCGGCAGCGCCGCGGTGATCGCGGCCGCGGTCGCCGGCAATCCGGTGGCGCTCTTCGCGGCGTTGTTCGTCTACGGCGCGGGCAATGCGACCAACCTGCAGGCCCGCTACGCCGGAGCCGATCTGGCCGACCCCGCCCACCGCGGCCGCGCGGTCTCCACGGTGCTGGTCGCCACCACCGTCGGTGGTGTCCTCGGCCCCAATCTCGCCGCGCCCACCGGCAGCGTGGCCGAGCAGTTGTCGATCCCGTACCTGGCCGGTCCGTTCCTGCTGGCCGGGCTCGTCTACGCCGCCGCGGCAGCGGTGCTGGCCCTGTGGCTGCACCCGGACCCGCTGCTGACCGCCCGCGCGCTGGCCGCCGAGCCCGCGCCGGTCGCCGCGCCGATCCCTGCCACCGGCGCCGTCACCGGCCGCGGCGGAGTCGCGCTCGGCACGCTGGTGATGATCGTGACCCAGTCGGTCATGGTGGCGATCATGACCATGACCCCGGTCCACATGCACGACCACGGCCACGGCACCGCCGCGGCCGGATTCGTCATCGCCGTGCACGTGGGCGCGATGTACCTGCCGTCGCCGCTCTCGGGGCTGGCGGTGGACCGGCTGGGGCGCCTGGCCGTGGCCGCCGCCTCCGCGCTCACTCTGCTCGCCGCCGGTGTGCTCGCCGCGATCGCCCCGCCCGATTCGATCGCGCTGCTCGCTGTGGCGCTGGGGCTGCTGGGCTTGGGCTGGAACTTCGGCCTGGTCGCCGGTACCGCGATCATCGCCGACACCGTCCCGCTCGCCACCCGTGCCAAGACCCAGGGCCTGGTCGACGTCTGCATCGCCGTCGCCGGCGCCAGCGGCGGACTGGCCTCCGGCGCGGTCGCCGCCACCGCCGGCTACCCGGCCCTCACCCTGACCGGCGGCGTCCTCGCGCTGCTGATCCTGCCCGCCGTCCTCGCCAGCACCCGGCCCCACTGAACCGGTCTCGCGCGAAGCGGGATTCAGCGACGCCGAGGACGCGGGAGGCTACCGTGGCTGTCGCACCCGGCTCGACTCGGCGGATACTGCGCGCCACCGGAGCCGTCCAGCAGTGCGGTGCGCGAATCGTCGAATGGCTCTGGTGGACGCCGGGCCCAGGAGAACCGCTCAGCGGGCGGCGGGGGCGAGCGAGGCGATGGCCGCCCGCAGCTTGGCACCCGCCTCGGTGGCGACCGGCTCCAGCCCCGGCTCGGCGGTCACCTCCACCATGATCCGCGGGTCGAGCGCCTCGACGATCACCGCGTCGGCGTCGGCGGGGTCGCGGCGGACGACGACGTTGCAGGGCAGCAGCAGCCCGATCTGGCGGTCGACATCGAGGGCCCGCTGGGCCAGCGGCGGGTTGCAGGCGCCGAGGATCAGGTAGTCCTCCAGCTCGGCGCCGAGTTTGGCTCGCAGGGTCGCGCGCACGTCGATCTCGGTGAGGACGCCGAAACCCTGCTGCGCCAGCGCTTCCCGGGTGCGGGCGACGGCGTCGCCGAAATCGGTGTGGATCGTGGTGGACAGTCCCAGGTTCATCGGGTTTCCTTCCGGTCGGGGCGCGGGCCCCCTCAGGCCAGCGCGAGGAACAGCTTCTCCAGTTCGTCGACGGTCAGTGCCTCGGCGCCGTCACGGTCGTCGCCGTTCAGACATTCGCGCAGCCCGGTGGCCACGATCTTGAATCCGGCGCGGTCGAGTGCGCGGGAGACCGCGGCGAGCTGGGTGACGACGTCCTTGCAGTCGCGCCCGTCCTCGATCATGGCGATGACGCCGCCGAGCTGGCCGTGGGCCCGGCGCAGCCGCTTGCGCACGTCATCGATGGCGGTCTGGTCGCCGACCATGGTGATCTCCTCGTCTCGCGTGTTCGCTATACCCCCTGGAGTATATCCCAGCGCGGACGCGGGGCGGGTTGACATACCCCGGGGGGTATAGGCACTGTGGAGAGCAGCAGGCGGGCGACGGGCCCGCCGGTGGAGGACGAAGCCATGATTCTCGAGCAGTACTACATCGAATGCCTCTCGCACGCTTCCTATCTGATCGGTGACACGACCACCGGCCGCGCGATCGTGGTCGACCCGCGCCGGGACATCACCGAATACCTGGCCGCTGCCGAACGCCTCGGCCTGACCATCGAAGGAGTGGTCAACACCCACTTCCACGCCGACTTCGTCTCCGGGCACCTGGAGTTCCGGGCGGCCACCGGGGCCTGGATCGGTTTCGGCGCGGCCGCCGAGACCGGATATCCGATCCGCGGATTCGCCCACGGTGACCGGATCGAGCTCGGCGAGGTGGAGATCGAGGTGCTGGCGACTCCCGGCCATACCTGGGAGTCGATCAGCCTGCTGGTGCGCGAGCGCGCAGGCACCGAGCCGACGGCTGTGCTCACCGGCGATTCGCTGTTCATCGGCGATGTGGGCAGGCCCGATCTGGTGAACCTCGGCCCCGGTAGCAGCACCGACCTGGCGCGGGCGATGTACCGCTCGATCCACGACGTGCTGCTCGCGCTGCCGGATCCGGTGCGCGTCCTGCCCGCGCACGGCGCCGGTTCGTCGTGCGGCAGGAATCTCTCCGCGCAGCTGTCCTCGACCATCGGCGAGCAGCGCCGCACCAATGCCTCGGTGCAGCCCATGGCCGAGGACGAGTTCATCGCGCTGGTCACGACCGACCAGCCGGCCGCGCCCCGGTACTTCCACACCGATGCCGCACTGAACAAGTCCTGGCATCCGGTGCTCGACCCGCACCGGCGCGTTCCGGAGCTGTCGCCGCAGCGGCTGCGGACCGAGCTCACCGCAGGCACCAGGGTGATCGACGCCCGCGATCCCGAGGATTTCGCCGCGGGCCATCTGCTCGGATCGGTCAATGTGGGCTTCGACGGCCGTTTCGCCGAGACCGGCGGCATCGTCGCCGATGTCGGTGAGCGCCTGGTCGTGCTCACCCGCCCCGGTGACGAACAGGTCGCCGCGCTGCGGCTGGCGCGGATCGGCTCGGACGCGGTGATCGGCTACCTCACGGCAGGCGCCGACGGCCGCCTGCCCGCCGAGTTGGCGGATCTGGTGCGGCCGGCGCCGCGCGTGGACGCCGCGGAGCTCGACCGCCTGCTCACCGCGGACGCCGTCACCCTGCTCGACATCCGCAACCCGGCCGAGCGCGAGGACGGCGTCATCGGCGGTGCGATCCCGATCCCGCTCGCGCAGCTGCGGTCCCGGCTGGACGAACTGCCCGCCGATCGCCCCGTCGTGGTCTACTGCGCGGGCGGGTGGCGCTCCAGCGTCGCCGCGTCGCTGCTGCGCGCGAGCGGTTTCGAGGACGTGAGCGATCTGCGCGGCGGCTACGCGGCCTGGGCCGGGCGGCGGGCCTCGGCGTGATCGCCGCGCTGGCGATCGGCGCCGTGATCGGAGTCCTGCTCGGCCTGCTCGGCGGGGGTGGATCACTGCTGGCGGTCCCGGCGCTGGTGTACGGGCTGCGGATCCCGCTCGCGCAGGCCGTGCCGATGTCGCTGCTCGTCGTCGGCGTCGCGGCGTTGGCGGGCAGCGTCGGCAGAATCCGGGACGGCCGGGTGAATTGGCGAGTGGCGGCGATGTTCGCGCTCACCGGGCTGCCCGCGGCTTTCGCCGGCAGCGCGGTGAACCGGCTGCTGCCCGCGGCGCTCACGCTCGGCGGCTTCGCCGTGCTGATGGTGGTGGCCGGGGTGCGGATGCTGATCCGCTCCCAGCGCACGGGTACCGCCTGCCGTACCGGCGCGACCGTTGACTGGCGCCGATGCGCCTCGCGGGCGGTGCCGGCCGGGCTGGCGGTCGGGTTCCTGACGGGGCTGTTCGGGGTCGGCGGTGGGTTCCTGATCATTCCCGCGCTGGTACTGCTGCTCGGCCTGGACATGGCGACGGCGATCGGCACCTCCCTGGTCATCGTGGTCGCGAACTCCGGCTCCGGGGTGCTCGCCTATCTCGGCGCCCTCGCCCCGGACTGGCGGATCACCGCGGCCTTCGCCGGGGCGGCGATCGCAGGCGCGCTGCTCGCGGGCCGCTTCGGTGCGACCGTGGACACCGAGCGGCTGCGCACCGGCTTCGCCTACCTGATCTTCGCGGTCGCCGCGTTCGTGCTCACCGAAGTGCTGTTCCTGCCCTGAAACACCGGAGAAAGGACAATCCCATGTGCCAACGAGTCGCCTGCCGCCGCTGCGGCAAGCCCACCTATGAGGGCTGCGGAGCCCACGTCGAGCGGGTGCTCGCCGATGTCCCCGCCGCACAACGCTGTTCGTGCGCAGCGGCACCACGGCCGACGGACCGGTGGCGCCGATTCCGCGGCCGCTGACGGTCATCCCCCCGGCCGGGCGGGGGCAGTGTCGAGGAGCCGGCGGCCGGTGATCCGGTCGCCGCGCACGCGAATGAAGTGGTTGCGCTGCCCCTCGGCCCACGGTTGCACGAAGGTGCCTGCGACGGCGACGAGTTCGTCGATATCGCGGATCAACCGGGCGTGGCCGACCACGGTCACGCTCCAGCCGGAGCGCAGGTCGGGGTCGAGTTCGTCGGCCTGGAAGGCGACCACCTCGTTCGCCAGCGCGGCGCGCAACTTCGTGCCGTCGGCGACCCGGATGATCACCCGGTCCTCGTGCAGCCGGAAGTTCACCGGGTGCACGGTGGGCGCGGAGTCCTCCAGGAAGACCAGGCGGCCGACCCGGACGGTCCGCAGCAGCTCCAGGCACTGCGCGCTGTCGAGTACGTCGAGATGTTTCGTGTTCGCCATGTCCGCTCCCGGAGAGTGCTTTCGGCCCCGTTCCGAGCCTGCGCCCCGGCGGGTGCGCCCGCGCAGGGCCGGAAGTCCCCGGCCCGGGGGACCGGCGGCCCCGCAGGTGCCGCCGGCGGCCGGACTTCGCGGCCCGCGGGTATCGCGTGCGCGGCCGCTGTCATCGCCGCTCGGCCGCAGCGACCGGCGCGGCGGCCCCCAGCGTGAAGTAGTTCTCCTCCTCCTGCAGGAAGTGCAGCCGCAGCAGGGTGTGCAGCCCGTACAGGCAGGCCAGCAGGTCGTCGGTCTGGTCTCCGGCGAGCGTGCCCTCGGCGTGCGCGCGGTCCAGGTGCGCGCCGATGCGCGCGCTCAGGCGCTGGATCTCGGCGTGCGCGCGGCTCATGGTGGCGGTGGCCTCCGGGCCGCCGAGCGGGGCGGCGAGCGCGGGGTAGAGGAGCTGCTCCTCGGCCCGCTCGTGCGGCAGCAGGTCGCCGACGAGGAAGGTGTGGGCCCGCTCGATCGCGGCCAGGGCGGCGGGGTCATCGGCGGCGAGCCGGTCGGCGGCGGTGCGCAGCAGCGCGAGCAGCTCGCGCAGGCTGTCGTGCTCGGCTCGGAAGCGATCGAGCAGCCGCCGGGTGGTATCGGCCATCGGATGCCGCCCGGCGGGGTCGCCGCGCAGTGCGCGCAGCGCGTTGAGGATCACCGCGACGTCGATGCCCTCCTGGAGCAGGGCGCCGGGTGCGGGCGGCAGCAGCCCGGCGGCGGCGGCGATCATGGCCAGCAGCGACAGCGCCATTCCCGCCACCGCGCTCTGAACCGCGATGCGGCGCGCCCAGCGGGCGGTATCCATGGCGTCGGCGAGCCGGTCGAGGCGGTCGGTGGTCAGCACGATGTCGGCGGCCTCGGAGGACGCGCTGGAGCCGCGCGCCCCCATGGCGACCCCCACGGTGGCCGCGGCCAGCGCCGGGGCGTCGTTCACCCCGTCGCCGACCATGACCGTGACCGCGCGCTCGCGTTCGGCGCGGACCGCGGTGACCTTGTCCGCCGGGCTCTGCTCGGCCCGCACCTCGTCGAGCCCGAGCACCGCGGCGACCTCGCGGGCGGGTTCCCAGCGGTCACCGGTGAGCATGACCAGCCGGTCGATACCCGCGTCGCGCAGCCGGCGCATGGTGCGCGGCGCCTGCCTGCGCAGCGGATCGTGCAGCAGCACCGCGCCGGCCGGCTCGTCGTCGATCACGATCCAGGCGATCGCCGCCGTGTCGAGCCTGGCCCGTGCCTCCACCGCGCGCGCCCAGGCCGGAACCGATTGTGTGACCGGACGTTTGCCGACCTGGACCCGGTGACTGCCGACCTCACCGGATACCCCCGACCCGGGGCTCTCGGTGATTCCGGTCGGCAGTACGAGCGGCAGGCCGCGGGCGAGTGCCTCGGTGACGATCGCGGCGGCGAGCACGTGCGGGGAGAGCTTCTCGACCGAGGCCGCCAGCCGCAGCACATCGGCGGTATCGCGCCCGGGCGCCGCCACCACATCGACCACCGCGGGCGCGCCCGCGGTGAGGGTTCCGGTCTTGTCCATCATCAGTGTTCGTGCCCGGCCGAGGTTCTCCAGGGCGCCGCCGCCGCGGATCACCACGCCGAGCCGGGAGGCGCGCGAGAGTCCCGACACGATCGCCACCGGGGCGGCCAGCAGCAGCGGGCACGGGGTGGCGACCACGAGCACCGCCACCGCTCGGGTGAACGAGCCGGCGGCCAGCCCCGCCACGGTGGCCACGATCAGGGTCACCGGCAGGAACCAGGCCGCGTAGCGGTCGGCCAGCCGCACCACCGGGGCGTTCTCCGCCCCGGCCTCGCGGGCCAGGCGCACGATCCCGGCGTAGGTGCTCGCGGCCGCGGTCGCGCCGGCCCGGATCAGGAACGAGCCGCCCGCGTTGACCACTCCGCTGCGCACCGGTTCACCCGCCGCCCGCTCGACCTGCAGCGGTTCGCCGGTCAGCGCCGATTCGTCCAGGACGGCGCCGGTATCGAGGAGCCGCCCGTCGACCGGCACCGTCTCGCCGGGGGCGACCACCAGCACGTCGTCGGGCACGACCTCGTCCACCGGGACGACGACGACCCCGTCGCCCGCGCGGCGGCGCGCGGTGCGCGGTGCCCGCTCGAGCAGGGCCCGCAGGTCCCTGGTGGCACGCCGCCGCGCGGCGGCGTCCAGCGCGCGGCCACCGGTCAGCATCACCGCGATCAGCGCGCCCGCCAGATACTCGTGCACCAGCGCGGTGCCGGCGAGCGCGAGCACCGCGATCAGGTCGACCCCGGCCTGCCCGCGCCGCAGGGCGGCGACCATCCACCACACCGCGGGCACGAGCGCGATCACGGTGACCGCCAGCCAGCAGCCGGTCGCCGCCGCGCGCAGCCCGAGCGGCCACAGCGCCAGCCCGAGCAGCAACCCCGCCGCGGTGAGCGCCAGCAGCATCGGTTCCGCCCGCCACCACCGCGCTGTCGGGTGTGTCTCGGCCATGCCGTGCTCCCTCCGGTAACGGATCTACCGCCAGCACAGCGCATCCGCCGGGCGCGGCACAGGGCCACAGTCCTCCCGGCCGAGGGCCTTCGGCCCCTGCTCAGCCGTCGTGACCGCTCGCGCGGGGCAGGTAGCGGGTCCAGTCGACGCGGGCGAGCAGGACCACCGCGGCGAGCAGCGCCACCTGGATCGCGATGCCGGAAGGTTCGTCCCCGAAGTCCAGCAGCCGGGCGCGCGGCGCCGCCAGGGAACTAGGTCACCGCCCGGGATGTCCCGCGCCTCCGGCCTACCCGGCGGGATCGACCGCGGCGGCGCGCCGGCACCAGCGGTGGCGGCGATCGCCGGGCTCTGCACGGCGTCTGCGCCGCCCGGCTGGACCGGCTCGGACTGCCCGCGGTGTTCGTCGACCGCCCGGCCGGTTCGCGCACCCGGGGCCGGTTCCGACCTGCACGACTCCTGGCACTACCCGGCCCGCGCTCTCGGGGTGTGCGGCGACGGGATCCGGTCGCGAACGACAGCGGGGCCGGCCAGGCGCGCGACTTCCGCGTCGGGGGCCGGGGAGCTCGTCACGGGACCCGGCTTCGCCGTCTCGGCGGACCGACGGCAGAGCCGTCCGGCCTCGATCGGCAAGGACCAATGGACGGGCTCTCCGGGCAGACCCGCGGGCGGCGTCAGGGGTGCGGAGTGGAAGAAGGTGGCGGCGGCGGGCGGCGGGAATTCAGCTCGCGCATCGTGCGCCGGTAGTGCAGGGTCAGCGCGATGCGCTCGGCCGCGGCGACGGCGAGGGCCTCGTCACCGCCGTCGAACGGGCGGTCGACGCTGTAGCGCACGATCGAGAGCCCGCCCAGCACGAGTTCGTCCCAGAGCAGCGGAACGCCGAGGATCGCCCTGATCGGATTGTGTGCGAGGAACGTCGCCTGCTGCGGTGACGCCTCGGCCGGGGCGTCACCGGGCCGCATCCACCAGCGCACCGGGCGCCGCTGCTCGATCACCGGCCCCCACAGTCCGCGATCGGCCTTGTCGACGGTGGCCTGCATCATGGTGGCCATCGCCCGCCCGCGTTCGGGGTCGACGTGATGTGCGGCGAGCGGAGTCAGCAGCAGGCCGTCCGCGGAGAGCTCGCGCACGGTCACCGCCTCCCCGACGGCGACGGCCAGATCTTCCGTCATGGTCCGCAGCAGCATGTCGATGGCCGTGGTGCACCGCCGATCGGCGCGGTGGGACAGCCACTGCCGGACCATCACCTCGTCGTGCATCGCATCCCCCTCGTGTGGTGTGGTGACCGGAGCCGGTGGGTCGAGGCGCGCGGCCGGGCTTCGGTGATGGTCAGGGCGCACCCGCGAACGCGCGCCGGGCAAGGGTCAGCGAGGCCTGGATCGGCCCCGCGGTGTCGACCGGCACCGCATCCGGCCACGGTGTCTCGTCCGCGGCCAGCGCGGCCGCGATGGCGGGGGTGGCTTCGGAGAATCCCCCGGTCCTGGCGCGGATGCGCTGATCGGCCAGCTCGCGCGGGCAGGTGCAGCGCAGCGTCACGAGGTCGCTGTGGGTGGCGGCGGCGAGCGCGGCGGCGCGCTCGCGCTGGTTCCGATCGGTCCAGGCGGCATCGAGGATCACCGGCTCGCCGCGTTCGAGCCGTTCGCGGGCGGCCGCGAGCAGCGCGGTGTACACGGCCTCCTTCGCGGCGGGGGAGTAGGCGCCCGCCCCGTAGCTCCCGGCCGCTCCGGTGATGGCCCCGGCGGCCCGCAGCCGCGCGCGGGTGTGGTCGCTGGAGAACACCGCCGCACCGGTCTCCCGCGCGAGAGATGCTGCCAGCGTCGACTTTCCGGTTCCCGGCAACCCGCCGACCAGGATCAGCCGGACCGTCGCGCGGTCGAGGTGGTCCAGGGCGAGCCCGAGGTGGCGGCGGGCGCGGGCCGCGGCGGTGTCGTCGCCCTGGTCGTGCCGGATGAGGTCGGTCTTGGCGCGCACGGTGGCCCGGTAGGCGATGTAGTGGTGGCGCAGCGAGGGCGGCGCGGGATCGCCGGCGGCGTGGGCGTAGTCGTCGAGGAACGCGGCGGCCAGGCCGGGATGGCCGCGGAACTCCAGGTCCATGGCCAGGAAGGCGACATCGTCCAGGGCGTCGACGAAGCGCAGCCGGTCGTCGAAGTCGAGGCAGTCCAGGATTCGGATCCCGTCCGGCAGCACGAAGATGTCCTGGGCCAGCAGGTCGCCGTGCCCGTCGACGACGCGCCCGGCCGCGATCCGCTCGGTGAACAGCGGGGCGCGGCCGTCCAGGAACCGCATCGCGGCGGCATCGAGCCGCGCGACGGCGGCGGGATCGAGCACCGCGTCCGAGCGGGCCGCCAGCGGGTCGAGCAGCGCGCGCCATCGGGCACGCAGCCGCTCCGGGGTCCCGGCGCGGTCGATCTCCGCCCTGCGCCGGGCGGTCGCGTGGAAGCGGGCCAGCATGCCCGCCAGCGCGGGCAGCGGGCTGGGCGGCCGGGCGGGGTCGTCGAGCACGGCCGAGAGCCGCAGGCGCTCGGGCATCCGCCGCATGACCACCAGCGTTTCGTCCGGGCCCCCGTCCGGGTCGGTCAGTGTCGCCGTCCCGAGGTAGACGTCCGGGGCGAGGCGCCGGTTCAGCTCCAGTTCGCGCAGGCACGCCGCGCGGCGCCGCTCCGCGGTGCCGAAGTCGAGGAAATCGGTGACGACGGGCTTCTTGGCCTTGTAGGCGCGGGCACCGCAGAGCACGACCACCCCGGTGTGGGTCTCGTGGACGGCCGAGAACGGCTCTCCGGCAGGGGCTTCGGCCGGCGCGGAGCGCAGGGCGGTGAGATCGGGCACCGGGTTCTCCTCTCGCGGGCGGGCTGGGCGCGGCTCCGCACCAGAGTCTGGCGCGCGCCGCGCGGCGGCCCCAGAGCCGAACGGCCCGAACGCGGCGGCGTTCGGCCAGGGCCGGTCCCCGGCGGCGAGAGCCGATCGGCCTCCGGATCGGATGCCTTCGGCCACTGCCGGGCGGCACCGGCGCGGGCGATCGTGCTGACATGCCCGAAACCACGCGACTCTCTTCCTCGGAGCGGCGACGGATCGCCCGCTACGCCATGGACTCCGCAGGCCCCGACGCCGCCCGCCTGCTCGAGGTGCGGTGTCCCCGCAACCACCGGGTGGCCGCGGTGCTGCACACCCCCTTCGGGGCTGTGATCCGCTCGGTGCTCACCGGGCGCGCGCACGGCCGCCACGACGCCGTCGCTCCGGAACCCGAGACGGAGTACCTCGACCTGCTCGGCATCGAGACAGCGGGTGAGGATCCGGTCCCGGCCGGCTGTGGCTGCGGGGCCGCGATGCTGTCCAGGGCCTGCCTGCGGCACGCGATCGCCGAGGGGCGGCCCGCGCTCGGGTTGGCCGGTGCACAGTCGGGGGCCGTGCCCGCCGCGGCGCCGCCCGAGCACGCCGGGGACGAGGAGCCCGTCCCGGTCCGGGTGTCTACCGGCAGGTACGTCTCGGCAGCGGGCGCGGACTACGCGCGCACCCGGATCGGGCACGTGCTGCGGCGGGCTCCCGGCCCGGTGCGCGGGGCCAGGGTGCGCCTGACCGGCCACGGTGACCGGGCTGTGGCGGAGCGGGTCCTCGCCCAGGCCAATGCCGACATCGGCGATCGGCCGGTGCGGGTCCAGGCCGGGGCGGCGACCACCGCGGAGGCCGTCGATCTGCTCGCGGCGCGGCTGAAGGCGCGGCTGGCCCGGCTCGCGCGGCGCGCACCGGCCGGGCGCGGCGCGGTGACCGAGCACGAATGGCGGCACGGTGATCCGCCGCGGCCGTGGCTGCCGTACTTCCCCCGCCCCGTGCACGAGCGAGAGGTGATGCGGCACAAGGCGTTCACGCCGGCCACGCAGAGTTGCGCGGAGGCCGCCTTCGACCTGGAGGCGATGGACTACGAGTTCGAGCTGTTCGTCGAGGCGGGCAGCGGCGTGGACAGCGTCCTGTACCGCACCGGCGACGGCGGCCACCGGCTCGCGCAGGTCGATCCGCGGCCCGGCGCGGTGCTCGCTGACCTGCCCGGCTGTTCGATCGCCCCGGAGCCCGCCCCGGTGCTGAGCGTGGCCGAGGCGGCGCTGCGGCTGGAGCCGGCCGATCGGCCGTTCGTGTTCTTCCGCGACCGCACCCTGGGGCGGGGCTGCGTGCTCTACCACCGCTACGACGGCCACTACGGGCTGATCACGCCCGCCGCATAGCCGACCCGACCCGAGGAGCACCCCATGCGACATCTGCGAGTCGCCGATGTGACGACCAGGACGGTGGTCGCCGTCGAGGAGGGCGCCGCGGTGCCGGAAGGTGGTCCGGAGGTGTCGGTCGCGGCGGCGCCCCGGTGTGCGGTCGCGGCCGGGCGGGACTCCGGCGCTCAGCCGAGTTCGCGGCGCGGCGCCTGGGTGGTCGCGGGCGCCGAGGCCGGGGTGACGCGGGTGACCCGCCACCATTCCCGGTCCGCGGTGCCGGTGCCGATGCGCTCGAACAGCGCGTTGCGCGTGGTGTCCGGTATGACGTGGTAGCCGATCGTGCCCGGCTCGCTGACCAGGGCGAGCACCCACCACAGGGCGCGCGCGTAGTCCTGGGCCCGCTGCGGGTCGTCCCATTCGTAGAGCCCGCGGTAGACGCCGTTGCCGTCGTGGGCGAGCCACAGCTTGGTCACCAGGCCGGGGAATCCGGCGAACAGGATGGTGTTGAGCAGGCTTTCGCGACGGAACAGGGCGTGCCCGCGGCCGTGCACCGCCCGCAGCCGGAACCGCACCACCAGCACGCACGGTGGCCGCGGCGGGGCGGCGAGCTCGATCCGGGTCTCCCGGAAGACCCACGTGCGCGTGCCGTCGGCGAAGCTCAGCTCCATCCCGACGTGCTCGCGGGGTAGTCGGATGCGGTTGTGGGCCAGCAGGTTCAAAACGCGTGCGGCGCAGCGCGCCAGGGCGGCCAGCGCGGTGCCGGGTGGCATGGGGCCCTGCGGGTGCAGCCGGGTGGGGGCGGAATCTCGATCCATGGCCTTCAGCCTGAGTCCGGGCGGCCCGGCGGTGAAGGGCACGACGGCCGGGTCGGTGGTCCCCATCCTGCGCGGGTACGGGGGCCGATGGCCTCTCGCCACCGCGCCCCCCGACCTCGACGCTGATCGGGAAGGCCGCGCTCGCGGCCGTCGAAGTGAGGAGAACCGACATGAAGGCCGAGGAAATCCTGGCGAACACGCAGGACGCGATCACGGTGCGGCGGGTGTTCGCCGAACCGGTGGAGCGCGACGGGACCACGGTGATCTCCGCCGCCGCGGTGGGCGGTGGCGGCGGCGCCGGAGGCAGCACCGGCGAGGAAGGAGAGGGCTCCGGCAGCGGCTTCGGCATCGGCGGGAAACCGGTGGGCGCCCTGGTGATCCGGGATGGCAAGGTGCACTGGCAGCCCGCGGTCGACGTGAACCGGCTGATGGTGGTGGTCGGCGCGGTGGCGATCGCCGCGCTGCTGGCCGGGGTGCGGATGGCCGGGCGCGGCTGCGCGCACGCCGGGTGATCACCGGGGTCCTCGCGGCGCGGGCCGTTCGGCCCCTGCGCCGCGCGGACCGCCGGTGCGACAGTCGCCGCATACCGTCCGACCAGGAGCAGAACCATGAACAGCACCGAGAAGACCCCCTACCCCGTCCGTCTGCGCGGTGAGCTGGACGAGCCGCTGTCGCGCTGGCTGTGGCTGGTGAAATGGCTCCTGGCCATCCCGCACTACGTGGTGCTGTTCTTCCTCTGGATCGCCTTCGTGGTGCTGACCGTGGTGGCCGGATTCGCGATCCTGTTCACCGGGCGCTACCCGCGTGCGCTGTTCGACTTCGATGTCGGGGTCATCCGCTGGAACTGGCGGGTGCAGTTCTACACCTACGCGGTGCTCGGCACCGACCGCTATCCGCCGTTCACCCTGGCGCGCACCGACTATCCGGCCGATTTCGACGTCGACTACCCCGAGCGGCCGCGCGGGCTGTTCGACTTCCTGCTCGGCATCGCCCGCTGGATGTACCGGGTGCTGGCCTACGTGGCGCTGATGCGCGACGAGTACCCGCCGTTCCGGCTCGAACAGGGGCCGCGGGAGAAGACCGCACGGGCGCCGGAGGCGGCCCCGGTCACGGAGCCGGCGTCGTGAGCACGCTGACGCCGCTGGACTCGGTCTTCCTGCTGCTCGAGGATGTCGACCAGCGCGTCGGCACCGGGATCGGCGTGGTCGCCACCATCGAGGGCGCACCGCCGTCGCGGGCCGAGTTCGCCGATCAGGTCGCCGCCCGGATCCGCGCGCACCCGCGGCTGCGCCAGCGGTTGCACCGCACGCTCGCGGATCTGGTTGCTCCGCAATGGGTTCCGGACGAGCAGTTCGACCTCGACCACCACCTGCGCCGGCACGCGCTGCCCGCGCCCGGCGACCGGGCGAGCCTCGAGGAGCTGGTCGCCGCCGTCGCCGCCGAGCGGATCGACCGCGACCACCCGCTGTGGCGCTGCCACGTGGTGGAATGCCCGGGCAGCGCGCAGTGGGTGTTGATCCTGCTGGCCCATCACAGCATGGTCGACGGGCTCTCCGGGGTCGAGCTGCTGCGTTCGTTCTGCGACGACCCGCCCGCCGTCGAGCACCGCCCGGTGCAAGCGGCCGGGATCGCCCCGTTCCGGCTGCTGCGTGACGCGCTGCGGCTCCCGCGCACCGCGGTGGGCGCGGTGGCGCACGCGCTGCCGGTGCTGCTCCCGGTGCTCGGCCCCGGCTCGGGCACCTCGCTGAACGGGCGGATCGGGCGGCAGCGCCGCTACCGCGCGGTCCGGGTGCCGCTGGCCGATGTCCGCGATATCGGCGCGGCCTTCGACGCGACGGTCAACGATGTCGCGCTGGCCGCGGTCGCCGCGGGGCTCGGCGCGCTGCTGGACGAGCGCGGTGAGCGTGCCGACCGGGTTCGGATCCTGGCGCCGGTGTCGGTGCGCGGCACCGGCGAGGACCTGGGCAATCGGGTCTCGGTGATGCTGCCCCGCCTGCCGGTCGGCACCGCGCCCGCGGTCGAGCAGCTGGCGTGGATCCGCGGCGAGACCAGGGCGCACAAGGCCAGCGGCGAGGTCGGCGGCGTCGGCAGCCTCATCCGCTGGACCGAGCGGCTGCCGTTCGCCGCGGTCGCACCGGCCGCCCGGCTGCTGTGCCGGTACCCGCAGCGCGGCGTCGCGGGGCTGGTGACCGATGTGTTCGGCCCGGCCGGGACGTTGCGGTTCGCCGGGCGGACGGTGCTCGACATCGTGGCCGTCCCGCCCATCGCCATGCGGCTGCGGGTCGGGGTGGCGGTACTCAGCTACGGCGGGACGCTGAGTTTCGGGGTGCTGGCCGACCATGACAGCGTGCCCGACCTGGACGTGCTCGCCGACAACATCGAGGCCGCGATCGGTCATCTGCGCAGTGCGGCCGCCTGGGCGCCGCGCCGGATGGAGCAGCCGGTGCCGCTGCCCGCCACCGAGCCCGCGCGAGCCGACGCCGGAGCGCGGCCGTGAGCGCGGGGGCCGGGACGTGGCCGATCGTGGTCGGGGTCGACGGTTCGGCGCACGCCCTGCGCGCGGTCGCCTGGGCCGCCGCCGAGGCGGCGCTGCGCAGGCTGCCGCTGCACCTGGTGACCGCCTCGCTCGCCTACGGCACCGACCCGGCGGCGCTGGACGCCGAACTCCTGGTCGAGGAGGCGCGGCGCGGCCTCGACCAGGCCGCGGCCACCGCCCGGTCGACGGTGCCCGAGGACGATCTCGTGGTGCGCACCGAGGCGGCCGCGGAGATGCCGGCGGACCGGCTGCGAGCCCTCGGTCACCGGGGCAGCGACAGCGCGACCGCTGCCTGCGCGGCCAGCGTGTCCAGGGCGGCCCTGGCACCGGAATCCGCGAGCCGGTGCTCACCGGGGGCGATGACGGCCAGCACGCCGACGGCGGGCCCGGCTGCCGGCACCGGGAGCAGCAGGGCGCGCCCGGAGCCGTCCACCGGAAGAGTCCTGGCCCCGCGGAATCCGGGGAGGCGGAGCCTGCGGCCGCGCACGGCACGTCCGGTGCGCCCCGCCGTGGTGAGCACGGTCAGGTCGGTGCGGTGCTGCCCGGATGCCCCGTCGCTGCGGCCGATCCAGGCACCGCGGGCCGCGGTGAGCTCGCGCGCACGCCCGGCCACGAGCTCGAGCAGGGTGGCCGGGTCGACGCGCGCGGCGAGGTCGAGGCCGAACTCGGCTTCGGCGGCCAGACGCCGGGCGCGGTGACCCGCGACCTCGCCGAGATGCACGCGCTGCACCGCCACCGCCGCGGTGGCCGCGAATGCCCTGGTGATGAGCACGTCATCGCGGGTGAAGCGGGAGTGCGCGGCCGGCTCGCCGAGAGACAGGCAGCCGAGTGTGTGGCCCCCGGCCCGGAGCCGGACGGTGAGGATCGCGGACTGCGGATCCGGGTCGTCGACGGCATCGCTGTCCGGGTCGGCGCGCAACAGGGCGCCGAGTGCGGCGTGGCCCGCCCGCGCGGCCCGCCGTGAGGTGACGGGCCCGCCGTCGCGGCTCTCGTAGAGGGTGATCCCGGGCTCGCCGGTCGCGGGAGAACGGAGCCGGGGGATGCCGAGCAGTCCGTAGCGCGCTTCGGCGAGGTCGACCGCGAGCCGCAGCACGGTCCGGTGTGTGTCCACCGGCTCGATCGGCGCGCCGACCAGGGTCTTGGCATCGACCAGCCGGGCGAGCCGCTCCTGCTCGACGGCCAGCTGGGCGACGCGGGCATCGAGGTCGCCCAGCAGGCGGCCGAGGCCGAGCCGGGAGAGCGCGTCACCGAGGTCTCGCATGCGCACCGCCCTCGCTCGGTCCGATTCGCACAGGAATCCGCTCCCTCCGTCGCCGGAAGACCAGTATCGGAAACGGATCTTCGGCAGCGCTTCCACGCGCCTTGCGCGGGCTGTGCACCGACGTGGTGCACAGCGGAATCCGCGACGCGATGGCCGTGGCGGCCGAGCGGATGGGGCAACGATATCGGCGCGTCGCCGTCTGCGACGGCTCCCCGGTCGGGATCGTGACCGGCTGCGACATCGTCGTGGAATGCGAGCACGAGCTCCCCGCCGTGTCCGCGGTGGGCCGGGAGCGGCGGCCACGGGCGGAACGCCCCTGCCGGAGGGGCGTTGGTCCCCGGTCAGGACCCGCCGGCCAGCGGGACCTCCCAGCTCCGGCCGGGCCCGAGCACGCGCTCGGCGTCCTCGACGCACACCCGGATCGGCGCGGCCCGGCTCGGGTGCAGCCGCACCAGGACCCGGGTGTGGCCGAGGGTGACGGTGATCGGCTGGCCCCGGTAGGTGAGGGTGAACGACGCCTCGCGCAGCTCGGCCGGGAGCACCGGGTGCAGCCGCAGCAGATCGAGGCGGGTCTCGACCCCGGCGTAGCAGCGCAGCACCATGTCCGCGGTGCCTGCCATGGCGCCGAGGTGGACCCCCTCGCGGGTGGTGCCGCCCTGGGTGTCGTCGAGGTCGGCGGCGAGTGCCCGGGTGAACAGCTGCCACGAGGCGGCCCGGTCGGTGCGGGCGAGTACCCAGGCGTGGGTGAGCCTGCTCAGAGTGGAGCCGTGGCTGGTGCGCGCCAGGTAATAGGCGACGGTGCGGGGGATGAGTTCGCCGGGCAGATCGTAGCCGAGCCGTTCGAAGACCTCGCGCAGCTCCTCGGCGGAGAACAGGTAGAACAGCATGAGCACGTCGGCCTGCTTGGAGAGCTTGTAGCGGTTGGTGCTGTCGCCCTCGGCGTTCAGGATCAGGTCCAGCCGCTCGATGTTGCCGTAGCGTAATCGGTAGGCGTCCCAGTCGAATTCGTCGAGCTCCTCGTAGCCGTCGAACTGGGAGATGACGCCGTCGGCGTGGAAGGGCACCCGGAGCCTGCGGCCGATGTGATCCCAGTGCGTCGGCTCGTCCGGGTCCAGGCGCAGCCGCCGCCGCAGCGGCTCGCAGTCGGCGCCGTCGAGCAGCTCGGCCACCTCGACGGCGCGGGTGAGCACCCAGGAGGCCAGGACGTTGGTGTAGCTGTTGTTGCGGACGCCGCGTCCGGGCGCGTCCGGGTAGCCGTCGTGGTACTCGTCGGGCCCCATCACGCCGTGGATGTCGAAGCGGCCGCTCTCCGGGTCCGGGGTGGCCATGGCGGCGAACAGCCGCGCCACCTCGATCACGATCTCGGCGCCGCGGTCGATCAGGAAACCGGTGTCGCCGGTGGCCCGGTAGTACTGCCACACGCTGTAGGCCAGCGCCAGCCCGACGTGACGCTGCCGGAAGGAGTTGTCGGCCATCCACTGCCCGGTCCGCGGATTGAACAGCTCGGTCGGCGTCTCCTCGCGGCCGTCGCTGCCGCTCTGCCACGGGAACAGCGCGCCGCGTAGCCCGGCGGTGCGGGCAGCGGCGCGCGCCCGGTCCAGGCGCCGGTACCGGTAGGTGAGCAGTGCGCGGGTCAGCTCGGGGCTGCGCAGGGTGAGCATCGGGTAGACGAAGAGCTCGTCCCAGAAGATGTGGCCGCGGTAGGCCTCGCCGTGCAGGCCGCGGGCAGGCACGCCGGCGTCGCTGTCCGGCCCGGCCCCCGCGACCGACTGCAGGACGTGGAAGACGTGCAGGTTCAGCGCCAGCTGATCAGTGCTGCCATCGACCAGCCGGATGCCGAAACGATCCCACAGCCGCGCCCAGGCGTCGGTGTGGTCGGCGACCAGGTCCGCGAAGTCCGGTGCCCGGCCGATTCTTTCGGCGACGTCGAGCGCCGGGGTGGAGATCGCCCTGTCCCGGCCGGTGGCGACGGCGGCGATCCGCCGCACCGTCACCGGCTGCCCGGGGGCGACCGGCACGGTGTAGTCGTGGCCGGGGCCGGTCGCGCCGGGCGTGAACCGGTGCCCGCGCACCGGGCCGAGCACCCGGGTCCCGACCGCGAGCGCGAGCGCGATCCCGGACTGCGCGGTCGCGGTCTCGACCAGGACGGTGTGCGCGTCGAGTTCGCGAAAGGTGCCGGGCAGTAGATGATCCGGGCGCAGCGCGCGATCGTCGGCGACATTGCGGTTGCCGACCGCGGTGGTCACCGCCGCCCGGATCTCCAGCGTGCCGAGCCAGTTCTCCGCCTCGACGGTGACTTCCATGGCGGCCAGGTGGAGGTCGGTCATCGAGTGCAACCTGCGGGTGATCACCCGCGTCTCGCGGCCGGCGTCGTCGCGGTAGCGGTCGACCGTGGTGAGGATGCCGGCGCGCAGGTCCAGGTCGCGGTGGTGGGATCGGCACGCCGGGGTGCCCGGCCGCAGCACGGGTCCGCCGGCCGGGCGCACGGTCAGCATCGTCCAGTCCGGCGTGTTGACCAGGTGCTCGGTCTGCACCACGCGATCACCCAGATCCGAGGTGCACCGGTTGTAGACCCCGGCGAGGTAGGTGCCGGGGTAGTGCACGGCGTCGCACACCGTGCCCGGGATCGAGCCGCGGCTGGCCCAGTAGCCGTTTCCGGTGGTGCACAGAGCTTCCCTGGTGCCCTCGGCGGCGGGCACGAAGTCGTCGTAGACCAGGTTCCAGCCGCCGGGGCGCGCCAAGGCGGCACCGGCGCCCCAGCGCGGTACACGCGGCCGCTCACCGGCCGGGCCGGTGAGGCCGAGCGCGCCGAGGTCGGTCACCACGACACCGGCGCCCGCGGCGGCGAGCGCGGCGTCGCCGCCACGGCGGTCGACCCCGGCCACCAGCCCGAATTCGCCAGCGACCGCGGCACGGACGCCCGCGGCGGCGTCCTCGATCACGACGATGTCGACCGGCGGAAGCCGCAGCCGCCGCGCCGCCTCGAGGAACAGCGCGGGATCGGGTTTACCCGGCAGCCCGGCGCGCAGGGCGTCGGTGCCGTCGACCCGCACGGTGAACAGGTCCTCGAGCCCGGCGGTGCGCAGCACCGCGACGCTGTTGCGGCTCGCCGTCACCAGCGCGGCCGGGACCCCGGCGGCGCGCAGCCGGGTGAGCAGCTCGGCGGCGTCGGGAAAGACCCGGACCCCGACCCGCGCGAGCTCCTCGGCGAACAGCTCCTGCTTGCGCCGGGACAGTCCGGCGACGGTGCGCTGCCGCGGGCCGTCGCCGGGGCTGCCCTCGGGCAGGGTGATCCCGCGCGAGCGCAGGAACTCCCGAACCCCGTCCTCGCGGCTGCGGCCGTCGACCGTGGCGCGGTAGTCCCGGTCGGGGTCGAACCCGGGCCCGGTGTCGCCGAGCGCGGGCAGGACCTCGTCGAAGAGCGCCTTCCATGCCGCGGCGTGCACCGCCGCGGTGTCGGTGACCACGCCGTCCAGGTCGAAGATCACCGCACCGTGGTCGTCGGCGGTGCGCCCGGCCGGGCCGGGCAGGTTGCGCAGCCGCATCCGGATCCCGCTCAGCTGGTCGGCAGCGCGAGCACCTGGCCCGCGGTCGCGCCGCCGTCGAGGACGAACTCCGAACCGGTGGAGAAGCTCGCCTCGGTGACCAGGAACCGGACCATGGCGGCCACCTCCTCCGGCTCGCCGAAGCGGGGCAGCGGCTGGGCGGCCGCCACCGAGGCATCCATCCCCGCGGTCATCGGGGTGTGGATGGGGCCGGGATGCACCGAGCAGACCCGGATTCCGGCCGCGCCGAGTTCGAGCGCTGCGGTCTTGGTGAGCCCGCGCAGCCCCCACTTGCTCGCGACGTAGGCGCCGATGCCGGCGTAGCCGGTCAGCCCCGCCGTGGAGGAGATGTTGACGATCACGCCGCCGCCCGCAGCGCGCAGCACCGGCGCCGCGGTGTGCATGCCGAGCCAGGCCCCGACCAGGTCGACCTCGAGCACATGCCGGAACATCGCGGGCGGCTCGGACTCGATGGCGCCGTAGTCGAGGATGCCCGCATTGTTGACCAGGACGGCGAGCGGGCCGAAGCTGTCCTCGGCGATCCCGATCACCTCCCGCCACTCGGTCTCCCGGGTGACGTCGAGGTGGGCGTAGCGTCCGTTGCGGCCGATGGCATCCGCGGTCTCCTTGCCGTCGTGGTCGAGGATGTCGGCGACCACGACGCCCGCGCCGGCGTCGGCGAGCGATCGGGCGATCGCGGCGCCGATGCCGCGCGCCCCTCCGGTGACGACGGCGCTTCGGCCGTGTAGATCGAACATGGTTGCGCTCCTTCCGGATTCGGATCCGCGCTCACTCCGCGGAGCTGATCGCGATGGTCTTCTCGGCCGGTGGGGTCTCCGCGGAGACCGGGACGGTGACGGTCAGGATGCCCTTGTCGTAGGCCGCGGTGATGTCGTCCTCGCGGGCACCGGCGGGCAGCGCGAGGGCACGCAGGAACGAGCCGTAGCTGAACTCGGAGCGGCCCTGGGATTCGGTGGATTCGCTGCGCTCGGCGCGGATGTGCAGCACGCCGTCGCGGACGGTCACCGAGACGTCCTTGTCCGGGTCGACGCCGGGCAGCTCGGCGCGCACCACCACGCCGGTGTCGTCGCGGGTGACCTCGACCTTGATCAGGTGGTTGTCGAACAGCGGGCGCACGGTACCGAGGGCGGGAAGGTTCGACAGCCACTCGACCAGGCTCGGCAGCTGGGTGTGGGCGCGGTGCTGGGTGGCGATGGTGTTCACGGCATCTCCTGTAGTCGGCTTCGGTGGGACACCGCCGATTCGACCAGCCGCCCGTGGTGGGCACGAGGGACCGCGGTCCCCTTCCGGCGGGCCGTTCGGCTCCGTCCCCGCACCGCCGGGTCCCGCGGCACCACGGACGGGGACCTTCGTCCCTGCCGGGCGGGCGCGCGGAGGGCGAAGCTCGGATTCGACGATGCGCCACGCACCGCCCGACCCCGCGTCCGAGGAGGATTCCGATGTCCGCGCCACCCGTCGGCCCCGCCCCTCCGCCCGGCCACCACACCCGGCAGTGGTGGCTGCGCCCCCTGAGCGCCAGCCCGCTGCTCCGCGGCGCCGACCGCGTCGAGGCGCTGGTCCGGCTGCTGGCGTATCTGGCGGTGGTGGCGGCCGTGCCGTTCGCCTGCGCCGCGGGCACGCTGGTGTACGTCGACGACGCGGCCCGGATCGTGGCCGAGCACGCCACCCGGGTTCCGGTCTCCGCGCAGCTCATCTCGGAGCCGGGGACGGTCGAGCCCTACCACTACGAGGCGCAGGTGCGGTGGCAGGACGAGCGCGGCGAGCACGAGGCCACCGCACGGGTGCCGCGGACCGCGGGGCGCGGCGACACCGTGCTGCTCTGGGTGGATCAGCGCGGTGCGTTCGTCCCCAGCCCGCGAGCACCGGAGGCCGCCGCCATCGGCGGCATCGGCGCCGCCGTGCTGGTGCTGCTCGCCGTCGCCGCCGCGAGCGCCGGGGTGGTGGGCGCCGTGCGCTGGACGCTCGACCGGAAGCGGATCGCAGGCTGGGAGGCCGAATGGCGGGAGTTCGCGCACTAGCACATCGATTGCACGCCCAACGTCCGCTGATCCGATGACATACGACTCTGCGGCCGGGTGCCCGGGGGTGGTGAACTGACCAGGAGATGACCATGAGGCAAGAAGGCAGGACGGAAGTGGACGAACCCGACGTCGGAGCCCCGATCGCAGGGTTCGACCGCACGACCGTCGAGTTGTCCCGCGAGGAGGGGATGCGGTTGCTGGCCGGTGTGCCGTTCGGGCGAATCGTGTTCACTCGCAACGCGTTACCGGCAGTGCGGCCGGTCCGGCACCTGATCGACGGCGAGCTGCTGATCGTGCGCGCCGACGTCGGCTCCGGCTTCTCGCAGTCGGTCCGCAACGATCGATCGGTCGTGATCGCCTACGAGGCCGACGACATCGACGTCGACCGGCGGCTCGGCTGGTCGGTCGTGGTGACCGGGCTGGCCCACCCGGTGACCGCACCGGCGCTGGTGCACAGGTACAGCGCCCGGCTCGGATCGTGGATCGGCGCGGACGACCAGCTGATCGCCGTCGAGCCGACGCTGATCACCGCCATCGCGCTGGCCGAGGTCACCGCGGCCTGAACCGCGGCGGGCTCACGGCAACGGCACCGACCAGCGGATCACGGTCCCGCCCTCCGGGCCGGGGCCCGCACTGAATTCGCCGCCGCCGTGCTTCGCCCTGGCGGCCATGTTCCCCAGCCCGCTGGTGCGGGCGCGCTTCTCGGGCAGCCCCTTCCCGTCGTCGGCGACGACGAGCGTGACATCGTCGCCGATATTCAGGCGGACCGAGATCGCACTTGCGCCGGAGTGGCGGACGGCGTTGCTCAGCGCCTCGCGCAGCACCGCCTCCACGTCGTCGAAGATCTCCGGCGGCAGCACCGAGACCGGCCCGGCCAGCCGCACCGTGGTGCGCAGCTCGGCTTCCGCGGTCATCTCGGTGACCACCGCGTGCAGCCGCTTGCGCATGGCGGGCGCCTCGGCGGCGGTATCGGAGTGCAGGTCGAAGATCGAGTGCCGGATGTCCTGCACGATGGTCTGCACGTCGTCGATGGTGTCGCGCAGCCGCTCGCGGATCTCGGGCACGCGCGCGCGACTCGCGGTGCCCTGCAGCGACATGCCCACCGCGAACAGCCGCTGGATGACGTGGTCGTGCAGGTCGCGGGCGATGCGATCGCGCTCGGAGATCACATCGAGCTGGCGCATCCGCTGCTGGCTGCGGGCCAGCTGCAGCGCTACCGCCGCCTGGTCGGCGAAGCCGCTCATCATCGACTGCCCGGCCTCGTCGATGGGCTGCTGACCGGGAGCGCGAAGGATGGTGAGGACCCCGATGGTGGTCTGCCCGGCGCGCAGCGGGAGTGCCAGCAGCGGGCCCCACCCGGGGACGGGCTCGGCGATCGGCGCCATGGACGACGCGGCCGCGAGCACCCGGCTCTCCCGGAAGGCGGTGCCGGAGTGTGAGGCCCCCAGCGGCAGCCGGGTGCCGAACAGTGCCCGGGCGCCGGTCCCGGCGGCCGCCGCGACGATCAGCTCGGTCAGCTCCGCGGCCGGGATGTCGGGATCCTCGGGCAGGGCGAGGAAGGCGCACGCCGAGCCGGTGAGCGAGCGGGCGCGATCGGCGATGAGGGTGAGGACCTTGTCGGGATCGTCGCCTGCCAGCAGCTCGGTGGCGACCTCCCTGGTTGCCTCGAGCCACTGCTGGCGGATCCGCGATTCCTCGTAGAGGCGGGCATTGGCGATCGCGATGCCGGCGGCCGCGGCCAGCGCCAGCACAACGCCCTCGTCATCGTCGGTGAACTCCTGCCCACCGGCTTTCTCGGTGAGGTACAGATTGCCGAACACCTCACCGCCGACCTGCACCGGCACGCCGAGGAAGGTGCGCATGGGCGGATGGTTGGCCGGGAACCCGACCGAGGCGGGGTGCGCGGACATGTCGGCGAGCCGGATCGGGCGCGGATCATCGATCAGCACCCCGAGCACCCCGTGCCCGCGCGGCAGATCCCCGATCAGCACCCGGGTCCGGTCGTCGATGCCCTCGTAGACGAACTCGGCGAGCTCCTTGGCGCGATGGTCGCTGTGCAGCACGCCGAGTGCGCCGTAGCCCGCCTCCACCAGTTCGATGGCGGTGTGCACGATCGAGCGCAGCGTATTGTCCAGATCCAGCCCCGCGGTCACCGCCAGCATCGCCTCGATCAGCCGGTCCAGCTGATCGCGCACGCCGACGATCTCGGCGATCCGGTCCTGGACCTCACCGAGCAGTTCGCGCAGCCGGGACTGGGCCATCGAGCTCACCGGTACCGGATCGGTGGCTTCGTTCTCCGGCTGCTGCCCGCCCATGCGCCCATCCTCGCATCCGGGTACACCCCGCGCCAGCAGACCGGTCGGCACGGTGCGGGGCGGGGTAGGGTGCGCCGGTGGACTCGGAGGAAGCGACCCGTGCCCGGCTCGAAACCGCCGCCGCGCACGCGTGCCGGAATGTCCCGGTCGCCGCACCGGAGGACACCGCGCGCGCCGTCGTGGCACGGATGCGCGGGCAACGCTACGACACCGCCGCGGTCGTGGCGGTGTGCGCGGAGAACCGGCTGCGCGGCCTGGTGACCATCGAGAAGCTCTTCGCCGCAGCGGATTCCGTGCGGCTCGCCGAGATCATGGATTCGGACCCGCCCGCCGTGGCCGGGCACAACGACCAGGAGCACGCGCTGTGGAAGGCGCTGCGGCACAGCGAGCCCGGGCTCGCCGTGACCGGTCCGCGCGGCGAATTCCTCGGCCTGATCCCGCCGCACCGGCTGCTGACCGTGCTGCTCGAGGAGCACGACGAGGATGTCGCGCGGCTCTCCGGGTACCTGAAGTCCGCGGCGGGCGCCCGCTCGGCGAGCACCGAGACCGTGCGCCGCAGGCTGTGGCACCGGCTGCCGTGGCTGCTGGTCGGACTGGTCGGCGCGATGCTGGCGGCCGGGCTGGTGGACGCGTTCCAGGCCCAGCTGGAGCGGCAGGTGCTGGTGGCGTTCTTCATCCCCGGCATCGTGTACCTGGCCGACGCGGTCGGTACCCAGACCGAGGCGGTGGTGATCCGCGGGCTCTCGGTCGGGGTCGGGGTCGAGCGCATCGTGCGCCGCGAGATCGTCACCGGGCTGCTGATCGGGGCGCTGATCGCGCTCGCCGCCTACCCGCTGACGCTGCTGCTGTGGCACGCGGCGCCGGTCTCGGCGGCGGTGTCGCTGTCGCTGTTCGCGGCGTGCTCGGTGGCCTCCGCGGTCGCGATGGTGCTGCCGTGGATCTTCGCGAAACTCGGCATCGACCCGGCCTTCGGCTCGGGGCCGCTGGCCACGGTGATCCAGGATCTGCTCTCGATCCTGGTCTACCTGGTGGTCGCGACCGCGGTGGTCGGCTGATCGACGGCCGGCGTGCGCTCGGCGCGGGCCTTGATGCCGAGCAGCATCTTCCGCTCCATCAGCAGGCTGCCCGGCTCCATCACCAGGGTGGTCAGCAGCCTGCCGGGCGCGCTGGTGGCGGCGGCGATGCGATTGCGGCTGACCAGCCGGGTGCCCGAGCCGAACGGGGACAGGCCGAAGGCCCAGATCCAGGAGCGGTCATCGGCGGCGAACACCAGATGGCGCTCCGGCTCGACGACCATCGCGCGCATGGTGGGCCCGCTGCCGAGCGCGATGGTGTCACCGGCCGCGAGCTCCTGGAACTGCGGGAGCACGGTGTCGGCGCTGTGCATGTCGAGGCCGAACAGGTTCTCGATCCAGTCGTAGGTGTAGGCGCCGCCCCGGCCCGGCCCCAGCTGCACCAGCCACGGCCAGATCGCCGCGGGCGGGGCGTCGACGGTGACGGCGCGGGTGGCCACGATGCCGGCATCGGGCAGCAACTCGTCGCCCGGCATCGCGGCGGCCACCTCCTCGTCGGTGGCGCCCCAGGTCAGGCAGGGGCGGCGCAGCACGGTCAGATACAGCGCGGCCAGCGCGGCGGTGCCCGCGGCGACGCCGGTCAGCCCAGGCGCGAGACGTTCGATCGTCGAGTTCATGTCCCCAGCCTGGCGCGGGTACCGCCGATCCGGGCAGGGCGGATGGGCCCGTGTGCCGGGGACCGTCCGCAGCCCGGCGGGTGACCTTCGGCTCTGCGCCGCGCTGGCCGGGGCGGGGCAGCATCGGAAGGGCGCGCACCTACTCCAACGGCAACCGGCAGAAGGTCGCGGTGGCCTCCGAGGCCGAGCTGTACCTCCGGTGGCCGGGGGAAGCACGGTGCTGCTGTCCAGCCACGTCCTGGCCGAAGGTCTCGGCCGCCATACCGACAGGAGTGCTCATGACCGACTCCGTTCCCGACGAGCCGACGCTCCGCGGCGTGCTGGAGCGCGCCGGTCGAGCCCCCTCGCTGCACAACAGCCAGCCCTGGCAGTGGCGCTGGAACGGCGCCCGGCTCGCGCTGTACACCGACCCGGAGCGGCTGCTGCCCGGCACCGACGCCTTCAACCGGCAGGGCATGCTCGGCTGCGGCGCCGTGCTGCACCACGCGATGGTCGCGTTCGCGGCGGCGGGGTGGCCGGTGCGGGCGGCACTGTTCCCCGACCCCGTGCACCGCGCCCACCTGGCCTCGCTGACCTTCGCCGGCCCGCACCCGCCCGCCGAGGGGGAGCTGGCGCTCGGCGCGGCCATCGAGGCCCGCTACACCGACCGGGCCCCGATGGCCGCGGTACCGAACTGGTCCGATCTCGTGCAGGTGCTGGCGGCGGTCTGCGAGCGGCACGACGTGCTGCCGCAGCCGGTCGCCCCCGAGCTGCGCGCGGAGCTGGAACGGATCTCCTGGACCGCCGGTGCGCTGCGCCGGCGCGACCCGCGCTATCAGGACGAGGCCCGCTGGTGGCTGGGCGGCGCGGCGCCCGGCTCCGGTGTTCCGGCGGCGGTGCTGCCGAATCGTGACGATGCGTTACGGGTCCCGGTGCGTCGCGAGTTCCCGGCGGGTAGCGCCGATCCGGGGCCGACCGAGCACGACGACGCGCACCTGCTGCTGCTCGCCACCGCCGACGACAGCCCGGAGTCGCTGCTTTCCTGCGGTGCGGTGCTCTCGGCGGTGCTGCTCGAGTGCGCCGACCACGCGGTGTCGACCTGCGTGCTCACCCATCTCACCGAGCTGCCCGCCATCCGCTCCCGGGTCGTCGAGCTGACCGGCGCCGGCCACCCGCAGGCATTCGTCCGGGCCGGGCTCGCCACCGCGCCCCGCCCGCCCCGCACCCCGCGCCGCCCGATCGGCACCGTGCTCACCCCGGGGTGAGCACGGTGCCGGGAGCCGAGCAGGTTCAGCGCGGGTCGACCCGGAAGACGGGGTAGCGACGCAGGATCGGTGCCCGGTCGTGCACCGCTACCTCGATGAGCCGGACCGCTTCGCGGCCGCGCCGCAGCAGGGCGGCGCGGCCGTTCGCCGCTGTCACATCGCGGACCCAGCCCGCTTCGGGGCCGAGCATCGACACGAGATACCGCTGCCCCGCGTGGTCGGCGACCACGATCGGAAGCCGCACCGGCTGCCCGCTGCGCCTGCCCGCCACCTCCGGAGTGACCGCGCGGGACGGGGACAGCACACCTGCGGAGAACATCCACTCCGAGATCCGGTTCAGTACCTGTGCGGTCGGGCCGGGGCGGTGGCCCCGGTAGAGGCGACGGCGTGCCGCGGACAGCGGACTCCGCACCTCAGCCCCGGTTCGCGCCGGTGAGCCCCTCGGCGAGCAGCATGCGGTAGGCGTGCTGGGCCGCGGTGGCCGGGTCGGTGCCGTCGGCGGGCGAGCCCGCCATGCCGCGCGCCAGCACGGTGACCGCCTCGGTGAGCGTCGTGACCCGGCTCTCCAGGGTCTCGTCCGGCTCGGTCCCGATCGACATGACCGGCAGCACGGCCGCGAGCGGGCCGGTGTAGTCGGAGCCGAGCAGCACCCGCCGCAGCTCCACCGGCAGCACCGCGAGTACGTGGTCGAGCTGGCCAGGGGAGAAGAGCTGCGCGAGCGCGTCGGTGACGGCCCCGGTCAGGGCGGACGCCTCGTCGGGGCTCACCCCGGCCGCGCGGGCGAACTGGCGCACGAACGACTCGACGTCGTGCGCGACCGGCACCCGGGCCGGCGTCCAGCCCTCGAAGTAGACGCCGCGCAGCAGCTCCGGCAACTGGGCGCTGAACCGGGCGGCGGCGTGCACGCCGAGCCGGTCGCGCACGCAGTGCAGCCACGCCCGGGTGACCCGGTGCACGAAGAACCGGTCGTCGGTGCCGAGGCTCTCGGCGACCGCACGCAGCCAGGTGTGGGCGGTGTGCATCGCGGGGGCGAGGGGGTCGTGGCGTTCGGACATATCGGGCTCCTGACGGGAGAGGGGGCTTTCAGGACTGCGCGGCCAGCGCGTGGTCGAGCAGCAGCCGCCGTTCGGCGGCGGCGATGGCGCGGCGGGTGGCGGGCACGGCGTCGGGGGTGACCGAGACCGAGGTGATGCCCATGCGCACCAGGTGCTCGGCGAAGTCGGGCCGATTGGACGGGGCCTGCCCGCACAGCGAGGAGGTGATGCCCAGCCGGCGCGCGGTCGACACGATGCGGCCGATGGCGTCGAGGACCGCGGCGTCGGCTTCGTCGAACAGCTCCCCGCACTGCTCGGAATCGCGGTCGACACCCAGCATGAGCTGGGTCAGGTCGTTGCTGCCGATGGAGACTCCGTCGATGCCGAGCCCCACGTATTCGGGCAGCCGGAACACCACCGACGGCACCTCGGCCATGACCCAGCGGTGCAGCCCGTGCTGGCGCCCGAGCGGGCTCGCGTCGATCAACTCCAGGCACGCTTCGAGCTCCCAGCGGGTACGCACGAACGGAATCATCAGGTGCAGGTTGGGGTTTCGCTCGCGTACCCGGGCCAGGGCGGTGAGCTCGAGCCGGAAGAGGTCGGGTTCGCGGACGTAGCGGTAGGCGCCGCGGTAGCCGATCATCGGGTTGTGCTCGACCGGCTCGTAGGGCTCGCCGCCGGCCAGGGCACGGAACTCGTTGCTGCGGAAGTCGGTGGTGCGGTAGATCACCGGGCGCGGGGCGAAGGCGGCGGCGATGGTGTGCAGCGCCGCGCCCATCCGGTGCAGGAACAGCTCCTGCTCGCCGCGGGCGAGCAGCTCGCGCGGATGGCGGGCGTCCAGTGCCCGGACCAGCAGGGTCTCGGCCCGCAGCAGTCCGACCCCGTCGACCGGCCCCGCCGCCACCCGCGTGGCGGCCTCGGGCAGCGCGAGGTTGACGTAGAGCCGGGTCGCGGTCGGCTCGGCGAGCTCGGCCGGACCGGCCGCACGCGGCCCGGCCGTGATGGTGGAGACGGGCGCGGTACCGGCGCGCACCTCACCGGCCGATCCGTCCACGGTGACGGTCTGGCCGTCGTGCAGGGTGCGGGTGGCGGTGCGGGTGCCGACCACGCACGGCACGCCGAGCTCGCGGGCGACGATGGCGGCGTGGCAGGTGGTGCCGCCGCTGTCGGTGACCACCGCGGCGGCCCGGGTCAGGGTGGGCAGCCAGTCCGGGTTGGTCATCGGGGCGACCAGGATCTCCCCGTCGCGCAGTTCGCCGCCCTGGTCGGGGTCGGCGAGCACGCGCACCGTCCCGGTGGCGCGCCCCGGTGCGGCGGGCAGCCCGCGCACCAGCGGATCGTCCCGCTCGGCGGCGGCAGGCGCCGCGGCGTCGGAGGGCTCCGGCAGCACGGTGATCGGGCGGGCCTGCACCAGCCAGAGGGTCTCGGTGTCGAAGGCCCACTCGACGTCCTGGGGGATGCCGTGGTGGTGCCGCTGCACCGCGCCGGCGAGCCCGGCCACCTCGAGGATCTGCCGGTCGGTCAGCACCGGCGTGCCGATCTCGTGCTCCGGCACCGGTTCCCGGCGGTCGCCGTCCGGCCCGGAGACGATCCGCTCGGTCTGCGCGCCGATGCGGGCGCCGACGACGGACGGCCCGGCGGGATCGACGACGTAGTTGTCGGGCTCGGTGGCGCCGGAGACGACGATCTCGCCGAGGCCGCGGGCGGCGTCGATCACGACGCGGTCGCGCCGCCCGGTGGCCGGGTCTGCGGTGAAGGCCACCCCGGCCCGCTCGGCGGCGACCATGCGCTGTACCACCACGGCCATGGCCGGGCTGGTGCGGATGTGGCGCTGCGCGCGGTAGGTGACCACGCGCGGGGTGAACAGCGAGGTCCAGCAGTCCACGACGGTGTCGAGGAGCCGGTCCGCGCCGCGGACGTTGGTGTGCGAGACGTTCATGCCTGCGAAGGAGGCCCCCGCGCTGTCCTCACCGACCGCCGAGGATCGCACCGCGACGGCGGTGCCGGGGCCGAGGCGATCCAGCCCGGCCAGGATCTCCGCGCGGACGGCCGGATCGACGGGGCTGTCGGTCACCAGCTCGCGCATCGTGCGGCACAGCTGGTCCAGGCGCGGATCGGCCGGATCGCAGGCCAGTGCCTCACCGTGCAGCCTACGCAGCAGCTCCCCGTGCGGGCCCTCGCCGACCACGTGGTCGTAGCTCTGGCGCAGCACGACGAATCCGGGCGGCACCGGGAGCCGGGCCGCGACCAGCTCACCGAGGTTGGCGCCCTTGCCGCCTGCCTCGTCGGCGTCGGCGAGGCGCAGCTCCTCGAAGCCGGCTACGTAACGTCCCATCCGCTCGCTCCTGCCGTTCAGGGGTGGGTGGTGAGCACGGTCGCGGGTGCCAGGTTCAGCGAGTCGCCGATTCCGGCTGCCCAGCGGCGGATCTCGGCCCAGTCGCGCAGATCGCCGTAGCGACCACCGCCGAGCAGCCGATATTGCAGCCGGGCGCGGAAGGAGACTCCGGCCCGGTCGTACCGGCCGGCGAAGGCGTGCAGTTCGCGCGCGCCGACCGCGTCGCGCAGCGCGGCGATGCCCGGGGGCACTGTGCGGCCCATCCGGCGCCCGATCGGGCCGCGCAGCGCGGGCCCGAGCCCGACGGTGAACAGCCGCACGTCGCGGCCGGTGAGCTCGCGGCGGTTGTGGTCGAGGTAGGCGGCCGCCGGGGGCAGCAGCTGCATGTCGTGCACGGCGCTGCCCAGGATCAACACGTCGTATTCGGTGGGGTCGGGGGCATGCTCGGCGTCGTGCAGCTGGACCTGTGCGCCGCGGGCGGACAGGTCGGCGGCGATGAAGTCGGCGATGTCGCGGGTGGAGCCCTGGTCGGTCGCGAAGACGACGGCCACGCGCGGTGCGGTGTCGGAGGTCATGGATCCAGCGTGGCCGCCGCGGCCGGGTTCGGTCAGGGCCGAGCTGCCCGGAGCGGGACGGGCGGAGGACTCGTGGAACAGGGACCTTCGGCCGTCCCGGGGTGCCGACCGGTCCGGGCAGGCTTGGTGCCACCCTCGACCGAAGGACCGGCCATGACCGCAGATCATCCCGATATCGCGACCGTCCGCGCAGCGCTGGCCCTCGCTCTGCGCGCGCCCTCGGTGCACAACACCCAGCCCTGGCAGTGGCGCGTCGGGGACCGCACCGTGCACCTGTTCGCCGACGAGTCCCGGCATCTGCCCGCCACCGACCCGGACCGCCGCGAGCTGCTGCTCAGCTGCGGTGCCGCGCTGCACCACTTCCGGCTGGCCGCGCGCTCGCTGGGCTGGCGCACCGTGGTGCACCGCTTCCCGAACCCAGCGACCCCGCTGCACCTCGCCGCCGTCGAGTTCGCCAGGGCCACCCCGACCGCCGATGTCGAGGAGCTGGCCCGCGCGGTGAACCGGCGGCGCACCGACCGGCGCGCCTTCACCTCCTGGGAGGTGCCGCCCGGGTATCGCGCCGCGATGATCGAAGCGGGGCTCGAGCAGGGAGCGGCGGTCACCGACGTCACCACCGCCGGAACCGGTGCGGTGCTGACCGCGTTCGCCGGCGCCGGACAGCAGCACCGGAACGACCCGGCCTACCGCGACGAACTGTCGCTGTGGACGGGCAGGCACGCCGATACCGAGGGCGTTCCCGCGCGCAACGCGGTGCTGTCGCCGTCGGCGATGAGCCGTGAGTTCGCCGACGGCACCCTCACCGAGGTGGTGCTGCACGATTCCGACGGTGGCCGGATGCTGCTGCTGCACACCGAATCCGACGGGTCCGCCGCGCGCTTGCGGGCAGGGGAGGCGGCCAGCGCGGTGCTGCTGACCGCGACCTCGCTCGGGCTCGCGACCTGCCCGCTCACCGAGCCGTTCGAGGTCGCCGGAACCCGTGACGCGCTCTGTTCGGCAATGCTCGGCGGCACCGGTTTCCCGCAGATGCTGGTGCGGGTGGGCTGGGCGGCCACCTCCGCCGCCCCGGTGCCGGTGACCCCGCGCCGCGCCCTCGCCGACGTGGTCCGGCCGCTGGACGACTCGCCGCGGCGCTGACCACTGAGTACGGTACTGCGCGACACCACGACAAGGGAGGGACTTCGCTTGACACCGGCTACCGGACAGCCCGTCGTCGTCGGGGTCGACGGTGGATCGCCTGCACTGACGGCGGTGCGGTGGGCAGCAGCGGAGGCGCTGCGCAGGCACGCGCCGCTCGAACTGGTCTACGCGTTCGGCGTCGGATGGGACCTCGGGCCCCGGTTGGGTGTGTTCTCCCTGCACAACCGGACCCATGTCGACGAGGGGCGCGCGGCTCTGTCCGCCGCCGAGACCACCGCGCTGGCGGTCGCCGGTTCGCACCGCCTCGATATCAGGACGGCGCTGCTCGCACCGCACCCGGTGTCCGCGCTGGAGCGGCGCTCGGCAGCGGCACGGCTGCTCGTGGTCGGCACGCGCGGGATGGATGCCGTCGAACGCGGCCTGCTCGGCTCCGTGAGCACGGCGCTGGCCAAACGTGCCCGCTGCCCGATGGTCGTGGTCCCGGAGGCCCGCAGCTCGGACCCTCGGCTTCCGGTGCTGGTCGGCGTCGACGGATCACGGTGCGCGGCGGCGGCGGTCGCGCTGGCTTTCGAGTACGCCTCGGCCCGGAACACGGGGGTGACCGCGGTACTGGCGTGGTGGCGCGATCGGTCCGCGTCGGGCGCGACGAGCAGCGAGGACGCGCAGCTCCTGCTCGCGCAGAACCTGGCCGGGTACGCGGCGAGTCATCCCGACGTCCCGGTGACCAGGATCGTCGTCGAGTGTGACGATCCCGGTGCCGTGCTGCGGCGCGAAGCCGGGAACGCGCAGCTGCTCGTCGTCGGGCGCCGGGGTCGCCGCGGGCCCTCCGCGGCGCTGGCGCTCGGCTCCGTCAGCCAGAGCGTCCTGCACCAGTGCGGCCTCCCGGTCCTCATCGCGCCGGAGCCGCGGCGTCCAGCGGCTGCACGGCGGTGGTGCGGTCGAGGTGGATGAGCGGGGCAGCTCCCGCCCTCCTGCTGCGCGATCCGCCGGGACGGTCTCGGGGGACAGGCGAAGGGCGCGAACGGTGTCGTCGTCGAGGACGACGGTGCAGCCCTCGGCCGGCGCGCCCCCCGCGAACTCCGGGTGGCCGGGGCGCCGAGTTTGCGCACGATCAGGGTGTCCAGCGACGCGTCGGGCGCGGCGGCGATCTCCCACGCCACCGGCACGCCGCCGCGGCGAGCCCGAATACCAGCAGGTCCGGGTGCCCGCGGTAATGCTCGAGCAGCCGGGCCAGCACGAGACCGGCTTCGTGGCGGTCCCGGAAGATCGTCCGAGCCCGTCCCGGCGCCTCCCACCGCAGCCCGGTTCCGTTCACGACGCCTGCGGGACGTCGACGTGAGAGCCGCCGGGGCCGTACCTCGCTCCGCGCCCGGAGTACGGAGCCGTGTGGAGGGTCGCGACCGTTGCGGCCAGCAGGTAACGCAACCGGTCGGCGGTCGCGTTCAGCGCGGGTGCCCGCAGCGTGGTGACGAGCACCGCCGGGTCCAGGACCTCGACGACGCTGCCGCCGCCGGTCCCGGCCCGTACCGAGACGGTGCTGGTGAGCAGGGCGGCGGCGTGCGCCTCGTCGGCGGCGCACGCCGCTTCCGCCAGCCGCCGATGCCGGACCAGCAGCAGAGTGCGCTCGGCGATGGCGGACTCGGAGGCGGATGAGGTGATGGTGAGCAATTCGAAGCCGTGCTCGGGCAGCCACCGGACGAGCTGGCCGGTGACCTCGGCCGGGCGCTGCGGCCGGTCGGCGGTGATCATCGCCTCGTACACCACGGGTATCTGGATCTCGATGGTGAGCTCGTCCAAAGTGCTCTCGTCGCCGGGGCCGACGAGGTAGGTCTCGGTGCGCGGGCCGACCGTCCGGTAGTTGGACTCGGCCAGCCACAGCTCCAGCGCGCGGTAGGCGGGGCCGAGGTTGCCGACGCTGCCGGTGTGGAAGGTCCTGGCGACCAGCCCGGGCTCGGTGGTCACGATGCGGGTGCCGGGAACCGGGGTCTCGGGGTGGATGATCGGCAGCCCGAACTCGAGCGTGACGGCGTCCTCGTCGGGCTCGGAATCGATGGTGGCCGAGGGGGATCCGACGATATCGAGGCCGGCCCTGGTCGCGAGGGCGAAGATCGCGCGAACGCCCTCCACCACCGCGGCCGGGATTCGGTCGACGGGCACCGTGCGGGTCAGCCGGAGTTCGGTGTAGGCCGTTCCCTTGCCGACGCTGACCGGATACGGTGTGCGCCCGGCGAGCACGATCGCCTCGGCGTCGGCCACGACCAGGTCGGCGCCCGCCCGGTGCAGCGGCTCGGCGGCGCCCTGGTGGTCGATGCCGATCACCAGGGCGAAACCGCCCGCTCGGGCGGCCGCGACACCGGTCTCGGTGTCGTCGATGACCACGGTGCGCTGGGGCAGCGCGCCCAGGTTGCGGGCGGCTTCGTGCAGCAGGTCCGGCGCCGGTGGCGCGGGCAGGTCGAGGTCGCGCACCGTCGCGGGGTCGATGAACGCGGTGAAGTTCTTCTCGATGCCCGCGGCCGTGAGCGCTGCCCGGGTGGGCCGCCCGGCGGAGTAGACGCCGATCGGGATCGCCGCCTCGCGCAGCCGTTCGACCAGCATGAGCGTGGTCCTGTTGGCGGTGCCCTTTGCGGTGATCAGGTTGCGGAGTTCGATCAGGACGGCGCGGTGCCGCACCGAATCGATGGTGGTGTTGTCCATGATGGGCCGTTTCCTCGGGAGGCGGCATGGCCGCGGGCACGAACGCGGTGCGGCGCGTTCGCCGGGATCGTGGAGCCGAGTGCCTCGCGGCTCAGCTGTAGCGGGGCTTCTCGGCCTGCTTGCTCTTCAGTTCGCTGGCGATCACCGCGGCCTGGGTGCGGCGCTCGACGCCGAGCTTGGCCAGCAGCCGGGAGACGTAGTTCTTGACCGTCTTCTCGGCCAGGAACATGCGCGCGGCGATCTGCCGGTTGGTCAGCCCCTCGCCGAGCAGGGTCAACAGGACGCGTTCCTGGTCGGTGAGTGCGGCGAGCGGACCGGTCTTCGCCTCGGCCTGGTCGCGCAGTTTGCGCATGAGCGCGGCCGCGGCGCGGTTGTCGAGCAACGAATTTCCGGCCCCGACCGCGCGGATGGCGTCGACGAGTTCGGTGCTGCCCACGTCCTTGACGACGTAGCCGCTGGCGCCGGCCAGGATGGCGTCGAGCATGGCCTGTTCGTCGGTGAACGAGGTCAGGATCAGGCAGCGCAGGTCGGGCAGCTGGGTGAGCAGGTCGCGGCAGAGCTCGATGCCGTTGCCGTCGGGCAGCCGCACGTCGAGGACGGCGACATCGGGGCGCAGCGCCGGGATGCGGGCCAGCGCGTGGGTGACGCTGTCGGCCTCGCCGATGACGCTGATGCCGTCCTCGGAGTCGATGAGGTCGGCCAGCCCGCGGCGCACGATCTCGTGGTCGTCGACCAGGAACACGGTGATCATGGCGGTCTCCTGCAGCTCGTCGTGCGCGGAGCGCACCGCGCTCTCAGTCATTGTGCGCCACCAGGACCGGGCAGTGCGCGCGCTGGACGAGCGCGTTGCCGGTCGAGCCGAGCAGCAGGCCGGTGAATCCGCCGCGCCCGCGGTTGCCGACCACGACGAGCCGGGCTCGTTTCGACCAGTCGAGGAGGTGGTGGCGGGGCCCGGACAGCCGCAGTTCGCGGCGGACCTCGACGTCGGGGTACTTCTCGCTCCAGCCGGCGAGCTGTTCGGCGAGCAGGGATTCGGCGTCGGCGAGCATGCGCGGTTCCTCGATGAGGTCGGGCAGCCCGGCGAACCGCGCGTACTCGGCGTCGGACCAGGTGTGCACGGCTACCAGCGGAGCCTTGCGTTCGGCGGCTTCGGTGAAGGCGGCCTCCACCGCGCCGGTCGAGGCCGGGCTGCCGTCGACGCCGACCACGATCGGGCCGGTGGGATGCTCCTCGCCGCGGGTCACCAGGATCGAGCCGTGCCCGTGCGCCACCACGGCCAGCAGGGTGGAGCCGAGGTGGGCGACGGTGCCGCCCGCGCCGGTGGCGCCGATGACCGTGAGGTAGGCCGCGGCCGATCGTTCGACCAGGGTGTCGGCGGCGCCGCGCTCGACCAGTTCGGTCTCGACCACGAGGTTCGGATCGAGGTCGGCCGCGATCCGGCGCGCCTTGCCGAGCATGTCGGCGCCCTCGGCGCGCATGGTCTCCACGACCGAGGGGATCATGGTGTCGTAGCTGCCGAGCACCAGCCGCACCGCGGCGGTGTTCACCGCGTGCACGATGTCGAGGCGGCGGCCGCGGGCGGCGGCGATCTCGGCGGCGAGCCCGACCGCGCGCAGCGCGGCGTCGGAGCCGTCGGCTCCGACCACGACGGGTGCGGTGGCGAGCCGGTGGGTGGCGGTGGTCATCGGGGGGTCCTTCCGGTGCGGACGGTGTGCCCGCGGTCGATGGTGAGGATGTCGGCGAGGTCCCTGCGGGCCGTCGGTTCGTGCCTGCTGTCCGGAGCGGTGCCGACGCGGACGAGAACCTGCGGGGTGCCGCCGCGTCGCAGCAGGCCCGCGATCATGGTGCGGACCGCGGGCAGCTCGGTCAGGTGGGTCAGGGTGCACGAGGCCGCGCCCGCCGCCGCGCATTCCAGCAGGACCGCCGAGAGCGCCTCCCCGGTGCGCAACCACTGCCCTGGCCGGTCACCGTCGGTGCTGAGCACGATGATCGCGGCCTGATCGGGCTGCTCGGTGCGGCGCGCCGAATGCGGCGCCGCCGGGAAGCGGCGGCCGAGCGGCACACCCGCGGCTTGCGCGTCGGAGGCCAGCGCGCCGACGGGAACACCGGTGTCGCCATCGTGCCCGACCCACCAGTGCAGCTCGGCCTGGTAGTCGAGGTCGCTGTCGTGCAGTATCGCGACCCGCGCGGAGGCCGCCGCCAGCCGGGGCCCGGCCGAGCTGTCGAGCTCGTTCAGCTCGACCTCGTGCGGGGAGGCCAGCATCCGCAGCCGGTGCAGTAGATCGGCCGGACCCGGCGGGGGCAGCATCGGCAGCCGGTCGGTCCAGCGCCTGGTCATGGCCGCGGCGCGGGTGTGCACCCCGGCCGGCGGATCGGACCAGGGGCGGAACCGCAGCGTGGCGAGGTGTTCCGGATGCTCGGGGTCGGGCATCCGGGTGACCTCGGTGCGCCAGCCCCGGTCCGCCAGCGCGGTGCGGGCGTGGTGCAGGGCGGCGCCGCAGCTGATGATCATCTGCCGTCCGCGCGGGTCGGCGGTGCTCAGCTGCCAGACGTCGTCGTAGTCCAGGTGCAGCGCGACGTCGTCCAGGGTCCACTGCCAGGGCTGGGTGTTGTGCACCGAGGGCGCACGGGAGGCGCTGCGCAGGGCGGCCCGGACGGTGTCGTCGTCGGGCCGGGCGAGGATGTCGGGATCGGCCATGCATCGAGTCTCGGCGCTGCGGGCGGCCGAGTGATACGGGCGAGGAGACCGGCTTGCGAGGACTTAGGTCCCCGGAACGGCCCTGGCCGCGCGGGTGACTTCCGAGCCGCCGCGAGGGACTTCCGCACTCTCGCCGTGGTCGCGAGCCTCGAACTGCCGGGCGGCCTCTCCGCCGACGCCGACTCGCCGGCTTCTGCTCCGGCACGAACACGGACCGGCTGGAACGGCAGGTGCGGGGTGAGTTCGTCGCGGGTCGTGCGAATCGCCGTGACGATGTCGCTCCCCTCTCCGGCGACATCGCCCCGTCGTATCCGGTCCGCACCCGCGGACCGGTGTTGCGCCGTCGGTCAGGCCCCGCACTTGCGCAGGAGCAGGAGCCGAGCACGGCGACGCCGCGCACCGCACAGACCGGCTGCAGCCGGGACACCCGGGCGCCGGTGCGGCGACCGGAAGGAGAAGAATCCGAGCCCCGCGGGGAGCCGGAAGGTCATCAGCCGGTAGGCCGGCACCGCGACCGCGGTCGGGACTCCGCCGGCCACCAGCCCGGCCCCGGCCGGCTCCGAACAGGCCCGCCGGGTCGGCTCGGAGTACTTCAGACCCGTTGTGCGCATTCACTTTCGGCGAGCACCGTGCCCCAGTCGTACGCGCGGGCCAGTTCGCCGGCGATCGCCGGGCCGACGGTGTCGGCGACCCGGAAGTCGGCGGGGGCCGCGGCGAGGGTGAAGCCCAGCCGTCGCAGCCGCTTGTCGATCGCGCGGGCCGCTGACCCGGTGAGCCACGCGGGCTTGTCCGCTCTGGTCCCGAATGCGGCCGCGCGCGTCCCCGCGGGGACCGGCGCGGCGGCGGCCAGCCACTCCCGCACTCCGGTCTCGGTGCCGGTGGCCGGGGTGTGCCCGCAGCGCCTGGCCGCCTCGGCCCGGCTCTGCGCCCGGCTCAGCCCGAAGGCATGAGTCGGTCCGCCGACCACGAGCAGGTCGACGGTGGAGTCGGGCAGCTCGGCGGCTTCGTCCACGCCGAGCAGCTGGACCGTGGCGTGCGACCGCATCCCCGCGGCTATCGCCTCTGCCAGCGCGGCCGTCGTGCCGAACATCGATTCGTAAACCACGCGCACCCGCACAGCGACCTCCTCGCAACACCCACATCCGACCCGTCCGACGCTACGGGGGCCCGCGCACGGCGGGCAGCGCCGAAATGCCCCGTCTGCTGGGACTTTCGGCCGTTCCGCACCAGTTCGGCGCCCGGCAGAATGGGGCTGTCGCGCACGGAGGGACTCGAGATGACGGCGCACGACACCATGCAGGTCTGGCGGACCGGCAACCCGGGGCCGATCGATTCCGGCCCGCTGCGGTCCGGCCGCGAACCGCTGCCCCGGCCCGGCGCGGGCGAGTTGCTGGTACGGATGCTGGCCTGCGGAGTGTGCCGCACCGATCTGCACGTGGTCGAGGGTGACCTGCCGGTGCACCACCCCGGCGTGGTGCCCGGCCACGAGATCGTCGGCGAGGTCGTCACCGGCGCGGGCACGTTCGCCGCGGGTGACCGGGTCGGCATTCCCTGGCTGCGCTGGACCTGCGGGCACTGCCGCTACTGCCTGCGCGGGGCGGAGAACCTGTGCCCGGCGTCGCGCTACACCGGCTGGGATGCTGACGGCGGCTACGCCGAATATGCCACCGTGCCTGCCGATTTCGCGCTGCCGCTGCCCGAGGGGTACGGCGATCGGGAGCTGGCGCCGCTGCTGTGCGCCGGCATCATCGGCTACCACGCGCTGCTGCGTGCCGAGCTGCCCGAGCACGGGGTGCTCGGCATCTACGGCTTCGGCGGCAGCGCGCACCTGACCGCGCAGGTGGCCCTGGCGCGCGGTGCGCGGGTGCACGTCATGACCCGCGGCGCCGCGGCCCGCGAGCTGGCCGCGGCGTTGGGCGCGGCCTCGGTGCAGGGCCCGGCCGACACCCCGCCGGAGGCGCTGGACGCCGCCGTGCTGTTCGCCCCGGCCGGCGAGCTGGTCCCGGTCGCGCTGGCGGCGCTCGACGCGGGCGGCACGCTGGCGCTGGCCGGAATCCACCTCAGCGACGTACCACCGCTCAACTATCAGCGGCACCTGTTCCGCGAACGCCAGCTGCGCAGCGTCACCGCCAACACCAGGGCCCAGGCGAGGGAGTTCCTCGCCTTCGCCGGGCGGCATCGCCTGCACGTCACGACCCACCGCTACGATCTCGGCGCCGCCGACGCCGCCCTGCGCGATCTCGCGCACGGCCGCTTCGACGGCGCCGCGGTCCTGACGCCGTGAATCCCGGACCGCTCAGCGTGCGCGGACGATGACGACCGGGCAGTCCGCGCCGTGCAGCACCGCCTGGCTCACCGAGCCGAGCGTCATCCCCGCGAACCCGCCGCGGCCGTGGCTGCCGACCACTACCATGCGCGCGTCCGCGCTCAGCGCGAGCAGCCGCCGAGCCGGATTGTCCTCGACCACGAGCCGCCGGACCGGCACGTCCGGATACTTCTCGGCGTATCCGGCCAGCGACTCGGCCAGCTCCACCTCGGCGTCGCGCTGCCGCTCCTCCGGCGGGATGTAGCCGTACCTGGTCCAGGCGTGCACGGCGACGAGTTCGCAACCGTGCCGCGATGCCTCGTCGAAGGCGAGTTCGATCGCCCGCTCGCTGCATTCCGAACCGTCGACGCCGACGACCACCACCGGCTGCTCGGGATGCCGCACGGCCGCGCCCGCCTGTCCGGAGCCGTCGGTGCCGACCACCACCGGGGCGAGAGAAGCGTTGACCGACATCATGATCTCCGATTCATCGCGGGTGGGCCACCAGCACCGGGCAGCGTGCGTGCTGGACGAGGGTGTTGCCGGTGGAGCCGAGCAGCAGGCCGGCGAAGCCGCCCCGGCCGCGGCTGCCGACCACGACCAGCTGGGCCGAGCCCGACCGGTGCAGCAGGTGGTGCGCGGGCCCGGAGGGATGTGTTTCCCGGTGCACCCTCACGTCCGGGAATCTCGCGATCCAGGGGTCGAGCTGCTCGGCCAGCACCGTGCGCGCGGCCGCGTCGATATCGTCGTCCTCGACCGCGACGGTGCGCGGCAGCCGCCCGTAGGGCAGATCGGCCCAGCAGTGCACCGCCACCAGCTCGGTGTGCCGCTCCCTGGCCTCGGCGAAGGCGGCCCGCAGCGCCGGCGCGCAGGACTGCCCGCCGTCGACGCCGACCACCACCGGCTCGCCGCCGTCCTTGCTGTGGCCGAGGCTGCCGCCGCGCACCACGATCACCGAGCCGTGTCCGTGCGCGACGACCTTCAGCAGCGTCGAGCCCAGATGCGCGACGGCGCCCGCGCCCGGATCCACCCCGAGGACGACGGCATCGGCGCTCCTGGACAGAGCCAGCAAAACCCGGCCCGGCTCGTCGTCGATGAGGTCGAGCTCGACGGCGAGGTCCCGCTCGACCGAGCGGGCCAGCTCGTCGGCGTCGGTCAGAAAGGCGGCGCCGCGGGCGCGCAGGCCATCCAGCACCGAGGGCTCCAGCACGTCGGAGCCGCCGAGCAGCCCGCGCGCCGCGACCAGGTCGAGCGCGTGCACCAGGCGAAGCGTGCGACCGCGCCGGGCGGCGGAGGCCGCGGCCCAGCGCACGGCGCTGTCACCGGCCAGCGAGCCGTCGACGCCGACGACGATCTGGCCGGTGGCCGGGCGGAGCGACGATCTCTCGAACATCGCGCCGCCGCTCAGCGCTCGCCGCGGGCGATGATCACCGGGCAGTCCGCGGCGTGCAGCACGGCCTGGCTCACCGACCCGAGCGTCATCCCGGCGAAGCCCCCGCGGCCGTGGCTGCCGACGACCACAAGCTGCGCGTCCTGCGCGGTGGCGAGCAGCCTGCGGGCGGGCCGGTCCTCGACCACGACCCGGCGCACGGGCACGTCCGGGTAGTTCTCGGCGAACCCGGCCAGCGATTCGGCCAGCAGCGCGGCGCCCTCGGTCTGCATCTCCTCGCGCGACACGTAGCGGCCGAACTCGGACCAGGCGTGCACCGCCACCAGCTCCACATCGCGCCGGCAGGCCTCGTCGAAGGCGACCTCCACCGCGTGCCTGCTCGCCGCCGAGCCGTCGACCCCGACGACCACCGGCCCCTGCTCGGGAATCACCGTGCCGCCGTCGGGAATCACCGCGACCGGGCACTCGGCGTGCCTGGCCACCCCGGTACTCACCGAGCCGAGCAGCCCGCGCCGCAGCGCGCCGAACCCGCGAGTGCCGACCACCAGCATCCTGGCGTCCTTGGCCGCGTCGCGCAGCGTCGGGATCGCCGACGCCTCGATCACCGCGGTGGAGATGGTCAGCTCACCGCCCGCGACATCACGCGCGAGCGTTCGTGCGGCGGTCACGATCTCGTTACCCGCCTCGCGCAGCGTGCCGAAGTCGATCGGCGCGTAGCCCACACCGGGACCGAAATCGACCGGGACGCCGACGGCGTGCACGATGTGCAGCGGTGCCCGGTGCGCGGCGGCCTCGCGGGCGGCCCAGCGCACGGCCGCGCCCGCCTGCTCCGATCCGTCGGTTCCGACCACGACGGGTGTGGGTGTTGTCGTGCTGGACATGGCTTTCGCTCCGATCAGTGGGTGTGGGCGACGAGCACCGGGCAGTGCGCGCGCTGGACGAGGGTGTTGCCGGTGGAGCCGAGCAGCAGGCCGGTGAACCCGCCGCGGCCGCGGCTGCCGACCACGACCAGCTGGGCGGTGCGCGACCACCGCAGCAGGTGTGTGCGCGGTCCCGACAGATAGACCCGCCGCTCGACGGTGACCTCGGGGTACTTCGCACTCCAGCCGGCCAGTTGTTCGGCGAGTCGGGTGGCGGCGGCGGTCTCCAGGTCAGCGTTGTCGAACTCGCCGGTCGCCCCCTCCCGGCTCGGGGGCAGGTCGATCCAGGCGTGCACGGCCACCAAGTCGGCGCCGCGCTCGCTCGCCTCGGCGAAAGCGGCGGCGAGCGCGGGTGCGCTGGTGCTGCCGTCGACCCCGACGACCACCGGGCCACCGCGCTCGGCGCGCTGCTCGAAAGCGGCATCGCGGACCACGACCACCGAGCCGTGGCCGTGCGCGACCACGTTCAGCAGGGTCGAGCCCAGATGTGCGACGGTGCCGCCGGTGCCTGTCGCGCCGAGCACCGTCAGGTGCGCGGACGCCGACCGCTCGACCAGCGCACGGGTCACGGTGGCATCGACGAGCTCGGTCTCGACCGTCAGCTCCGGGGCGACGCGGCGCGCGAAGCCAGCCGCTGCCTCCAGCATCGCCGCCGCCTGGGTCCGGATCCCGTGGATGACGTCCGGCAGGACGAGGTCGGTCGTGCCGAACATCGACAGCGTCGTCTCCAGCCCGAGCCCGTGCACCACCCGCAGGCGCCGCCCGCGCGCGGCCGCGGTGGCCGCGGCCCAGCGCAACGCCCGGTCGGCTCCGGCGGAACCATCGACGCCGACGACGATCTCGGCGACCGCCAACTGCGGATCCGCTCCGGTTTCGGGGGCCATGGAGTGTCCTTCCGATGCTGTGTCCCGCGCAGGCGGGCCTTGCTCCGAGTCTCGGCGTCGAAGCGACGGGCCGGTACGGCCGATGCGCACGGTTCTGCGGGGGCTTTGGTCCTCGCGAACAGGGCCCCGACGGCCCGGAAGACCCTCCTTCGGCGCGGGTGGGCGATGAGCGCCGGGCAGTGCGCGCGCCGCACCACCGTGGTACCGGTCGAGCCGCCTGCTGCCGATCACGACCAGCTGGGCACTTCGTTCGGGAAGTCGCGGCCTGCGCCGGGCGAAACGAATCCGATTGATCGGTTCGGTATGAGCGGGCGTAGGCAGAGCATCGAGCAGGCCGGGCTGAGCAGGGCTCGATGGAATCGGCTCGGCGTTCGGTGCGGCCGACGAACTCGTCCACCTCGAGGTTCACGAAGCCGCCACTGGGCCCACGTCGGTCCGATGCGTCGCGTTCAGTGGGCACGGTGGGTCGGAGATCAGTGCAGGCGGGACCAATCCTGCCACGTAGCCAGCGCCTGGCTCGTCTCGAGGTCCGGCCGGGTCCAGGCGGCATGGCAGAGAGCGCGAGCAGCGTCCAGCAGTTGCGTTCGGGTCGGCACGGTGCTGCTCGGTGGCCGCAGAGTCAGGCCATGATCCGATGCCGATACCGTCCACCCGGCACACAGCCATCGAGACCCGTCGTGGATGACAGATTCTCTGATGTGAAATAGCTCCTGCAGATCGAGCCCGAGGAAGGTAGGGCGATGAGGGGGCGGAGCGATCAGCAGGTCACGGAGGGTCGTAATTCCCGTCAGGACGAGCAGGCTGGGCAACCCCATTCGATTGCCGCCGGCGATATCGGTCTCCAGGGAGTCGCCGATCACCAAGTGGGGGCCGCTGGTGCGCGACAGAGCCTCCTGGTAGATCGGCTCGTAGGGCTTGCCCGCAAAATCAGGAGTTGCCCCGGTGGCCAACCGGACCGCTTCGGCCAATGCGCCGTTGCCTGGCGCGATTCCGCCTTCACGGGGAACCGCGATATCGCTGTTGGTGACGATCCACGGAACCCCGCGGCCGACCGCGTACGCCGCCTCGGCCAGCTGGCGCCAATCGACATCGGGTGCGAAGCCCTGGACGACGAGATCGGGGTCGTCGTCGGCCTTGTGGATCGGAATCAGGCCGTGTTCCCACAGCGCCGTCTTCATGGCGACGCCGCCCACCATCAGTACTCGTGCCCCGGGCATGCGCCGAGCCGCCAACGCCGCCGCGGCGTGGGCGGAGGTCACGACGTCTCCCTCAGCGGTGGGCAGCCCGAGCCCGGTGACCAGCGCGGCGACCTCGCACGGGGTGCGGGAGGCGTTGTTGGTCAGGTACAAGGTCCGCAGCCCGGCCGAACGGGCCGCGGCCAAGGCATCCACGGCGCCGTCCACGGGCGTTGTGCCGTGATAGACGACTCCGTCGAGATCGATCAGGGCACTCGCGAAGCGCTGCGCCAACGGCAACCTCGTCCCGGCCGGCTGCTGCTCCTGTGACATGAATTCCCCCATCGAAAGCTCTGTCCCTCAACATTTCATGTCGTTCCCGCGGCTGCCCTCACCTGCTCGGGTGTGTCGCCCCGAGGGTGGCCACCTCGTCGATAGGCGTTGACGACCTCGTGCAGAATGCCCAACTTCGCCGGAACCGGGTTGCCCGGGTGCCAGGCGATGCCGAACGTGCATTCGGTGAGGTCTTCGACGTCGAGGTAGCGCAGGTCGGGTCGAGGGTAGAGGTCGGCGGCGACTGCTGGAACGAAGGCGACCGTGCCTCCGAGCGAGACGGTGGACAGCAGCGACTCGAAACTCGAACCCGGGTGTGCGGCATAGCGGACCTGGGAGCCGTCCGGGCGCGGATTCACCGACCAGAAGTCGTAGCCCGCTCGGAAGGTCGGCGACACCAGGCTGATCACCCGGTGCTCGGCGAGATCGGCCAGCTCCAGCGAGGAGCGCTCGGTCAGCGGATCGGAGCCGGCGATGCACGCCAGACGTGGTTCGACAGCGAGTGGTTCGCAGTGCAAATCGTCGGGCACCGGAAAATGGGCGAAGGCCGCATCGATCTCACCAGATTGCAAGGCCACGAGTTGATCGCTGAATCGATCCAGCACTCGAACGTCGGGACCGAGATCGGGGTGCAGTTCGGTCAGCGCCGCGATGATGGCGCGGGTGGAATCCAGCGCGGTGAAGCTCTCGCACACCCCGAGCCGAAGACGTTCGGATCCAGAGGTCATGCGACGGGCGATATTGCGCAGCTCATCGGCTGCATCCACCACGCTGCGGGCTGCGGGCAGCACCGCGCGCCCCGCGGCGGTCAGCTCGACCCGGCGGCTGGAACGATGGAACAGCGCGACGCCGAGGCGTTCCTCGAGCGAGCGGATCTGCTGGCTGAGCGCGGGTTGGGTCAGATACAGCCGACGGGCGGCGCGCCCGAAGTGAAGCTCCTCGGCGAGGGTCAGCAGCAGTCGCAGCTGATGAGCGGTCGGATCGTCGATGCTTGCCAGGCGGAGTTCGGATTGATCAATAATCGACACGTTATCAAATTACACCGATTCTAATCGTTGCGCCATTGCTGGTCGGTGTGCCCGCCTGGCAGGCTGTTGATACGGAAGTCGGACATCTTCGGATGCCGACCGACCGCCGGATCGATCGCAGGCTGTGCCGTAGGCGGTTCGAAGCGGGTCAACGGGGACCGAGAATCAGTGGTATCTCCCGGCGTGCTGGGGGGGATTTCGAGTTTGGAGAGTGGCTGCTGCCATGTCTGTGGAGACCGACATTCCGCGCAAAGTTCTGGAATTTCTACATCGATATCAGCGTGTCCATCAGTCGGGCGAGGGAGTTCCCACAACGACGGATCGCATCGCCGAAGCCTACGAGAATCGCAAATCCAAGATCGATCACTTCGTCCGTCGAAACGAATCCATTCATTTTGTGATACCAGCCTTTCCGGCGAAGTCGCCGAACCGGAACAAGGTACTGGGCTCAACTCCTGATCTCGGGGAGAACATCGCACTCGGATTCCTGCAGTCACTGTGCGACTACGTCGGCCACTTCTATTCGCCGGGCGCGCGCATCACTATCTGTTCGGATGGTCACGTATTCGGTGACGTGGTCGGCGTGTCCGACATTCTTGTGACCGAGTATCGCGATGAAATCGAGAAGCTTGTCGCGACGGCGGGATGGATGTCGCTGGACATGTTCGGGTTGGACGATGCTTTCGGCAGCCAGGACTATCCGAAGCTACGCGACGTGCTCGAGTGTGACTACTCCGACTCGCTCGCGGAATTGAAGGAAAGCGTTCGAACCGACGCGGCTACGCGCGCGCTCTTCGACGGTATCCATCGGTTCATGTTCGAGGATGCGATGAGTACGTGCGAAGCTGATGTATCGCGAACGAAGATACGTAATCAATCGAAGGCAAGCGCCTATCAGACCATTCGGCGCAGTAATGCATGGAGCCGTGTGGTGTCGGAGCACTTCCCCGATGCGGTTCGGTTGTCGATTCATCCGCAGCCGCCGCATTCGGAGAAGTTCGGACTGCATCTGGTGGGGACGGGTGACAGTTGGCTCACCCCGTGGCACGGTGTCGTGCTCGACGACGGCGTTCGTCGCAGACTCGTAAAGCGTTGGGAAGCAGAAGAACTCGGGGCGACCATGGTCTCGCGGCACAACCGCCCGAGTCATTTCGTCGCTCCGCAGATCGCTGCGGATTCCAGGGAGGAAATTTCGGCATGAAGCTCTCACACAATCCTCTGCGACCATTCGGTCGCGTGGTCGAGGCGTCTGGTGATGCACAGATCTCCGACATCCCGGTCGACACCTTGGCCCGATGGGTCGTGGAATCCCGTGTGCTGGTGCTGCGCGGCTTCTCGTTGCTGGACACACAGGTATTCGCCGACTACTGCCGGCTATGGGGCGAAGTTCTCGAATGGGAGGTAGGCGAAGTCGTCGACCTGGTCGTGCAGGACGATCCGAAGAACTATCTCTTCGCGAGCGGCGATGTGCCGTTTCATTGGGACGGCGCCTTCGTCGACGCCGACCCACGATGGTTCTTCTTCCAGTGTCTGGATGCTACTCCGGAGGCCGGTGGTGAGACCGTGTTCTGCGACACCACAGCCGTGTATCGAGATGTCGACGACGCGACTCGAGAATTGTGGTCGGGGATCAGCCTCACTTACTCGACGGAAAAGCTGGCACATTACGGGGGAGAGGTCACCGAGCAGCTTGTCTCACAGCACCCGGGGACAGGTCTTCCCGTACTTCGTTTCGCGGAACCGCTGGATCCGAACGTCTACCGCAACCCGGTCTCGGTCACCGCGCACGGTGTCGAGAAGGGCACGCAGGAGCTGTTCGTGAAGGAGCTGTCCGAGCGCCTGCACCGCCGCGAATACTGCTACGACCACGCCTGGCACAAAGGCGACATCCTCATCGCGGACAATTTCTCGCTCGTGCACGGACGAAACGCGTTCAGGGGGCCGACGAATCGGCACCTGCAACGTGTCGAAGTGATTTGATATGGGTACGTCGATTGGAATTGTCGGGGCAGGCATATCAGGTCTGCATCTGGCGCTCAGGCTGCAACAACTCGGAATCGAATCCACCCTGTACACAGGCCAGGATCCCGACGAGATCCGAAGCGGCCCGCCGCTGAACTTTGTCACCCGTTTCGGATCTACCCGGGAGCGTGAAAATTCGCTCGGCATCACCGAATGGTCGTCGAGCGAGTTCGACAACCCATGGATGCACATGCGAATCGAGGGGGAGCATTCGCTGGTCCTTCGGGGTGCGTTGCCGCGACCGGCCAGTTCGGTCGACTTCCGGTTGTATCTGGCCGGGTTGCTGGAGGCGGTGACCGAGCGCGGCGGAGCCGTTGTGCAGAGCCGACCGGCGGACGGCCGGGATCTCGCCGACCTCGCCGCGCGCCACGACCTGCTGATCGTCGCGGCGGGGCGGGGTGAGCTGCAGGAGGTTTTCGCCCGTGATCCGGCGCGTTCCCCATTCAGGGCAGCGCCGAGAGTTCTTGCGGGCGGTCTGTTTCGGGGCATCGCCCCGCCGGAACCGCCCGGCATGAGTATGAACATGGTCCCGGGGGTCGGTGAGATCCACGCACCGACCTTCCATTCCTTCGACGGCCGCGTCACAGCTGTGCTGATCGAGGCGGTGCCCGGTGGAGCGTTTCGAACGGTGACCGGGCCTGAGCATCGCCACGATCCCGAGCTGTTCGCGAAGGCGGTACTCGATCTCGTCACCAGCCATGCGCCGTCACTACGTGAGCGCGTCGATGACAGAGAGTTCGGTCTGACCCGGCCGATTGATATCATGCAGGGCGCGCTGGTGCCCACAGTCCGCCGCGGGTGGGCCCAGATGGGCGAAGGCCGGCATGCCCTGGCGATCGGCGACGCGTGGATCGTGAACGACCCGCTCACCGCGCAGGGAGCCAATCTCGGTTCCGCGCAGGCGTTTCAGGTCGCGCAAGCACTGGCATCGCACCGGGGAGTCTACGACGCGAACTTCTGTATGGCGCTCTCCGAACAGTTGTGGGCCACGGCGCAACCGGTCGTCGACTGGACGAACATGTTTCTCGGTGCTCCCGCGCCACAGGTCCTCTCACTTCTCACCGCCGCATCCGACGACCAGCGCGTCGCCGACGCGTTCATCGCGAATCTGGACGATCCGCGAGCGATGTGGCACAGCATCAGCATGCCCGAGCGCACCGCGGCATTCATCGAAGCGGCTCAGTCGACGAGGAGCGAGCAGTGACCGTGCAGGTCGGATTGGTCTGGGACGCTGTAGGATCCGTTGACAGCGGTCGTGGCTTGCTCGAGCTGGCTTGCGCGCACGGGCTGGATGCCTTCCTGGTCTTCGACCACTTGATCAATGCCTTCCCCAGCCAGGCATGGGGTACGGACTTCACCTATTCGGCGTCCCATGCGCCGACACCGGATCAATGCCTCGACTTCGCCACGGTGCTGGGCAACTTCGCGCCGCTAGCGGGGCCGGTCCAGCTGATGGTCGGTGTCACCGACCCGAATCGACGGCACCCCGCGATTCTGGCGCAGACGGCATTGACGCTGGCGCAGTTCACCGAGCGCGCACCGGTACTCGGCATCGGAGCAGGCGCCTTGGAGAACCTCCAACCCTACGGATTACCGCACGATCGCCGAGTCGACCGGGTGGAGGAGGCGCTGCAGATCCTGCGCATGCTGCTCGGAGGGACAGGCCCGCACGATTTCCGAGGCAAACACTTCACCCTGGATCAAGCATTGATGGGTCTGCGGGCTCCGGAAGGTCGGGAGCCGCGGCTGTGGGTCGGCGCCAGCCGTGACCGGATGCTCGATCTGACCGGCAGATACGCGGATGGATGGCTGCCGGCCGAACTCATGAAGCCAGTCGAGTACACGCGCCGATTGCGGGTCGTGCGGCAGTCGGCCGAGGCCGCAGGCCGGGATCCGGCGGCGATTGTCGCCTCCGGCGGGGTACCGATCGTGGTCGCCGAAACCGACGAGGCAGCCCATGCGCTGTTGGACTGCACCCCCATCCGGTTTCTCGCTCTGCACGCCGGTGCCGACGCGTGGGCCGCGCACGGTGCCGAGCACCCCTTCGGCGCTGATTACCAGGGGCTCAAGGATCTGTTGCCGCACACGCTGACACGCGAGGACGTACAGCGGGCGATGGCGGTGATCCCGGACCGGGTCGTGGCGGATCAGGTACTCGTCGGGAGCAGGCAGACCGTGCTCGACCGAATCGGCGAGCTGGTCGAGGCAGGTCTGCAACACCCGATGCTGATCCCGGTCTCGGCTATGGCTTCGCCGGAGGCCGCGGCGTTCACCCTCGAGTCGGTGGCTTGGCTGGCGCGTGAACTGCGTGCACCCGTACAGATGGGAGAGATCGCGGTATGAGCACCGTCGGCGTGGTCGGAACGGGGATCTCCGGGCTGCAGCTCGCCCTGCGGCTCCAACAGCTCGGGATCGGGGTCGTGGTCTACTCCGCACACGATCTCGATCAGCTCGCCACCGGGCGACCTCGCAACTTCCCAGCCCGATTCGGGCCCACCCAGCAACGAGAGCGCCAGCTCGGGATCTTCGACTGGGACACCCCCGACGCCCAGGTACGCCGCTGGGATGTAACCCTCGGAACAGGTGCTCGCACACTGGCATTTCACGGGGAGCTGCGCCCACCGTCGAGCGTCGTGGACTTCCGGCTCTACCTGCCACACCTGTGCGCCAGGTTCACCGAGCGTGGCGGAGAGGTCGTCGTCGGAGCGCGATTGATCACCGACGTGGCCGAGCAGCACGAGCTGGTGGTGGTGGCCAACGGGGATCGCTCGATGCGGGAGTTGTTCCCGCGTGACGCGTCACGCTCGGTGTTCGATGCTCCCCAGCGGATCCTGTGCAGTGGTTTGTACCGCGGAATCAGCGAGGACACACCACAATCGCTGGACCTGTGCCTGATCCCCGGCATCGGGGAGATCTTCCGCATCCCGTTTCTGACACCACAGGGACGCGCTGATGTGCTGGCGTTCGAAGCTGTTCCCGGCGGACCGCTCGAGCCGATCTCCCGGGTCGATCCCGCTGTCGAACCCGAGAGGTTCTACCGCGACGTTCTCGTCCTACTCGGCGAGTTCGCGCCCGGACTGCGAGAGCGGGTCGACGGCCGTGACTTCGCGCTCATCGGACCCGGCGAGTTGGCCCAGGGCAGCGTGACGCCGACGGTCCGCCACGGCTGGGCATGCCTGCCGAACGGTAAGTGCGCCATCGCGATCGGTGACGCGTGGATCACCAACGACCCGCTTACCGCGCAGGGCGCGAATCTCGGATCGCATACGGCGTTTGCGCTCGCCGACCTGATCGTGGCCCGAGCGGGCCCCTACGACGAGGCGTTCTGCCGCGCCGCCTCAGAGCAGCTCTGGGTTCATGCCCGCAACGTTGTGGACTGGAGTGCGGCGTTTCTCGGGCCTGCGCCCGCGCACACGACCGCGCTGTTGGCGAAGGCCGCCGAGGACAAACGGATCGCCGAAGCGTTCATCAACAACTTCAACGACCCGGTCGCGATGTGGCAGAGCTTGGCCGGCCCGCAGGGAACCGAGTCGTTCCTTGCTGAATTCATCGAGGAGTGACATGACCGACTTGGACATCGAGATCGACGACAAAGGGATTCTGATCCCCGAGGCCGAGCAGACCGCGGTTTCCCTGCTCGGCGGACTCGCGCAGATCCGAGTTCCGGGTAAGACGACCCGGGACTCCTTCACAGTGGTCGAGCACACCGGAAAGCGCGGATACAACACGCCGTTGCACTATCACCACATCGAGGACGAGGTGTTCATTGTGCTCGATGGTGCGCTGCGCATGGTCTGTGACGGCAAGGAGCAGCTCGCCGAGGCCGGGACGACGATGGTCATCCCGCGGATGATCGCGCACGGATTCGTCGCGATCTCGGACGAGGTCAGGTTCCTCACCATTCACTCGACGCCGGAGCTGGGCAACAAACCCCAGTTCGACCTGTTCCTCGCGGCCGAGATGCCTGCGGCGCACGCGGCCCGGACGCCGACCGAGGGAATCGGCCCCGATCTCGACCACATCATCGCGCTCGGTACCACCTACGGCTACAGCTACGCCGGTCCTGCGCCGATGCCCTAGCGCCGGTCCTTGCCCATCGACCAATTCCCCCTCGGACAGAGAGAGAACTATGCGGTTGAGTCTCGCATCACTTGTATTGTGCGTCTTCGGAATCACCACCGGCGAGTTCGTCATCGCGGGGATCCTGCCCGACGTCTCCGCAGACCTGGATGTGTCCATTCCGGCCGCGGGACTCCTTGTCACGGCCTACGCCATCGGAATGATCGTCGGTGGGCCGACACTGACCGCGCTCACCACGCGGTTTCCCCGCAAGCCCCTGATGGTGACGCTGCTGATGGTCGCAGTCCTCGGCAATATCGCATCGGCTCTCGCGCCCGCCTACGAGGCCCTGTTCGCGGCCCGGGTTCTCACCGCGCTGGTGACCTCGACCTTCTTCGCCAACGCGATCGTCACCGCGGTCTCGACAGCACCGGAAGGTAAACAGGCCTCGACGGTGTCGAAGCTGGTCTTCGGCATGAACATGGCGATGATCCTGGGCGCGCCACTGGGCACCTTCATCGGTTCCCAGTACGGATGGCGTGCCACCTTCGCCGCGGTAGCCGTAGTCTGCGCGCTCGGATTGCTGCTGGTGATCCGGCTGGTGCCCGCCGTGGCGAACGCAGGCGGGTCCGCAGTGGCCGAGATGCGGGTATTCCGCAGTCGTGATGTGCAGTTGGCGATCGCGATCACCGCGATCGCCAATGCCGGCGTGCTGATGGTGTTCACCTACTTCTCGCCGCTGCTGACCGATGTCAGCGGTTTCACCAGTGGCTCGGTCGCCGGCTGGCTGCTGGTCTACGGTGTCGGGGCGACCGTGGGCAATCTCATCGGTGGCCGCCTGTCGGACCGGGCTCTGATGCCATCGCAGATCGGGTTGCTGACCTTGTTGACCGCAGCGCTCTCTGTCATGTGGCTGGTCAGCGCAAACGTCTTGCTCATCGCGGTGATGGTGTTCGTCCTCGGCGCACTGGGCTTCTCGGTGATCCCCGGGATGCAGTCACGGGTGCTGAGTACCGCAGCGGCCGCGCCGACACTGGCCATGGCGGTGAATGCGTCGGCCTACCAGCTCGCGGCCGCCTTCGCGGGCTGGCTGGGTGGACGGGTCATCGACAGCAGTGGCCTGCGATCGGTGTATCTGGTCGCGGCGGCTGTCACCGTCGCCGGAATTGCCCTGAGCGGGGTGGCGTGGTACCGCGATCGCCTTGCTGCCGAGGTCGACGATACGAAAGCGGCCGTGGCATGAGGCAATCATCGAAGGCCGGCGCACGCGCAGCCGCGCTGGTGAGCGGCAGTTGGGCCGAGGACAATCTCGGTACCCCCGGTCTGGTGTTCATCGAAACCGGCAACGAGCAGGCGGACTATCTGCACGGCCACGTGCCGGGCGCGGTATGGATCGGTTGGTCGGAGTTCCAGGATGATCCGACGCTGGGCTTGATCGAGCCGCACAAGTTCGCAGATTTGCTGTCCGCGAAAGGGATCAGCAACGACGACACGGTGGTCATCTATTCCGTTGCATCAAATCTGCTGGCAGCACTGGTCTATTGGTATTTCACCTACTACGGCCACCGGTCGGTGAAACTGCTCGACGGCGGTCGCCGCAAGTGGATGCTGGACAAGCGTCCACTGTCCACGGATACCCTCGCACCTGACCCGGCGGTCTACCACGTGCCTGCGCCGGACCCGTCGGTGCGTGCCGGGCGCGACGAGGTCCTCGCCGCGATCGGTGCGGCGAGCATCGTCGACGTCCGAACCCCGGAGGAGTACAGCGGCCTGCTTTTGGCGCCCGCCTTCGCTGGACCCGCCTTCGCGCCGGGCAACAGCCCGTACGAGGTCGCCCAACGGTCGGGCCACATTCCGGGAGCGGTCAATCTGCCGTGGGACGCGGTCGTGAATCCCGACGACACCTTCAAATCCGACGACGAACTGACCGCACAGTTCGCCGGGCTCGACGTCGAGGCCGGCGTGATCACCTACTGCTGGGTTGGTGCTCGATCAGCCCATACCTGGTTCGTACTCCGGGAATTACTCGGCTACGACGACATCAAGAACTACGACGGATCGTGGGCCGAGTACGGATCGTTGCTCGGCGTCCCGGTCGAACGCTCGACACAGAAGGGAAGCCGGTGACTGTAGGCAATCTCCACGGCAAGGTCGCGCTGGTGACTGGGGCCAATTCAGGTATCGGTGAGGCCGCGGCGAAGATCCTTGCCGCGCGCGGAGCCGGTGTCCTGCTGGCGGCCCGGCGAATCGACCAGCTGGACCGGGTTTGCGCGGAGATCGCCGAACTCGGCGGCAAGGCCGTCAGCGTCGCTACCGATGTCACAGTCGACAGCGATCTCGAAAACGCCGTCGCCACTGCGGTGGACCAATTCGGCGGGCTGGACATCGCGTTCAACAACGCCGGCTCACTCGGCACGATGGGACGTGTCGCCGAGCAAAATCCCAGCACGTGGACTGCCGACGTGAACACCGTGCTGACCAGTACCTTCCTGTCGATGCGCCACGAGATCATGGCCATGCAGCGCCGCGGCGGCGGTGTCATCATCAACAACGCCTCACAGCTGGGCGTCGTGGGATTCGGCGCAGGTATCAGCGCATACGTCGCCGGCAAACACGGCGTGATCGGGCTGACGAAGGCCGCGGCCCTCGAGTATGCCACCCAGAATATCCGGATCAACGCGGTGGCGTTCGCGTCGGTGGATACGCCGATGTACCGGTCCTCGGTCGGAGCCGACGAGAACACTGCGGCGATGTTCCGTTCCCTGCATCCACTGGGCCGTATCGCCACTGCCGAGGAAGCGGCCTCGTCGGTCGCCTACCTCGCGACGGAGGAAGCGGGATTCTTCACCGGCTCGGTGCTGGTGATGGACGGCGGCTGGACCGCCCAGTGACAGGCACCCCGTCCCGGCACGGGTGCCGGTTCGGAGTCATGCTGTATCCCGACCAGACTATTCCCCTTCTGCTCGAACGAATCCGTTGGCTCGACGAGCTGGGGTTCGATCAGGTCTTCCTGCCCGACCACAGCGGCGATCTACGGGATCGAAACGGACAGTGGTTCGACAGCTGGTCGGTGCTGGCCGCCGCGGCGGTGAGCACCCGACGAATCCGCCTCGGCATGCTTGTGGCGAATCAGATCCTGCGCCCACCGTCGCAGCTGGCCCGACAAGCCATCACTATCGACCACGCCTCCCACGGTCGCTTCGAACTAGGGCTGGGCGCTGGGCTGTTCGCGTGGGACCACCACAGCGTCGGCGAACATCCTTGGTCGCCCGGGCAGCGGATGCGGCGGTTCACCGACTATGTGGCGATCGTCGATGGCTTGCTGTACGCGCGGGAGGAGATGTTCAGCTACACCGGAGACGAGCTCTGGGTGAGCGATGTTCCCACCGCCCCCGGTTCGTGGCAGTCACCCAGGTTGCCGCTCATCGTGGGAGGTCAGTCACCCACGGTCCTTCGGGTGGCGGCAGCGACCGCAGACGTGTGGAACACCCATGGTCCGCCCGGGGCCTCCGATATCCAGACCCTGCAGGCTACGGCGGAGCAGACCCACAGAATCGACCACCTCGCCGAAGCCGCAGGTCGCGATCCGGCGATGGTCCGCCGGTCGTACACGATCTTCGGGCCGTGGGATCCGCGCTGGGGTCGGCACAGCTACGAGGAGATCTTCGACCGTTTCGGTGGGATAGGGATAACGGATTTCGTCCTGGACTGGCCGGCCCCTTCATGCCTCGACGAGTTCGAACGCGTCGCGCGGGAGGTGCTGCCCGAACGCCGAACTCGTGGCTGACGGCGACGACTGTCGTTCCAGCCCTGGGAACTTCGGCCGTGGATCCGTGCAGCAGTCCCATACCAGTCTGGGCCCCGTGCGCGCGCCTGGTCGCAAAATCGCGTCGGCACGGTTACCGGGTGTAGGTCACTCGTCCAAGATCGCCGCTCGGCGGACACCGGGACAACGCCCGCGGTACCGGCGGAGGTTCTCCGGTCTTTCACAATGCCAGTAGGGCACCCGAGGATGCTCCATCGTCCTCGGATCGGTGGAGCGCTGTCGGCCGGTGCGCTGCTGCCGACGCGGCCGAGAGAGACGGGAAGTTTCGGCTCTGGTGATCGGAGTACAGGCGGCGCCGCCGCGGCGAATCGTATCGCTCATTCGAACGGGTCTCCTCCGCCGCGACGGCGCCGCTCTCGGAGCGGCTCGCCCCGTAGAGCATGGCTGTTCTCCCTGCCCTGTTCACCGATTCCGACGGCAGTGTGAACGGCCTGGGCTTTCTGCTCAGTTCCTGAGCCGGAGGTCGTAGACGAGTCCACCCAGGTCGCTGACGGTCTTCTTCGCGAGCTGGTCGACATCCGACGGGTCCGGCAGTTGGTACCAGTCGTCGTACTGCCTGCCGTCGAGGTCGTGGATGAAGCCGATGAGGTTGAACTTGGTGCGCACGTCGACGAACGCGGAGAGCTGCATCCGGGCGCCACCGGCGCTGAAGTAGGCCACCAGGTACGGATCGAACGTGGTTTCCTGGGTTCCCGAATTGACGGGCAGGTCGTATACGACCCCGCCCAGATCCTTCTTCGTCTTCGCGATGACCTGGTCGAGAGCCGAAGCGCTCGGCAACTGGAACCAGTCGTCGTAGAGGTTGCCGTCGAGGTCGATAACGAACTTCATCAGTTCGATCTGGCGGCCCGAGTCGACGAGGGCGGAGACCTGCCTCCGGCCGCCGTCGAGACTGAAGTACTTCACCAGTTTCGGAAGTGGATTTGCCATGGCGATTGCTCCTTCTGCGTGTTGTGACCCTTCGGCTCGGTCAGGTGGTGCAGGCGCGGGCGGGACCAGCCGGGGTTTTTGTGACGGGCAGGATTGTGGCGCCATCCGCCACCATGTGGGCGTGATGGACACGGTGGCACCGACATGCCGGCGCGTGATCGCTCGACTCGCGTACTCCGCGACGACCCGGATATCGGCTCGATTCGCTGCATGCGCCCGAGAGAACAGGGTTCTGGGTGAGTGTGGTGTTCGCTTCGAGCATCTCGCAGTGAGAGAGCGTGCGTGCGGAACCAGTATGCGTTGACTTGTGCATCTTTTCAGCAGGATCGGTGCTAACGAATCGGCTACTGTGGTGTGGTCCGAGCCTGCCCTGATATCGGGCCCGGAGTCCGGATTCTGGCCGACCTCCCATTCAATTCGATTCTTTCTGGATGGAATTGACGTAATCTGGGCTGTATTCGAGCCGAGGTGCGTTTACGGGAGGGGGTCATGCCCTGGTGAGCCGAGGATGTACGAGGAATTGCCTGACCGGTCGTGCATCCGCACTTGCACTCCGCCGGTTCGGCGAGGGCTCGTTCGCGCAGGGTGGCGAAGATGAGGGTCCTCAGGATGCCCGGGGACGCGCACCTGTGAGCAGGTGATCCGTCGGCGAACCGGTATCGGGTCGGCTCGTGCCCGGTGGCGAGTTGCGGGCCGAGTTCGTGGTGGTCATTGTGTATCTCCTGCGTCTGGGTTGCGGGGTGGGCAGGGAATCGAGATCGGTGCGGCGGATCTGTCGCGGGAGCGGTGTGGTCGCTTGCACAACCGGCACACGGCATTTGCCCAAGGCGCAGCCCGCGAGGCGGTTCATCTCTGCACCACGGCCACACCGAGACCCTGTGGGCGGCGGATGTCGACATGCTTCGCCCGATACGGGTGCACCGGCCCGTATGGTCACGGCGATGGCGCACCGGTGTTCTGTCCGCTCCGCGAGCCTACGAGCAACTACCGGTCATGCGATCCACCCCACACGGTGTACTCACCTGGCAGAACCACCACCAGCTTCCCGCCGAACCGCCCGCTCGACAGATATACGAAACCCGAAGCACAGCAACATAATCTGGGTATAGTCCGGCAGCAGAGACCGGCCTCGGTGGCGGTGGGCATGTCGGCAGGGCACCGATCTCGGCCTGGTTGACCGTGAGCTGACGGTCCAGGCGGCGGACGTCGGCGACCAGGTCCTTGCACAGATCGACACGGACACGATCCGACAGGGTCCGGGCCCGGAACCCGCGCAGCACCGCCGCGGCGGTATTCGCGCTCAACCCGGTCGCGGCACCACCGATGAGCGGTTCACGCAGCAGGGCGCGGAGCTGGTTGACCGTGCGGGTTCGGCTCGAAGACAGATTGTTCCGGCGTTCGTCGAGCATTTCGCAAGGCGTCGCAGTGTTCGTCGGAAACGACCGGACGTGCGTCGCCCTGCAGCGCGGCGACGCAGGCTGCGACGGCGTCGATCCGGTCGTTCTTGCGGCGGCCGCCGCGCGACAATTCCCGGACTCGCGCTGTCGCGGTGGTCGGCACGTCCAGCACGATCTCGCCGCGGGCGATCAGCCGGCGGGAGAGGTGACGTCCGAGCCCGTCGGCGTTCTCCATCGCCCGCCGCCGCTGCGGCCACCGCTCCGCCCAGGCGATCAGCCGCCGGTATTCGGCGAGGGTGGCTTCGATCCGGACCGAGCCGCGATCGGCGTTGGTGGCCGGGTCGACCGCGGTCGCGGTATGGGTGCTTCTGTGGGATCGACGCCGATGACGACCATGAGCGAGGGCTCCGTTCCGTGGAGTCCGATTGGGGATCCGCGGCGGACAATCCGACTTCGAGAACCTCGTCGTGACAGGTCATGCATCTCTTCGGTCACACCGCGGACGCGGGCCGGGTGGCCGAGACACCCCCGCTGAGTCAACCGCGATAGTCGCCGGTGACAGGAACCTCAGGAGTCACACCACCCGGGTGCCGGTGCTGGGGGAGATGGAGAGCACGCCGGAGCTCGGTGTCGATGATGTGATGCTCGTCGTGGCGGTGGGCGTCGACCTCCTCGCCGGGGAGCTGGGTGCGGGTGCATGCGCTGCAGGCATCCACTCCCCGGCGCGGCATGATCGCAGTGACGATCGAGGCCCATGGCTCACAACGGCTTCGTCACAGCGCGGACACGATCGCGCACGCTGTGCTGCACCGGGCTCGCACCGAGGAAGGCTTCGACACCGAGCAGGCCGTCACGCAATGCCACGGCGAACTCGACTTCATCTCGCGCCGGCAAGCGCTGCTGGCACCCGGGGCGACCTCCCGCATACCTGACCGGGGCGCATCCGCATCATCACCGCCGTGCTCATCGCGATGGACGTGGCGGTGCACGAGATCGACCCGGACCGCACGACTGCGCATGCGGAGTTTCGCGGCCCCCCGCAACCGGGAACGCGCATTCGATGCACTGCGCGACAGGTGGCTACAGCCTGGCCGTGGCAGCACCGGACAGTGTGTCACTCGCCCATCGAGCGGCGCGTGAAGACGATCTCCCCGATCAGCACCGGGAGTTCCCGAAGGCTGATCAGCTCCACCCGAATTCGGGGTCCGCGTCGGGGTGATTGCCGATGCGGGCGCACTCGGCAGAACCGTAGCGTCGACGTCATGTTGTTCGATACGGTCCGCCGTCGGTGTATCCACGGCGCAATGATCTCCGCAGTGACCGTGGCTGTCGCGGTGGTATCGGCGTGTACCTCATCGCCGACGGTTGTCGAGCGGCCGGGTGCGGACCACGATGGCGGAATCGAGGTGATCGCCCAGGAACGCCTCGACGAACGCACCGTCGATCTCACCGTGCGGTCGAAGGCCCTCGCGCAGGACACCGCGGTTCGGCTGCTCACCCCGACCGGCTGGCACGACCGCACACCGGAGCGCACCTGGCCGGTGCTGTACCTACTGCCCGGCGGCGACGGCGACCACACCAGCTGGACCACCGATACCGACATCGCCGGCGTAGCGCAGCTCCGAGACGCCCTGATAGTGATTCCGGGAATGCCGATGTTCGGGTTCTATTCCGACTGGGACGCCGACGGGCCGAGAGTAGAGTCCTTCCACCTCGACGAAATGATTCCGCTGCTCGAACGCGACTTCGGGGCGAGCCGGAAGCGGGCGATCGCGGGCATCTCGCAAGGGGGCTACGGCGCCTTGAAGTACGCCGCCCTCCGGCCGGGTGTGTTCGGCGCCGCCGCCAGCTACAGCGGCTGGCTGCACCCGCTCCGGCAACCCGAGGTGGTCCTCGGTGCGGCCGCCTTCCTCGGTGTCGACGGCTTTGCGCTGTGGGGTGACCCGGTACGCGACCGCACGCGATGGGCAGCCAACGACCCTTACCTTCTGGCCGACAAGCTCGTGGGAATCCCTCTCTATCTATCCAGCGGTGACGGCACCATCGGCGAATTCGACCCCCCGAATCTGCTGCGCGAACCCCTCTTCCCCGAAATCGACAGGCTCGCCGCCGATTTTCCCGCCGGAACGGTCGATCTGACCGAGGCGGTCATGGGAGAGAGCACCCGCCTGGTCGCCGACCGATTGCAGGCATCGAACGCCACCGTGACCACCCACTTGACCCCCGGCACCCACAGCCCACCGTACTGGCACGACAATTTTCACCGCTCGCTGCCGATCCTGCTCGAAGCGCTCGGGATCCGGCGATGACGTGTTGTAATCAGTGACCAGGCTGGTGGTGCCGTGGCGGGCGTGGTCGTGGGTGCGGCGTTCAGGCATGAGCGGCATCATCGGTAGCACCGGCTGGGATCGGTCCAGCGCCTGCATCTGGGACTTCTCGTCGACGCACAGCACCACGGCCCGCTCGGGCGGGTTGTGGTAGAGCCCGACGAAATCGACCACTTTTGCACCAACAGCGGATCGGGGAGAGTGCGGATCCGTCGATCCAGGCCGATGGTCGATCTCGACAGCCCGGCCCGCTCGGCCATGGAGGCCCGTGACCAGTGGGTGGCGCTGCGCGGGGTCTGCTCGAGTGTCAACGCGATAGTGCTCGAACCGGTGCAGCAGTATCGACGGTGGCCGGTTCGGGCGCGGTTCATCGGCTGACGAGACCGTGTTCGATGAAACGGCGGCGCCGCTTCGCCACGGTCATTGGCGTTCGCCGCACCGGCCTCGGCGCACCCGGCACGATCACGCGTACGCCTACGTCGACGTTGCCGCCGACACCGTCAACTCAGGCACCTGCCTCCTCATCCCCACGACAACGGGGCTGGTGCACGAACAGGTGACGGTGTGGTCTGCCCCACTGCCAGGTTCCAGTCTCGGTGGCTAACCGACAGCAGGAACGGGTGTGTTCTCGGAGAGTAGTTCGTACTCGATCGGGGTGCGGTAGCCGAGGGCGGAGTGGCGGCGTCGGCAGTTGTAGAAGATCTCGATGTAGTCGAAGATCGCGTTGGCCAGTTCGAGGCGGGTCTTCCATTTCTTGCGGTCGAGGAGCTCGATCTGCATCGACGACCAGAACGATTCGATCATGGAGTTGTCGAGTCCGTCACCGACCGTCCCGAACGAGGGCAGTAGTCCGGCCGAGCGAGTCTTGTCACCGAAAACCCAGGACGTGAACTGACTTCCGTGGTCGGCGTGCACGATCCCACCCGCTGCGGGCCTCCGGTTTCGAATCGCCATATCCAGGGCGTTGACGACCAGGGTGGCGTCCTGGCGGGAGTCGATGGACCAGCCCACGATCCGGCGGCTGTAGGCGTCCAGCACCGCGGCGCAATAGACCCGTCCTTCTCGCGTGCGGTGCACCGTGATGTCGGTAACCCACAACTCGTTGGGCCGCAGCCGATGGAACTTGCGGTTGACCAGGTCACCCGCGGTCACCACACCCCGGAGATTCTTCACTCTCGCAGAGGCCGGCAGCCCGCGTATCCCGGCCGGCGTCATCAGGACCGACACAGTGCGGGAGCAGACTTCGACGCCCATCGCCATGGTCAGTTCGGCGTGGATCCTGCGGTAGCCGTAGGTTCCGCGAGTGGCGACGTGGACCTCGCGGATAAGCCCGGTGAGCCATTGGCGCCGCGGCTGCTGGGACGAGGTCGGGGTGCGTTTGGCCTTGTAGTAGTTCTGGCGGGCGGCGCCCAGGACGCGGCAGGAGCGGTCGACGGGTGCTCCGGCTGCGACGAGGCTGTCGATCACCGGGTAGAGGCGCTTTTGGGCCGGAGATGTTCTCGGCGAGGAAGTTCGCGGCGTGGCGGATGATCGCCAGCTCGGTTTCCAATTCACGGATCCGGCGCCGAGCCGCTCGCAGTTCGGCCGATTCTTGTGATGGTTTGCCCGGGCGCAGGCCGTGGTCGACATCGTCCTGACGCAGCCATTTCGAGGGCGTGACCGGGTGGATGCCGAGCTCGACCGCGGTCTGCTTGGCGGGCTTGCCTGCCCGGACCAATGCGATCGCTCTGGTCCGGAACAAGGTGGGGTAAGCGCGTGGAAGGGAGATCAGCCTTTCGGGAAGGCTGTCGGTTAGCAACCGGAGTTGGAACCCGGGAGGTGGGGCAGACCACACCGTCACCCGTTCGTGCACCAGCCCCGTCTGCAGGTTCGATCACTGTCTGCGACTCGTCGTCTGCAACCCAATGTGCTGCCGCGACCGAATATGATGCGCGACAACGTAAATCGCCGATGCCGGAACAATCCAGTTGAAAGTTCGAAGTGTCTCTATAAAACCAACCGGCCTCGTTGAGAACTCTAATGGCAGGGAATCTGCGGTTCGGCTACCAGTAGCTACCGATCAACTGTCATGATCGATAGGCAGGTCGTTCGAGGGGGTCGCGGATGAAGCCGGCTCTGTTCACGGTGGCTATTTGCTGGAGGGGTGGGGTGTCGGACTCGGATCGGGATGCAGCGAAGCCGCTGTCGCTCAACTCCTTGCACCCGTACCTGTCGGTGGTTGTACTCGAATGCACCGGACATGACGTTGTGTCGCAGTTCGCCATCTTGGAAACTTTCGTCTCAACCATGCCGCGGCGGCGGGCGGGGCGCACCGTTGAGACTGTCGCGGCGATCAGGTGGGGATCAGATGTCCCGGATGCGGATGTGCCCCGAGACATCCTGATAGGAGACGACTTCAGTGAATTGGCGGGATTTGTGCGAAGGGTCGAATCGTCGCCGAGCTGGGCGAGCGAGGAGTTGGGACTCCGCGACATCGAACATCTGCTTGTCCTGATGCTTCGGCAAGAACGATTGGTCGCAATCTACGCCGACGATGCCACTACCCAGCGTCTGCAGCGCTGGCTGAGCAAGGCGCCACGGCCGCAGTGGAGGCGCCTACCGGCTACTGTTCTTGAGGCGGCCCTACTGAGTGGGGAGGTGAAGGGGCTGTGGCTGCAGGGCACTCATCGGCGCCGTTCATCGAAGCCCGACTCCAAGAATATCGTCGGGCTGGACCTGCGGGATGCACTCGATCCCGCCCACGACTCATCGTTTGCTCTACGTGCAGCGCGAGCGGACCTCAAGGACAGTCCTGAGCGGACTGCATTCAAGGGTAAGGTGGGAACCACACCCGCAAATTCTGCGGTCTGGTCGTCTGAGCGCACCGCATCCTTCCGTCAGTATGTCCGGGCAGTCTCCGAATTGTTGACTCTGATCAGGAAGGTGATGGCAGAGGGGTCCACGGTCGTGACCTCGCTGCCGATCCTTGCCCGCGAGACCCTGGATACGTCTGCGGTGCGGGACGCGTACGCGGTCACGGTCTTCACGCCGGAGGGAATCGCGAGTCTCGCGCAGGCCGACATCGCACGCACGGCCGAAGCCGATTTGATCCAGCATGCGATACATGATGTGGTCGGCGACCCGAGCTCGCCGGCTTTCCAGCTCGAAGTGGGTATCGATGGCTCGATCGGGGGCACGCTTGGGGTCACACCGGTGGAAATCGACGGTCGCTTCCGCCTCGACATCGGCATTCGTGGCGCGCCCAGCGATATCTCGCGAGTAACCCCCGTACGTGACGCATTGAGCAGTGGGGATTCGGTCACGGTCTACTACAGGTCCGGCCACGCATTCGTCAACAACACATTTTATACCGCACCCATCACGACTGCACGCTTCTCGAATTGGAGTTTCGAGGACTTCGGCGGCTATCGAATCGACCGGGAGAAGCCGGATGTCAGGGGTGATCAAGCTATTCACGACAGCATCGGACTGGACGGTGACACGTCACTGTTCGCCTGGGTGCTGAATCATTACGGCGACGGATGGCTGATCTGTGACGACGGATCGGGCGAAGTCGCCGACTTCCTACATATCGCTGATGATGGAGTTCTTACATTCATCCATGTAAAAGCGACCGACAATGTCAGTCCGCTGCGGCGTATCGCTGTCGTCCCCTATGAGGTAGTTGTCAGTCAAGCTGTCAAGAACTCGGTCTACGCCGATGCGGACCTCCTTGCGAAACGATTGCAGGTGCCTCGCATCGCGCGGCCTGCCGCGTGGACCGAAGGCAAGCGCGTGCCGGACCGTAGTGAGTTCTTGGAAGTTCTCGCTGCGCGCGACGCGACCGATCGAACCGAGGTGGTCGTGATTCAGCCGCATGTGAGCGAGCAGAGCTATTGGCGTGTCCGACGTTCGAATAGTTCCTCTCCGTCCAACGAGCTCCTGCGGCTCTACTTGCTGGAGCGGCTGCTGACCAGCGCGCGGTCCAATGTGGTCGCCTCGTGCGACGAGTTCACGGTCGTCGGCAGCGCGGTATGAGATCGGATAGTCAGTTTGGTCGTCGCCGCCCGAGGGCGCGAGAGCTCGTCACCCCCACACCGTGGCGGCACCGCCCTGAGCGGGCGGCGCACAACCGAGTCCGCGCCATCGGCCTCCACACTCGCGCCCCGACCTCTCTGACCCATACTCTGACGCTCCAGATCGCGCTGCGCACGATGATGCGCTGCTCGATCCTGACGACGTCGCCGTCGGTACCACGGTGCGTTTCCGGCGCTCCGCACCGGACCGCATCGTGCGATCACGCACACCGGCGCACCCCGCGATCATCTCGGTCGCCGAGTTCACCGAAGCCCAGCTCGCCCGCCGGCACCGCGTCAACCAGTCTCGAGTACAGGCGGCTCCGCGTGTCGCCCGGAGCAAGCGCGCCTACCAGCTCCGCAGTCGCATCCGTTGCTCGGGATGCCAGCGCCGGATGCAACCGCAGGCGGTGCGCGAGGTGATCTACTACCGATGCCGTGCCAGAGACCTCGCCCCCGCCAGCCCAGCGGCGGCCGAGCATCCGCCTACCGTGAATCTGCGCGAGGACCGCTTGGTGCCCGCGATCGATGGCTGGCTGGCTACCCTGTTCGACCGCGAGAACCTCGACGCCACCGTCGCGACCATCGTGGCCTCCCAGCACGATGCCAACGACGTCCACCGCGAACAGCTCCAGCAACGGCTCCATGCAGCCGAAATCAGCGTCCAACGCCATCTCGCCGCGATCGAGGCCGGCGTCAACCCGCACAGCCTGGTCACGGCAATGAGCAAAGCCCACGCCGAGAAGGCCACCCTGGAACCCGAACTCCAGCAGATACCCAAGCCGGTCACGCTGACCGCGACAGAGATCCGCAAGCTGATCGAGTCACTCGGCGACATCCGCACCGTGCTGCGAGAAGGAGAGCCGGAAGACAAAGAAGCCCTGTACAGGGCATTCGAGTTGGAAGTCCTCTACCAGCACCAACACCACAGGGCGACGATTTCGATTTCGCCCTGTGTGGTTACTGAACGTGTCCGGAGGGGGACTTGAACCCCCACGCCCTATACGGGCACTAGCACCTCAAGCTAGCGCGTCTGCCATTCCGCCACCCGGACCGGTGTGCCCAGCAAGATTATCGGATGTGTCGGCGGGGACCAAATCGCTCTTCGACCTGGAATGATCGGCTTGTGACCGAGGTGCCGAGCAGTGATCGGGTGCGGGGATCTCTGCTGGGCAGAGCGGCGGGTGACGCCCTCGGCGCACCGATCGAGTTCTGGGATCTGGCGGAGATCGCTACCGGTGCGGGACGAACTTCTTCCTGCGTGATCGGGCCGCGCTCGGCGCGAGGTATCCGTTCGGGGACTGAGCGGTGCGGTCACACCGTCTTCGTGACGACGGCGCGGGCCAACTGCCGGACTGCCCGCCGCGACCGCCGCTAAGGTCGGTAGGGAGACGGTTTCCCGCGACGCGAGAGGGTTTGCGAATGAGTGTCAGTCTGGCCAAGGGCGGCAATGTGTCGTTGTCGAAGCAGGCGCCGAATCTGACCGCGGTCGCGGTCGGGCTCGGCTGGGACGTCCGGTCCACCACCGGCGTCGACTTCGACCTCGACGCGAGCGCCCTCGCGACCGGCGCCGATCACAAAGTGCTCTCCGACCAGCACTTCATCTTCTACAACAACCTGCGGTCGCCGGACGGCAGCATCGAGCACACCGGCGACAACCTCACCGGTGAGGGCGAGGGCGACGACGAGACCATCAACGTCGACCTGGCGGGCGCCCCGCCCACCATCACCAATATCTTCTTCCCGGTCTCCATCCACGACGCCGACGCCAGGCAGCAGTCCTTCGGGCAGGTGCGCAACGCCTTCATCCGGGTGGTCGACCGCGCCACCGGCGCCGAGCTGACCCGCTACGACCTCTCCGAGGACGCCTCCACCGAGACCGCGATGGTCTTCGGCGAGCTGTACCGCAACGGCGCCGAGTGGAAATTCCGCGCCATCGGCCAGGGGTACGCCTCCGGGCTGGCCGGGATCGCGCGCGACTACGGGGTCAGTATCTGACCCGGATCGCGTAGACCAGCGCCCCGAGCGCGAGGACGCCCGCGCCCGCCGCGATCGAGGCGGGCGGCAGGGCGAAGGCCAGGGTGCCGCAGCCGATCAGGCCGAGCGCGGGGACGAGCCGGGCGGCGGGGCGCAGGGTCGAGGCGGCGGCGTTGGCGACGGCGTAGTAGGCCAGCACCGCGAAGGACGAGAAGCCGATGGCACCGCGCAGGTCGGTGCAGGCGGCCAGGACGGCGACGACGGCGGCGACGGCCAGTTCGGCGCGGTGCGGGACCTCGTAGCGCGGGTGGACCGCGGCCAGTGCGGGCGGTAGGTGCCGGTCGCGGGCCATCGCGTAGGTGGTGCGGGAGACGCCGAGCAGCAGCGCGAGCAGGGCGCCGAGCGCGGCCAGCGCGGCGGTCACCCGGATGACCGGCGCCGACCAGGGGAGTCCGGTGGCGCTCGCCAGCTCGGCGAGCGGCGCCGCGGCGTCCGCGAGCCGCTCGGGGCCGAGCACGGTGAGCGCGGCTACCGCGACGGCGACGTAGACGAGCAGCGCGGTGCCGAGCGCGATCGGGACGGCGCGCGGGATGGTGCGCGCCGGGTCGCGGACCTCCGCGCCGAGGGTGGCGATCCTGGCGTACCCGGCGAAGGCGAAGAACAGCAGCCCGGCGGCCTGCAGGACGCCGTAGGGGGTGGTGTCCGAAGATACTGCGAGCCGGTCGAATTCGGCCGCGGGAGCGGAGCAGGCGACGAGTGCGGTGAGCACCGCGAGCACGATGCCGACGATCACCCGGGTCAGCAGCGCGGATTTCTGGATCCCGCGGTAGTTCACGGCGGCGACCGCGAGCACCGCGACGACCGCGACGGCGTGCGCCCGCTCCGGCCAGAGGTAGCTGCCCGCGGTGAGCGCCATGGCCGCGCAGGAGGCGGTCTTGCCGACCACGAAACCCCAGCCGGCCAGGTACCCCCAGAACGGGCCGAGCCGCTCCCTGCCGTAGACGTAGGTGCCGCCGGACTCCGGGTAGCGCGCGGCCAGCCGCGCCGACGAGGTCGCGTTGCAGTAGGCCACCGCGGCCGCCAGTGCCAGCCCGAGCAGCAGCCAGGAGCCCGCGGCTGCCGCGGCGGGGGCGAGCGCGGCGAAGATGCCTGCCCCGATCATCGCGCCGAGGCCGATCACGACCGCGTCGAACACTCCGAGCCTGCGCCTCAACTCCACGGCGCGAATATTAGGGCTTGCGGCCGACCGCCCCGTACAGCGAGACCGCCTTGTCGTGGCTCTTCGGGTGCGCGATGCCCTCGTTGCGCCAGCGGTGGATCACCTCGACGCCGGGCTCGACCAGCTCCAGGTCGTCGAAGAACCGCGCCACCTCGGCCCTGCTCCGCGGGCGCACCGGGATGCCGCGGTCCTTGTAGACCTGGAGCAGCCTGGCCATGCCCCTGGGATCGTCGGGGCCGTTGTCGAAATCGGTGGTCACGTGGGACATGGCGAGGTAGGAGCCGGAGGCGAGCGGCGCCATGAAGGCGCGCACGTGCTCGTAGACGTCACCGGGCACGAAGTGCAGCGTCGCCATGAGCGAGACCGCCACCGGCTGGGCGAGATCGAGGGTGTCCTCCAGCTTTCCCAGGATGGATCGCGGGTCGGAGGCGTCGGCCTGGATGTAGGCGGTGCGGCCCTCGGGGGTGCCGACCAGCAGTGCCCTGGCGTGCGCGAGCACGATCGGGTCGTTGTCCACGTACACCACCCGTGACTCCGCGGCCAGCTCCTGCGCGACCTGGTGCAGGTTGGGCTCGGTGGGGATGCCTGTGCCGATGTCGAGGTACTGCCTGATGCCCTGTCCGGCGAGGTATCGCGTTGCGTGCCGCATGAATTCGCGGTTGGTGCGGGCGGTGAGCCGTACCTCGGGGAACTCCCGCAGCGCCTTCTCGGCGGCGTCGCGGTCCGCGTCGTAGGAGTCCTTGCCACCGAGGAAATAGTCGTACATGCGGGCCGGATGTGCCACGTTGATGCCCAGGTCGGGCTGGCCGTCGGACACCTGAATTCTCCCTGTGCGTCGAAAGAGCCGGGCCTTCGAGGTATACCGCATACGGGCAAGCGGCCCAGCGGGATCCAGCATATGGGTACTGCACACGTACCTTCCCGGCGGGCCGTTAAGTGCCGGTTAGGTGCCTCGCAGGTGGCCGGGCGCACGGTGGCGGCATGCACAACGAACCGAACGGCCTCCTGCTCGCCCACCGCGCCATGCTGCGCGATCTCGACCGCTGCGCCGCGCTGGCGGCGCGGCTCGCGGGCACCCCGCTGGAGCGCAGGCGCGCCACCGCGGTCGCCGCCTACCTCACCGACTTCTGCGACAGCATCCACCACCACCACAGCGCCGAGGACCAGGTGCTCTGGCCGGTGCTGGAGCGCTCGGCCGGGGCGCACGTCGACCTCACCGAGCTCAGTGACGACCACGCCGAACTCGACCCCAAGCTGGACCGGATCCGGGCAGGCGCGGCGGCGCTGCGGGAGACCCGCACGGTCGCGCCCGAGCTCGCCGCCGACCTGGCCGACCTGCGCGACACCGTGCGCGAGCACGTCACCGACGAGGAGCGCACCGTCGTCCCGCTGATCAAGCGGTACGTCTCGGACGAGGAGTGGAATCGGGTCGAGGCAACCATCCGCAGGCACGGCGGCAAGATGAGCTTCGAGGTGCCGCGGATCCTCGCGGTCAGCACCGGGGCGGAGCTGGACGAGGCGCGGCGGGAGGGCGGCATCCCGGTCGCGCTCATGATCAAGCTCCTCCCGGTGCCGTTCCGCCGCCGGGAGGCGCTGGTGTTCGGAGCCGCGCGGTGAGCTCGGCGGCCGAGCGGGCGTAGGCGGGGTCGCCGGAGAGCGCGTGCAGCGCCGCGTCCACCGGGCCGGCGTAGAGCGTGCCGGAGTCGAGCCCGGCGATCCGGCCCGCGAAGGGGAGCAGCTCGGCGAAGATCAGCGCGCCGGTCTCGGTGTCGCCGAGCCGGGCCGCGGCGTGCCCCCGCAGCGTGGTGAAGCCGAGCCAGTAGTAGTTGCGGTCGATCGGCGTGCGGCGCGCCCAGACCCGGCGGGCCTCGGCCTCGTCCCCGGCGTCGAGCAGCGCGAGGACCAGCGCGTCGGTGATCAGGCCGGGCAGCGCGGCGTCGACGGCGGTGAGTTCGTCGCGCAGGTGCGCCAGGTCGCCGCGGGCGACGGCGGCGCCGACCCGGCCGACGGTGGCCATGGCGGCGCCGTTCAGCGCGCCGTGCTCGGCCAGCTGCCTGCTGACCTCCGCGTACCTGGCCAGCGCCGCATCCACGTGTCCGCCGAGCAGCTCGAGCAGCGCGGAGAAGATGGCGACCACCGCGAGCAGGATGCCGAGCTGGCCGGTGGTCGACCTGGCCACCGCGAGCTCCATCTCGGCGCGCGCCCCGGCCAGGTCGGTGTGCGCGGCGGAGTCGAGGAAGAGGAGCCAGTGCGCGACCGCCTCGTGGTCGATCTGGCCGGCTTCGATCGCGGCGGCCAGGTACTCCTCGGCCACCGCGCGGCGTTCGGCGCGCAGGTCGGGGCCGAGCGCGGCGTATGCCCTGACGTTCAGAGCCGCGCACAGCAGCCTGGGGTCCGGCACGGTGCGGGCAAGCGCGAGCGCCTCGGCGCTCACCCGCTGGCTCTCGGCCTCGTCGTACCCCTCCAGCTCGCGGAAGAGCGCGAGCAGCAGCCGGACCCTGATCTCGTCCGGCAGCGTGCGGGCGAGATGGGCGCGGAGCGCGGCGACGGCGGTGTGCGAGGGGTCGCGGCCGTGCCGCGTGGTCCAGATGAGCGGCGCGTCCCAGGCGGCGAGGACGGCGAGCTCCGGCTGCGCGGCCAGTGCGTCCAGGTAGATGCCGCGGGCGCGCATGGCGTCGCCGGCGCGGGCGTGCGCGGTCACGGCCGGGGCGAGCAGTTCGGCGGTGGAGCCGGTGGCCCTGCTGCCCGCCAGCTCGCGCAGCCGCAGCGCGTCCCGCCACTGGGCGGCGGCCTCGCGCCAGGAGCCGGCGCGCTCGGCGGCGCGGGCCGCCGCGACCGGGTAGCGGATGGCCGCGGCCGCGGTGGCCGGGCCTGCCGCGGCCGAGGCGTGCCTGGCGAGCACCGCGGCATCCGCCTCCGCGCCGAGCACCGCCAGCGCCCTGGTGTGCAGCCGGGCCCGGCGCAGCAGCGGGGTGTCGTCGTAGAGGGTGTCGCGGACCAGGGCGTGGGTGAACCGGACCCGGCCGGGCGCGGGCTCGTCCAGCAGCCCGGCGAGCACCGCCGCCTCCAGCGCGTCGAGCAGGTCGTCCGGGTCGCGCCCGGCGACCTCGGCGAGCACCTCCAGGTCGGCCTCCCGGCCGAGTACCGCGACCTGGCGCAGCGTGGTCGCGACCGGGTCGGGGAGCCGGGCGACCCGGCGGCGCAGCACCTCCCCGACCCCCGCCGGCACCGCGCTGCCCGCGGCCCGCTCGCCCTCGGCGGCGATCAGCCTGGCCAGTTCGCGGACGAAGAGCGGGTTCCCGCCGGTGCGCTCGGCGACCATGGCCAGCAGCTCCGGCCCGGCCTCGGCCAGGCCGTGCTGCCCGGCGAGGACCGCGACCGCCGCCGGGTCGAGGCCGCGCAGCACCAGGTGCGCGGCGGTGCGGGCGAGCAGCGCGCCGACGGTGGCGTCGAGTTCGTCGCCGCGCTCGCCGGTGCGGTAGGTGACGAGCACCAGTACCGGTTGCTCGGCGAGCAGCGCTACCACCTGGCGCAGCAGCTGCAGCGTGAGGTCGTCGGCGCGGTGCACGTCGTCGAGCAGGACGACGGTGCGGCCGGTGCCGAGCGCCGCCGCGATGCCGCGCCCGAGCTCGAACGGGTTCGGCGCGGTACCGGCGGCGAGCGAGTCCGTGCCGAGCGCCTCGGCCCAGGCCCAGCCGGGCGGGGCGCCGGCCACCTCGGGGCAGCGGCCGCGCCTGCCCTGCCAGCCCTCGGCGGTGAGCGCGCGCACCGCGGCCTCGGCCAGCGTGGTCTTCCCGGCCCCGGCGTCGCCGCCGATCAACACGATCCGGGCGCCGTGCGCGGCGGCGTCCGCGGCCGCGGCGGCGATGGTGTTCAGCTCGGTCTCGCGGCCCAGCGGCGCGGGAGCCGTGCGCTCGGTCTTCGGCTGTACCGCGACCGGCGAGTCGAGCGCGGGGGCCTGCGCGAGGATGTCGGCCTCCATGGCGCGCAGCACCGGGCCGGGGTCGACGCCGAGCTCGTCGGCGAGGTGGTCGCGGGTGCGGCGCAGCGCGGCGAGCGCGTCGCCCTGGCGGCCGCAGCGATAGAGCGCGAGGGCGAGCAGCCGGACCGCGCCCTCCCGGCCGGGGTTGTCGTGCAGGTGCCGCTCCAGCTCGGCGACGACGACGGCCGGGCGGCCGAGCGCCAGCTGCGCCTCGGCGCGCAGCTCGACGGCCTGCAGCCGCAGCTCGGTCAGCCTGGCCACCTCGGGCACCGCCCACGGCTCGTCGGCCACCTCGGCGTAGGCGTCGCCCCGCCAGCGGGCCAGTGCCTCGTCCAGCAGCCGCAGCTGCCCGGCCGGGTCGGCCCCGGCCGCGCGGTGCACGAGATCGTCGAAGTGCCAGGCGTCGACGGCCTCCCGCGGCAGCCGCAGCGCGTACCCGGGCGCGGCGCTCACCAGGATCGAGGCGGGGGTGCGGCGCGGCCGGTCCGGCTCCAGCGCGCGGCGCAGGTGCGAGATGTGCACCTGCAGTGTGGCGAGCGCCCTGGCAGGCACGTCGGTGCCGCCCCAGACGTCGTCGATGATCCGGTCGGTGGAGACCACCTCGCCGCCCGCGACCGCGAGCCGGGCCAGGACCGCCCGCTGGCGCGGTCCACCGAGGTCGGCGCCGGTGCCCGCCAGGGTGACGCGGAGCGGGCCGAGAACGGAGAGCAACACGATCGCCATTGTGCCGTCGCCGGTGCGGAGGGGGCGTCCGGGAGGTGCGGCGCATCCGGGGTCACCGCTGCCGGGGGATACCGAGCCGATCGGTCGTTCCGGACCCCGGAGGCGCGGGCGCGGACCGACTACGCTGTTGCGGTCACGACCAGGTCGAACGGGAGGCGCGATGCGCGTGGCCGAGAGCGCGGTGGCGCCACGGGGCTCCGGCGGGCGGGACGGCATCCTGGATTCCGCGATCCGGCTGTTCGACCAGCGCGGCTATCACGGGACGTCGATGCGCGACATCGCCGCAGGCGCCGAGATCACCGTCGCCTCCATCTACCACCACTTCAGGTCCAAGCAGGAGATCCTGCAGAGCATCATGGTGCGCGCGCTGCGGGCGGCGCTGGCGCTGACCCGGACGGCGGTGGTGCGGGCGAACGGCTCGCCCGCGGACCAGCTGCGGGCGGTGATGCGGGCATGGGTGGTCTTCCACACGACCCATCGGATGGACGCCGTCGTCGCCGCGACCGAGCTGCGCAGCCTGGAGCCGCCCGGCCGGGACCTGGTGATCGCGCTGCGCGACGAGCAGGAGGCGCTCTTCCGGGACGTGGTCGCGCGCGGCGTCGAGGAGGGCGTCTTCGCCACCGGCTACCCGCTCGACGCCACCCGCGGCATCATCAGCATGGGTCAGTCCATCTGCATCTGGTGGCGCGCCGACGGCCCGATGACGGCCGAGCAGCTCGCCGTCCGCTACGAGACCCTCGCGCTCGCCGTCGTCGAAGCCGCCTGACGGGCGTGTCCGCGCGGCGACGCCACGCGGACACGAGGGGTCAGGGGATGACGACGGCGCCGACGCCTGCGCCCGGCTCGTCGGCCCAGCGGTGCCCGGTGTCGCGCGGCGTGACGCCCTGGTCCGCCCAGGCGGCGAGGAGCAGGGCGACCTTGCTGTGCATGATCGTGCGCAGCCGGTCGAAGGAGTTCTCCGGGTTGTCGTCGACCAGGCCGAGCAGCAGCCACCAGGCCCAGGCGACCGCGCCCGCGTTGGCGACGAAGTCGGGCAGCACCGGGATGCCGCGGGCGGCGAGCATGGCCTCGGCCTCGGGGGTGGTGGCGGCGTTGGCGGCCTCGACCACGACCTTCGCGCGCACATCGAAGGAATTGTCCGGGGTGATGGCGTAGGAGATGGCGGCGGGGACCAGGATGTCGACCTCGGTGGCGAGCACCGCGGCGCGCGGGAGCTGCTCGACGCCCGCGGGCAGCCGGGAGCGGTCGATCTCGCCGTAGCCGTCGCGCAGGGCGAGCAGCGCGGGCACGTCGAGGCCGTCGGCGCAGTGCAGGGTGCCCGCGGCGTCGGCGATGGTGGTGACCCGCATGCCCGCCTCGTGCAGGTAGTGCGCGGCGGCGCCGCCCATGGTGCCGATGCCCTGGATGGCGACGGTGGTGTCGGCGGGGGAGCGGCCCCAGGAGACGGCAGCGGCGAGACAGGCGTGCGCGACGCCGTAGCCGCCGATCACGTCGCCGAGCAGGAAGCCGCCGTCGACCGCGGCGTTCAGCCCGGCGCGCACCCTGGCCAGGGTGGCGGCCGGGTCGGCGGCGCGGCGGATGGCGGCGTGGTAGCTCTGGCCCAGCCCGAGCTTCGCGAAGACCTCGTCGATCAGGTGCTGCGGCACGCCGAGATCCTCTGCGGTCACCCAGTGCGCGTCGATCCACGGCCGCATGGCCTCGCAGAACCGCTCCAGCACGCCGAGCGCGCGCGGGTCCTTGGGGTCGAAGTCGATGCCGCCCTTGGCACCGCCGATCGGAAGGTCGAAGGTGGCGGTCTTGTTCGCCATGCCGCGGGCCAGATCCTCGACCTCGGGCAGGGTGCAGCCCGCGCGCATCCGGGTGCCGCCGGTGGCGAGTCCCGCGCGCAGCGTGTGCACGACGAGGTAGCCGACCGCTCCGGTGACCGAATCGGTCCAGTGCAGCCGCATGTACGGCTGCGGGCGCAGCGCCGCGGGGGCGACCGGCAGCGTCGTCGTCGCCGTGGCCGTGCTGATCGTCTCCGGGGTGCCCCCGGCGGGATTCTGCATCGTGGTCACGAAGACCACCTCCTCATCGCGCGTTTCAACTCGGTCGCCACGGGGAAATCCCAGCTTGCCGTTGTACCCCGCCCGGACGTCGTCGTCGCTGTCGATGGCGCCTGCCCGGTCCCCCCAGCGTGCGGTCGAGTCGGCCGCGCGTCTATCAACGATTCGTTCACGGCAGTGTTCACGGTTCCTGCACAAGAATTAGGCTCGGTGCCATGGACCTGTCGCTGGCGCGACTGCGCATGCTGCGCGAACTGCATCGGCACGGCACGATCACCGCGGCCGCGAGCGCCCTGCACTACACCGCATCGGCGGTGTCGCAGCAGCTCGCGCAGCTGGAGCGGGACGTCGGGGCGCGGCTGCTCGAGCGCCGCGGGCGGCGGGTGCAGCTCACCGACCTGGGGCTGCTGCTCGCCGAGCACGCGGAGGAGATCCTCGCCTCGGTGGAGCGGGCCACGCAGGCGCTGGAGGACGCGGGGGAGTCGGTGACCGCGAAGCTCACCGCGGGGGTGTGGGCCTCGGTGGCCTCGGGGTTGCTCCCCGAGGCGCTGGAGACGCTGGCGCGCACGCACCCCGGCATCCTGGTGCGCACCAGGGAGTTGCCGCCGGAGGCGACCGCGGCCGCCGTCCGGGACGGCGCACTCGACCTCTCCTTCGTGCTCGACTACTCGAATTCGCCGGTGACCTGGGATCGCGGGCTGGAGCGCGCGGTGATCGCGGTCGAGCGGCTCTACGGGTGCGTGCCCGCCGGGATGCTCGGCGCCGCGACCGTGACCCTGGCCGAACTCGCCGAACATCCGTGGATTCTGGCGCCCGCCCGGTCGCACTTCGGGCACGCGGTGCGGCTGGCCTTCCAGTCGGCCGGGGTGCAGCCGCGGATCGATCACGAGGTGGAGGAGCAGGCGACCGCCATGGCGATGGTGGCCGCCGGGCTCGGCGTCACGCTGGTCTCCGACCTCGGGCTGGCGCTGCGTCCGCCCGGGGTCGACATCGTCGCGCTGGCCGATGTCTTCACCCGGACGGTCTCGCTGGCCTATCGGACCAATACCGCGCGCCGCGCCGCGCTGCTCATCGTGGTGGACGCGATTCGCGCGGCGGCGGTGGCGAAGGGGCTCGGGGCGGACATGTCCAAGCCGGACGCGGTGCCCGCGCAGAACGGGGCCGAGGTGCGGGGGACCTGGCGCTGAGCCGCCGGACGCAAATCTCGGGCGCCGCGACCACCGCGCCGGTGGTACCGTTCGGACGTGCTCATCGAGGTCGACAGATTCGGGCCGCCCGCTCGCAGCGGGCGGCGGATCCGGCCTGTACGGCATCTCGCCCGCCACCCCTGAGGGTGGCCCGGTCCCCCGTCGCTGTCGAGCTCTCGCGAATCTTCCGATCGTCGACCGCCCGGGTCCGGGCGCGAGGAGAGCACACCCATGTCCACTTCCGGAATCACCCTGCGTGACCTGGCCTTCGACTGGCCGGACGGCACCGTCGCGCTGCGGCCGCTGACCGCCGTCGTCCCGGCGGGGCGCACCGGCCTGGTGGGGCGCAACGGCGCCGGCAAATCCACTCTGCTGCGGCTGATCGCCGGGCTGCTGACCCCCACGGCGGGGCGGGTCGAGGCCGCGGGGCCGGTCGGCTACCTGCCGCAGACCCTGACGCTCGGCACCGGCGCGACCGTCGCCGAGCTGCTCGGCATCGCGGAGACGCTGGCCGCGCTGCGCGCCATCGAGTCCGGCGACGCCGCCGAGCGGCACTTCGACGCCGTCGGCGACGACTGGGACCTGGCGGCCCGCGCCGCGCAGGCGCTGCACGAGATCGGGCTCGGCGCGACCGGGCTCGACCGCACCGTCGGCACGCTCTCCGGCGGCGAGGCGGTGCTGGTCGCGGTCACCGGGCTCCGGCTGCGCCGCACGCCGGTCACGCTGCTCGACGAGCCGACCAACAACCTGGACCGCGACACCCGCGCCGAGCTGGCTCGCCTGGTCGCGGGCTGGCCGGGCACCCTGGTGGTGGTGAGCCACGACCGCGCCCTGCTGGAGCGGATGGAGTACACCGCCGAGCTGCACGACGGCAGCCTCGACGTCTTCGGCGGGCCGTACAGCGCGTGGCGGCAGCACGTCGAGCAGCGGCAGGCCGCGGCCGCGCAGGCCGCCCGCAGCGCCGCGCAGGCGCTGGAGGTGGAGAAGCGGCAGCGGATCGAGGCACAGACCAAGCTGGCCCGCAGGGAGCGCACCGGCAGGGCCACGCAGCAGCGCGGCGGCATCCCGCGCATCCTCGCCGGGAACCGGGCGAGCAGGGCACAGAACGCGGCGGGCGCAATGCGCGGCACCGCGGACGCCAAGGTGCGCGCCGCCGAGCAGGCGCTGGACGCCGCCTCCGCCCTGGTCCGCCGCGCGGAGCACATCCACCTCGAGCTGCCCGACCCGGACGTTCCCGCCGGCCGCCGGATCGCCGAGCTGAGCGACGGCGCCAGTACCGTCGTTCTGCAGGGCCCGGAGCGGGTCGCGCTGGTCGGCCGGAACGGCTCGGGCAGGACCACCCTGCTCGAGCAGCTGCTCGGAACCGGTTCCGGCGCCGCCGGTTCCGTCCGGGGGATCCTGCACACCGACCGGGTCGGCTACCTCCCGCAGCGGTTGGACGGCCTGGACGACGCCGCCAGCGCGCTCGCCACGGTGCAGGCCGTCGCCACCGGGGCGAGCGCCGGCACGGTCCGCAACCGGCTGGCCCGGCTGCTGCTGCGCGGCGACAGCGTCGACCGCCCGGTCGGCACGCTCTCCGGCGGCGAGCGCTTCCGGGTCGCGCTGGCCCGGCTGCTGCTCGCCGACCCGCCCGCGCAGCTGCTGATCCTGGACGAGCCGACCAACAACCTCGATATCGCCAGCGTCGAGCAGCTGGTGGCGGCGCTGGCCGACTACCGCGGCGCGGTGCTCGTGGTCAGCCACGACGAGGAGTTCCTCGCCGCGCTCGGCGTGCACACGGTCGTCGAGCTCGGCCCGGAGGGGCTGCGCGTGCAGCGCGGCTGATCAGTGCCGCACGCCGGGCCAGACCACGTCCGCGAGCCTCTCCCGGTCGGCCACGTCGAGCTTGATCGAGGCCCGGTAGATGTGGCCCTCGACGGTGCGCACCGAGACCACGAGCCGCTCGGCGATCTCCTTGTTGGAGAGCCCCTGCGCGATGTGCGCGGCGATCTCGCGCTCGCGCGGGGTGATCGGCAGCGGACGGCTGGCCGCGGTGATCGCGGGGGTGGTGGCGCCGTCGCAGCGGGAGGAGAGCTCGGCGGCGCGGGCGGTGCAGCGGGCGCTCGGCCCGCGCCGCCCGGCCCGGTCGTGGATCGGCACCGCCTGCGCGGCGGCATCGGCGGCCGAGAGCAGCAGCCCGGCCGCTTCGAAATCGGCGCTGACGGCGTCGAGTCCGGCGGCCTTGCCGGTGGTGACGGCGTCGGCGTGGCGAGCGTAGAGCGCGACGACGTCGCCCTGCACCTTGGGCGCCAGCTCGGCGAGCCGGGCGGCCCCGGCACCGTCGCCGAAGCGGGCGGCGTGGTGCAGCGCCTCGGCCTCGAGGGCGAACTGCCCGGCGCTGCGGGCGATGCGGGCGGCCCTGCGGGCGAGTTCGGCGGCGGTGGCGCTGTTCTGCGGGGCGGCGGCCCAGGCGCGGGCGATCATGCGCTGGGGTTCGTGCAGCGCCAGGTGCGCGCCGGCGTGCTCGGCGGCGTCGTTCAGGGTCTTCTCGACCTTCTCGGTGTCGCCGAGCGCGGCGTAGGCGCGGACCAGCAGCAGCCGGGCGGGGAGCTGCCAGGGCAGCGAGGTCTCGGCGTTGAGCGCGGCCAGCGCCTGCTCGAAGGCGGTGATGGCCTCGCGGAAGCGGCCGCGCGCGGTGGCGACGACGCCGACCGCGATCTTGGCGATGGCCCAGCCGAGGAACTGCCCGGCGGAGAAGAACTCGCTGTACTCCGCGGCCAGCTCCTCGGCCTCGTCCAGTTCGCCGACGGTGGTCAGGGCGAGGACGTCGCAGTAGCGGACCATGACCCGGATCATGCCGTCCGTGGCCTTCTGACCGGCTCGGCTGCGTGCGGCGATCGGGCCGAAGTCGAGGCCGCGCCCGGCCACCGGCATGGCGAGCCCGGCGGCGAAGGCGGCGAAATCGACCGCCTGGCGCGGGGCGTCGGGGGCGTCGAGCACCGCCTCGGCGGCGGCGATGCCGTCGGTGATCCGGTTCTCGTGCACCGCCATCGCCGCGCCGGCGGCTTCCACGATCAGCCGCAGCGCGGGGTGCTCGGCCCTGGTGCCCATGAGATCGAGCAACCGGCGGCCGCCCGCCACGTCGCCGAGCGACCAGAAGCGCAGGCTGGCCCGCGGCACGCCCCACTGCACGATCTGCAGCTGGTCCAGGTGTTCGGGGTCGTAGCCGGCCAGGATCTCGTCGGCGGCCTGGGGGCGGCCCTGCCAGAGCAGCGCGCGGGAGAGCAGCTCGGCGGCGCGCAGCCCGCCGCCGCGCTCGTGCGCGGCGCGGGCCAGCCGCTCGCCGAGCGGCAGGTTGGCCAGCGCGACAGCGTCTTTGGCCGCGGTGATCAGGAGGTCGGGGTCGATGGGGCGGTCGCTGTCCACGCAGAGCCTGGCCAGCCGGATGCGGCCGGCGGCGGTGTCCAGCGGGCGGTCGCGCAGGGCGTCCACGATCCGGCCGCACCCGGCCCGCGCGGCCGCGGTGCCGATCTGCTGTCGCACCACCTCGCCGAGCAGCGGGTGGCTGAACCGCGCGGCGGGCGGGGTGTCGGTGCTGATCCGGATGAGCCCGGCCAGCTCGGCGGCGTCCACCGCCGCCGGGTCGGCGAGCGCGGTGAGGATGTCCAGATCCAGCGGCTCGTAGAGCGCGAGCGTGCGCAGCGCGTCCAGCACGGCGTCACCGGTCCGCTGCAGCCGCTCGTGCAGCAGCTCGACCAGCCCGGATGGCACCGCCGTCGGGCCGCGCAGCTGCCACACCCCCTCGACCTCGGTGAGGTTGCCCGCCTCCATCGCGCCCTCGACCATGTTCCGCAGGAACAGCGGATTGCCGCCGGAGGACTCCCAGATCACGTCGGCGCTGAGCCCCTCCAGCGTGCCTGCCAGCACCGACTCCACCAGCCGCACGCACTGGCCCTTGCGCATCGGCGCCAGCTCCAGCCGATCCAGGTAGTCGTCCTTCCACAGCGAGAGCACCGCGCCCGGCACCGGTTCGCCGCTGCGCACGGTGGCGACGATGCGGGCGCTGCGCTCCGCCGCGATCTGGTGCAGCAGCGTGGCGGAGAGCTGGTCGAGCAGGTGCGCGTCGTCCACCCCGATCACCGGGTCGTCGCCGGCGATCAGGTTCTTGCGCGCCTCGGTGAGCAGCGCGAGCGGGTCGCGGGTGGCGGAGCCGTCGATCCAGGGCGCGAAGGCACCGAGCGGAATCGCCTGCGACGACTCGGTACACACCGCCCAGCGAACGGGGGCATCCAGCTCCGCGGTGACCATCCGGGCCAGGGTCGTCTTGCCGACCCCGGCATCGCCGACGAGGACGATGCCACCGGCATCGTCACTCGTCAGCGCCTCGCGCACGGTCAGGGATTCGTCGGGGCGATCGAGCAGTTGCCAGCGCTCCACCATGGTGCTCGAGTGTAGATCCTGTTCTGCTGCACCGCGATGCGCTCGTTGCTGTGAAAACCCGGTGTGCACGCTTCACTCTGCGGCTATTCGCGAGCTACCGGTCAGTCCGGCAGCTCGGATACATCGCCCGGCTCGATCCGCGGCGCGTTGTTGACCTGGTGCCGGAAGTTGCTCGAGGCCTCGTAGACCCGCTGCTTGAGCCGGTTGATCGAGCCGAGCGGGCGGTGCGCGTCGAGTCCGCGCCAGGAGTTGAAGGAGAGCACGTCGTCGCCGTAGGCGCGCCGCTCCGGGGTGTACGGGTCCTGCGGCTCGAAGCGGACGGTAGCCACCGTCCGGTGCGGCGAGTCCTCCTCGGGCCACGGGATGGTGGCGTCTTCGATCGGCATTCTTCCCACGTCGGTGCAGAGCTGGGCGCGGAGTTCGTAGGTGGCGCCGTGCTGGGCGAAGAAGTCGACGACCGAGTCCTGGTGCGCGTTCACCCCCGCCTTCGGGTCGATCGTGGTGCCGCGCAGCGCGGCCGCCTCCGGCGAGACCGGGACGTACTCCAGCTTCGCCACGTAGTCGCCCCAGCGCAGCGGGGCCGAGGAGTAGAAGGGCTCGCCGAGCAGGTGGGTGTTCGGCGCGACGAACACGGCCAGGTTCTCCGGCAGGCGCTTCCCGAACCGGCCGAGCACCCGCTGGTTCAGCGCGGCGAGCAGGGTGCTGCCGCGGCGCAGCAGCGGGTCGGGGATCCGGGCCAGCGCCACCGCGGTCGGCATGCCGATCTTCAGGTAGGCGTGCGCGTCGGCGAAGAGGAACTCCCGGTGCGTCACCATGATGAAGTCCTGCGTGGTTGCGGTGTCGTCGGGCAGCGCGCGCGGGCCGTGCACGCCGAGCACCTTGATGCCGAGGCCGCGCACGCCGCGCAACTGGTCGCTGCGGATCACCCCGGAGGTGCTGGAGAGCCGGGCGATCACCGGGTAGCTGCCCGGTTCGGCGAACATGCCCTGGGCCAGCTCCGGTGCCAGACCGGCGGGCACGGTCAGCTCGCCGCGCAGGATGCCGTGGCTCTTGGCGTGCGCGTCGCGCAGCCCGCGCTTGTAGGTGCGGTACGCGCGCTCGTTGTTGCCGCGCAGCGCCGTGATGATCCGGTCGATGATCTGCTCCTCGTCCGCGCGGGGAGTCTCCAGATCCGGGGTGTAGCGGACGTAGGCGCGCTCGGCCAGGTCGGTCATCGCTCGGTGTTCCTCTCCTCGGCGGTGCTGCGCCACGGCGCGAACGGGTTGCCGACGCCGTCCAGCGCCGGTGCCAGCGTGGGGAAGTGGCGCAGCAGCACGCTGCGCATGTCGTTGTCGCGCACCCAGGCCAGGCCCGCCTCGGTGTAGACCTCGGGGCGGAAGTCGGTGGTGAAGAAGCGGTCGGCGGCGAGCCGCCGCGACGCCATGAGCACGAAGATCCGGAAGGCGGTGTCGCTGAAGCCGAACCCCTCCGGCTTGGGCTCCGCGTACAGCCCGATCATGAGGTCGACGTTCTCCACGTCGCCGTAGACCTCGCGCAGCTCGCGCGCCCAGGCCGGGTCGTCGGTCAGCTCCTCGAAGGAGCCGGCCGGGGCGAGCCGCAGCTGCCTGCGGAACTCGTTGTAGCGCGGCACGCCGCGCTCCCGCACCCGCAGGATGTCGACGGTCGCCAGGTCGAGCGGGGGGTAGCCGGGGCGGCGCAGGTCCTGCAGGTGCTTCGGGTAGTTGTGCAGGGTGAGCGCGCCGGGGTTGGCGCGGCCGAAGGAGTAGAGCAGGTCCGCCATCGGGGTCTCCGCCAGGCGCTCCCGCACGTGCGCGACGCCGAGGTCGGGGAAGTCCAGCTCCCGCTCGTTCTCGACGGTGTCGTCGGCGAGATCGCGGAGGGTGAGGGTGTCCGGGATGAGCGGGTGCATCCGGTAGACGGCGACGAACTCCTCGGTGAGCGAGTACGGCACCCCGCTGTCGTCGATCGGCGCGCCGGGGATGCCGCTGAGGATCTCGCTGCCGCCGAGCCGGCCGAACCGGTTGCGCACGTCCTCGCCGAGTACGCCGAACCAGTTGGCGCGCATGGCCGCGACGGTGGTCGGGTGCGCGATCAGTGCCGGAGTCCAGTCGACCGTGTGGATCTTGGCGATCAGCGCGGCGTTCACCAGTCGCGCGGTGTCGTAGAGCTGCTGATCGGTGAGCTCCGGGTAGCGCCGGGAGAGCCGCAGGCAGATGGCATTGTGCTCGCGGGTGAAGAGCGAGTGCAGCAGCGCGAGCCCGACCCAGAAGTTGGCAGCGGTGTCGTCGCGCAGCGCGAGCTGCTCGATGTCGACCGGGGGCAGCCCGTGCTCGTCCACCGCGATCATGCCGCGGTCCTTGCTGCGAATGGAGTCGGCGAACTCCGCTGTGCTGCCGTAGATCTGCGAGGCGTCCCACCAGTGCGACTGCTCGGTGGTGTAGGTGGGCGGCTCGCCGGGGAGCGCGGCGGTGCGCGGCACCGTCATGGGGTGCTCCGGCCACGGATCGCCCGGGTCGAGCGGTACCTCGTGCGGCCGGTCGTCGTCGGCGGCGTGGCTGAGCCAGTCGTGCACCTCGAACTGGATCCAGGCGGCGGCCAGCAGGTTCAGCGAGGTCGCCGGGGTGAAGGTGTCCCTGGTCAGCAGGGTGCGGCTGACGGTGCGCGGGTTGGGGTCGAGCAGCCGCTCCGCGCTCTCCGGGAAGGTGTGCGCGGGCGGGAAGTTGCGGCCGAAGCGGCAGCCGACGGCGCCCGCGCCCGGATCGTCGAGATCGTTCCAGGAGCCGTCGATCGTGCGGACGTGCGGGTGCTCCGGCTCGGGCGGTAGCTCGCCCGGGTGCGGGCCGGAGCCGTGCAGGTTCTCGGCACGGAGCCGCTCGCGTGACCCGGCCAGTACGGCGAGGCCGAGCAGCGTGGGGAGCCGGGACCAGCCGACCCTGCGGTCGATCTGCTCCGCGAAGCGGCTCAGGGCGCGCGATACCGATCGCGCTCTCGTCGGCTGTGCATCGACCATCAACGAACCTCCACACGCGGGCGCGAGCCACGCGCCGATCTCGGATTGGAAGCCCAGTTTCCGAGGGAAGAGCATCCCCGGTCATGAGTAGTGGACTACCTCAAAGCCTAACGGCCGGTTTCGCGATCGTCGCGCGAATCACCCCGGTCGAGTAGTGCGGTACTCGTGCCCGCACCGTGTCCGCCGGGTGACGCTGTGCCGCAATGGTGCCGTCTTCCCCGGCGGCACCCGGAGTGCGGTAGTGAGAGGCGGCGCGGTGATCCCCCCGATCGAGATCAAGATCAACCTCGGTACGGATGTCGACGGTGCGCTGAGCGCGCTCGGGTGCGCGGAGAGCCCCGCGGTGCGCCACAGCGTCTGGTTCGCCGAATCCCGCGCCGACGGCCAGGACGGCGCGCTCGCGCTGCTCGGCAGCGGCATCGTGATCCGCCTGCGCAGCGGCGATCTCGACGATGTGACGGTCAAGCTGCGGCCCTGCCGCCGCTCCCAGCTCATGGGCCGCTGGGGAAGGCCGTTCACCGACACCGAGGTCGAGTACCGGGTCGAGGACGACTGGTGCGGGCAGCGCCGAGCGCTCACCGCATCGGTGCTCGGGGTCCGCCCGCCCGGGTCGCTGGCCGAGGTGGCGCGCTCCGGCGTCGAGGTGACCGCCGCGCTGAACTCCGCGCAGCGCCAGTTCCTGGTCACCTGCACCCGCCCCGGCGTCGCGCTCGACCACCTCGAGCCCGTCGGCCCGATCGCCGCCACCCGCTGGACCGGCGTCCGCCTCGGCCACCTCGACCTCGACGTCGAGCGCTGGACCGCGGGCGGCATGGACCTGCTCGAACTGGCCCTCCGGATCGCCCCGATCGAGGGCGAGACGCCGCTGGAGCTGATCACCCGCGCCGCGCACGAGCAGCGCGGGTTCGAGGCCGAGGTGCGGCGCGCGGGGTTCCCGGTCCTTCGCGGCCGGACGAAGACGCAGCGGATGCTCTCGGCGCTGGTACGGCGGCCGATCGAGCGCTGATGCGGTGGTGGTCGCCGGCGAGCTCCGCAGGGGGCGGCTCGTCGGCGGTCAGCGCACGGTGCCGAAGAAGGCGCGCAGGTCGCCGACGAAGAGCTCCGGCTGTTCGAAGGCGGCGAAGTGGCCGCCGCGCGGCATCTCCGTCCAGTGCGTGATGTGGTAGTTCGGCTCGGCCCAGGCGCGCGGGGCGCGGCCGATCTCCTTCGGGAAGGAGGCGACGCCGGTCGGCAGCTCCACCCGGGCGCCGGGCCGGAAGGCGCCGCGCGCCTCCCAGTACAGCCGCGCCGATGAGGCGGCGGTGCCGGTGACCCAGTACAGCGTGACATTGCCGAGTATCTCGTCCCTGGTCAGGGCGTTCTCCGGGTGACCGTCGCAGTCGGTCCAGGACCAGAACTTCTCGACGATCCAGGCCAGCAGCGCGACCGGGGAGTCGAGCAGGCCGTAGCCGAGCGTCTGCGGGCGGGTGGACTGCTGCTTGGCATAGCCGGAGTCCCAGCGGCGGTAGTACTCCAGCGCCGCGAGGGCGTCGCCGTCGGCGTCGGGGTCGAGCCGCTGTGGCGGGGTCGCGATCGGCATGTTGGTGTGGATGGCGGCGCAGTGCCTCGCGGTGCGGCCGATCTCGGTGGTCACCGCGGCGCCCCAGTCGCCGCCCTGCGCGCCGTAGCGGTCGTAGCCGAGCCGGGTCATCAGGGTCTCCCAGGCGGCGGCGATCCGCGCGACGTTCCAGCCGGTCTCGGCGGGCTTGCCGGAGAAGCCGTAGCCGGGCAGCGAGGGGCACACCACGTGGAAGGCGTCCTCGGCGCGGCCGCCGTGCGCGGTGGGGTCGGTGAGCGGCTCGATCACCTTCGCGAACTCCAGCACCGAGCCGGGCCAGCCGTGCGTGATGACGAGCGGGAAGGCGTCCGGGTGCGGGGAGCGCCGGTGCAGGAAGTGAATCGGCAGGCCGTCGATCTCGGTGGTGAACTGGTCGAACCGGTTCAGCTCGGCCTCGGTGGCCCGCCAGTCGTAGCCGTCGGCCCAGTAGGCGGCGAGCTCGCGGGTGTAGTCGAGGGGGACGCCCTGGCTCCAGTCGGGCACCGTCTCGGGTTCGGGCCAGCGGGTGTCGGCGATCCGGCGGCGCAGGTCGGTGAGCACCGAATCGGGGACGTCGATCCGGAACGGGCGGAGTTCGGTCATGCCGCCATTGTCCCGGCACCGCTGCGTCGCGCGCCCGATCGATGCCCGTCGCACGAATAGCTGACTGTTCGCGCTCGGTGCGCGGTGGTCTGCGCGGTCAGCGCTCGATGCCGAGGGTGGCGATGAGGTCCTCGTGCAGCTCGAACCAGACCCGGTGCGCGGAGTCGCGGTCGGTGCCGGTGATCCAGGCGGGATTGGTGGCCGCGGCGGCGAGGGCGGTGCTGAACCGGCGGTGGTAGCCGGAGAAGCGGGTCAGGTGGGCGGTGAGGCGCTGTTCGAGCTCGGCGAGCACGCGGGCCGGTTCGTGCAGGGCGGCGACGATGGCGTCGGCGTCGGCGGGCACCTCGCCGACCCCGAGCTCGGTGAGCTGCCACGCGGTGCAGGTGGCGCCGACGATCGCGTTGGCGGGCAGGAACTCCCGGTAGATCTGCGCGAAATCGGCGCGCGCGGCGGCGGCGTCGAGTTCGGCGGCGAGCCGCTCCTCGCCGCGCGCCTTGCCCGCATCGGTGAGCGTCCAGCCGCGGTCGTCCGCGAAGGCGGCCTCGGTGACCCAGCCGCGGGCGCGGGCGTCCTCCAGGTGCTCCTCGACCACGGCCGCGGGCAGGCCGAGCAGGTCGGCCAGGCGCAGCGTGCTCGCGTAGCCGGTGGTCCGCACGGCGTGCAGGACCAGCAGGTCGGGTGGGGTGTCATGGGTCAAGTGGCGTCCTGAGCGTTGCTGACGGTTCCGGTTCCGCCGTCCACTACTACCCGATGCCCGTCGGTGAGGCGCACGGTGGCCTCCCGCGCGGCGGTGATCGCCGGGATGCCGAACTCGCGCGCCACGATCGCGGCGTGCGCCAGGATGCCGCCGGTCTCGGTGATCACGGCGGCGGCGCGGGCGAGCAGCGGGGTCCAGGCGGGCGAGGTGGCGCGGCAGACCAGGACGTCGCCCGGGTGGAAGCGGGTGAAGTCGTCGAGGCCGTGGATCACCCGCACCGGTCCGGCGGCGATGCCCGGCCCGGCCGCGGTGCCGGTGAGCAGGATCGCGTCGGTCACCGTGCGATCCCAGCGCGTCGGCGGCAGGTTGTCAACCCGAAGTTGACGCATAGGGAGGCGTTGCCTGGTGGGGGCTCATGGGGTTCACGGTAGTGGCCGGAGCAGGTGCTGGTGGTTCAGCACCGCGTGCACGACCAGGGCGAAACCGAGCAGCGCGAACAGGATTCGCAGCGCGACCGCTCCGTGCCTGGCCAGCGCCCGCGCCATCCGGCGGTACACCCGCCTGGCCCCGGCGGTGCGGCGCAGCGAGAGCGCGAGCACCAGTAGTGGCGGGAGCAGCGCGGCGAGGCAGTAGGCGACGATGATCAGCGGCCACGCCGCGGGGAGCGGCCGGTGCGCGGAGAGCAGCGCGAGCGCGGTGAGGTACGGGATGGCGGTCGGCGCCTGGACCAGGCCGATGACGATGCCCGCGAGCGCGAGCAGCCACGGCTGCCTGCGCACCCGGGTGGTCCACTCGGGCGGGGTCGCCGCGGCGGGGGCGCGGATGGCCGCCAACCCGATCAACACCAGCCCGGCGAGGAACTCGGCGCGGTACCTGATCGCCGGCGTGATCTCCACGTCGATCAGCTCGGTGAACCAGTGCAGGCCGAGCACCGCGGCGATCCCGAAGGTCGTGGTGACCAGGAAGACGCCGCCGATGAAGGCGAGCCCGCCGGGCAGCGGGCTGCGCCGGGCGAGCCTGCTGTCCAGCACCACCGCGGTGGTGATGCCGACCAGCAGGACGTCGAGCGCGTCCAGGAACGCGAACCCGGCGAGGGCGAGGAGGAGCGTCAGCATCGCGCGCTACCGCGCACGGGATCAGCCCTGCATGGCGAAGCGGAGCAGGGCCTGCCGATCGCCCTGCTTGATCTTCCCCTTGCGGTCGAGCACCTCGAGCTGCCAGATCGGGCCGTTGCGGAAGGCGCGGGCGATGGCATTGGCATTGTCGGCGCCGAGCAGCGACGGCCAGATCTCGGCGACCTGCTGGCTGCTGCCACCGGTGGCGTCGTAGATCTTGAAGGCGACATTGTTCGCCTTCTCGAACGAGCTGCCCTTCTTGAAGGCGGCGGCGACGAAGATGATGGCGTCGATGGCCGGGGGCACCTGCCCGAGCCCGACATTGACCGTCTCGTCGTCGCCCGCGGCGGCGCCGGTCTGCTCGTCGCCGGTGTGCACGACGGAACCGTTGCCGAGCGGGTCGAGCGAGTCGAGCCCGGCGAAGCGGACCGGCTCCGGGCCCTGCATGAGGATCGCGATGAGGTCGAGATCGACACCCTTCTTGCGGCGCGCGATCCCGAGCAGCCCGCCGGTGGCGCCCGCGCTCGGGTCCCACGACACCGCGACCCGGAGATCGGTGATTCCTGCCAGATCGGCTGCGCCGTCCTCTTTGCGAAGGGTGATCATGGGACCCACCTTAGAGGGGTTCGGCGTGGAGCGTATGTCCGATTCACCGGACGGCGAGGTCGGTCACCCTTGCGGCGTCGAGGAGCGTTTCCTTGGTCGTGAGCTTGACCCGGGGGCGGCCTGTGGTCTTGCCCGCGGTCTTCTCCGCGGTATCGATCGCCTTCCACCCCGCCCGATCCACCAGGTCCGGCTGACGCGACTCCACCAACTCCCGCAACGCCACCCGATCCGCCTTCGGAGCAGCCAGCTTCCCGGCCACGAAGTCAGCGATCAGTTGCTCCACG
>NZ_JBHSAX010000006.1:0-238450 GCF_042650385.1 Nocardia jiangsuensis
CGGGGCACCCGGGGGACGGTCAGGCGGCGCGTACAGCGGTGGCGATGGCGCGGCCGATGGCGGCGGCGGTGGTGGCGGGGTCGGTGACCAGGTGCACGGTGACCCCCTCCAGCGGATCCGGGTCCTCGGCTCCGTGCTGGTGCGGTGCCAGCCACAGCACCGCGCACCCGGCCGCGCGCAGGGCGTCGACGCGGCGCTGGGCGTTGTCGCGTTCGCGGCCGGAGTAGAAGCCGTCGGAGATGATGACCAGCAGACGGGTCGCGCCGGGCCGGGCCAGATCGAGGGCACCGTCGAGGGCATTCACAGCGGTATCGATCACGTGCTGGTAGTCCGGGCAGTCGAAGTCGGTGACCTGGCGCGGGGCGGTGCCGGGGTAGGTGATCGGTTTGACCGAGGCCCCGAAGGTGACGGTCGCGGTGTCGGCGGGCATGGCGGCCAGCTCGGCGGCGTGGGCGATGATCCACGCGGCCGAGGCCACCGGGGCGGCGTAGTCGCCCATCGAACTCGACACGTCGCAGGCGATCCCGACGCGCAACGGCGGCACGTCCACGGTCTTGCGGGTGGTGCGGGTGAACGGCTCGGCGGTCGGGATCGCCCCGGCGGCGCGCTGCGCCTCGCGTGCCAGCGCGCCACGCATCCGCAACCGGCCCGGCGGCAGCGCCGAAGTCGTTCTCACCGTGACCCGTTCGCGGGTGGCGGCGTTGTCGAGAGCGCGGGCCAGCACCCGCGCGGCGGTGCGCTCGTCCGGGCGCGGCGAGCGGGTCCTGCGGCGGCTCGCGGTGCGGCCCCGGCTCGATGCGTCACCGAACACTCTGCGCGCCTGCGCTTTCGCCGCCTTCGCCGCGTGTTCGGCGGCCTCGCGTGCGGCGGCGGCGACCTCGGCCGGGTCGGGGTCGGCCGGGGAGGCGGCCGCAGCGTCGCCGACGTTGGTCACCGTGGCCTCGATCGCGGCTCCCAGCACCGAGCCCGGGTCGGGGTCGATGTGGGGCTCGGGGCCGATGAGGTCGAACCATTGCTGGCCGAGTTCGAGCATGGCGGCGGTGTCGGTGTCGGCGACGGTGTGGGCCTCGCGCCAGATGGCGCGCAGCTTGGCGAGGGTGTCGGTGCCGAGGATGGCCTCGATCGCGGTGGCGGCGGGCGCGCACTCGCCCGGCTCGAGGATGCCGCCGTCTTGGCGTGCCAGGATGAGGGCGGCGTTGCGGGCAGCGTGGTAGGGGGTGGCCGGTATCGCGGCGGCGGCGAGTGCGCCGCCGTTGTCCCCGATCACGATCTCGGTGGTGCAGGCGCGCAACCAGTGCCGGTCATCAGGGCGGCGGCTGATGTGGGCGGCCTCGATCCGGGACTCTTCGAGCAGGTAGGCGGCCTCGACCACCTGTGGGTGCGCCACCAGTGGCGGCTTCCACAGCGAATGTGCGGCGTGGGCGCACTCGTGGACCAGCGCGCCCCACACCGCCGGGTAGCGGTTGCGGTCGCTGTTGCGTTCGGGGTGCGCGTCGGCCGGGTCGATCGGCAGGCGGGTGCCGTCGATCTCGATCACCGCGCGGCTCGGGACGAACACCGCCGGGTTCCCGAACGCCGCGCCGGGGGCGATGGACACGGTCAGGTCGTCACGGTCGGCGATCGGCGCGGCCTCGACAGTCATCGCGGCCGACAGGCTCGCCCATCCGCCGGTCACCGGGACCGACGCCGGGGCGGGCGCGACAGGGGCAGCGGGGGCGGTGGTAGCGGTCGGGGCGGGTGCGGCGGTGCCGGTGCCCGGGGCGGCGGGGGCAGCAGGGGCGGCGGGTGGGGTGGTGATCACGTGGCCGGTCATGGCGGCGGGTGCCTTTCGGTGTGGGGCGGGCGGGTCAGAGGCGGGGGCCGAGGGCGAGGGGGGTGTGGCTGCGGCCGGATACGGTTTTCACCACGGCGGCCACCACGTCGCGGTCCTCTTCCGGCGCGGCTCCTACGAGGTTGGCGAAGGCGGTGCCGTGATCGGTGGCGGCGGCGATCTTGGCGAATGCGAGCAGCTCGCGCAGCTGCGGTGCCCACCCGACCTCGCCCTTGTCCTGGCGGGCGGCCAGCTCGCGGGCGACCTTCACCGCGCGCCGGTCGACCCCGAGCTGGGTGGCGAGGTCGTAGTCGCTGCCCACGGCCACCTGGAAGGCGAACCGGGAGGCCAGTGCATCGGACAGGACCGCCCCGTGCACGCCGGGGTTGTGCCCGGCCACCACGAAGAACCCGGGCTCGGCTTTGACCACCTCGCCGCCGTGGGCTTTGATCACGATCTCGCGGCGGCCGTCCATCGCCGGGTACACCACCGAGAGCACGGTCGGCGGGATGAGGGTCGCGTCGTCGATGAACAGCACCCGGCCCTCGCGCATGGCCCGGACCAGCGGCCCGTGCACGAAAACGAAGGTGCCGTCGGGGTTCTGGGTGTACTCGCCCACCAGATCGGCGACCGTGGTGTCCCCGTCGCCCTGCACGGTCAGCAGGTCGCCGTAGGCGGCCTCGATGAGCGAGGTCTTGCCCGTTCCGGGCGGCCCGTACAGCAGCACCGGCACCTCGGCCGTGCGCATGGTTTGCAGCACCTCGACATCGGCGCGCCCGGCCAGCTTGCGCAGGTGGTAGTCCTGCCCGTTCGGACGGGCCACCGTGTTGCCGGTGCGGACCGGGGCCGCCGGGGTGGCAGGCGCGGCCGGGGTGGTGGTCTTCTTCCGGCGGCGGGCCGGTTTCGCCGCCGCGCCGGGGGCCGAGGCCGCCGGGGCGGGCGGCGTCGCGGGAGCCGGGGTGGTGGCGGCCGGTGCGGCGGCGGTGGCGGTGGCAGCGGTGGCGCGGTAGCGGCGGGGGGCGGCCGAGGTGCGCTCGGCGTGCCCGGCGGCGGTCAGCGCCTCGAGGGCGTTACCGACCGCCCCGGAGGACCGGCCCAGCCCGGTGGCGATTTCGCGGGGGGACTGTACGCGGCCCGGGTCGGCGGCCAGCGCAGCGGCGACCATGCGCCGCAATTCCCCGTTCGGCAGACGACCGGCGGCCGGTGCGGCGGTGGCGGTGGCGGGTGTGGTGGGCATGGCAACTCCTGGAAAATCGGCTCCGAATTCCCGCGCCTATTCGGCACAGGTGCGGCGGGGCCGCCATTCGGATTTTTGCGAATTCCCCGGCGAATTCCGGGAACGGCTCGACGCTAGCTCGACCTCGAACAGCCTCACAACCCCGAAAATGCGCGAATTTCCCGGAATTCTTCCGGACAACAGCGAGTCGCGCTGCGCAACCCGAACCAGGAGCACGCACGCCGATGCCTGCGCACGATCACAGGCCACCCAGGGCAAAAAGCGAAGAAAACACATGAAAACGAGAACGAGAACAAGAACAGAGAGGAACGGGCGAACGGAAAAGCAGGACATAGAGTATGGAGAGCAGCACAGATCGGCAGCCAAGCCCCGGCGACGCATGTCTACACTGCTTTGTGTGTAGACAATCCCGGGTGGCATCCACACGGGAAAATGCACCTCTACCTGCGTATATGCCGCCGCAGAGTGGGGGCATTTGATCGCCCCGCGTATTTCTGCACGTATTTCCCCATGCATCTCGCCACGTATCGGACGGAAAGATTTCACGGCAACTCGCAAAATGCGTCGCCCAGAAACTCGAATCGGCTAAAACCGATATTCCACGAAGGGATTCTTCGTCAGAAGACGATGAAGGAGTGCCGACTGCGGGCGAATTACCGCCCCGAATTCAGCTGGCCCCACAGAATATACTACCCGCCATTTCGTATCCCGGGGTGTGCGGTTCAGTTTCTGCCCGGCCTATCCGGGGTCGAGGTGGAATGGGCTCGGTTTTCTCCTCGGCGGAGGCGTTCGAGGAGTTCTCGGGTTTCCCGGCTCGGGGTTTCGCCGATCTCGCGGAGTTTTCGGGTCATGAGTGTGTAGGTGCGGGCGAGGGCGGCGTATTCGCCGAGGCGTGCGTGCTGGCGCAGGATGTCGCGCCAGACGGTCTCGTTGTAGGGGTCGGTGTCGGCGGTCGTCTCGAGCAGTCCGAGGGTGGCGCGGGGGTCGTCCTCGGCGTCGTGGGTGGCCAGCCAGTCCAGGGCGTTGTGGGCGTCGCGGCGGGCGGATTCGCGCAGTGGTTCGACCCAGGAGCCGGTGAGGTCCTCGGCCAGGTCGCTGGTGGCGATGGCGGTGATGGTCCGGCACGCGGCACTGCGGTCGGTGTCGGTGCCCGCGCGGCGGCGCGCGGCGACAGCGGCGAGGAACTGCCAGTAGTCGACACTCACCGCGGTGCCCGACAGGCGGCAGTGCAGCCGGTCATCGCTCAACACCGCCGTGAGCTGACCGCCGGTGGCGGTCGTGATCGAGGCACGCAGCCGCGAGAGGGCATTGCTCAGCGCGGCCGAGCGCTGCGGGGAGTGCGCGCCCCAGATCAGATCAATCACCCGGGATCGGCTCAGCCCCTCCGGATGCAATGCCAGCAAGGCCACGATCTCGCGGCTGCGCGGCTGCAACTGGCCCGTGACCTCCACCGGTTCACTCGACTCGGGCGCGGCCCAGAACACCCTCGTCGCCCCGAACACGAAAACCGACAGGACGGGCGAGCCGACTCCAGCTGGAACGGGGTCCGGGCGGGCCTCCGGCGCCGCAGCGAGGCCGCCCTCGCCAGGCTGGCCGGCGACCTCGGCTTCGCCCGCGAGGACATCCTCGGGGCCGGGCGGGTCCGCGCTGGGCACCGGTGCTTCCACGACCACGGGCTCCGGCGCGGGCGGGCGCGGTGGCGGCGGGGCGATCGAATAGATCGTCGGCTCGGTGTCGTCACGGCGGCGCCGCTGGTCGTGGCGGGGCGCGAGCGGCGGCGCGGAGCGGGGCGGGCGGTGGGCCGCACGCAGCTGCAGCTGAACGGCGGTGGCGATGCACCGAGCGGACGGGAGCAGCTGCGAGGACCGCCGGGTACGGCGGCCTGTCAGTAGCGCTCGGGAACCGGCGCGGGTGACGGGCAGAGTCCCCACGACCGGGACACCGAGGGCGGTGGCGTAGTCGCGGGTGCCGCCGATGAGCACGACGCCCCGGGGGCAGCCGTAGGGGGTGAGGGCACGGATGCGCGCGAGGGCGGGCCCGGGGTCGACGTGCTCGGCGCGCACGACGAACAGGCACCCGTCGGCGGCCTCGATGACCGGGTGCGAGCCCGGCTCGGGCACACCGCAGTCGGCGAGCACACTCGCCCCGAGACCCCGCCAGTCCACCGCCGGATCGGTGAGCAGTTCCGCGGCCGGGACGGCTCGCACGGGGTCGCGGCCCGGCGGGGCGGCCAGCACCGCCTCACCCCCGGGCAGGAACTGCACGTGCTCGGCCAGCAGCTCCGGGGTGACGTTCTGACCGGGGCCGGTTCGCCGGGCCAGGCTCGCCAGTCCCAGATACGGGTCCGCGCCGACCATCTCGGCGAGCTGACCGCCTGCGGGGTCGGCTTCCACGATCAGCGCGGTCTCCGGGCCGGGCCAGGCGTGGGCGAGCGCGACGGTGGTCGTGGTGGTCCCGGCCCGGGGGCTCAGTCCGGCGACCGCGATCAGCAGGGGCGCCTGCGAGCCCGATCTCATGGCTATCCCCGCTTCTGGAAGTTCGAGATCAGCAGCGCTGGGCCGGTATCGGCGGGGCGGGTGTTGATCAGCTGGAGGTAGTCCACGCGCGTGCGGTCCGGGTGCACCTCGGCAATGTGGACGTTCGCGGTGCCCGGTGCGATCGGATCGATGGCCACGCAGTGCCGGGTACCCGGCGGGATGCTGGCGATGCCCGCGGCGAGAGCGTCGGTGGTGATCCCGGTCTCGGGTGCGAGCAGCGGCATCGCCTTCGAGGCGTCGCGGTCGACGAAATAGGCGGCCTCGAACGCCGCGATTACCCCGGCCAGCGTGGCGGGGTCACCGGCGCGGTCGGTGACCACTTCGCCCGAAAGCCCAGCGCACGGCCCCTGTCCCTGCGCCGGGCTGCTCGGGCTCGGCGGTGCGGCGGTGGACTGGACCTGCTGACCGCCGTCATGGCTGCCGCTCGGCGTGACCACCAGGACCCCGGCCAGTACGGCGATCACCGCCCCCAGAACAGCCCAGGCCCCGCGCGGCAACCGATACCGGCCGATGACCCGCCATCGGGACAACCCGCCGGTGACGGCTGTTCCCGAAGCGTCGGCATCGCGCAACGGAGCGAACCAGACCTCCTGCGACGCGGACGATCGAGCGGGCCCATCGACAGCGGGGCCGGAGCCGTCACCGGCGACAACCTGGAGCTCCGGTCGGGCCCGGGGCAGGTCGACCCACACATCGGCGTCGTCATCGGATGGATCGTCGGGATACCTCGTCATTCATCTCGCCTCCTCGGGAAGCGTTGCCGCATAGGTTGATCGACCGCGCCTGCCCGCACCCCGGGGAAGTAGGGTGCGGGCAAGGTTTCCCCCCGGAGAGGGAGTCAAAGGCGGCTCGCGGGCTCGCCGGGCTCGCGCTCGTCGATCGGCCGGCTGGGCCGGGAAGGCCGGTCGCCGATGTCCTCACCGAGGCGGGCGAGGACATCGCGAGTGGCAGAGGCCGCGGTGGCGCGGTGGTCGTCGTGATACTCCCGCCAGTCCACCTGAGTGCCACGTTGGCGGTAGGCGATCAGCGCACGCCGCCCCGCCTGGGCAGGCACGATGACGTCGTCACTGCCGTGATAGAGGTGCAGCGGCACATGCGGCTTGGTGTGAGCGAGAGTCTCGAGCGCCAGCACCCGCCGCCACCAGTGGTCGTTCCACGGGTCCGGGCGACGGCACCAGTAGGCCAGCGGTTGCGGGAACCGCGCCAGCAGCTCGGCCGCGGTGAGGTGCTGAGCCGCCTCGGCGGCGGCCATCCCGTCCTCGGTAAGCACGTGACGCAGCGACAGCGTGCTGTAGGCGCGGGAGAGCCCCACGAGGGCGGCCAGCCCGAGCCCGGCGCTTACGCCCCGGCTGAAGGCCGGTGCCAGTGCCGCCAGGTCGGAGACCACTGCTCCGGCTGCGATGCCGCGCATGTCGAGTTCCGGCGCGTACCAGGGGTGCAGTTCCCCTGCGGCGGCGACTGCGCGCCCGCCGTCGGCGTAGCCCCACGCGACGAATGGCGCGACCGCCGCGCCCAGGTTGGCGTCGCGGTAGATGGCGCGGGCGAGATCGAGCACGACCCGCCCACCGGCCCGTGCGGCGAGGAACGGGTGCGGTCCCCGGCCGGTGACGCCGAGTCCTTCACCGTCGGGTATCGCCACCACCCAGCCGCGCGCCAAGGCCGCTTCGATGGCGGTGATGTCGGGTTCGGTGCCGACCGCCAGCATCTGCGAGGGCGCGCATACTCCGCCGAGTCCGCGAAAGCCGGGGCAGTAGACCAGGATCGCGGTCCGTCCGGGGTCGGCGACCGCCTCGGGCAGCAGCACGATGCCCGAGGCGGCGAAGGTCTCTGAGCGCGAGGTGGTGCTGGTGTAGATGACCTGCCAGGCTCCGGCGGCGTCAGTGAGTTGGGGTACGAAGACCGGGCGGGTGCGCACCATCGTGCCGGGTTGGTAGCCGTCGAGTTCGGGCGGATCGTAGAAGTCGTCGTTGTTCATGGGTGGCTCCCGGCGAGGTCGTGGGCGAGGGCGATGAGCCAGGCGACGCCGCTGGCGAGTTGCCCGGCGGCGGCGTAGCCGGTGTGGCGGGCGATGGCGTCGGAGTAGCGCAGCCAGACCGCCGGATTGCCGACGTCGGCGTTGTCGGCGAGCAGCTGCCCCCAGGCGCCGGAGAGCTGTCCGGCCAGCTTCGGCAGCTGCACTACCGGATCTGCGCCCACCAGGGCGGTGATCTGAGCCCACCGAACCGAGGCCGCGGCGACCTCCTCCGTGCCCGGAGGCGGGGTGCTGGAATCGGCGGCCGCGGTGAGCCGCGCCGCCAGGCTCGCCTGCGGGGCGTAGTCCACTCCGGCCGGTCCCAGGGTGAAGTCCTGGTTCACCACAGTGGTCCAGGCATCGCCCAGCACGCCGGAGAACACGGCCTGGAGCGAGCCCAGCGCGGTGAGCGGGTCGCGTAGATCGGCCTGGGCGGCGACTCCGGCGGCCAGGCGCAGCAGCGCGGCGTGATCGGGTGCCGAGCAGCTCGGGTCACCCTCGGTGCAGATGTCGGCGACCCGGCCGGTCAGCGCCCCGTAGTCCGAGCCGCCCGCGGCGAGCCCGCCGCCGGAGGCCGGAGCGGTGGTGATCTGCACCGCCGCGACCCCCACCCCGGCGGTGCCGGGGGCCGGGTCGGGGCTCACCTGCCCGGGACGCCCCGGGAAGGTCGCCGTCCCGGGAGCGCGATCCGGGTCCGCGTAGAGCGCGACCCCGGCGATCCGCTCGGGCGCGACCGGGCCTTCCCCGGCACCGACAGCGCGGGCGAACTGCGAGACAATCTGCGCGCCTTGGGAATACCCGACCGCGGCGAGGGCGGTGGACGGGCAGGCGGCGGTAACCTCGGCGGCAGCGGCTCCGAGGCCGGCCAACCCGATGGCGACCGACTCGGCATAGGGGACCGGGCCGCCGCCGGTGCCCAGCGCGCCGCCGAACCCGGCGGGGTAGGCGATGTAGATGCGCTGCACCAGATCCGGGACGGCGGCCACTACCGGGGCGAGCAGTGCGCCGAGCATCCCGGTGTCGGCGGTGGGCGATGCCTGCGGGGAGGACTGGCCGGTGCCTTGGACCCCGAGGACCCACAGCGCCGGGCAGCTCACCCCGCTCGGTGGCGGCTGCGCCGACCCCGAGCCGGGTGCGCACAGCACGCTCGCGCTGGCCGCCAGCACCGTGGCGGTGAGCAATCGGATCCGGCTCACGGCTGCCCTACCCCCGCACCGGCCCCGAAGCCCGCGCCCACCGTGCCACCGGCCAGTGCGCCGACGACGGCGGCGGGTACCCCGGCCACGATCGCGCCCGCGACAGCCCCGGCCGCCGCGCCCAGCGCGGTCCCGGCCACCCCGGAGGTGATGGTGCCGATGACCGGCACGGTCACCACCGTGCCCAGTGCGGCACCGGCGATGCCGCCGATCGTGCCTCCGGCCAGCCCGCCCGCGACCGCGCCCGCCGCTGCTGCCGGGGCACCGGCCAGCGCGCCGCCGATCGCGCCACCGGCACCGGCTCCGGCGATCGTGGCACCGGCGACCCGGTCCGAGCGCCCGGCCGGGAGCCCGACCGAGTCCAGGAAGGTCGCGGCCTGGGCCTCGGCGTTGGCGGCGGTGGTGTTGATCGTGTCGCGGATCTCCGGGGGCAGCCACTCCGGGGACGGGGTCTGCCAGTTGCCGACCCGGATGGTGTCCGGCGGGGGCTCGATCGGCGCGACCGGCGGCACCGGCTCCGGGGAATGCAGCTCGACCACCTGCACCGACGGTGCGGGAGCAGGCGAGGGCGCCGGGCGCGGGGCTGGGCCGTTGCGGACCACGGGCGGCTGCTCGGGGTAGACCACCGCGGGCTCCGGCGGCGGCGGCGGAGGCGGGGCGGGAGCGGTGGTGCCGGGCTGGGCCGGGGCGGTCACCCCGGGCTGATCGGCGATCGGGTCCAGCGTCGCCGCGCTCGCCAGCGGACCGGTCAGCATCAGCGCCACCGGTACCGCGCCGAGCACCAGCAGCCGGCCGCCTCGCAGCGGACGCGCGCCGTGCTCGCCGCGGCCGGTGGCTGGCCGGTAGCCGCGCCCCGGGAGCGCGGAGGCGGGCACGAATTGTTTCCCGTTTTCGGGCATGACAAATAACCCCTCGGACGAAGAAGGAAAGAGAAGAACAGAGTCAGCGATGCGCGAGAGTGCGCACGCCGAATTCGGGGTCGCCCGGCTGCCCGACCACAACCGAGCGACCCACCGCAGAATTCCTCGGATCAGCGCGAGATCGCGCCGCCGATCAGAGGAACGACAGCACCAGGCCGATCACCTGGGAGCCCGCCGCCAGCACATTCGAGACCGCCGACGCGGCGACGTCGATCAGCGACAGAATTCCGTACAGATCCACAGTTCGTTCCTTCCGGAGCAGTTTCAGTTGCTCCACCATCACAACCCCGGCATAGGCTCGAACGCTAGAACAACAAGGGGCACAGAAATGGCCGTCCATTTCTATACCCCAAGGGTCACCGATCCTGAGCAGCGACGATGACGAAAAGGGGTCACGATTTGGACGGTCGAGTCGCCGAGATTTAGCGGCCGGGCGGCACCCGGGAGCCGCGCTGGCAGTCCGCAGCCTCCCAAACACCCCCAGGCGGGGTGCCATTGCCGCCGATCTCAGCCTCTGGTAATAATGGCCGGTTGAGCGTAGGGCGCTCGATGAGACTTCCGGGTTTCCCCGAGATGGAAGGCGAAAGGGGCGAACATGACCGGGACTTCCCGAACCACACCCGATTCTCGGTGTGCCAAGCGACCGGGTTATCACCGCAACAAGGTAGAGGTGGAGGTGCCGAATATCGGCCGCTGGATGCGTCAGCTCCGAATTCATTACGGGTGGACGCGCCTACACGCCGCCCAGCGCCTGCATATGAGCGACGCCACCGTCAAACGGATAGAAATCCGCCAGCTCGAAGTCACGGCGGAGGCTCTGGAGAGCATCGTGGTGGGCTTCGACCTCGACCGGGCGCAGGAGCGGTTCACTCGCGAGCTCGCCCAGGCGCCGGTACCCCTGGCACCACTGGCGGAGTTGCGTGAGCGGGCCGCCGCGCCGGAGTGGCGAACCAGCTTCGCTCACCTGGACGACAGCGGGGTGGCGTGCGCGTTCATCGACCCGCTGTGGAACGTGGTAGCGGCCAACGACCGCTTCGCCGAGGCGTTTCCCGGCCTCGGCGATTTCGACGACAACCTGGCGTTGTGGCACTTCCACCCCGGCAAGAAGGACTCGCCCTCGGTCCGGGCCCTGGTTCATCGAGACGACGAGTCCGCGCATTTCACCAAGGCGCTGCGAGCGGCACTGGGACGTCACCGCGCCGATCCCCGTGCCCACGAGCTGCTGCGTCAGCTGCGCGCTTCGGCCGATTTCAGTGCCCGCTGGAAGAGCACCATCACCGTCGCCTACGGCCGGGGCCCCGGCAATCCGGTCCATCTGCGCGACCAGCGCACCGGCGAGCGCTACACGCTGAGCATCCAGCTCGGCAAGGCCATGTGCGAGGACAACGTCCAGTTCTGCACCGCCCTGCGCGACCCCTACACCGGCCCGTCGTCGGCCTGAGCCGCCGCGCCCTCGCCGAGATCGTTGACGCGCCCGCGCCGCGCTGATGCCGTTACGCCACACCAGGTTCGCTGGCGCAGGTCTGCGTAAGCTCGCGGGCATGGGTGGAGTACGGGGTATCAGGGACAATGCTGTCGCGGCGCTGCGGGGGCGGCGGAATTCACCGAAGTTCTTCGCCGAGTCGGTGGTCGCGATCACCGGTGCCGGAGCCGGGATCGGCAGGGCTCTGGCCCTGGAGCTGAGTCGCCGCGGTGCCCGGCTCTCATTGGCCGATATCGATTGCCAGGCGGTCGAGGACACCCGCGCCTTGTGCACGGGGCCTCACGCACCGACGGTGTCGGTCTTCGATGTCGGGGACCGCGCGCAGGTGCAGGCTTACGCCACCGGCACCGTCGAGCACTTCGGCCGCATCGACGCGGTGATCAACAGCGCCGGTGTGCTGCACGTCGGCTCGGTCGCCGACTCACCGCTCACCGATTTCGACGCCGTGCTGCGCACCAACTTCTTCGGCACCGTGCAGGTCACCAAAGCCTTCCTGGCCCAGTTGCTGAGCCAGGGCACCCCGGGCAGGATCGTGACCTTCTCCTCCGCACTCGGGTTGGTCGCCGCGGCCGGCCACGGTCCCTACACCTCGGCCAAGTTCGCCATCCGCGGCTTCACCGAGGCCCTGGGCGCCGACCTGGCAGGCACCGGAATCGCGGCGGTCGGGGTGTACCCCGGAGGCATCCGCACCTCGATCGCCCGCGCCGCGCTGCTCGCTCCCGGCATCGACCGCGAGGCGACGGTGTCGCGTTTTGAAGGCCACGTGGCCCGCACCGACCCCGATCAGGCCGCCCGCATCATCCTGACCGGAGTCGAACGCGGGTCCGCACGGGTGCTGGTGGGAGCCGATGCCCAATTGGCCGAGATCACAGCACGTCTCGCTGGTGCACGCTACGAGCGGCTCATTAAGCTCGCCGGAAAGCTGTCTTGATCAACAGCGTGCCGGACCGAGGGTAGGCCGCTGATCGAACTCTCCGGGGGGAGGGCCTATGGCCGCGAAATGGCTGCTCATCGAAACGTTCGGGGGACGGCACGAGCCCACGGTGATCGCGCTCGGGCACACCCCCAAGAAGTTCGTTCCGTTGGGCAACATCGTCCGCCACCACGTCACCCTGGCCGAGACCCGGCGAGCGATCACCGAACTGACCATCGAGCAGAGCACGATAGACCGGATCTCCGAGGACGGGTCACGCCGCACCATCGCTGTGCCCCTCACGATATCGGCGCCCCGGTTGCACGGGCTCATGGTCTGGTGCGGCCGTCCAGACGAGGAGGTGCCAGCGCGAGATCTCGCCGGGGCTTGGCTGTTCGACCTCACCGAGGACACCAGCCTGCGCAGCGACGACCTCCTCACCGTCTACGGCATCCCGGCCGACCAGCACGCCGAACAGCGCCAGCAATCGATCGCCGGGGTCTACTCCGCCCCCTTGGTCTCCAACCACCGCGACGAGGGCACCGCCCTGGCCCGCATCGTGCGCGCCGAGGACGGCCAGGAAACCCAATCGCTGTGGACCCTGACCCGCCCCGACGGCCAGCAACGCGCCCTGCACTACTCGTGCCGCCAGATGACCAAACCCGGCCCCGACGGCACTCCGCATCACCTGATACGCGGCATCACCCACGACATCGGCCCCGCCACCGACAACCCCACCGCCCCCTCCTCGGACACCCTTGACCACCGCGTCATGGACCGCATCGCCGCCGACGGCAAGCACCACGCCATCGTCAACCCCGCCACCCTGCGGCTGCTGCGCTGGATCGGCCCGCCACTGCCCCGCCTCGCCTGGCAAGCGCTCCCCGGGCAACCTGCCCCCGCCATACACCCCGACGACATCCCCACCGCCCGAGCCGTCCTCGACGGCTCGCCGCACGGCCAGATCCGGATGCGCGCCCTCGACGGCTCCTGGCTCACCCTCGACATCAGCGCGAAACCGATCGACCTCGACCGCTCCACCACAGCCGCCCTGGTCACACTGCGCCCCACCACCGGCCCCGGCAATCCAGCATCGCCCGCCTGATCGCGGGCCGCTCCGCGCTCCGGAACGGCCCCTCGGTCTCGCCGTGTGCGCACCCGGCTGTGATGGCGCGTCAGGCTTTCCACGATCTGCAATATGGCGGTCGCAATATTGCAGACTGCGGTCCGGGTGACTAAAGTCGGCGGCAAACGCTTCCGCTTCCCGCAAGCGGAGTCCTGTCGGCATCGAATGTCATGCCGCTTGAAGCGTCCCCGGAACACCTCACCTGAATGCTAGTTCTACGTGGGGGGTTCTTCGACGTCGAAAGCGAACCCATGACTCCGTCCCCTTCAACCCCTGCAGACGACCCGATGCCGGACCTCTACCGGTGGCTCACCCTGGTCCGCAAACGCCTCGACCTCTCCCAGGAACCCGCTGCCCACGCCGCCGGGATCAGCTCCTCCTACCTGCGCCACATCGAGCGACAACAGATGCGGCCGACACGCAAAGTCCTTGAAGTTCTCATGGCGGTCTACCAGCTCGACCCGCCCCAGAAGCGCCACACCCAGCAGCTGTGGGAGCCCTCCGCCGAGCTGCTGCCCGCCCAGGAACTCCGCCGCCACCTCGACACCCCCGCGATCCGAGAGCACCTCAATCGGCTCGGCCTCCGGCATGTACCCACGGCGTACCTCGACCCGCTGGCCACCGTGCTGCACGGCAACCCCTCATTCCGCCTCGCCTTCCCCGATCTCGGGGAGGCGGACGACAACCTCCCGCTCTGGCTCTTCTCCCCCACCGGCCGGCGAGTCGTCGCGAACTGGGAATACGAAGCTCGCGAATGCGTCACAGCGATGCGCGCGGCACTCGGGCGATACCGCGACACACCGCAAGCGCGACGACTCCTGGAACACCTGCTGACCGACAACGACTTCGAACGGCTCTGGCAGTCCACCCGCCTGGAAGTCAGCTACAGCCGCCACGCCACGACCACGCTGCGTCCCCTCTACCCCGACAGCACCGCGCCGATGCCGCTCAGTTTCCAGATCACCGAGGTCGCCGATCGTGACGACATCCTCGTCGCGACCGGCATCTACGACCGCGTCCCTTTCGGGATTACCGCCTGACCGGAGGCGTCCTCTCGCCATATCGCCAACCTGGGCAATGCAGGCGCCCCTTCGGTCGGACCGGTACGGACAGCGGCCGGTCAGCAGCGAAACTCACGCCGGGCGACCATGCCCTCTGGGGTGATGACGTCGGCGATCAGCGTGACAGCGTTGTCGATCCCGGCGAGGTGATCGGGGCTGGGGGCGATCACGGTGCTCGCGCCCCGCTCGCGCAGAGTGGTCAGCACCAAGGTGGTGGGCATGTAGGTCCCGGGCTCAAGGACCAGGACCGTCTGCAGTTCGACGTCGAGTCCGCGGGCCAGTGTCGTGATCGTCGCCTCGGCACCCGCACGGTCGCTGCTGACCGTCGTGTAGATGACTCCTATTGCCCTGGTGCTCATCGGGTTTGGCTCCTCTCCTTAACTTCGAGTTCGTCGCAACCATGCGGGATGGTCAGGCACCCACGGCGAACGGTCGGTGCTGTCCGGGCCAGTGGGCAACCGATTCGGGGGATCGCCCTGGGCCCCCTACAGCGCGATGTTGCCGGGGCTACAGAACAGCGGCAGGTAGCCCCCGCCGGGCACGTTTTTCCACGCCAGATACACCCAGATGAGCACGGCACTGCCCACACACCCCGCCACCGTTACGCCTACGGTGCGCCCCCGCCCGGGTGTCGCGGTTCGCGCGGCGATCTTGTGGACAAACAGCCACCACACAGTGGCAAGGGTGGTCATCGCGGGCATATGCGCGCAGAAGATGTAGGCCGCCGCGATCAGGCCGCGAGCTAGCACGCAGGCGGCCCAGGATTGAGCCAGCAGCGATCCACCGGTGCAGGCCGTCGCCACACCCGCCAGCACGGAGACCAGCGCCGAGGTCGAGGTGATGCGAGCCCGGGGCCGGGTGATGTCGGCCCTGCGGGTGGCCCTTCGGTGGTCTCGGAGATGCGGGTAGTCACCGGCCTCGAGCCGGTGAGGGCGGTGTCTGCGTCGTCCGGGTCGGCGGGCCGGGGTGCGATGGCGCGGGGAATCCCAGGTCATCATCCGGGCCCCGCCCCACAACAGCAGGCACACCACGAACACGGTGGTCAGGAAGGTGGTCATCGCGGGACCGCTGCCGGAGCGGGAGCGCACCGCGCTCGTCTCCTCGCCAGCGGGGCGGGCGAGCCGGTGTTCATCGGTGCACCTGCGGTATCCGTCCCACGCCCGCGTAGAGCGAGACTCGCGAGTCGAGGCGGTCCGCCAGCGACGCGACGCCCTCGCCGCGGGGCTGTTCCTCGCCGTTGCCGGGCAGCCAGCGGTGCGCGGGCACGATCCCGGGGTCGAGGAGGTCGAGACCGGTGAAGAACGGCGCGACCTCGTCACGAGTACGCAGGTGGACGTCGATGCCGTGCTCGCGGTAGATCTTCACGACCGCAGCGGTACCGGCCTCGTCGAAATCCCCGGTCGCATGCGACAGCCCCAGACACGAGCCCGGGGGGAGCCCCTGCCGCAGAGCGGCCACGATCTCATAAGCCCGCTCGTCTCCGACGAAGTGCAGCACGGCCATCAACGACACCCCTACCGGCCTGGTCAGGTCCAGGGTGTCGGTCAGCGCGGGAGCGGTCAGGATCGAGGCGGAGTCGGTGAGGTCGGCGTCGACGTAGGCGACGCGCCCCTCCGGGGTGCCTACGAGCAGGGCGCGGGCGTGGGCACCCACGATCGGATCGTTGTCGACGTAGACCACCCGCGCGGCCGGAGTCACCTCCTGGACGATCTGGTGCAGGTGCGGCTCGTGCGGGATGCCGCAGCCGACATCGAGGACCTGATCGATCCCGGCCAGGGCGAGGTGGCGAGCGTAGCGGGCCAGAAAGGCGCGGTTCTCCCGCGCGGCGGTCCTGACGTGGGGGAAGGCGGCGATGACCTGCTCGGCGGCGAGCTTGTCGAGGTCGTAGTGGTCCTTGCCGCCCAGGAAGTAGTTGGACACCCGTGCGGTGTGAGCACGGTTGATACCGAGATCAGGTGGACTGTCCACCGAACCGGAGCTCCTATCCATACCTGAGGTCAGTCTCACGAGCCTGGCCTGGGTCCGGTCGGGGCCGCCCACGCCGGTTGCGGGTAGATCGAGGGCTCCCGTTGCGGTGCGAGGTCTATCGGCTGGGCTGCGGCCAGTACTGTGCGGGCGGCTTCCTTGGCCGGGCAATCGATCACGCTGCAGCGTTGGTGGCGCTGCATCAGCTCGAATGCCTCGTCAACGGTCAGCTGGTGGACCGGGGCGGCGTGGAACGCCGTGGCGGAGACCGGCTCGCGGGCGCGGCGTGGCCACCACAGCAGCCCGGCCAACCCCACGACAGGAGCCGCGATCAGCACCGCGAGCGCGGCCTGCGCGGCGCTCACCGAGCCACCGCCGCCGCGTCCGAGGGCGGGTTCAGCCGCACCGGGATGGCGTTGTGGCCGTTGACGATGAGGCTCGGGCGCCGGGCGAGTGCGGCGGGCTCGCCCGTGGAGGTCATCTGGGGGAACCTCGCGAGCAGGGCCGGCAAGGCGATCTCGGCTTCAAGCCGGGCCAGGGGCTCGCCGAGGCAGTAGTGCGGGCCGTGCCCGAAGGCCAGGTGCGCTTTGTTCTCCCGCCCGGGGTCGAACAGCTCGCCGTCGATGTGGACGCCGGGGTCGCGGCCGACAGCGGCGAGGGAGGCCAGGATGATCTCGCCGCGGCTGATCGTGACCTCGCCGAGGTCGATGTCGGTGGTGGCGAACCGGAAGGGCATGTGGATCAGGGGCGGGTTCAACCGGAGGGTCTCTTCGATGACCTCCGGCCAGTCGTGCTGGCCCATGAACAGGTCGATCCGCAGCTGCGGGTCGGCCAGGACCGCCACGATCGCCTGGTCGAGCAGATGAGCGGTGGTCTCATAGCCCGCGGTCACCAACAGCAGCAGCGTGTCGCCGAGCTCCTGCTCGCTGAGCCGGTCACCGTCGTCGGCGCGGGCGGCGATCAGCGCGGTCGCGACGTCGTCGCCGGGATGGGCGCGTTTGTGCGCGAGGGTCTCGGCCAGCACCGCGTACAGCGAGGCGAAATTGGCGGCTGCCTGCTCCGGGGTGAGCGTGGTGTCGAGAATTGCTGCGGTGTGCTCGCACAGGCGCCGGGCGCGCTCGGCGGCCACGCCGAGCAGCTCGCAGATCACCCGGCTGGGGACCTCGTCGGCGAACTGCGCGCGCAGATCCACGCTCACACCGACCGGGGCCGCCGCGAGCTCATCGAGCAGCTCGGCGACGATCGCGGTGATCCGGGGCCGCAGCTCCTCGATCCGTCGGCGGGTGAATGCCGCCGATACCAAGGTCCGCAACCGCCGGTGCTCGGCCCCGTACGCGGTCAGCATGCTGGACACCGCCACCCACGGATACATCACCCACCCCCGAGTGGCCTCGGAATCGAAATCCGGCCAGTGCCTGCGAGCGTCTTTGGAGACCCGGGGATCGGTCATCACCTGCTTGAGCAGCTCACCGTCGGTGATCGCCCACGCCCGCACGCCGCCGGGCAGCACGACGCGCGCCGCTGAACCGGTAGCGCGCAGTTGTGCGAGTTCGGCGGCGAAATCGACTCCGGTCAAGACCAGTTCGGTCACGAGGTGGCTCCTTCGTTGTCGTTCGGCCTGAGCGGGGGCATCGCCAGCTCGCCGATGTCGGCGGCGGGGAACTGGACCTGGAGTTGGGCTAGGGCGCGGTGGAAGGGGCCGGGCCGCCAGATCGGGGTGTGGCCCGGCGCGAGTTCCAGCTCGGGCAGGGCGTCGAGCAGCTGCTCGATCGCGCGGGCGACGATCACTCCCGCGACGGCCTGTGCGGGGCAGGCGTGCGGTCCGGCACCCCAGGACAGATGCGCCCGATTACCCCACCCATCGGCATTCTGGGCACCGGCGGCGGGGTCGCTGTTGGCGGCGGCCATGCTGATCACCACCGGCTGATCAGCGGGCAGCCACACCCCGCCCAGCTGGCGGGGCTGACGCGGATAGGAGATGCAGAAGTTCGGCAACGGGGTGTCCTTGGCGAGCACCTCCTCGATCGCGTCACGGATCGAGAGCCCGCCGCCCACCAGCCCGGCCGCGAAACGCTCATCGCTGAGCATCATCAGCACCGTGTTCGTGATGAGATTGCAGGTCGGTTCGGTTCCCGGCCCCAGCAGCAGCGCGGTCTGATCGACCACCTCCGCATCGCTCAGCCCGGCCGGGTGCTCGACCAGCCGCGACATCATGTCCAGGCCGGGCCGGGCGCGTTTGCCCTGGGCGACTGAGTACAGCGCCGCCCCGAACCGTGCCCCGGCCTGCCCGTCGCCGTCGAGCATGCGGGCCATCTCCAGCCACACCTGCTCGGCCACCTCGGGTTCTATGCCCAGCAGCTCGCACATCACCCGCACCGTCAGCGGGAAGGCATACTCGGCCCGGATCTCGGCGCTACCCCGCTGGCAGAACCGGTGGATCAGCTTCTCGGCGGCCCGGTCCACCGCCCGCTCCACCGCGTACAGGTCCACTCCCGCCAGCGACGCGGTGATCGCCTCCCGCAGCCGAGCATGGGTGGTGCCCGCGGTTCGTAAGGCGTTCTGGCGCGGGGCCAGCACCGGATACACCTCGCTGTCGCGGCGCGCGGTCTGCTCCCACCGCGAGGGGTCCGCAGGGAAACGCTCCGGATCGTGCAAGACCGCAAGGGCCTCCCGATATCCGACTACCAAGTTCGCCGGTACGTCCGGAGCCAGCCAGACCGGAACCACCGGTCCGAGCCGCTCTCGCATGTGCTGGTAAGCGCTGTGCGGATCGGCAGCGAACTCCTCCGAGAACAATTCGACTCGCAGGGCGCCGGCATCGTCGGGCTCACCGACAGCTACGGGGCGATAGGGGGACGGAACAGGAGATGCAGTATCGAGGTCACCTCGAACGGGACAGGACGAGCGCGGACTGGCCGGGACGGTATTCAATGCGGAGAATCCCCAATGTCGGAATCGGGCCGGGAATCGGCCGAGCGCGGAAACGACGGCGAGCAGTGCACCGGTAGTTGCTGGCCCCCAGCACTCGACCGCCATTCGGATCCGTTGCGACTACCTTCACGAATCACGCTCTGCCACAACAATGTCACCGGCCAGACATTGCTCTGACTTATCTCTGACATCGCGCGCTGAACCATCCCGGCGGCTCGACCGCAGCTTATGGTGGGTCCACCACCGATCGGGAGGATTCCGGATGGCTGCGAGTTCACACCGCACCGTGCTCGAAACCCTGGTCCACCAGCCCGACAAACGCATCGGCTCCCGCAGCGTCGGCGAGTGGTGTGCCTTCTTCAACCACATCGCCCGCACACAGCGCGAGTCCGTCACGCTGAGCGAGCGCCAGCTTCACCGCTGGATGGCAGGCACCACCCGCGATGCCCGCCCGGCAGCTCGCCGCGTCGCCGAGATCGTCTGGCAGCTCGATTTCGACACCCTCGTCTCCGCGCCGACCGAGGCCGAGACTGCACCGGCGCTATCCTCGGTGGAGCACCTCAACCGGGAGATTGCCATGTCCACCGAAGACACCGCTCGCTGGATCAAGAGTGGCGGTGGAGGCGTCGACAGCACCGTGCTCGACCAGCTCCACGCCGACGTGCGCCGCTTCGCTGCCGACCACCTCACCAAGTCCCCGCTGGAGCTGATTCCCGACCTCACTCGGGCCCGGCGCGAGATCTTCGACCTGCTCGACCGCCGCCAACGCCCCCGTTACCTGCCCGACCTCTATCTGATCGCCGGTCAGATATGCGCCCTCCTGGCCCACGCCTGCGCCGATCTCGGCCGCACCTACGACGCGGAAACCCACGCCCGCACAGCCTGGTTCGCCGCCGACTACGCCGAGAACAACCAGCTACGCGCCTACGTGCGCTGGGTACAGGCCAACATCGCCTACTGGGCTGGCGACTACCAGCGCGCTGCGGACTACGCCGACATAGGGCTCGCCGACGAAGACGATCCCTCGACGGTCCTGCGGCTCGCCAGCCAGCTCGCCCGCTCCCGAGCAGCGCATTCCGACAATCGCGCCGCACTACGAGCACTCGATACCGCGATGAGCGCGATCGACCACGTCGAGCCAACCTCCCCCTCCAGCCGGGGTGTGATGTGGTTCGAACCCGGCAAAGCCCTCTACTACGCCGCCGAAACCCACCTCGCCATCGGCGGACGCCACCACAACGAACTCGCGCTGTCTCTCGCCGACTCCGCGCTCGCGACCTTCACACCCGCCAGCCCCGCGGAGTTCTCCGCGGCAGCCGAACTCGACGCCGCGCGAGCACTCCTGGCGATGGGCGACCTCGACGGAGCCGCCGGCCGACTCAGCCGGGTACTCGCCCTGCCGGTCGAACTCCGCACGACCCCGATCATCCAACGGGTCCGATCCACCGCTGCTCAGGTGGCATCGCTAGCGCAGAACTCGCGCAGCACCCACGATCTACCCGAGCGAATCAAGCTCTTCACCACCTACACCGCAGCCCACAGCTAGGAGCACGAGTGCCGCCGATCCAGGTCGCCGTCTGCGGTCCCCGCAACTGCACCGACACCGACACAGACGTCGCGCGGCAGATCGGCCAGCTCCTCGCCGAGGCCGGAGCAACGGTGCTCTGCGGAGGCGGACGCGGAGTCATGGCCGCCGTCGCCGAAGGCGCCTCCACGGCGGGCGGCCTCGTCATCGGCGTGCGCCCCGACGACGACCGCACCGCCACCTGTGCGGGCTTGTCCGCCGTGCTCTACACCAACATGGGCGAAGCACGAAACGCCATCCTGATCTGGTCCGCCGACGCCGTCATCGTCGTAGGCGGATCGTGGGGCACCCTGTCCGAACTCGCACTCGCCAACCGCCGCGGCGAGACTCCGATCGTGAGCATCGGAGGATGGACGATCCACGATGCTGACGGCAACCCCGTCAGCGCAGCGATGTCAGCCGCGACACCACAGGAGGCCGTCGCCCTCGCACTAAACTCCCTAACCAAGTCCACATCCGGCACATCGTGAACCACCTTGTTCACAGCAGATGAAAGTTGCGCAGCGAGCGCACGGCGTTGTCGGCAAGCTCGAAGCCTGGGACCACGAGATCCGAAGTCGCACGCTCCGGGCGGGCGGCGGCACAAGGAATCACAGTCAAATAATTCCGCTCTTCTACCAGGGCTTTTCGGGTAAAGGGATCGTGCAGCGTCTCTGCATTGTGTTGTACTGCACGAGAGGGGATCTCATCGTCTGTCGGGGAGTAGTGGGCGGCTTTGGTTACTGAATCCATGTCTGATCTTGATGGACTCGTGGGGCAGATAGCGTGTCTGGGGCGAGTCGATACCGCCACATTGGAGCGGGTGCGGCACGAGGCGCTGACGGTGCCGGATGATCGTGCGGCGTGGGTGGCCGAGTACGGGGAATTCCAGTCGGGGGGCTGGTCGACGTTGTCGTTGATCAACCGTTCGGGTGACCCTCGCGACGTGCGGATCGAGGATTGTTCTCCACGAGCAACCTCGCTGCTCGAGCAGATGCCAGCTACGCGAGAGTTTCTGTCTTCGTTGGGTTTTCGGTTCATGTGGGTGCGGCTGGCCCGTCTGAGCGCGAACTCGTTTCTGTGGGAGCACCGTGACTACCAGGAACTCGACGGCTCGGCGCGAGTGCGGCTCCATGTCCCGCTGGTGACCAACAGCTCGGCGGTCCTGGTCACCGCAGGCACGCGGGTCCAGCTCCGCGCTGGTCGGATCTGGGTGCTGAGGCCGACGCACGCGCACGGTGCGTGCAATCTTCTCGGCCCGGACCGCTACCACCTGCTGCTGGACTGCTACCTCGATGACCGGCTCGCCGCGGCGGTGCAGGACGCCTGGCTCGATGCCGGTGATAGCGATGCGATGCCTACATCTGGACCCGAGGAACTGACGCGGCGCGTCGAGCAGGCCCTCACCCTCGCCGGGCTGGGCTACCACACCGCTGCCGAGAAACACCTGCTGCGGCTGTTCTACGAGCGCGCCTTGCCGGAGGGCCAGGTCTACGACCTGATCGCGGATCTCTACAGGCGTCTGGACGACCCTGAAGGCGTCCGACGATGGCGAACGAACAAGCGCCTGATGCTCGGTGAACTCGCCGCGAGGACGCTCGCGTGAACCATCCCGGATTACGTCACCTGCTGGAGACCAATCGCCCTGATCAGTTCGCGCTGCTCGAGGCCGCGACCGAGTTGTTCACGCGCAGCGATGCCGTGACCGATCTGCTGGTGCGGGGATCGCTAGCGCGGGGCACCGCGGATCGGCTCTCGGACGTGGACTTCGTGGTGGCCGTCGAGGACGCGCGGTTCCCCGAGTTCGTCTCGGCGCTGAATCCGCTGATCGCGACCGAACTGGGTGGGATCCTGCCCGGCTGGCGGGACACCATCGTGGGCGACATGGGCGGGCTCGGATACGTCTTCCTGCTCGTGTGGGTTGACCACCTCCAGCAGCTCGACCTCTACGCGGTGCCAGCGAGCCGCCTCGCGCGGGTGCGTGAGCAGTCGCTGTGCCAGCCGATCTTCAGCCGCGATCCCGACGCGGCTCGTACGGTCGACGCCGAGACCACTGGATTCGTGACGCGGGAGGCCCGGCGTCCTCCGGATTGCGAGAATCTGCTGATCGAGGCCCTGGTCATCGGCTATCTGATCCGCAAGCGGGTCACGCGGGGCCAGAACTTCATCGCCTACTCCGAGTGGTTCCTGTTCAACACGGCGGTCAAGAACCTGATCAAGACCGCGCTGGCGCCCTCCTCGTCCTACTACGGCTGGTACCAGCTCAACGAGGAGGTCGGCCGGACTCCGCTTGGGCGCGAGTGTCTGCACCATCTGACCGCGCTGGTGACCGCCGCGCCGAGCCCGACGTTGGAATCGGTCACCGAGGGCCTGAACAGGGTGATCGCGGTCGCGGAGAAGGCGATCCCGCAGATCCTGGAAAGCCACCGCGACGCGATCGACGCCTACCGCCGCTACATGGAGCTGTGATGAGCGCAAACATCAGAACTGCAACCTTCTTCGGGGGCGTGGTCCCGAGTTCGGAGACCGAACTTCATCTGGCCTATGGCATCGGCTGCGGCCTGGGCTCGGCGGGATTCGTAGTCCAGCACGGCGGCTACAACGGGTTGATGGAGCAGGCCGCTCGTGGAGCAGCGGAGCGGGGCGGCGAGGTCGTCGCGGTATCGCTGGCGGGCATGGCCTGGGGTGAGTTCAATCCGTACGTCGGCGCGAGCGTGCACCTGGCGACGATGGGCGAACGGCTGCACCGGTTCCTCGACGGTGCCGACGTCGTGATCGCGATGGGCGGCGGTGTCGGCACCCTGCACGAACTGACCGCCGCGCTGTGGTATGCGGGCAACATCCGCCCCGTCCCGGTGTGGCTGTGCGGGCCGACCGCCCTGCGGCTGGCCGCGTTCCTGCGGGCGGAGCGTTGGCTGTTCGAGACCCCGACCAGGCCGCTGTCGTTCCTGACCGAGATCGCCGATCTCCCCACCTTCACCAGCACGCTGACAGCCCTGAACTCCGTCTCGACGGCCCGGAGTGTTCGATGACACCGCCACCAGAGCTGATCACCCGGATCCGCGACACCGCACTACAGCGCGGCGAGTTCATCCTCCCCTCCGGTGAAATCCTCGACGAGTACTTCGACCAGTACGCGCTGGCCGCCTCACCGGTCTTGCTGGCCGAGGTCGCCGCGGCTCTCGCGGAGCTGGTCCCCGCCGAGACCGATGTGCTCGCCGGTGTCGCGCTCGGTGGCATCGCCCTGGCGGTAGCCGTGTCGGCGGCGACCGGAGTCCCGACGGCGTTTGTGCGGGCCGACCCGAAGCCGCATGGGCTCCGGCGGCAGGTCGAGGGTCCGGTCGCGACCGGTGCCCGGGTGGTGGTGATCGATGACGTCGTGCGCACCGGTGGCCAGGTCCGACATGCTGTCGCTGCGCTGCACGGTGCCGGTGCCCGGGTGCCGAGGGCGATCTGTGTCCTGGACCGCCACCTCGGCGGTCGCGACATGCTCCGCGCTACCGGGGTCGAGCTGCGTGCGCTGCTGGATCCCGCCACGCTGATGCAACTGCCCCGGGGAGCAGGAGTCGCAGATGCTCGCGGGTGAGCGGCGCTACGCGGCGCTGTTCGACCTCGACGGTGTGACCATCGACGGCCGGGCGGCGATAGCGGCGGCACTGCGCTCGCTGGCGCTCGCGTGGTCGCCGACCGCGCTGGACGAGACCGTGCTGGGGCGGTGCGCCGCGATGCCGCCGGTGCAGGCGCTGGGCCTGCTGGGGGTGTCCGAGCCTCGGGCGGTGTATGACGGGCATTTCGACGCGGCGCTCTCGGGTGCGACCGGCGAGGGGGTAATCGTGTTTGATGGCGTGGTCGCGGCGATGTCGGCGCTGGCCGCCCACGGTGCTGGAATCGGGATCGTCACCGCCCAGGCGCGCAGCCGGATCGGGTTCTGGGTCCCTCCGGCCGTGGCGGAGCTGGCCGAGGTCGTCGTGGCCTACGAGGACGCCGCTCCCAAGCCCGCGCCGGACGGAGTCCTCGCCGCCTGTGCACACCTCGGGGTTACTCCTGAGCGGGCGTTCTTCCTCGGGGATTCCGCGACCGATATCGAGGCCGGACGCGCGGCGGGAGTCTTCACGATCGGCGCGGGATGGGGGTTCGCCGGAGCCGCGGTGCTGCGCGAGGCCGGTGCGGACCTTGTTCTCGCCGGCCCGGACGAGGTCGGTCCGGAGTTGCTGAAGTACCTCGGGACCGACTGAACCACGTCGCGACCGGATCAGTGGGCGGTCTTCTGTCCGATCGTCTCGCGCACCAGCTTCAGCGCTTCATCGATAGCGAGCGGGTCGGTGCCGCCGCCTTGGGCGATGTCGGGCTTGCCGCCGCCTCCGCCACGGAGCGCTTTCGACGCGAGCCGCACCAGATCCCCGGCTTTCAGACCCCGCTGCTGGCCGCCGTCATTGACGGCGGCAACCACCAAAGGTTTGTCGTTCGACAGGGCGGTCAGCGCCACCACGGCCGCGTCGTTGGACGCGGTGAGGAGCTTGCGGACATCGAGGACCACGCTGCGCAGCTCGTCGGCGGAGGCTGCCTCGGGCAGATGCTCGGCGACCACCGAGACCCCGCCGATCGGAGTGGCGTGTGCGGCGAGATTCCTGGCGAGGTTGTGCAGCAGCTCGCCGCGGAAGCGGGCGAGCTGTTTCTCGGCATCGCGCAGCTGCTTGATCAGGGCCTCGACCCGGTCCCCGATCTCGGGGGTCGGTACCCCGAGAATGTCGCCCACCTTGACCGCGAGCGCGCGTTCCTTGGCGAGGTACCGGTAGGCGTCGATGCCGACGTAGGCTTCCACGCGCCGCAGCCCGGACCCGACCGAGGATTCACCGATCACGGTCAGCGGGCCGACCTGTGAGGAGTGCCCGACGTGGGTGCCGCCGCACAGCTCCCGTGACCATTGGCCGCCGATCTCGACTACGCGGACGTCTTCGTCGTAGGTCTCGCCGAACAGCGCGAGCGCACCGAGTTCGCGGGCCTTGGGCAGTGGCATGTATTCGACCGCGACCGGCAGGTCGCGCCGGATGGCGAGGTTGGCGACCTCTTCGACCTCGGTCCGGGTCTCCGGGGAGAGCCCGCCGGTCCAGGAGAAGTCCAGGCGCAGGTAGCCGGGCTTGTTGTAGGAGCCGCTCTGCAGGGCCGTGGGGCCGAGAACCTGACGCAGGGCGGCGTGCACGATATGGGTACCGGAGTGCGCCTGGCGGGCCCCGAGCCGCCACTCCGGGTCGACCTGAGCCAGCACGACCGCGCCCTCGGCCACCTCGCCGCTGCGGACCTTGACCTGGTGGACCCAGAGCTTGCGCGCGACCTTCTGCACGTCGAGGACTTCGAGGTGGAGACCCGAATCTGCGACGATCGTCCCGGCGTCGCTGTCCTGGCCGCCGGCCTCGGCGTAGAGGGGGGTGCGGTCGAGGACGAGTTCGACGATGTCGCCCTCGGAGGCGGAGCGGACGCGCTTGCCGTCGCGGATGAGGCCGCGCACGGTGGCTTCGGAGGTGAGTTCGCCGTAGCCGGTGAACTCGGTCGGGCCCTGGGCGAGCAGCTCGCGGTAGACGCCGGACTCGCCGTGGCCGCCGGACTTGCGGGCAGCGGCGTCGGCCTTGGCGCGGGCGCGCTGCTGGGCCATCAGGTCCCGGAAGCCCTTCTCGTCCACCGTCAGTCCCGCCTCGGACGCCATCTCCAGGGTCAGGTCGATCGGGAACCCGTAGGTGTCGTGCAGCTGGAAGGCCCTATCGCCGGGCAGGACCCGGGCGTTGGCCTTGCGCAGCTCGGAGGCGGCCATGTCGAAGATCGCGGTACCCGAGCGCAGGGTTTGGGTGAACGCGGCTTCCTCGGCGACGGCGATGCGGTCGATGCGCTTGTGCTCGTCACCCAGCTCGGGGTACATCGGGCTCATTACCTGGACGGTGCGCGCGACCAGCTCGTGCACCACGGGGTCGCCCGCGCCGAGCAGCTTCATCATCCGCACCGCGCGGCGCAGGATGCGGCGCAGGATGTAGCCGCGTCCTTCGTTGGAAGGGGTGACACCGTCACCGATGAGCATGACGCTGGTCAGGATGTGGTCAGCGACCACGCGCAGGCGCACGTCCTCGGCGACTCCGGCGCCGTACTTGGCTCCGCTCAGCTCCGCGGCGAGGTCGAGGATGCGGCGGGTGGTGTCGATATCGAAGATGGTCGGCACGTTCTGGAGCAGCAGGGCCATGCGCTCGAGGCCGAAGCCGGTGTCGATGTTCTTCGACGGCAGATCCCCGACGATCTCGTAGCCCTCCTTGGCCGGACCCTCGCCGCGGATGTTCTGCATGAACACGAGGTTCCAGATTTCGAGGTAACGCTCGTCGTTGGCGACAGGCCCGCCCTCCTGGCCGAAGTCGGGGCCGCGGTCAAAGCAGATCTCCGAGCACGGCCCGCACGGGCCCGGCACGCCCATCGACCAGAAGTTCTCCGACATCCCCAGCCGCTGGATACGGTCCTTGGGCACCCCGACCTCGCGCCGCCAGATGTCCTCGGCCTCGTCGTCATCGAGGTAGACGGTCACCCACAGCTTGTCCTCGGGCAGACCGAGCCCGCCGTCGCTGACCGAGCTGGTCAGGAACTCCCAGGCGTAGGGGATCGCCTTCTCTTTGAAGTAGTCACCGAAGGAGAAGTTGCCGAACATCTGGAAGAACGAGCCGTGGCGGCTGGTCTGGCCGACCTCTTCGATATCCACGGTCCGCACGCACTTCTGCAGGCTGGTAGCCCGCTCGTACGGGGCCGGGGCCTCCCCGAGGAAATACGGCTTGAACGGTGCCATACCCGCGTTGATCAGCAGCAGAGTCGGATCGTCCGCAATCAGCGACGCTGACGGGACGACGGTGTGGCCTCGCTTCTCGAAGAAGCTGAGGGCGCGGCTCCTGATGTCGGCCGAGTACATAGACGCCTTCCAGACTGGTCGAGGGATGTCACAGCCGCCCTGTTCGAGCGAGCCGGATCAAGCATCCATCCTAAGCTGGAGAGGTTCGACAGATTTACCGGGTCGACAGCGCTGACCAGGCTAAGGAGGCGTCGAACACGCTCGCGCGTCATTCGCTGCTCAACGATAGGATCGAAAAGGTCCCGATCTGGACGCTTCGCGGCCGAGACACCCAACGAGGATACGCCTCGGGCGTGTACCCGTAGGTCACACCACCGTGAACTCTCCGTCGATGACGCCCTTGGCGAACGCGTCCATCTCGTCAGGGGTGAAGTTCAGTCGGATCGACCAGTTCTCGAAGGTCGCCGCACCGTCATTGTGCACGGTTACTCGCAAGGCTTCGCCCAGCGTGAAGGAGGTCATGCTGATCATGCGTTGACATAGCTCCGTCCACGCGCCGACCGAAATTCCAATCTGCGGCTGTGTCCGGTCTCGGTTACCTGGGTCACGCCGAAACTTGCTATCGCGGACGAGGACCGCGTCGCCTTCGATCTTGACCTCCACACACGCACCACCGTTGTTGCCGCTGAAAGAGCTTGTCGTCCAGTCGTTCAGGCGGTTCTTGGCGGTCATCGTCACTCCGAATTCCTCAATCTCGTGATGCGGCTGCGGACGGCGGCGGCTGTGTCCTCCGCCGACAGCGCTCTGGCGACGAGCCGGTCCGCGGTCAGTGCATACAAGTCTACGTCGGCACGTTCTTGCAGGTAGAGAGCACCGGTGTGGTACTCGATGTAGGCGATACCGCGAGCATCGGTGAAGTTGAGCAGGATGAACGGGGTCGAGAGGCCGTCGTGATTGCCGGCCGAGGTCGGGATGACTCGCAGGTCCACGTTGGAGCGCGTCATCAGGTCGAGGACGTGCTCGAATTGGCCGAGCATGACCGCCGGGCTGCCGAACGGGCGGTCGAGCACCGACTCCTCGATGACCGCGCTGATCTGGAGCGGCTCATCGGCGTCGGTCACTCGCTGACGGTCGATGCGGGCACGGGCGGTCGGCGCGACGTCCTTGGCCGGAATGTGCAGGCTGTTGCTCACCACGGCGGTGGCATAGTCGAGGGTCTGCACCTGGCCTGGAAAGAAGCTGTTGGCGTACTCGAACTGACGCTGCGCCAGCTTCTCCAGCCCCACGTAGAGCTTGAACCAGTCGGGCCACACCTCGTCGTTGCGAGTGGACAACACGCCGTGGTCGGCGCGGACCGCGAGTGAGACCACCCATTCGACGTCTTCGGCAGGTGCGGCGTAGAGCCGCATGAGCTTGGCAACGTGGTCGGCGCTCTGAGCGGTCTCGCCGCTCTCCATGTAGCTCAGCTTGGCCGAGGTGAACCCGATGTGCTTCGCGGCAGCTTGCTGGGTGACCCTTGCGGTCGACCGTGCGGCTTTGAGCGCGCTGCCGACGAGGAACCGCAGAGCCGACGCATCCGAACGCTCGTCGTCGCGCATTCGATCCTTCCGCCTCCCGCTGATGCCTCTGGTCAAACTATCGCATCGTATCGACAGAAAACCTAGCGTCAAAAGCAATTTTAAGTTTAAATATGCCCTTGACATTGAAGTTGAGGTAGCACTCCTCTATGCAGCTCAGAGGCGGTTGAGACATGCTGATTCGAACTAGCCAGAAGCCACGTGCAGCCGAAGACGGAAGCAGACACTGCGCCCGAGACGTTGGAGACGGCAAGTACGTCGTGAGCTTCCTCCCCGGCCGCACACTGTCGGAGGCGCAAGCCCATGCCGCGATACGAGCGGCCGAAAAACTGGACGCGCTAGGCGGTTCCGCCGCGCTGCTCGGTCTGACGGTTCCGGAGCTGGCCGGTCTGGTGTCGATGGACAGTTCCAGCGAACGGTTGCGGTCCGGCCTCCCGGCCGAACATGCGGCAAGGCCGAGGTGGCTGCGGTGAACGCCGAACAGGCCGGGAGTTCGGTGGCGACGCTCACCGCCTTCGGCGAGGAAACCGGACGTGGTCGCCAGATTGCTTTCGAAGAATCTGCCGAACCGAGGGTTCAGCATGGGGCGGCGGAGCCGGTGCCGGATGCGCGGCTGGCGGTGTCGTGATGTTCGAGCGCTGCCACACCACCAGCGAAGTCGCCGGGATCTATCGGCGGATCGGGTTCACCACGGTCTCGTGCATGTCCGACCGGGTGTCTCTGATCGCGGCCCCCAGCCTGGGAGCGGTGGCGATGCCCCCGACAGTAGGTGCCCGGGTCCGCGATCAGCTGGTGAGCCAGCACCGGTGCAAATCGACGCCGATCCTGACCCATCGAGGACCGGACCGAAGCTGGGTGTTCCTGGTCGGCCCGGCCTGGGGCCGCACAATGACACCGGCCACGATGAACACGCTCGCCACGCAGGGGCTGCGGGTCCTGGTGGCCGGTCAGCGGATCTGGCTACCGATGACCGACCATCCGATCGGCTGGCGCTGGCTCTCTCCACCGATCGACGTCGCGTCGCTACCCGCGCGCACCACCGTGATCGCCGCCGCACGCCAGCACCTGGGCCCGCTCCCCCGATCAGCGAGCAGGTAACCATGTCCTTCCCACCACCACCTACGCCCCCGCAGCTGCTGCCCTCGGCAGAGGAGTTGTGCTCGGCGATCCGCGGGCACCACATCGTCACACATCCGGTGGCCCAGCTCGCCGGTGAGTTCGGCGATCTCTACCAACCAGCACAACCGCACACCCTCGAAGGCTGGCGCCGTAGCCGGGAACTAAGGATGGCCGTCGACCTCTGGGCTTCGGCGCACCTGCCACCGCCGCGCCCCGACGCGAAATTGCGCGCCGAAACCCTCGGCGCGGTCATCGACCGCCTCGCTCGTACCCAGGTCTGCGCCTACCACCTGTTGATGACCGTGGATGACGTGGCAGCTCCGCAGGTGCACGTGGCCTGGCACCGGCTGGCCGAGCTGGTCGATGACTACACCGCGCTCGCCGACGCGCTGGCCCAGCGCGCGGCACGGCTGCCCGCACTCAGAGAAGACCTCTGATGCGCACCGTGCTGCCGGACAAGCCCGACCGCTTGCCGCCTGCCGCGGCTTCCCGCTGCTTGTCGATAGCCCGGTGCCGGACGCGGTAGCTGATCTGGCGCTGCTGCTCCGTCAGCGGGAACAGACCGCCACTTCTGCACTCGCGGGATCGACGCAGAGCGCTCCCCGCTGAGGAACGCCCTCACACAGTCGCGATCATCACCTGCTTCGTCGTTCACGATTTGGTCAGACAAGGCAGGAGCCGTCAGCTGGCCCTTTCGGCCGTTCTTCCTCAGAGGCGCCAGCCTCCGCAGGATGCTTGCGGGTTGCAACAGCAGTCTGCGCTTCGGCGAGCAGGGATCGGCCCTGCTCGGGATTGTCAAAGAGTGTGTCGAGAAGTTGGGGGGTGAACCCGCTTGCGAGAGGCAAGCGGTAGAGGATGAAAGCCAGCCACGCAACATGGCCACGTTGGATCCATTGCTCTTCTGGTGTCCCGGCGAACAAGCCAATGCGCCGCTCCGCACGCGGCGCTACATGGGGGTCGAGTATCCGTAATGCGGGGGAATCGTCGTAGATGAGGCTGTTGACCAAGATGTTGCGTGTTGACTTTTCCATGTCGGGAGCGGCTCGGTCGATCACCGCTTCGAGAGCACTGATCGTGGATGCCTCTCCGCCACGCCAAGCGGCGTAGATACAACGCAACACCGATTCCCGATAATGTTGGTCATGAGGAATACGCACCTGAATCGGCTGCCCAGCAGCGTGCACCACGAGCACATGCCCGGAAGCTGGCTCAGCGTGTTCGCCGGTAACCTTCAGACCGGTAAAATCGGTGTGGTCGCGGCAGCGGACGTAGGCGACAGTTGGCTTTCCGGGGCTGGGGCGGCGCAGGCTGATTTCGAAGGCTCCGAGTGACTCTACCAATACCTTGAGCTTGGTATAGCCGTAGGTCCGGGTGTCGAAGTCGGGCTGTTTCTTCGACAAGTAGTTGCCGACCGCCCCCAGATGCGACCAGCCGTCCTCGTCTGACGATGCTTCGACCGCTACTTTTATCAGCCCGGCTAGGCCGGAGCCCGCTGTCGTTGCAGTACGATGTTTCGAGGCAGAATGCGCGGATTCTGATGTCGGCGTGAGATTTTCGACGTAGACGAACCTATCGCAAGCGGCTACGAACGCGCGCGGCGTCTTCCGTTCGCCCATCCCGAATACGGTCAGCCCGGACTCCCGGAGTCTGGCGGCCAACCGGGTGAAGTCCGAGTCGCTGCTCACCAGACAGAAGCCGTCGAACCGGCCCGAGTACAGCAGGTCCATCGCGTCGATGATCAGGGCGGCATCGGTGGCATTTCGGCCGGTGGTCCAGCCGAACTGCTGCACCGGTTGGATCGACAACCTCAGCAGGTGCGACTTCCAGCCGCTGAGGTTGGTACTGGTCCAGTCACCGTAGGCCCGCTTGACGTGCGCGGTGCCGTACTTCGCGATCTCGGCCAATAATGGCTCAGCTATCACCGGCGATGCGTTGTCGGCATCGATCAGCACGGCCAACCGCAGCGAACTCTCCCCCACGTACGCCCCTTCCCCTCGCGGGTCCGCGAGCACCACTATCTCAGCGCTCCCGCCCCCTTGCCAGCCTTTCACCCACTATGACACCCGCGGAGCCTCGATCTCTATGACGCGAACGCCCTCCTGGGGACCGGGGCGCCCTTGCGCCGACCTCCAGCCGACGCACAGCCACCTGCAATAGATCACCAGTCCAGCTTTAGTGTCGCCCGAAGCTAGTACCGCTCACCGGAATCGCAGTCGGGGCTCTTTTACTCTCACACATAAAGCCCACCCCAGCGAAGCTCACGCCTTCCACCCGATCCAAGAACACGCACTACAACCTTCCCACTTGCCTCGATGAGGCTCATATAAGATTCCGAATATCCGACAAAGAAGGGTGAACAAGTGAACTTCAATGCGCATACCAAATCTCTGATTGTCACCCTCGAACTTTTGAGAGCGACTGCTTGCTGTCGATTTTTCGGGCAGCTCGATGAACTATTTCGAAACTCCCACCCAGACCACGCATCGAAAGCCGAGTCCGCAGCGAAGATCGCGAGAAGTGCATGCTCATAACAGTCGAATGGGCGAGAACACAGAGCATGCCGTTCACCATCGGTCCACAGGATGAGTTCGAAGTCGGCGTTATCGCACCTGGCCAGGAAATTCACCGATGGACTCACAACCGCCCCGATCGCAGCGTCTCCGCACCGATGCCATGCCACCTGGACCAGTACGTCACCGCGCGTGAGCCACGAACCTCATACCGAGCTCAGTGCCGCTCATGCGGACGCGCCTACGAGCTTGCTCTTATAGACGAGAACGACGGTGGCTGGATTGCCGCGTTCACATGCGTCGATATGGAGATCCTGTTATCTCGCAAAGCGAGAAAATTGAGCGGTCGACTTTAGATCAAGACCGAGCGGGGCCGAGCAGTCGGGTTTCAGAGGGACGCATCAGGTGTCTTCTGTGTCTGCGAACTCCTCGCTCTGTCCGATCCGCGCGGCGGGTTCTCGCCGCTTCGGGCTTACGGCCGCCTCGACTCCTGGGTGACCTCGTGGCGCGTTGAGTGGAAGCCGCCAGGAGTGACGGGGTATGGTTTGGAGCCAACGTCGAAGGAGCAAGGTGGACCCGTACCTCACTGTCGACAGACCCCTGGGCGTGACGTACCTGGACTACAACGCTACCGCTCCGTTACGCGCGGAAGCACTGGCAGCGATGGTTCAGGTGCTGGAGACGGTCGGCAATGCCTCTAGTCAACACGCTTACGGCGTGGAAGCTGCCAATCACGTTGCTACAGCCCGTCGCCGAGTCGCTGACTTGCTGGGGTGCTCAGCCGGCGAGCTGATCTTCACCGCAGGCGCTACGGAGGCCAACAACCTCGCTCTCCACGCCACCTACCGAGGACGCCGCATCGTGGTCGGCGCCAGCGAACACCCCGCCATTCTGGAGACCGCCCACGCCTGTGCCCCGGGCAACGTCGTCGTTGCCCCGGTGAGCCGAGATGGTGCCGTCGACACGGTCGCGGCGGCCGCCGCCCTCGCGACCGGTGATGTCGACGTGGTTTCGATCATGGCAGCCAACAACGAGACCGGTGTCCTCTCTGACCTGTCGGCCATCGTCGAACTTGCACATGCTGCGGGAGCCGTCGTGCACACCGACGCCACACAGCTGGTGGGGAAGTTGCCCATTGATCTCGGCGAGCTCGACGTTGATCTGCTGTCGCTCTCGGCGCACAAGTTCGGCGGTCCGCAAGGCGTCGGTGCGCTGTTCGTCAGGCGTTCCTTGCGACTTGCACCGCGACCGCTGCTCCACGGCGGGGGTCACGAGCGCGGTTGGCGAGCTGGCACGGCCAACGTCGCAGGCATCGTCGGAATGGGTGCGGCCGCGCTCGAGGCCAAGGCACGGTGCTCATTGGAGGCCGAGCATTCGCGGCAGCTCCGCGACCGTCTGGAAAAGTCTCTGCTCGCCGCGGTACCGGGCAGCAGCGTCAACGGCTCGACGCGACCTCGCCTTCCCGGCGTGACGAGCATGACCTTCGCAGATACGCCTGCCGATGCGGTTCTTGCCGCTATGCCCACCGTGGCTGCTTCGGACGGAAGCGCGTGTCATTCGGGCGCTCTCGGTCCGAGTCACGTTCTCACGGCCATGGGCTTGAGCAGGACCGAAGCCGAGTCGACCATCCGCTTCTCCCTTGGCTACGCAACGACTGAGGCCGATGTGGATCACGTCATCCAGGCGGTGCCCGCGGCCGTCGCGCACGTGCGAAACGCGTTACGGCCCGTCGTGAAAATGAGTTCGCGCGTGAATGAGTCCCGATCAATCTTGCCCATGTCCAATACCAGTACAGACCGATAGAGGCCCCTCACTCGATGGCTACAACACCCCTGGCGCTGGCAGCTCGGTCGGCTTTCGCTCGGCACGAAACCTTCGCCCCCCGTTTCGGGTGGCTGCATAAGGCGTACCTCCAAGTTTCGGAGAACACCGAGGTGTTCCTGCGCGATGATGCGACAGTCACTCTCGGTGTTGGTAAGAACATGGTCAACGCCATCCGCTATTGGTCAACGGCCTTCAAACTGACAACGGAATACCCCAAGGGCGGTAACTCGAGAGCTTTCGCTGCCGCACCGACATGGCGTGCGAGGTGGCTGCTCGATGAGAACGGAGCAGACCCCTACCTGGAAGACCCGGCGAGTTTGTGGCTTCTGCACTGGTGGTTGCTCTCGCCGGAATGCGCGACACCGGCGTGGTGGATCGCGTTCCATCTGCTTCCCTCGGCGCGATTCACCGAGCCCGAGCTGACCGAACTCATCGAGCGTCACGTCCGTCTTGCAGGCTGGGACGGGGTAGCGCGTGCTTCGGTGGAGAAGGACGTCGACTGCATGACCAAGATGTACGCACCGCGACGGGCGTCAGCGGCGGCGAAGAAGCAGGTGGAAGCCCCGGGTAGCTTCGAGGACATTCTGGACTGTCCGTTCAGGGAACTAGGTCTGCTGGAATCAGTGGATCCCGGGCACAAAGCTCCGCGGACGTGGCGCTTCACCAGCACTACACGCACGTCGCTGCCGCCTGCGGTGGTCGCCTACGCGTGTCTCGACTATGCGGCCGAGATGACCGATTCCTCGGCAGGGTCGATCGCCGTGGCGCGGCTGGCCAACGAGCCGGGCGGTCCCGGCAGAGCCTTCCGCATCCGGGAACCAGAGCTTGTGCAAAGCCTGGAATCGGTCTGCGAACAGAATCCCGGGCTCTCTCTCACCGAGGCGGTCGGCCAGCGGGCACTGGTGTTCCACGACCAGCCTCGCAAGCTGGCGTGGGACGTGCTCGACGGCTACTACGGGGGTGTCCGCGACCGAGCCTGTCCGACCGAGGACGAGTGGAACATCAAATACCCGCAGTTGAACTCGGCCGGTGCTCCCCGCCAGTCGAGCGGAACCGGGGACATCCCGACCCTCGAGGAGGCACTGTGACTCCCACGACCGCGGAGCCCAAGGCTCGCAGGCAGATTAAGCGGCTGCCGAGTGCTCCGTCCGGCGTCACCGTGGTGGGATCGAAACTGCGGTCGACCAACCTGGAGCGAGACGTCTACAGCGACGACCTCTTGCCACCGCTGTACATCGGCGCGCGGATACAGGACGCGCTCGACCGCCTCGTCGGCGCCCTCGAGGATCCCGCCCGAACCAGGGCATGGTCGCTGACCGGCCCCTACGGTACCGGCAAGTCGACGCTTGCCCTGTTGATGTCCACTCTGCTGGATACCGACAGCCCGCGGCGACGCCACGCAGACGACACCGTCGCTGAATACAATCCCACTCTGACGGCGAGGCTCACGGCTGCTCGCGAGCATGCCTCGCCCGATGGTTTTCTGATCACTGTTGCGACGGCTCGCCGTGAACCATTGACGCAGACTCTCCGGCGCGCCCTGGCGCATGCTGTGAATCTGCGGTGGCCTGAAGCGAAGCCGCCCAAGGATGTGAGTGCCGCTCTCAGTGCACTCACCAAGGCAGGCAGTGGCCCCACCGAATTGCTGGCCGCCACCGCTGCCCTGTGCCGCCACAGCCCGGTCCTGCTGATCATCGATGAGTTCGGCAAAACCCTCGAGTATCTCGCCACCACCGATGCCGATCACAGCCTCGACGATCTGTTCCTGTTGCAGGAACTCGCCGAGAAAGGGGCAGGGAAGAAAGGTTTACCGCTCTTCCTGATCACCCTGCAGCATCTTTCGTTCCTCGACTATGCCTCGCGATCTGCCACGCTACAGAAGCGCGAGTGGGCCAAGGTGCAAGGCCGGTTCGAGGACATCACCTTCACCACCCACATCGGCGACGCTCTTCAACTGCTCCGTCGCAGCCTCGACCATTCAGCTGTCTCCACGGCCGGACGCAAACTGCTCGCTGCGCACCAGACAGCCTCGGCGGCCGCCTGGTCCGAGCACGGGCTCGATGGGGTCATCACCCCCGACGAAACCCTGTTCGCTGATCTGTACCCGCTGCATCCGCTCACCGCTGCCGCAGCACCTCTGCTCGCCTCCCAAGTCGGACAGAACGACCGCAGTGTCAGCGGTTTCCTCAGCGGCGACGAACCCAACAGCGTGGCTCGCTTCCTCGCGACCAGCTCGCGCCGCAACGCAACCCACGCGTCCACAATTCAGCTTCCGCAGCTGTACGACTACTTCCTCGCATCGGGACGCACCACAATCCTGGTATCCGCGAACGCGAGCCGCTGGATCGAGATCGACAGCAGGATCAGCGAGGCCCACGGTCTCTCGGACACCGAACTCCGCATCCTGAAGACCGTCGGGCTGCTCAACCTGATCGACTCCTCCGGAGCACTGCGCGCCAGCGCTCACATGGTGCTGTTCGCGTTGACCGACCCCGCCTCCGGCGACAACGACGGCGCCACAGAGGCACTGCACAGCACACTGAAGGATCTACAGGAACGCGGATTCCTGGTCTACCGCGAGTTCAGCGATGAATACCGGGTGTGGCAAGGAACAGACGTCGACCTGCAGTCCCGCATTGATGAAATCTGGGACCGGTGCGACGACCACGCGGTGGTGGGGGTACTCAGGAGGCACCTGCCGGAAGCGATCGTGGCTGGCCGCCACAGCCAACGCACAGGCATGCTCCGGCACTTCGTCACCACCATCAGCGAGCACACGACAGGCTCGGTGGTCGGCCCGGCGCCCGGCGGTTCAGCCGACGGGCTGATGGTGTTCCACCTCGGCGACCATGACGACCTGCCACAAGTGCAGACCTCCCTGCCGGTAGTAGCCGGCATCACCAAGCACGCTCGGGCAGTCCTCGACGCCGGCCGCCACCTGTTCTGTCTGGAGACCCTGCGCGAGGACGCCTCCCTCGACGCGGTCGCCCGCCGAGAAGTCGGCGAACGAATCAGCCAGGCTACGGCCGAGGTCGCGACGATCCTGGCGCAAGCCTTCTCCCCCATCGAGACCGACGCGCAGTGGTTACTGCGCCAAGCCGAGGGCGACGAACTGCTGCAGGCGCGCAGTCTTTCGGGCATCGTCTCCGCCGCGTGCGAGCACGTCTACCCACTGACGCCGCACGTGCGCAACGAGATGCTGGGGCGCCACACCCTGACCAGTCAGGCAGCCAAAGCCCGCCGCGAACTACTCACCGCCATGATCGACCATCCCCATGAGCAATACCTCGGAATCGAAGGGTTCGGACCCGAACGAGCAATGTACAGCGGCGTACTCGAATACATGGGACTACACGCCCTCATCTCCGACGGAACCCAGCATCACAGCCGCGGACTCGTCCCCTACGGATACACCGAACCCGACAGCACCAACCCCGTACACCCCGCCTGGACAACGCTCAGCGACGCCCTCTCGAACGCCACCAAGCAAACGTCCCTCGAAACGATCTCTCAATCCCTCAACGCCGCACCATACGGCGTCAAGGCTGGGGTAGTGCCCGTTCTCGTCATCGCCGCCTTGCTGTTGCGGTCCGAAGACGTGGCACTGTTCGAAGAAGGCAACTACAGGACCCGCCTCACGGCCGACGCCATGGAGCGCATGCTCAAATCGCCCGGACGCTTCACCGTCAAGACCGCCCCCACGAGCAAAGGACAGCGCAAGCTCGTACTCGACTTGCTGTCCGACGTCCTCGGCGCCAGCACGCCGAAGCCCGCTCGGCAGACCCGCAACCCCATGGTGCTCACGATCACCCAGGCCCTACTGAACAGAGTCCGAAGCCTCACCCCTTACGCCCGCCGCACACGGCTGATCAGCACCGACGCACAAGCAGTGCGCACAGCGCTCACAACCTCCGCAGACCCAGTTGATCTCATCTTCGCCACCTTGCCGAGGGCATTGAATCAGCCGGAGATCGGTGCACGCGCAGGTCGCGATGAAAAGTCGGCCCGCGCCTATGTGGAAAAGCTCGCCGCCGCGCTCGATGAAATCACATCGGCCAGCTCGGTCCTACGCGACTCCGCCGTCAGCGCGATAGCAGAAGCATTCAGGTTACCGTCGGGGCTCCCAGCCCTACGGCAGGAGCTGCGCGATCGGGCCCGCGGGTTCGGCAACGCGTCCTTGGAGCCGCAGCTGCGCGGCCTGATCACGATCGCCGCCAACGAAACACTCTCGGACGACGACTGGCTGGACCCACTCATCGTCCGCATCAACGGGGTACCGCTGAGCGAGTGGACCGACAACGACGCTCAGGCATTCAGCCGGCTCACCAAGCAGCTCGCGCTCGCCCTCGACCGCGTCAGCCACCTGTACGAGAACGATGCCGAGCGAGGCATCGACGACGGGTACAAGGCGCAACTGGTCACAGTAACAACCCCCGAAGGCACCGAGTCTCGTACACTTGTTCGAACGTCTGCTGCGGCGCGTGCGGACGCCGCGACGCTGGCGCGCGAGGTGCTAGCGAGGGCCACGACCGAGCTCGGGCCCGACGGAGGGCGGATCTTGCTGGCCGCCCTCACCGAAGAACTGCTGGCCGCCGACTTCACAACCGGACAGCTCGACACGACGGGAGCCCAATGACCGACGAACGCACGACCCGCCACGTTCTCGGGATCTCTGGAGGAAAGGACTCCGCGGCACTCGCTGTCTACCTGCGTGACCGACTGCCCGAGATGGAGTACTTCTTCTGCGACACCGGCGCGGAGCTGCCGGAGACCTACGAGTACCTCAGCAGGCTCGAAGGGGTACTGGGAAAGCCCATCGCCCGGCTAAATGCCTCCCGCGACTTCGACCACTGGATGGAGGTGTACCAAGGCACCTTGCCCAGCCCAAGTATGCGATGGTGCACCAAGAACTTGAAGATCAAACCACTGGAGGAGTGGATCGGCGAGGACCCGGCTGTGTCCTACGTGGCCATCCGCGCCGACGAGAACCGCCTCGGCTACATCAGCACCAAACCAAACATCACCGCCGTGTTCCCGTTCCGTGAAGACGGTATCGACCGCCCCGGCGTCGACCGCATCCTCGACGAGGCCGGCATCGGGCTCCCTGCCTACTACGAGTGGCGCACACGATCCGGATGCTATTTCTGCTTCTTCCAGCGCAAACACGAGTGGGTCGGACTCGCCGACCGGCACCCAGACCTCTTCCAAAAGGCCATCGAGTACGAAGACAAGGTTCGATACCAGGCAACCGCGATGCAGGGCCGCGACTACACCTGGTCCCAGGGAGAATCGCTGAACGAACTCCTCGCCCGCCGCACCGAGATCGAGCAACGCCATCAGGCCGCCATGGATCGCGCCGCACGCAGGATCAAGCCGAACCGCCCTCTGCTCGAGGTGCTGTCCGACGCCCTGGACGAGGACGACGACCAAGCTGGGTGCGCCGTTTGCCACCTCTGAAAGAGTCGGGCTGACCCCGCAGAGTGACCTCACGCCAGCAGCCGCAAGCCGTTGTCGTTGCCGGTTACGCAGCTCCAGGGACAGCCGGATCCCAGACGATCGCCAAGGGGTCGCCCCGATGCGTAGCCGCTACGGTCGCTGAACCGTCGACGACGAGCACGCTGGGCGCGAGGCTCTTTCGCGCGAGGAGACAGGATTTGTCGGGCCCCTCTGGCACACTGGTTGCACTTGCGCACCAGAGCCAGGGGGGTTGTCTCGATGTCCTTTTCCAGCGTGCCCGTGAGAAGGGACCCGCTGAGTCGACTTGTGCGCAGGCACCGCGAGGAAGACAGCCCAGCTCTTCCCATCGAAGTCGGCTTGCTTCGCATGCTGGATGTGGAGAGCTGTCGGCAACTGGATCAGGACCTGCGAGACTTCGCGTCGCCCTGGGAGGTGTACCAGGCGACCGAGGCACTACAACCGAGCCTCCCGGACCTGCCCGGACTGTACCTGTTCGTCTGGAGACCGGAATTCCAGTTCTCGGTCGACAGCCGCCCTTCTCACGGCAGCTTCCCTCAACTCTTATATGTCGGCCAAGCAGGAGCGTCGCGAAGCGATGATGGAAATACAATCCGCCGCCGCTATAAAGAGTACACCCGATACCTTCAGGCCAGCCCAGAAAGCCTTTGGGCTGACACCGAGCCGAAGACTCGCGAACAAAGACTGAGCCGGTATCTACCCCTGCGGCCAATGGAGTTCTGGTGCAGCACTGTAACCGACCGGACTCAGATCAGAGGACTCGAGAAACGGCTGATTCGACTCTGGAATCCGCCACTCAACGACTCTGATCGACCAAAGATTCGGGCACGACTTGGTGCTCCGCGAGCTGCTTGGACATCCTAAAAACCTAGACGCGCCAGAAAGAAGCATACATGCCTTCCAAGACATTTGTGCCAGCCTTCGAAGCGAAGGTCGGAAACTGGACTTACTACTCATGCCTGATGAGCTACGCGGCCGTAGCTCGCGAAATAAACTTCGCCCATGAGCTAGGCGGCAATCAAGATTTGGGAACGATGATCCAACGGGGCGTGGGCGTTCGCACCGCAGAAATCACCGACTACCTGCTGACCAATGAGAACAGGTTCCTGGGCGCAATCATCGTTGCAGCTTGGGGTGGCGCTCCCGAATACTTGCGCGTTGAGATGGAGAAGACTTCCGAAAGTCTTGAAATCCTTTCTGGGATGGACAAGAACTTCGGCGTGTTGACTTTCGATGGCACCCACCAATTCTTCGCCCTCGACGGCCAGCACCGCCTGAAAGCCATTAAGGACGCCGTCAAGAAAGACCCAAATATCGGGCACGAAGACATCAGCGTCATAGTGGTCCCGCATTTCGATAATGAAGAGGGGCGCCGACGGACCCGTCGCCTGTTCACCAACATCAACCGCAATGCAGTGAAAACGACCGCTCAAGAGAACATTGCCCTCGATGAGGACGATGGCTTCGCAATTTTGACTCGTCGCCTCCTTGACGATCACCAGTTCCTCAAACGCAACGGTGTAGTGCAAGTATTCAGCAAGGTCGGAACCGACGGCGAACTCAAGCTGGCAACACGGTCCATAGGCGTCACTGGAACTGCACTGACAACAATCGGAGTGTTGTACGACCTGATTACAGACCTGGGATTCGACCTCGACGAGAGCATGAATAAAGGCTCCCAACGAGCGACGGATGAGATTCTCGATGAAAGTTATGACATCCTCGCTCAGCGAATCGACGAACTCTTGGTGGCGTGCGGGAACATTAGAGCTCGATACGAATCCCACGCGTCACCGAAAGACCTTCGTGCACCGAAGGGCAGAGATGGCGAAGGCCACCCGTTCATGCGCCCTGCGATTCAGATCCAAGTCGTGAAGGCGATTCGCCACATAATGGAGCAGCAGCTCCTTGGGTGGCCCGAGCTCCTTCGGCGCCTCAGTGAATTGGACTGGAAGCTGACATCCGCTCCGTTCTCAGTGGTGTGGCAGGTCACGTCCGATGGGCCAGCGGGTTCTCGGGCTGGCAAAATGATCTCGGCGAAAGACAATAACGAGGCGCTCTTCCAGTTGCTTCTTGCCCACCTGGCTCCGAGCAATAAATCGCAGATAGAACGAGCGATTCGCCTGTACCGCAATCTGAAGAATGACCGATACCCCGTGACAACAGAGGAGCTGACGGAACGAATCTCTGTGGCCACAGACTCAAGCCAATGAAGGACTCCGGGGTCCGCACAAGCGGGCGAAACGCGCTAGGGGCAACCCCGCTGTACGAGACTCAGCTTCGGCGGTAGACCCGTTAGCGCACGGTCACTTCTGTTGCGCGTCCAACCAGCGCGAGTGAGGTTGAGAGTTCCTACGATCTGAGTCCAGCTTTTAGAACCAAGGACAGAGACTAGGGCTGATCATGTCGCGTTAAAAGACTTGCGATGTCCGGTCAATGTCAGCAGTGCTCGTGTAGTCTCGCCCAAGTCCGCCTCCGCGCACGACGGAGGCGGACTTCCAGGCTCAACTTACGGTTTACGGCTCTGAGCCACACCACCGAATCGCGTCCACGACGTGATGCCTCGTCTGGGCCCGGATCGCCGAGCTCGAAGCCGCACTCGGGCGTGGAGAGGGGAGTTGGCGAATGACCTGTTCGCCCGGCGAACCCGCGGCCTGGTGCGAGCGCAAGAGACAGGCTGAGCACCAACTGCCAACTGACCGGGGACTCGCAGCGGCGCACGCCGAGCAGTCGTAGCGCGGGTGCTACGGCCTCGTCTTCTCTCAGTTGCGTTGTTGGACAACGAATTCGGGATGCGACGGCTATCGGCTCGGGCCGGCGGCGGTCCAACCATCATCCTCTTCGATCACCCCGTCGCCGAGAGGCACCGGAGTTTCCTCTCCGGTTCCCCGCTTGGGCTGGGAATCGCGCACGTAGTCCTGCGCGGTGGTGGGTGTGGGACCGTCGATCTGCGGCTGGTCACCACCGCTACCGATCGGCTCGTCGTCCACAGAGTATTGGTTGCCGACCATTGAGTACTCCCTCGGATTGGTCCTCGACCAGGTTGCAGAGTAGGTGATCACCGCGCGGCTACCACATCACCACGCGGGGTCCGCGAGTTGATGCCGAGCGCGAGTTTGTCCGCGTCACCCTGGTTGAAGACGGTGACCTTCTGCTCGCGTGGGTGACTAGGTTGGCGCGCGACGGCCCGCGCGGTTTCATCGGCGACGAGCCCTAAGGGCAGCATGGGATAGGGGAACTCGTGGATACCCGCCCGCAGCACCGCGGCGAACCACCCCGTCAAAGAGAACGGGCGGTCGTAGGCGAGTCCGTCGGCGCTGCTGGCGGCCAGGATGAAGAGGTCGCCGGAGTCTGCAGCCAGGGATTGAGGGATCGCCGCCCCGGCGAAGCAGGTGTCGATCACAACCACGATGGCCTTCGCCCGAGATAGGTTACGGAGACGGCTGATTGTCTGTGTCAAGGGCAGGGCGCTACGCGGGAACCGCTGCATGTCGGTGTCCTGCACCACGAGGTACAGGGCCATCTCGTCATCGAGATAGCCGTGTCCGAGGACGTGCACGATCAGGACATCGTCGACCTCGCGCGCGGCGGCTTCGAGGACTGCAGCCGCCTGAGCGAGAAGAGGATTCGCAAGAATCTCCACGGTTAGCCACGGCGCGCAGCGGCTCAAGCTCTCGCACAGCTCGTCGACGTCATGAACTACACCAGGTAGGCCGGGTACCTCGGGCCCGGCGGCTACACGGGTTCCGCTGGCCAGTGCGGGCACTTGCATCCCACCGGCATCGGCAATGATCAGGTACCTGGACCGCTCCACGTTGGGAAGCCACATCAACTCCGGCGTCCAGGACCGAAGGGTCTGCGGTTGCATCGGCGATTTCGATGCAGGACCACGAGGCGCCACCGGATCGGAGGCGCTGGGTCCGCCCTCGGACGGGTTCGGTGCTGTTGCGGGACCGCTCGGCATCGCCGAGCCGGATGCGACAGGACGGATCTTGGCTCGATGGCGTGCCCTGCACGTAGCCGTCCACCGCGCCTGCCACCACGTCGGCCGCAGGCGAGGATCATCATCGAGGGAGATCCCTACCTCCTCCGCCGCCCGACGGCACGCTGTAACGAAGTGGATGACGACTTCGATCGCGGGCAGCCGTTTACCCCGGGTAGCGTCGCAGGCGGTACTGGGAGCCAGCCGTGAATGGCCGGCTTCCTTGGCCAAGACCGAGAGGCGCCGAAACGATGGCGCGCCACAGTCGCGGCGGAACTCGCTGAGTTCCGCCGCAAACTGCTCAATCGCCTGCTGCTCTTCGGTGCTCATTCGCCCCTGCCCCTAACCGTGACATATAGGCGTATCACAGCGCCCCGACCAGGATCACAGCGACGGCTGCAGCCGTGAGCACCCCCACGCACACGCACATCCGCACAGTGGCACCCCAGCTCTTCATCGCCTGACGGACGGTCTTGCCAATCTCACGCCACATCGTGCCTCCGACCATGGAATCGAACCTCTCAACTTCGATTCCAGCCCCTGCCGTGGCTGTAGTCAGCAGCCTCGGACGCCTCCGGACAGCTCTCGGACGCCCTCGGACACTCTCGGACACTTCCGGTGTGCAGAGGCATCCTGGGGAAGAAGCCTGCAGGATCTTCGCTGTGTGGTGTCGGTGCCGCGTGCGACACTGCACTCGGCAGCACCCGGACAGCAGGAGGAGGGCCGCCGTGAGCGTCAACGAGGGTCCCGTGGTGAAGCTGGTGGTGCACTGCCGCCGGTGCGGTGGCTGGCTGCTCTCTGCTGGCTCCGTCGCCGAGGGGATAGGCCCGACGTGCGCGGTGCACGAGCGCGCCGAGCAGCACGCGGCAGCCGCGCTGACCCTGTTCGACCCGAGCGAGCCCGTCGAGTTAACGCTGTTCGACACCGCCGCCTGACCGCACCCGGCGTGGTGGGGGGTCCGGTGCACACACCGACCGACTTGAGGCGGAACCGATGGACGACCTCGAACAGCGCTACCGCGAACTCGCCGAGAAGATCAAGAAACTTGAGTACGCGCCCGACCCCGACCGCCTGCACGAGCTGGGCGAGGAACACGAGCGGCTCGACAACGACCGCGCGAGCGCCCTGCTCGATCCCGACCAGAGTCGGGCGCTGCGCCCGGCTCGGCGGTTAGAGTCCATCTCGCCGCCGCGCGCGAGCGCGACCGCCAGGAGCGCGCGGCCCGACGAGGCCCGCATCGCCGACGCGCTGCACGACCTCGACTACCCGACCATCACGAGCCCGACGTATAGCGCACTGACCAGGCACCGTGGCTGCTCGCACGACCGCGGCTACAGCCGGTAGCACTCCCGCTCGGCCCGCAGGATTTCCGGTCGGGGCGGGTTCGGCCTTACCCGGAGGAACTTCGATCTTGATGCGCCGGAAATTCCGCGGTACCGGGCGGGTTCAGGCGCGGTGGCGTCCTGCGGTGCGCACGGATGGTGCGGACCCAGCGGGCCCGGCAGCTGGCGAGCATTTCCAACACCGCCTCCTCGTCGGGACGCAGGAGCCAGTGAGGACGACCAGCCTGCAGTCGCGGTGGTCGGCAACCTGGCGGTGCCAGGCGGGGTCGACATCGAGACTGCCGTGGTAGAGGTCGCCGAGCACCGAGCCGGTGACCCTAGCGGTACAGGCGTCGGGATCGAGGGAGGTGGTCAGCCCGGCGTCGCGGGCGCGGGATCGCCGAGGTAGACCGGACTCGCAGGTCCTAGTCACCGGTCCTGACCTGCGATTTCGATGGAGCTAAGGGGACTCGGGCCCCCGCCCCCACGCGCCACGCACCATTTCAAGCACCGGTGACCCGGCTCGGCCTGTCTACAGCCCGTAGTCAGCTTCGATTCGTAGCTGACCACGCGAAAACCGCAGGTCGTCCGCGTTCCCATGTTCGACACGCCCCGCCGAGGGCACGAACCTGCGACAACTACCGTCTGGCATTCCCCGGTTTCCTGGAGGGCTTGGCTTTCGCCGGTGGCCCACTACCTGCTGCCGCAGCAGTTGATGGACCGGCTCCACCGAGTGATACTCGACCGGGGCAATGCCCCGAAGCTGATCGACTTCGATCGGGGGATCGCGACGCCTCCACGACCGGGGTCGGCGAGGGCCGCCGGAGCGGCAGAGAACAGTTGAGCTGCAGACGCCACTCGAATGGTGGCCCTGCACACGGAAGACCGCCTTCTCCGGACAGCCCACAGACCCGCCCAGTCGCCCGCTGATGTTGGAGTCATCGTTCGTAGTCGTGCCAATGAGTGGTCGACCACCGAGTGCGGCGAACCTGAGAGCCCCGCTGCGGATTCACCTCGACGAGAGCTTTCCTGATCTGCGCTCCGTCCAGGTCTCCCATCGGCGGTGCAGGAACTCGGCGATGCCACGGCCCGGCCGGCGGCTCACCCAGTAGGGGATCTCACGCTCGGCCTCGCGGGTTTGACTCCCGCCATACGTCCGGGTCCGCCCGATCGCCCGGAACAAGCCCTCGCCCTGGAACGCGGGGAGGTCAGTGACGTCGGCCTCGCGCGGCGTCCTAAACCAGTGAGGGCGGCGATTATCGTCACGGAGGAATCGAGAAACAAAAGGCTGGTCATCGCCGGTTTCCATCGAGTGGAAACACCCTGGACGACACGATGGAGGAGGCATGGAGATCACCGGGGACATCGACGCCGCCCACCGGGCGCCGAGCAACACCGGACCGCCGCTGGTACTGCAATTCGGTTGCTTCACGCAAACCCCTGGCAGCGGTACCTCGATCCAGACCGATGACTTGTGGTCGATGCTGCTGCGAGACCTGCATCCCGACGATCATGCAGCCCTGAGGGCGGCGCTGGGGCAGGGGCAGGGATTCTGTCTGCGGCTGCGCGGGAACGGCGAGGACGGCCGCGAGCGCACGCTGCTGGTTGTCGCGGCACCGGTGACCGCCGCTCCCGGGCGAGTGGCGGGATTCGACGGCTTCTGGATCGACCTGACTCCGGCGCTGGAGGCCGAACAGAAGGCGGTGCTCGATGACGAGTTGTCCCGGTTCACAACGACCGGCGCGGTCGTCGAGCAAGCGGTGGGGATGCTGCGGCTGGTCTACGGCATCCCCGCGGCCAAAGCACGGGAGATCTTACGCTGGCGTGCCGCCGAAACCGGTTTGCACCTGGTCGAATTCGCGGACCTGCTCTGCACTACCGCCATCGGCATCGCGGTACCGGCGCCGACGCGCACCCGGGTCGACGACGTACTGCTCACCGCGCACCGCCGTATCGACCGCGGCTGAGCCGCCTCTGTGCCGCGCCCGATTCAGGCGACAACGGTGGCGGCCCCCGGCTCGGCGAGGGCTCGTTCGCGCAGGGTGGCCAGGGTGCGGGACAGGATGCGGGAGATGTGCATCTGCGAGCAGCCGACCCGCTGAGCGATCTGGCCCTGGGTCAGGCCCTCGCCGAAGCGCATCACCAACACCCGGCGTTCACGGTGGGGCAACTCCCGCAGCAGCGGCCCGACCGCCACGGCGTCTTCGACCAGCCGGTAGCTGGGCTCCTCGCGGCCGAGGGCGGCGAGCTTCGGGTGGACGCGATCGTCGCCGTCGTCGTCTCCGCGCAGCCCGTCCAGGGACTCGCTGCGGGTAGCCGTTGGCCGCCATCATGGCCTGAGTGACCTCGATGATGTCGACGTCGAGTTCGGCGGCGAGCTCGCGGGCGGTCGGCATCCGCCCGAACCGGCGGCACAGGGCTTCCACCGCCGGGGACAGGCGCTGCTGGAGGTCCTTCACCGGGCGCGGGACCCGCACCGCCCAGGTGCGGTCGCGGAAGTGGCGACGCACCTCGCCCATGATCGTCGGCACGGCGAAGGCGAGGAACGAGCTGCCCTTATCGAGTTCGAAGCGGTCGACCGCCAGCACCACGCCCAGGTAGGCGGCCTGCGTCAGGTCTTCGGCCGCTTCGCCGCGCCCGCTGAACCGGGCGGCGATGTGCTGCCCGAGGGGCATCGCGGCGGTGATGATCTCCTCGCGCAACCGCGCGCGCACCGGATCGGCGGCACCCAGCCCGGACAGGCGGGCGAACGCCGGTTCGAGGTCGTCGTAGGAATCTGTGCCGGAACGGCCGACGCGCGCGGCGGCCGAGGTATTCGTGGAGGATCGGGTCACGGGTGAACCTTCCTGCGCGGTCTCGCACCAGCGACAGTCCCCGCACGCGGGAGTCTGCACGCGCTGGGCGCCGCTGGCGACACGACACCGCCGAGCGTACCCGCCTCGCCGACGTCACGACCCGCAGTCGTCAGCCACTGCCCGGTGGTACCACACGGTCCGGACCGCGTGGTGGTCGTGTATCGGGCGCGGGCCGCCCGAGTCTGGACGCCTGCCGTCCTGGGTGCTCCTGCGGCGGACGGTGGGGACGGCAGCGGAGATGCGCCCACGCGTCGGCGCGGTCCACCGCGACCACGGCAGCGCCACGCAGAACCACGGGAACGGGGTCTCCCGACTCCGGCTGCGCCGGAGACATGGCCCCGCGGCCGACCGAGTCGGCCCGGTTACCCGCCGGACGAGACGGTCGGCAGAACCCGGCCCGTGCGATCTGGGTTTTACCGGCACTTCTGGGTAGCACGGCGCACGGCAGCGATCGGAATGGAACGGATGTGCAATGTGCCCGACTCGACAGTGGCAATGGAGTTCGACGCGCGGCCCGAACAATTGGGGATGGTGCGGGCGCTGACCAGGGTGCTGGCACTACAACTGGAACTGGCGCTCGACGAGGCCGCGGATCTGGAGCTGGCGGTACACGAGGTCGGCACCGCACTGGTCGCGATCGCGGCACCGGGGGCGGTCGTCAGGTGCGAGTACCGGTCACGGGCCACGACGATCGGGGTGCTGGTCAGCTCGACCACCGTCATCGCGCCACGCACCACCGGGCTCGGCTGGCACATCGTGCGCACCTTGGCCAGCAACCTGACGGTCGACTGCGTCCCCGATGACCCACAGCACACGGTCATCGTGGGGTTCAATTGGGCCCGACCGCTCGGCTGGAACCACTTGTGACGCTTCGGCGCAGACGAGGTCGCCCTTGATCGCCGAGGCAGTACGTAGTAGATGCTGCCCGGAGGGGGGTTGGGGATCAAATTACACGCTTTTGCCCAGGTCAACGAGGCATCTGATATGTGGAATGGCAAGCCCCGAAGAAGGCGCGGCAGTTCTGCGCGCTGCCACTCTGACGTGTTGGTCGCGTGCCGTGGCCCCGCTCAGGCCAGGGAGCAATCAAGGGGCACCGGCCACAGAACGGCAAGTCTGCTTTCCGCCACGGCTAGCACGCGTCTACCCAAACTGCACAGGGCGTCGTCCGACCTTCTCTGCTGGTGGATCGCGCTGCTTTGCCCTGCTGGTGCCCGCGGGGTGCTTGAATGGGGCATGAGTTCTCGTTTCCACGCCGACCTCGATGAGTTGATGGCGGTGCTGGAACGGATGTGCCGGTGGAATGAGGCTGCGATCGGTGCCGCTACCGCCGCTGTCCTCGATGTCGACCTTGAACGGGCGAATCAGGCGCTGGAGTCGTGTGCCGAAGCGTGGGCGGGAGCCGAGCGGGCCGAACTCGCCGCAGCGGCTTTGCTGGAGTCCGTTCCGGCTACCACGGGGCTGGAATGTGTGCAGACCGGGTTGCAGATCTCGGTGACGCTGTCACGAATGGCCGGGACATGCGCGGTACTTGCTCAGTTCGCACGAACCCGTTATCCGGTACGGGTCGTGCCCGCGTCGTTGCACCAGTTGGTGCTGGGGATGGGGTCGAGCGCTGTGAGCATGGCCGCGATCACAGTCCATGTGCTGGGTGCCGGTGATTTCGAATCTGCGGCCGAGCTAGACGACCGTGACGATGTCATGGATCGGGCGCACCGCGAACTGCTGGCCTACGCCGCGGACCGGTCCGGCGCCGCAGCGGTCGCGGTGGATCTTCTGCTGCTCGGCCGCTGCTACCGCCGCTTTGCCGAGCACGCCAGGCAGGTCGGGCACCACACGCTATTCATGGTTACCGGGCTGACCGCGGCGGAGGGCTTGAGAGCGTCTCCCCGGGAAACGCGACTCCGGCGCTCTGCGCAGCTTCCGCTGGGCTGGTGCTATCGGGTCGATCGGCGTCGCTGAACAGAGCTTTTGGCCGCTGGCCAGCGGCGTATCCGTGTACCTACCGCTGCACCCGGCGGACGGAGTGCTGACTACGGCAGCTTGGTTCGGCGGGCTGGACCCGGCTATGACCGCGCGTGCTCGGCGCCGAGCCGAGATCGAGGGTGCATGGTGAATACGGGTTCGGCGGTCGCGGTGGAGTTCGACGCGCGGCCGGAGCGGCTGGGCTTGCTGCGGGTAATGACCCAGGCGGTGGGAGTAGGAACGGGGCTGGCGATCACGTCTGCCGCGGATCTGGAGCTGGCAGTGCACGAGATCGGCGCGCCCATCCAGCCATACCACGAGTCCGCCGCAGCAGTCAGATCGAATAATCGCGTGACGACGACCAGACGCATCTTGGCACCCGCGTGCTGCACGCCATGCCGGGCTCCGGCCTACGACAGGGGCGGTGCCCACCGCATGTATTCGACTCGGCAGTCCCGCCGAACAAACCCAGGATCAAAACGGGGGGTAAACGGGGGGCCAGATGGCAAAAACAGGTCAGGCCCGATCAAAGATCGGGCCTGACCTACTATTTTTGTGGAGCTAAGGGGACTCGAACCCCTGACCCCCACACTGCCAGTGTGGTGCGCTACCAGCTGCGCCATAGCCCCGAGATGGTGTACCGCCGGGCTTCCCCGGCTGCCTGAACGAAGTTACACCACCCTCCGCGCGCCCACCAAATCGCTCCCTGACCTGCGAGTCAGCGCGTAAGCTCGACCACCCATTCCGCGTTGTTCACGTCGACGTCGTTCCCGCCGGCGATCACGGTCGGGGTGCCGACCTTGTCGGAGACGGCGCGCAGCGCGTCGAGGTTGGCGGCGGCGGCCGTGCGGGCGGCGTCGGTCTGTGCGCCGGTGGCGACGCACTGGACGGCGGTGTCGGGGGCGCCGGCGGTGCGGGCGATGGTGGCGAGCTCGTCGGCGGTGTGGTCGCTGTCGGCGCTCTCCTCGGGTTGCTCGGCGAGGAAGAGGGCGTCGTGGAAGCGGGCGTAGGCGACGGCCTGGCCGCTCTCGGCGACGCAGCGCAGGGCGCCCGCGGCGCGGGTGGAGTAGTCGCCGGAGGAGCTGCGGGAGTCGAGGAAGTTCACCAGGTGGTAGCGGACGGCCAGGGCGCCTTCGTCGACGCGCTGGGCGATCTCCTGGCCGTAGATGCGCTCGAGGACGCCGCAGGCGGGGCAGATGGGGTCCTCGTAGATGTCGACGGTGGCGCGCGCGTCGGGTTTGCCGAGGCGGATGGCGTTGCCGTCGACGGCGACCTGCACGGTCGCGTCGCGCACGGAGCCGTAGCCGTCGTTGCGGGTGACGGCGTCCTCGCCGTCGGATGACCAGCGGTAGGCGGCGAAGACGATGATGCCGATGATCACGACGGCGAGCGCGCCGAGCGCGTAGGTGGTGTTGCTGGACATCGGGCGCGGGGTGTAGCCGGCGGACGGTTTGCTCACCCCGTCCACTCTGCCGTATCCGGGCTACCGCGTGCCGCCGCGTCCCCCGAGCCCCTCCGATTCCGCGCAGGGTGGATGCGGCGCGCTGACCTCGGTACCGGGCGGCGTGGGCGCGCTGCCGGGCTTCCCGCTCGAATCGCTTCCGTCCTCGGCGGGGCGGGCTGGAGAATCGGCCTCCCGGCGCATGGGCTCGGGAACGAGGAGCCAGAAGACCGCGGCGAGCGCGAGCAACCCGCCGGTGACCCCGAGCCCGAGCCCGTACGACAGCTGCTGCGCGAGGAATCCGACCAGGATCGGCCCGAGCACGGTCCCCAGGTCCGCCGACATCTGGAATCCGGCCAGCACCGGACCCCCACGCGCCTTCGGCCCGATGATGTCGGCAACGGCGGCCTGCTGTGCCGGGCTGAACATCCCCGATCCGATCCCGGCCACGAAGCTCGTGATCAGCAGCAGCGGCACGGTGTCGGCCAACGCGAGCCCGCCGGTGCCGACGGCGCAGATGAACGAGCCGAGCACGAGGAACGGCTTCCGGCCGAACCGATCGGAGAGCCTGCCGCTGGTGAAGAGCACCACGGCATTGCCAGCGGCGAAAACGGTGAGCGTGATCCCCGCCATGGAAGGCTCCTGACCGAGCACCTCGACGACGAGCAGCGGCACCAGCGCCATCCGGACGCCGAACACCGCGGCGCCGTTGCAGAAGTTGGACCAGAGCACAGCGCGGTACTCGGGGCGGCTCCACCCCTCGGCGAAGCTCATGGTGCGCTGCGGTCCGCCGTCGACCGGGTTGATCAGGGTGGACCCGCGCAGCGCGTACCAGACGACGGCGACGGTGATCAGCAGCGCGATCATGTAGAGCACGAAGGGCGCGCGCAGGCCGAAGCCGGCGAAGAGCCCGCCGATCAGCGGGCCGCCGAGCGAGCCGACCAGGAAACTGGTCGAGTACAGCCCGGAGACGCGGCCGCGGGCGCCGGGCGGCGACATCCGGATCACCAGGGCCAGCGAGGAGACGGTGAACATGGTGGAGCCGATGCCGCCGAGCGAGCGCAGCACCAGCAGCTGCCAGTAGGTCTGCGCGAGCGCGCTCGCGCCGGTGGAGAGCGCGACGACGAGCAGCCCGCCGAGGTAGACCGGCCGCTCCCCCAGCCGCTGCACCAGCCGCCCGCTCATCGGCGCGAACAGCAGCCGCATCAGAGCGAAGGCGCTGATGATGGCCGACGCCGCCGCCACCCCGACGCCGAAGCCGCGGGCGAACTGCGGCAGCACCGGGGCGACCAGCCCGAAGCCGATCGCGATCACGAACGAGCCGGCGATCAGTACCCAGATCTCGCCGGGCAGCCGGTCGGGGCCGCGTGCGGCGCTAGTCACCGGCTAGGGCGCGGCCGACCATCTCCTCGGCCGCCGCCTGGACCTGCGCGAGGTGCTCGGCGCCGTGGAAGGACTCGGCGTAGATCTTGTACTTGTCCTCGGTGCCGGATGGGCGGGCGGCGAACCAGGCGTTCTCCGTGCTCACCTTGACGCCGCCGAGCGCGGCGCCGTTGCCCTTGGCGCTGGTCAGCACCTCGGTGACGGGTTCGCCCGCGATCTCTCGCTGCGTGATCATGTCCGGTGTCAACTTCTTCAGCTTGGCTTTCTGTTCCGCGCTGGCCGCGGCGTCGATCCTGGCGTAGGCGGGAGCGCCGTAGCGCCGCTCCAGCTCGACGTAGCGCGCCGACGGGGTGCGGCCGGTGACGGCGGCGATCTCGGCGGCGAGCAGCGCCAGGATGATGCCGTCCTTGTCGGTGGTCCAGACGGTGCCGTCGGTGCGCAGGAAGGAGGCGCCCGCGCTCTCCTCGCCGCCGAAGGCGAGGCTGCCGCTGAACAGCCCGGGCACGAACCACTTGAAGCCGACCGGCACCTCGTAGATGTCGCGGCCGAGCACCCCGACCACCCGGTCGATCATGGACGAGCTCACCGCGGTCTTGCCGATCTTGGAGAGCGCGTCCCAGCCCCTCCGGTTCGCCACCAGGTACTCGATGGCGACGGCGAGGAAGTGGTTCGGGTTCAGCAGCCCGCCGTCGGGGGTGACGATGCCGTGCCGGTCGGCGTCGGCGTCGTTGCCGGTGGAGATGTCGTAGTCGTCCTTGATCGAGACCAGGTTCGCCATGGCGTAGCGGGAGGAGGGGTCCATCCGGATCTTGCCGTCGCTGTCCAGCGGCATGAACCGCCAGGTCGGGTCGACCAGCGGGTTCACCACCTCGAGCTCGAGGTCGTAGCGCTGGCCGATCTCCTCCCAGTAGTCGACGCTCGCGCCCCCCATGGGATCGGCGCCGAGCCGGATGCCAGCGCCGCGGATGGCGTCCAGATTCGAGACCGAGGGCAGGTCCGAGACGTAGTGGTCGAGGTAGTCGTAGCGCTCGGCCGCGGCCAGTGCCTGGGTGAAGGTGGCGCGGCGGACGCCGCTGAGACCGGTGCGGAGCAATTCGTTGGCGCGCTCGGCGATGGCGTCGGTCGCGGTGGTGTCGGCGGGGCCACCGTGCGGCGGGTTGTACTTGAAGCCACCGTCGCGGGGCGGGTTGTGCGAGGGGGTGACCACGATGCCGTCGGCCTGGTGCTTGGGGTTGCCGCGGTTGTGCCGGAGCACGGCGTGGCTCAGCGCGGGGGTCGGGGTGTAGCGGTCGCGGGAATCGATCGCCACCGCGATGTCGTTGCCCGCCAGCACCTCCAGCGCGGTGGTCCAGGCGGGCTCGGAGAGCGCGTGGGTATCCCTGGCCAGGTAGACCGGGCCGGTGATGCCGCGGGTGGCGCGGTACTCGACGATCGCCTGGGTGACGGCGAGGATGTGCGCCTCGTTGAAGGCGGTGTCCAGGCTGGAGCCGCGGTGCCCGGAGGTGCCGAAGACCACCTGCTGCGCGGGCTCCGCCGGATCGGGCACCCGGCTGTAGTAGGCCGTCACCAGGTGCGGGATGTCTTCCAGATCGGCGACGCGGGCCGGGCGGCCCGCTCGATCGTGGGCCATGGTGGTGGCTCCCTTCCGTGTCGGCTGCGCCAGGCTCGTCATCGGGATCACGAGCGCACCCGGCCGTGCGTGGCCGCGTTCGCGGAGGTCATACCCGCGCTCCCTTCCCCGTACCGCCCCCTCGTGTGCGGGCGGCTCCCGATCCGAGCAGTCTACGAAGCGGGGGCGCGGAGCGGAAAAGCGTCGCGCGGCCCCGGCCGCGGGCGCCCCCGGAATCGGCGTCGGAGAGGCACCGCCCGAGCCTATCGCCCGGGTCCGACACAGACCCGGCCCCGAGAACCGCACGGTTGGTTCTACCAGCGAAAACAAGCCTTTCGACGGCTCGATCCCCCGTGTTGACAATCCCCCCGGCGCGCCCGTACGAATGCCTGGAGTCCGGCCGAGAAGTTCACGTTCGATCCGATCTATCCCGAGTCTGGAGAAACAACGATGGCGGTACAGCGGGCAGTCTCCCGAGCGCGGCGCGCGGCAGCGCGCTTCGGCACCCGGCAGCGCGGCCCCGACGGCAGGCGCTTCGGCCGGGCGGGGCTCGTCGGCATCGCCGCGCTCCTGCTCGCGGCAGGCACCGGGCTCGGCGCGGGCCCGGCCGCGGCGGGGCCGATCTACCCGGCCCCCGACCCCGACGCCTTCTACGCCGCACCCGCCGACGTCGCCCGCTTCAACCTCGGTGACGTCATGCGCAGCAGGCAGGTGCCCGCGCCGAACTACCCGGGCGCCACCGCATGGCAGCTGCTCTTCCGCAGCACCGACTCGCAGGGCGGGCCGATCGGCGCGGTGACGACGGTGCTGGTGCCGCCGGGCGGCGGCGCGAACCGGCCGGTCGTGTCGTACCAGCCGTTCGTCAACGCGCTCGGATTGCGCTGCGCCCCTTCGCACGCGCTCTTCGACGGCGGGCTGCGCGAGGGGCCGGTGCTGAACCTGCTGCTCGGCCGCGGCTGGGCGGTCGCGGTGCCGGATCACCTCGGTCCGAACAGCGCCTACGGCGCGGCCCGGCTCGGCGGCCGGATCACCCTGGACGGCCTGCGCGCGGTGCAGCGATTCGCCCCGGCCGGGCTCGGCGCCAGCCCGATGGGGCTGGCCGGCTACTCCGGCGGCGGCATGGCGACCGGGTTCGCGGCGGCGCTGGCGCCGGAGTACGCGCCGGAGCTGCCCCTGGTCGGGGTGGCCGAGGGCGGGGTGCCGATGAATATCGGCAAGCTGGCGCTCGATCTCGGCATGCAGCCGAACCCGCTGTTCGGGCTGGGTTTCGCGGCCGCCATGGGGCTGGAGCGTGAGTACCCGGGGCAGCTGCCGATGGAGCCCATCCTGAAGCCGGTCGGCGCCGATCTGCGCAACCGGATCGCCAACGGCTGCACCGACGAGATCATCGCGGCGGGCGCGAACCGCAGCCTGCCCGACGTCTTCTCCGGCCCGCTCGACGCCGACCCGGACACCGTGCGCATCCTGCACGAGAACAGCCTGGAGATCTTCCCCGGCGTGCCGCGGATCCCCACCTACGTCTGGCACGGCACCAACGACGCCGTCTCGCCGCAGCTGGTGCGCGAGGTCGTCGGCCGCTACTGCGGCTCCGGCGCCAGGGTGCAGCTGGACATGCTGCCCGGCACCGACCACGGCACCGCCATCCCGGAAGGCAGCGCGCGGGCCTTCGACTTCCTGGCCGACCGCTTCGCCGGAGCCCCCGCCCCCGCCAACTGCTGACGACGACGAAAAGCCCGGACCAGGCGGTCCGGGCTTTTCGCGGTGAACTCAGTGCGCGAGAACGGGTTCGCCCTCGGCGGGAGCCGGCACGGTGTTCGGCATCAGGAAGCCGACGATCACCGCGCCCGCCGCGAAGATCGCGGTGGCCCACCAGAAGCTGGTGGTGTAGCTCTCGATCGCAGACTGCGCCACCGCCTCCGGGCTCAGCGTGCGGCCGGTCAGGTAGTCCGACGCCGCCGAGGCCGCGATGGTGCTGAGCAGCGCGGTGCCGATCGAGCCGCCGACCTGCTGGCTGGTGTTGATGGTCGCCGAGGCGACCCCGGCGTCGGTGTGCCCGACGCCCGACGTCGCGCCCTGGAAGGCGACCGACATGGCGCCACCGAGGCCGAGGCCCATGATCACCAGCGCGGGCAGGATGTCGGTGGCGTAACTGGAATCCAGCCCGATCCGGGTGAGCAGCAGCATGCCGAGCGCGGCGATCGCGAAGCCGCCGCTGACCACGACCTTGGGCCCGACCCGGGGCAGCAGCACCGAGGGCGCGGTGGTGGAGGAGACCACCATGCCCGCGACCATCGGCAGGAAGGCGAGGCCGGTGGTGATCGGGGTGTAGCCGAGCGTCAGCTGCAGGTAGTAGGTGAGGAAGAGGAAGATCGCGAACATCCCGATCCCCATCACGAAGACCGTGAGGTAGGAGGCGCCGCGGGTGCGGTCGAGCACGATCCGCAGCGGCAGCAGCGGGTGCGCGACCCGGGTCTGCAGCCGGACGAAGACCGCGAGCAGCGCCGCGCCGCCGAGCAGGAAGCCCAGCGTCAGCGGGTCGGACCAGCCCTCGGACTCGGCGTGCGAGAAGCCGTAGACGATGGCGAAGAGCGCGGCGGTGACGCTCAGCGTGCCGGGCAGATCGAGCCGCGGGCGCTCGGTGGCGACGTGCTTGGCGAGCAGCAGCACCGCGCCGACCAGCGCGACGGCGGCGAAGCCGAGGTTGACGAACATCACCCAGCGCCACGAGGCCCACTCGGTGAGCGCGCCGCCGAGCAGCAGCCCGATGGCGCCGCCGGTACCTGCCACCGCGCCGAAGATGCCGAAGGCGCGGGCCCGCTCGGCGGGCTCGGTGAAGGTGACGGTGAGCAGCGAGAGCGCGGCCGGGGCCAGCAGCGCGCCGAAGACGCCCTGGCCGACGCGCGCGGCGACCAGCATCTCGAAGCTGGTGGCCGCCCCGCCGATGGCGGAGGCGACGGCGAAGCCGATCAGCCCGGTGATGAAGGCGGTGCGCCTGCCGAAGAGGTCGCTGAGCCGGCCGCCGAGCAGCAGGAGGCTGCCGAAGGCGAGTGCGTACCCGGTGATCACCCACTGCCGGTCGCCGTCGCCGAAGCCGAGGTCGGCCTGCGCGGCGGGGAGTGCGATGTTCACGACGGTGGCGTCGAGCACCACCATCAGCTGGGCGATGCCGATGACGGCGAGCACCCACCAGCGGAGGGCGGCGGAGCCGCGCCTGCCGGTCGCCGCGGCGGCCGGGGCCGCGGTCTCGATCGTGGTGGTCATTCTTCTCCCCTGGGGATCGGAGTGGAGCAGCGAATGTGGAGGTAGTGCCTCCACTTACTCGGAGACTATCACCATAACGGAGAGACCGCCTCCACTTAGTCCCGAGCGTTGCTAGACTGGGGTTGTGAGTCCCACCACGTCGACCTCTCCCAGCCATGCCCCCCGCCGCCTCCGCGCCGATGCCGCGCGCAATCAGGAGCGCATCGTCGCGGCCGCGCGCGAGCTCTTCGGCGAGCGCGGGCTGGAGATCTCGCTGGACGACGTGGCCGAGCGCGCGGGCGTCGGGGTCGGCACCGTGTACCGCCGCTTCGCGAGCAAGAAGGAGCTGATCGTCCAGGTCTTCGCCCAACAGATGGACGAATTCGTGGCCGCGGCCGAGAGCGCGGCGCGCAACCCCGACCCGTGGGCGGCGCTGGTCGAGTTCTTCGAGTACGCCTGCGAGCACCTCGCGGGCAGCCGCGGGCTGAGCGAGGTGCTGCTGGAGCTCGACGATCAGATCGAGCGCTTCCGCGACCTGCGCGAGCGGATGCAGACGCCGCTGAACCGCATCGTCGAGCGCGCCCGCGCCACCGGCGACCTGCACCAGGACGTGCAGCCGACCGACCTCTTCGCGCTGGTGCACATGATCGACAGCTTCGCCGAGTTCTGCCGCCCGGTGGCCCCCGAGACCTGGCGCCGCTACATGGCGGTGGTGCTGAACGGCGTGCGCGGCGACGGCACGGCACGGCTCCCGCTCTGCGAATCGGCACTCACCGAGGAGCAGGTGGAGCAGGCCAAGGGCAAGCTCTGCCCGCCACGCCGCCGATAACTTCGGACTATCCTGCGAATTCCTGGCGACTTCCCGCGCCCATCCCCTACAGTTGGACACATGACCAACTCGCCGTGGGTGAACTGGGCAGGCGATCAGCGTTGCCATCCCGCCGTCGTCGCGCATCCACGGGACACCGCCGAGGTCGCCGCGCTGGTCACCGCCGCCGCGGCGCGCGGCCGGAACGTGCGGGTGGCGGGGGCGGGCCACTCCTTCACCGACGCGGTGCTCACCGACGGTGTGCTGCTCGACCTCTCGCGGATGAACCGGGTGCTGCACGTGGACCGGGCGGCCGGGCTGGCCCGGGTGCAGGCGGGCATCACGCTGCACGAGGCAAGCGCCGCGCTGCACACCCACGGTCTCGCCTTCCCCAACCTCGGCGACATCGACGTGCAGACCGTCGCGGGCGCCACCGCCACCGGCACGCACGGCACCGGCTCCCGGCTGCGGAACATCTCCGACGCGTTGCACTCCATCGAGCTGGTGACCGCCGACGGCAGCGTGCTGGAGCTGAACGAGGAGACCGACCCGGACGGCTGGCGCGCGGCCAGGGTGAGCATCGGCGCGCTCGGCGTCGTCACCGCGGTCACGTTGAAGCTGGTGCCCTCCTTCGTGCTCGCCGGGGTGGAGCGGCCGATACCGCTGGAAGACGTACTGGCCGAGCTGGATTCGCACGTCGACGACAACGAGCACTTCGAGTTCTACATGTTCGGCCACAGCGCGCTGACCATGACCAAGCGCAACAACCGGACCGACGCGCCGGAGCGACCGCGCGCCCCCGCGGTCGACTGGCTGGACGGAATCCTGCTCTCCAACCATGTCTTCGACGCACTGTGCCGGGTGGGCAGGCGGCGGCCCGAGCTGGTCCCGCTGATCCAGCGGACCGCGGCGCGGGCGGGCGGGCACCGGCAGAAGGTGGACCGCTCGTACCGGGTCTTCGCCACCCCGCGGCTGGTGCGCTTCACCGAGATGGAGTACGCGCTGCCGCGCGCGCACGGTGCGGCCGCGATCAGGGAGATCAGGGAGATCGCGCGACGGTTCGACACCCCGATGCCGATCGAGGTGCGCTGGGTGGCGCCGGACGACGCCTTCCTCTCCCCGGCAGGCGGCCGGGAGACCTGCTACATCGCCGTGCACCAGTACCGGGGCATGGAGTGGCAGCCGTACTTCCGCGCCTGCGAGGCGGTCTTCGCCCGCTACCGGGGGCGGCCGCACTGGGGAAAGCGGCACTTCCGCACCGCGGAGACGCTGCGCCCGCGCTACCCGGAGTGGGAGCGGTTCGCGGCGGTGCGCCGGAAGCTCGACCCGGACGGCCTCTTCCGCAACGACTACCTGGACCGGGTGCTCGGGCCGGTCAGCTGAGCAGGGATCGGACCAGCGCGGGCACCGCGGTGCCGATCGGCTCCCTGATCACCTCGGCGGCGATCCGGTCGTAGGGGGTCGGCTCGGCGTTGATGATCACCAGCTCGGCGCCGGCGTCAACGGCGACCGAGCAGAGCGAGGCGGCCGGCTCGACCTGCAGCGAGGAGCCGATGGCGAGGAAGAGCTCGCTGCGCTCGGCGATCGCCAGGGCGGCGGCGACGGTGCGCCGGTTCATCTGCTGGCCGAACATGATGGTCGCGGCCTTGAGGACGCCGCCGCAGCGCGGGCAGGGCGGGTCCGGCTCGCCGGCCGCCACCCGCTCCAGCGCCGCCGCCATGGTAGCGGTGTACGGGCACTCGACGCACCCGACGCCGAACATGGTGCCGTGGATCTCCACCACTCGCTCCGGCGACGAGCCCGCCCGCTGGTGCAGCCCGTCCACGTTCTGCGTGACGATGCCGATCTCGCGCCCCGCGTGCTCCAGCTCGGCGAGCGCGCGGTGCGCGGCGTTGGGCTTCGCGTCCCACGCGGGGTTCTCCCGGCGGGCCTGCCAGGAGCGCACCCGGACGCCGGGGTCGGCGAGGTAGGCGTCGTAGGTGGTGAGCAGCTCGGCGCTCGGGTTCGTCGTCCAGACGCCCTGCGGGCCACGGAAATCCGGGATTCCCGAGTCGGTGGAGATGCCGGCCCCGGTCAAGACGCCGATCCGGCGCGCCGCGCTCATGGTTCCCAGCCTATTGCAGGGCGCGCTGCTCGTCGGCGAAGCGCAGTTCCAGGGTGACCGGGATGATCTCGACCTCCAGCGCGGCGCGCAGCCGGGTCACGGCGTGGCCGAGGATGCGGCGGCGCAGCTCGGCGACGTCGGCCGCGGGCGCGGCGGTGACCAGCAGGTGCAGCTGCGGGGTGTCCGGGCCGCCGGAGAGCCAGGCCTGGGCGTTCCGCACGCCCGGGTAGCCCTCGATGTCGGCGGCGACCGGGGCGGCGGCGGTGCCGGAGCGGAGCACGGTCCGGCCGGTGCGGTCGTCGCCGCCGACCTGCCAGCCCACCGACTTCGGCATGCGGAAGGGCTGGGCGAACAGCCAGCGCAGGCACAGCAGGGCGAGCAGCGCGGCGCCCGCGATCACGGCGAGGAAGACCCAGGTGGGCGGGGCCGCCGGGCCGGGTACCAGCGGGGCGCCGGTGTCGACCCAGCTCAGGTGGCCGTAGTGCGCGGCGAGGGCGTAGCCGCCCGCGGCGAGCAGGGCCAGTCCGGCGAGCCCGACCAGCGTTCGATTGGCCGCGGCGGGCCGGTTCATCCGATTCATGCTCCACCTCCGATGTTCGGGCGGGGCCGCTGTCCCCGGCCTGGGGTCGCGGCCGTCCCGCCCACCGGCGAATTCGCCGCCTCCGGCGTCCGCAGCGACGTGCGCACCCGGCGCACCGATCGGGTTCCGATCTCCCGCAGCCGGTTCGACACCCGGTCACACACCGCGTCGGCGGTACCCGCCGACTCGACCCGATCGGTCTGCACCTTGACCTTGACCGATCGGCGGCCCAACCGCACCCCGCCTGCGGTCACCCCATCCACCGTCTCGGCGCTCTCCCGGACGGCGGCGCGCAATCCGCGCCGGGACACCCCGGCGCGCAGCCCCTCCTCGTCGACCAGCGGCACCAGCAGTGCGCGCCCCGGCAAGATCGCCGCGAGCAGCAGCAGCGCTCCGAACGCCACCGCGACGATACCGGTGACCAGCACCGGCGTCTCGCCCCACTCGATCGCGTACAGCTCGGCCGCGACCCGGTCGTAGGAGATGAACTCGCGGGTGTCGGTGAGCCGCTGCACCAGCGAGACGATCACCGCGACCGCCGCGGCGAGCAGCACGAGGGCGAGCAGCACCGCGGGAACGACCCGGCGCGGCCGCCTGGTCACGACACCCGCCCGCCGACGGGGGCCGCGTCACCGACGAGCACCGGCACCAGAATCTCCACCCGGGCCACCCGCAGCCCGGTGAGCTCGCCGACCCGCGCGGTCAGGTGCGCCCGGCAGCCGTCGGTGACCCGGCGGACCGGCTCGGGATACCGAATCGGCACCTCGGCGTCGAGCAGGGCGTGGTCGCCGCGCACAACGGCCTTGACCTGCACCGGCCCGCCGACCCCAGGCACCTCACCGGCCGCCTGCGCGGCGATCCGCCGTACCACGCGCGGCGCCACCGTGGTGACCCCGCGCGCCTCCGGCGCACGGAGGCCGGTGGCGCTCCCCTCCGGCGCGACGCCAGTCCCGGCCGCCGCCCGCGCGACCGGGGCGGCGGCGGTCACCGCCCGCTCCGCCGCTGCGCGGAGCGGACCAGCTCGGCCACGTCGAGGTCGCCGTCGAGCCAGCGCCCGACCAGCAGCCCGAGCGCGCCGAAGAGCAGCACCACCACGAATGCGCCGAACCCGCCGAAGGCGCCGGCGAAGCCGAGCGCGAGCCCGGCGAGCAGCCCGAGTGTCGTCCCGTTCACGGCTACTGCACCCGGCTCGGCGGGGCGGGCGTGTCCTCGTCGTCACCGGGGATGAAGACGTCGTTGACGTTGATGTTGACCTCGACGACCTCGAGCCCGGTCATCTGCTCGATCGCGGTGATCACATTGCGCCGCACCGCCCTGGCGATCTCGGCGATGGCGACGCCGTACTCGACGACGATCTCCACGTCGACCGCGGCCTGGGTCTCGCCGACCTCGACGGAGACGCCCTGGCCGATGCTGGCCGAGGCACCGGGGATGCGGTCGCGCAGCGCGGCGAAGGCCCGGCTGGAGCCGGCGCCGAGCGCGTGCACCCCGCGCACCTCGCGCGCGGCCAGCCCGGCGACCTTCTGCACCACCACGTCGGCGATGGTGGTGGTGCCCTGGTCGGTCACGAGGGCATTGGCCTTGCGGATCGGGTCCTTCTGCATGGTCTCCCCGGCGACGGGCTTGGCCGCGTCGGCGTGGTTCTTCGGTTCGGTGAGCGGTGCGGACATCGTTCCTCCTCTGGTGTTGTCTGGTTCGTACTGTTCGACCCGCGGGGGTGCGGGTTCGTCATGGGGGCGTGATCGGTGTCACCTTCGTGAAGGCCGCGGCGTCCAGCTCGCAGACCACGAGCCGCAGCGCCGCCCCGGCCCACTCGGTGCCGGCCAGCGCCGCCCTGATGCCGTGCTCCGCCGCGGTGAGCAGCGGCGGCAGCGGCAGCGCACGGGCGACGACGCGCACGGTGACCAGGCCGGGCGTCAGCTCGACGCCGTCGCCGCCGAGCCGGGGCAGCCAGGAGGGGCCCGCGGGGCCGAGCGGCTGCGCCGGGCGCAGCCCGGGCACGGCGCGGACGGCGTCGGTCACCGCGCGCACGGGGTCGCTCTCGGTCATGGGCCGACCTCGATGTCGAGGATGCTCACGGTCACCGCGGCGACCCGCTGCCCGGTGTGTTCGGCCAGCACCCTGGCGATCTCGCGCTGCACCGCGATCCCGGCCGCGGCGGCGGGGCGCTCGGTGCAGAGCACCACGTCGACCTCGACGGTGATCCGGCCGTCGGCGTGGTTGCGCACCCTGACCCCGTCCGCGATCGCCGGGTCGGTGCCGCCGAAGCGCTGCCTGCCGGTGCGCACCCAGGTCGAGACCAGGCCGCGCATGCCGGGCTCCAGCCGCAGCACGCCGGGCACCGCGAGCGCGGCGCGCGCCGCCACCGCCGCGAGCACCGCGGGCTCGACCACGAATTCGGTCACCTGGGTCATCGCGGACCGCCGTCGTCCGATTGCCGCGATGCCGCGTCGTCGACGAAGAGATCGACGACCAGCACGTCCAGCCGGTGCACCGAGACCCCGATGTCGCCGTTCAGCGCGGCGCTCACCCGCTGCCTGACCAGTGGGAGCACCCCGGCCACCGGCGTCCCGGCGGCGAGCGCGAAGGCCAGCTCGACCTCGACCGCGGCCCTGCCGTCCGGCTCGGTGCCGACCGGCTTGATCCGGCAGCGCCTGGTCCGCACGCCTGGCACCGAATCGGCGGCGAAGCGCAGCACCGCGGCGACCGCGCGCTCGGAGACCTCGACCCCGCCCGGCTCCGGCGTTGCCAGCGACATGGTCCGGCCGCGGCGCACCTCGGCCCGCACCGCGGACATGATCCGGGCGGTGAGGTCGGGCGGGGCGGGCTCCGGCTCGGCGATCAGCTCCGCGGTGGCTGCGCGCAGCGCGCGCAGGCTCTCCCGCGCGGTGGCGCAGTGCGGGCAGTGCGTCTCGTGCTCGTCGCCGAGCCCGGCCTCGACCGCGTCCAGCCGGTCCCAGACCTGCTCCAGATCGCGGCCGCAGGGCAGCCGGTACCCGGTCGCCTCGTGGTCTGCTGCGGAGTTCACCGCCATGGCTTCATCACCTCGGACAATTGCGCTCGGGCGCGGGCGATCCGGCCGCGCACCGCCGCGGGGCCCGCGCCCACCGCGTCGGCGATCTCCTCGTACGACAACCCCTCCACCTCGCGCAGCAGCCAGCAGGCGCGCTGCTCGGGGGTGAGCGTCTCCAGCGCCGCACGCAGCGCGCCGAGCTGGCTGCTCACCTGAACAGCGTGCTCCGGCCTGGTGTCGGTGCGCGGGGATTCGGCGGTCTCCGGGTCCAGCTCGGTCTGCGGCCGCCTGGCCCGGATGACGTTCAGGCACCGATTGGTGGTCATCCGGTAGAGCCAGCCGACGAAGGCCGTCTCGTCGGCCAGCTGGTCGAGCCGGCGCCAGGCCGTCAGGAAGACCTCCTGGACCACGTCCTCGGCGTCCGCCCGGTCGGCGAGCACCCGCACCGCGAGCCGGAACATCCGCGCCTGGTAGCGCTGCACCAGTTCCTCGTACGCGCGGACGTCACCGTCCCTGGCGCGCCCGACGAGCGTCGCCTCGTCCGGCGCGACGGTCTGCGAACTCGTCACGAAATCCTCCCGTCGTCGTACGTCGGACACGCCGTCGCGGGAATGCGTCACGGAGGATTCGCTGTGTTCTGTGTCACATGATGCTGCGGCGCGGTATTCGTCGCATGTCCGCAAGCGGTCCATCCAAACGTCACGGGATCTCACGTAGACACTGAGAGTGTTAGGCACTTATCATCTCATCTATACGCACTCGGCAGATCAAAGGAGATCGCAATGACCGCCTCCGTCGCCGTCGACGACACCGACAAGCGCGTCCTTCCCCCGCGCCGCGCCATCGAACCGGGGACCCGCATGTGGGACGAGACCGGGCTGGTCACCTTCTCGCTGACCGCGGGCTCGGCCTTCCTGCTGCAGACCATGGAGCCGACCATCTCCGCGGTGGTCGACGAGTACTCCACCTTCCGCACCGACCCGATGGGCCGCGCGCTGCGCAGCGTCTCCTCGGTGATGATGTGGGTCTACGGCGGCGACGAGGCGCTGGCCGAGGCCGATCGGCTGCGCGCACTGCACGCCTCGCTGAACACCACCGACGCGAGCGGCAGGCAGCACAGGGCGCTCTCCAGCGGCCCGTGGGCCTGGGTGCTGCACACCGGCACCTACGCCTTCTGCGCGAACTCGAAGTACTTCGCCCGCACCCCGCTGCGGGACGAGGACAAGGAGGCGTACTACCAGGAGGCGCTGCAACTGCTGCGCAACTTCACGGTGGCGCCGAAGGAGATCCCGGCGACCTTCGCCGAGTTCGAGGAGTTCTTCGCCGCCGCCGTCGAGAACAACCTGGAGGCCACGCAGACCGCGCGCGACTACCTGAAGACCATCCGGAAGGTGGCCCCGCCGAAGGAGCTGCCGCGACCGCTGCACCCGCTGTGGCACACGCTCTTCGCGCCGATCGGAAAGCTGCAGTACTTCTGCACCGTCGGTACCACCCCGGAGCCCGCGCGGCGCAAGCTCGGCCTCACCTGGACCGCCGCCGACGAGCGCAAGCTGAAGCTGATCGGCTGGGTGATCTCACGCGGCACCCCGCTGCTGCCGGAGCGGGTGCGCTACTTCCCGATCGCCTACGAGGCGCGCAAGCTGGAGCGCGACCGGCAGCGGCTGCGCAAGGTGATCGACCTGCGGCCCATCTGATTCGATCCGCGCATCACACTCCGCCCGGCGGTCGCAACTCCGGCCGCCGGGCGTTCGCGTGTCCGGGTATCCCTTACGCTACGACAGCGTTTCGGTATCGACCCGAGAGCCGGACGTGGCACGGACACCACGGCGATCGGACCCGATCGGCCCGAACCCCGGAAAGGCGTTTCCATGGCCCACAGGCCCACAGTGCTGTTCGTCTGCGTGCACAACGCGGGACGGTCGCAGATGGCGGCGGGATTCCTCAGCGCGCTTGCGGGTGATCGGATCGAGGTGCGCTCCGCGGGCAGCGAACCGGCCGAGGCGCTGAACCCGGCGGCGGTGGCCGCCATGGCCGAGGTCGGGATCGATATCGCGCAGCGCACCCCCGCCCAGCTCACCGAGGAGGCCGTCGGCCTCTCCGACGTGGTGGTGACCATGGGCTGCGGCGACGCCTGCCCGTTCTTCCCCGGCATCAGCTACCGGGACTGGGTGCTGCCCGACCCCGCGGGCCAGCCCATCGAGGCGGTCCGGCCGATCCGCGACCACCTGCGCATCCTGGTGGAGAACCTGATCGCCGAGCTGGTGCCCACGCACACCCGCTGACGTCCGATTCGTTCAAGCCGGGCGCGGCCTCCGCTTCGTAGGCTCACGGTATGACTCTTCGACTCGATGCCATCGGCCTGGTGGTGGCCGATATGACCGCCTCGCTCGCCTTCTACCGCGGGCTCGGCCTGGAGTTTCCCGAGGGCGCCGAGCAGGCGCCGCACGCCGAGGCCGAGCTCGGCGGCGGGTTCCGGCTCATGCTCGACACCGAGGAGACGGTGCGCTCCTTCCAGCCCGGCTGGCAGCCGCCCACCGGGGAGGGCCGCATCGGCCTCGCCGTCCGCTGCGCCGACCCGGCCACCGTCGACGCCACCTACGCGGCGCTCGTCGAGGCGGGCGCGCACGGTGAGCTGAAGCCGTTCGACGCGCCGTGGGGCCAGCGCTACGCCTCGATCCAGGACCCGGACGGGAACGGGATAGATCTGTACGCCGCGCTCGACGGCTGACCCCGCCGCGCGGTCGACGGCCCCGCCGGGGCCGCTGTCCACGGCGGCGCCGGGCCGCACTCGACAGCCGATCCGAGGCGGCGCGCCGGGCACGCCACACGGCTCAACGCGCGTCGCGGAGCAGGCCCCCCGGAGTCAGGCCCGTCAACTCGCGGACCTCGCGGGTGAAATGCGCCTGGTCGGCGTAGCCGGCGCCCGCCGCGGCCTCGGCCAGCGGCACCCCGGCGCGGGCGCGCGCCAGCCCGCGCTGCAACCGCAGCACCCGAGCCAGCGTCTTGGGGCCGTAGCCGAAGGCGGCGAGCGAGCGGCGGTGCAGGGTGCGCGCGGTCCAGCCCGCGTGCTCGGCGACGTAGCGCACCGGCCGCCCGGCATCCAGCGCCGCCACCACCCGGCCCAGCGCCGGGTCGGGGGCGGGCCGCTCGGCGGCGCGGCGCAGCACGGCGGCCTCCAGCGCGGCGGGCCGATCCGCGGCCTCGTCCAGCGCGCCGACCAGCGCCCGCACCCGCGCGGACGGCCACAGCTCGGCCAGGTCGACCCGGCGATCCCGCACCTCGGCGGCGGGCACCCCGAGTACCGCGGGCGCGGTACCCGGCGCGAACCGGAAACCGGCGAACTCGGTGCCGCCGGGGTCGGGGTGGTGCGCGGCGGTGTCCGGGCCGGCGACCACGAGCCTGCCCTCGGTCCAGATCAGATCCATGCAGCCGTCCGGCAGCACCGGCAACTCGTCCTCCGCGACCCCCGTGCGCGCCCAGACGACGGCTCCGGCCAGCCGCGCCTGCCGCTCCCGATATCCGGCCATGGCCGCGAGGTTACGCCCACTACCGCGCGGCGGGCGGGGCGGAGGAGCGCGGCACCACCCGCACGAACGGCTGCCCCTCCGGCGGCACCCGGCGCTCCGGGTCGGCGCAGCCGACGGTGAGCTCGGCGTTCGGCGCGGCGGAGAAGGTCCACAGCGTCATCCATTCCTGGCCGCCCGCCTCTTCCTTCTTCTTCACCTCCGACGAGTGCAGGTCCTCGTTCCGCCCGGTGCCGTCGGTGACCGTGCAACGCAACGCGGTGGCGGCGTCACCCCAGGCCGCGGGCACCCGGATCTCCAGCACCGACCCGGGCGGCATGGTGGCGGTGCCGGTCTCGTCGATCGGGACCCGCACGGCGCCCTCCGGCTCGACGATGGGCACCGTCGCGGTCGGCGGCGGGGTCGCGCTGCCGTCGGTCGCGCTCGCCCGGCCGGTCGCCTCGCCATCCTTGACCTCGTCCGAGCAGGCCGCCGGCGCCGCCACCGCGAGCACGAGCACCAGGAGCCGGGTCAAGCGGAACTTCCTCACGGGTCGACCTCCCTGCAGCGTTTCCCACCCTTTCCGCCTCACCATGCCGCAGAAAACCGGCAATCACCGAGCGAATCGCCGGACACCATGTGAAAATCCTTGTGCCGGGGTTGATTACCAGAGCAGGCACCCTTTCGGCGAACTCTCCGCATCCCGGTAGCGAGTCGTTCGGGGTGGCGTCACGCAATCCGAGAAATGTTTGCCAGAATATTGCTCGGGTAGTGAGGCAGTAGCTGATCAGCGTTTTTCCGACCGGACCGCCCGGACACCGAGGAGAAATCGTGAGCGAAGCGACGCTGGAGGCCCTGATCGGGCACACCGTGTACGACCGGGACGGCGAGAAGCTCGGCAAGGTCCGCCGCCTGTACCTGGACAACGCCACCGGCGCCCCCACCTGGATGGCCGTCTCCGCCGGGCTCTTCGCCGGCGACGCGCTCATCCCCCTGACCGGGGCCAGGCACCAGGAGGCCAGTTCCTCGATCCAGGTGACCGTGCTGAAGGGCGCCGTCCGCACCGCCCCGTACCTGGACGAGGACGGCCACATCAGCGGCGACGCCGAGCGCGAGCTGCTCGTGCACTACGGCCTGGAGGAGGGCGGCCCCGCCCCGTCCGAGTACCGACCCCGGCACGCCATGCCGGACGAGCCCGCCATCGCCCCCGGCGACGACGAACCGCTCACCTACGGCGCGCCGGGTCACGAAAAGGTTTCGGAAGAGGACCGCTCGGGTACCTGAGGGTGATGACAGCGATCCGCAACCACACCCGCATCCTGGGGCTGGAACGCGGAACCGCGGTGCTCGCCTTCGTGACCTGTTCCACCTTCGCGTGCGGTATCGCAGCTCTGACCCAGTCCATCCTGACCGGCCTGATCGCGGCGGCCGGTCTGCTGGCCGCACTCGTGCTCACCCTCGGCACCCTGCCTGGCGAGATCTCCCGCTAACCCCACTGCTGGTAGGTGGTCGGCACCCGGCGCACGCCGCGGCCCACCTCCGTGATGAGGTCGTCGTAGGCGTCCGCCAGGTCGGTGACCAGCATGGCCAGCTCGTACCGCTCGTCCTCCGAGTCGGCGGTCGCCGCGTATGCCTGCGCGCAGTACGAGGCCAGCCGGTCGACCACCTCGCCCACCGTCTCGGTGTGCCGCGCGGCCCCGCCGTGCGGCACCGGGACGACCCGGGCGATCCAGCGGTCGATCGCCAGCACCAGGCGGCCGCGATGGCCGTCGATCTCGCCGCTGCCGCCCGCGCCGATCCGCGCCTCGTGCAGCGCGGCGAGCTCACCGGCCGCCTCCAGCATCGGATGGTCCCGATGCGGGAATCCACGGAGCGCGGCGACGAGCGAATCCTTGTCCGGCAGCGCGTGATTCACCACCACCCCCGGCCCGCACGCCGACCGCTACGCTCGTCCGTTCTGCCGGGGACACGCACCCGGGACAACCACACCACGACACAGACGTATACCGGAGTCAGGGCACCACCGCTGGTCCCGAGCCGGACACTGCAACCAACTCGTAGCGAAACGCCCGGTCTGCCACTACGCCCCGGCGGCTGATCGGACGGCGGGATCGGCGGCGATCGGAGCGCGTTGTTCCGGCACCGTGGCGGAGGCGGTCACGCGCCGCCGCCCGGTCACCAGGAAGAGCAGCACCAGCACGACGCCGAGCCACACGTAGGTGTCGCCGACCAGGTGCTGCACCGGGGTCCAGTCGTACTCCCGGTCCTCCCCGCCGGGCAGCCAATTCTGCGGGCCGTAGACGAAGACCGCCGCCGTCACCGCCGTCACCGCGAACCAGCCGAGCGCGCGGCGCCACGGCAGCGTGCAGGCGTAGCAGGCCATGCCGAAGAGCGCGGGCGCGATCCACACCCAGTGGTGCGACCACGAGATCGGCGAGACCAGCAGCGTGAAGACCGCGTTGATCGCCAGCGCCAGCGCCGGGACGTGCGCGGCCCGCCGCATGGCGGCCACCACCAGCGCCAGCAGCACCGCGGCGCAGGCCAGCCAGACCACGGTGAAGCCCGGCTCCGGCACCCGGAGCCGGGAGAGCACCCCCTGGATCGACTGGTTGGTGTGGAACGCCGACCCGCTCAACCCGTCGACATTGCCCATCCCGCCGAACCAGTACTCGAACGACTCCGACGGCAGCACCGCGAAGCCGACCAGCGTCGCCACCGCGCCGGAGATCGCCGCCGTGATCGCCGCCCGGTAGTCGCGGCGGACCAGGAAGTAGAGCACGAAGGCGGCCGGGGTCAGCTTGATCGCGGCGGCGATGCCGACCAGCATGCCGCGCCGCCAGCGCGGCTTCCCGGTCAGGCAGTCGGCGGCGACCAGCGCCATGAGCAGCAGGTTCACCTGGCCGAAGTCGAGCGTCGAGCGGGTCGGCTCCAGTAGCATGGCCAGCGGGGTCGCGGTGGCGGTGGCCAGCAGCGCCAGCTCCAGGGTCGAGCGGTCCGGCCAGAAGCGCCTGGCTACGAGGTAGAGCGTGAGCGTGAGCGCGGCGGTCGAGGTGGCGAAGAAGGCGAAGGCCGCCGCGTCCCACGGCAGCAGCGCGAAGGGGGCGAGCACCAGCGCCGCGAACGGCGGGTAGATGAAGGGCAGGCTGATCCCGAGCGTGGTCCGCGGCAGCTCGCCGTACATGTCACCGCCGCTGCGCAGCGCCTCCACCCCGAGCCGGTAGACCTGCAGGTCGATGAAGCCCCGGGAGATCTCCTCGATCGGCCAGATCGGCTGGGTCAGGCAGAGCACGGCCAGCGCGGTCGTCAGCATCGGCGCGAGCCAGGCGGCACGCCACAGACGGGGGCGCGACCTCGGCACGGCACGGTCGGCGGCGGCGGAACTAGTCATCCGCGGCGACTATACCGACCGGGTTCCGGCTGCCCGACGGGTACCGAGCGGCGCGCGCCCGAATCGTCCGGTTCGCCGTATGCCCCGGTCAATCCCGTTCCGAGCAGGCGCTTTTCACCCCTCCGAACTGCGGTTAGAGTGACGGCGGTATACAGCGAGGAGGGGCGCATGGCACCGGAGGGGAACGACCCGGAGCAGGAGCCCCTGCGATTCGTCGTCATGGGGCTGGGCTGGGATCCCGTCCGCGACGGCGTGTGGTCCGGCGGCTACCGGCCCGAGATCGACCTCAACGCCGCCGCCGTGCTCTACGCGGCCGACCGGCTCACCGACGTCGTCTACCACGAGCAGCTGCTCTCCCAGGACGGCGCCATCCGGTTGCTCGGCGACAACCTCACCGGCCACGGCGAGGGCGACGACGAGGTCATCACCGTCGACCTCACCCGCATCTCGCCGCGAATCACCAGCGCGCTGCTCCTGGTCACCTCGTACTCCGGCCAGGCCTTCGACGTCATCGAGAACGGATTCTGCCGCCTCGTCGACGGGCTGACCCGCCGGGAGATCGCCCGCTTCGCCCTCCCCGCCGGACCGGGCCACACCGGCTTCGTGCTCGGCAGGCTGCACCGCGACGACGGCCACTGGCAGTTCCACGTCATCGGGGCGGCCATCCCGGCCCGGCACCCCGCCGAGGCCGTCCCGCACCTCGAGCAGTTCCTGACCTGACCGGTCAGCGCTCCTCGACCTGCTCCGCGATCTCCTCCAGCCTGGCCTCCGCATTGCTGCCGTCCAGCTGCCCCGCGAACGCCGCCCGCGCCGCCGCGATCAGCGTGCCGTCCACCTCCGGGTACGCCTCCGCGATCCGGATCAGCGCCGCGCTCGTCTGCACGTCCAGCGCCGAGCCGGCGTGCAGCCCGCCGCCCATCGTCACCGACGCCAGTTCGCGCTCGAAATCGGCCCGCAGTTCGTCCGCCCCCGGATGGGTCACCTCGGTCATTGTTTCCTCCTCGTCGCTGCTCTCTGGAGTGTCCAGAACGGGGGGAATCAATCCCGTAGCCCGTAGTCGCGAACCAGGCCGAGGAGGAAACAGCGGCGCGGTGTTCGCCCGGTTCACCGAAACCGTCGGATCGATCCCCGGCACGGCGCGATAGTCCCCACCGGGAACCCGAGGCGTCCCAGGATCTCCGGTCAGCGACAGCGATACGGTCAGCGCTCCGGCCTCGATCCCATAGTCCGACAGCCCGCGCAGGTCACACGTTGCCCGCTCCCCCACGGTTCGATCCGGCTTCGGCCCTGCCTCTCGCACATCCACCGCACTCAGTTCGTCTCGCGCGAAGGTGAGCACTCTGTGCACCGCACGGCCCAATGTCTCCTTGCGCGTTCGGCGCGGCGAGGGATCAATCCCACTGTCCGTATTCCCGGATCAGGGTGAGGAGGAACTCGGCGTAGCGCGGTTCGCTCGGCGGCTCGAGATCAACGCCCCCGGTCGCCGTCCGCAACCCGTCGGTATCGAGCGTCATTGTCGCCCCCCACCCGTCGATCGCCGCCTTCATCGTGGAGGCGCCCGCCGATCGCCGCACCAGCACGGTCGGCGACACACCCGCCACGGGCACACCCCATTCACTGGGACTGAGCGTCACCGTCTCCGCCCCGACGGTGCCCAGATCGACCGTCAGCGCCCGCGCTTGCACACCGCTCGGATGCACCCCACGCAGCTCACAACTCGCCAACCGACCGATCAACCGCCCTTGGTCCGGCCGTGCGACGGAGACGTTCTGTGCACCGAGGTCGACTCGAGCGAACTCCAGTAGCCGGTCGCAGAACCCCGCGACGAGGTTATGCGAGGGCACGGGTTCGCGCCGGTCCGGCTCCCCCTGCTCACATCCTGCGGCCAATACGGCGCACAACGTGAAAAAATTCCGAAAACGCATCTCACTTCTCCGCAGCCGTCTGTCGATCGGAGCACGGGCCTCACTCCGTCGCTGCCGATCGGCGATTCACCTACTCCATTCGACTGTTGCGCAGGTCACCGGCACAAGCAGCGCTATTCCCATCGTCCGTACTCGCGGAGCAGAACGAGAAGGAACTCGGCGTAGCGGGAGTCCGCCGCAGGCCCCAGGTCCGCCGACCCGGCCGGAGTTCGCAGACCCCCGGCGACCAGCGTCAACGACCCGACCCACTCGTCGACGCCCCCGGTCAATGTGACCTGACCGTATTCACGATCGACCGCGACTGCGGGCTCGACCCCCTCGACCAGGTGATCCTGTGCCGGATTCCAATTCCTCCAGATGCCGAGCGTCAGTGTTGCCGCGCGCGTTCGGCCCCCCGCTTCGCTGATTCCGTGTATTTCGCAGGTTCCGCGCGTGCCCAGATCACGAACTGAATCGCCGTTGGACACGATCTCGACGCCTTCGGCACCGATCTCGTTCTCGATGAACCTCAGTACCGACTGGCACAGTTCGCCGACGGTGCGAGGCGACTCCACGGGCGACCGTTCACCATCTCCCCCCGAGCAAGCGACCAGCGCAGAGACAATCATGAGGGCGAACACGGCAAAGCGGCTGCGCTTCATCGCTATTTCCCCTCCGGAGTCCAGTGTCCGTCCACGAACGACTCCAATTCGGCCCGGGTGTCGAAGAACTTGGTCCCCTGCAAGCCGTAGGCGACGGCGTATTCGTCCCGCAACTCCTGCGTACCCATCCGGTTCATGACGCCGGTCGCGGCATCCTGTTGTTCGGTGGTCATCGCGCCCCACGGTTTCGGCGTTCCATCCGCTTGCAGCAGCTCCAGTGGCAACGCCGGCTCGCCCAGTGCTCCCGCACCGAGGATCTGGTCCTTGAGATACCGCTCTTCGGAGTTGCGCAGATCTTCCCAGCCGTTCACTTCGACCGACTGCAAATCCGGCTTCTGGAGAACTGAATCGATCAAGGCCTCAGCGGCCTGCCCCACGATGACCTGACCCGTAGCTTCGCCGAGTGCGCCACCCCGCTTCACCGGCAAAACCTCCTGCACGAGCTCCGCCGCGATCTCCGCTCCCTGCCGCTTGGCATCGTAGGACGATTGCAGATGCTCGTTTCGTTCCAGTGCGTCCTGATCCATCTGGAACAGCACGGCATTATTCATCGCACCGTCGACCCGACCGGCGAGAGTGCCGAGGTAGGGCCCCAATCGAGCATTCAAGTCGGGATTCTCGGCCGCCTTCGACACCATCTCTTGCTGGTTCAGATTGATCGCCGCCTGCAGGCCGGCACGGCCCTCTTCACTCGCGTTGGCAAGCATCAGGAGCCGATCCGCGTCGCTGGCCGCGAGGGTGGCGCGATCTCCCAGCCCAGGTTGCGCGACAACCTCCGAGGAATCGTATCCATTCGGGTTGTTAATATCGCCCACAGCGTTCAGATTGCTCTGCAAAGCCTGGCTCAACGCCGTCGCCAACTCCGGATTCTTAGCGAAGTTCTCGTTGTACTGCCGATAGTCCTCGGTCAGCACGCCGTCCTCCTCCGGCGCGAGGATATTCGGCAACTCGACGAGCGCGGCTCGCGCCCGATCCGCCTGCACCTCGTCGGTGCTGTGCGAATCAGGCCCGATCCAGTCGAGCATCTGCGCGGCGGAGCGGCCGTTGTCCACGTCGCTCCAGTCGTTGCCGAGAACAGCGCCGGCTACCTTCTGCGGGTCGTAATCCTCCGGCATACCGTCGCCGGTCAGTATCCGGTATGCCGACTCCTCGTTGCGCCCGGCGACGTCGAGCAGCTTCGCCGCGGTCGATTCGTACTGGCTGCCCGGATCTCCCAGGTAGGGCACGGTCTTCAGATCGTCCCCCGCCTCGGAGACGAGATAGGCGGATTGCTCGATCATCTCGGTGCCGAGCTCCGTGCCGGGCTGATAGCCGGGATTGGACTGCGACAGCAGATCGGAGAATTCGGCTATCTCGCCGAGCCGGAGTCCTTCCTCCGGCATCCGGGCCGGACGGCCCGAATGCGGCCGCGGCTCGGCGGAGTCATTATCGGATACCGGGAACCGCGTCTCCACCAGATCGCGCACCGAGTCGGGGAGCTTGTCGTACCCACCGGGCGACCGCAGACTGCCGTCGGGGTTGCGGCCGGTGCCGATCTTCTCATTGGAGACGACGAGCAGCCCGTTCGCGAGCGTGTCCCGGCGGGTGGCTGCCAGCTGATTCCCGGCTTCCTCCTGCTTGCGAAGTTGTTCGTTGAGCGCGAGCACCCCGTCCTTTCCCGCCGCCTGGTAGAACTCGCGGTAGTAGTCCTGCACCGACGCGGGAAGCGTGGAAACCTCGCCACCCTCGGCAAGTACCTGCCGCTCGGCATCGGTCAGCACACCTTGCGGCAATTGCCCGGCGATCCGGTCGAGTGCTGCCTGATCGATCGTGCCGTTCGGCCGCACCGCCTCGGCGACGGCCCGTCCGTCCTCCGCCCCGATCCGGCCCGCCTCGCTGTAATCGCCGACCGCGGCTTCGACTCCGGAGCCGAGCTGGTCACCGCGGACCCGGATCTCCTGAGACCCCGTCGTGATCGCCTTCGTCGCGTCATCGGCCGCTGCTTCCAAACTGCGGACCGCCGACTCTATGAGCCCGCGGTGATGTTCGATGCGCTCGTCGACCAGCCGGCGCTGCTCGTCATCGAGATCGCCGACGTTCGCCGCGGCCAGCACCGCCCAGTCATCGGTCACCAGCAGCGCGACCGAGTCGGTTTCCGCGTCGGTCACGCGGTTGAGCAGCGCCTGCCGTTCATTCGACAACCGCGCGTCGGCCGCGCGCAGGAATGCCGCCACGTCGAGTACTTCGATGGTGAGCTTGCGCCCCTGATCGTGCTCCTCGACGAAGCGGTCCGAGGCCGCGTCCTTGGCCTTGCCCGTCCAGGTGACATCGGAGAAATGTGTGAGCATCCGGGTCAGCTCGCCCTCGTATCGCTCAGCCGAGCGTTCGAGTTCGCCCGCCCACTCCGTGAGTGTCCCGAGCTGCCACCGCTGCACTTCCGGCCGGGTCGGCATCAGCGCTCACTCGACGCACGGAAATCCATGCTGTTCAGCCGGTCCGTGAACTCGGTTTCCGTGGTGTGGATGCTCGCCGAACATTGCCGGACGATCGTCTCCAGCTGGTGCAGCCGCTGGGCCATACGTAGCCAGGCGCCCTCGATGAACTCACCGGATTGAACGCACGCCTGCCCGACCGTGCAGCCGGGCAATGCATTCGGAATCCTGTCGGCACTCGTCCGGACATCGATCTTGTCGATCTCGGCCGATACGGTCCCCACCGTGTCGGCCAGCCGGTTCAGTTGCAGTATGTCTGCGGTCAGCATGCTCATCCCCCTCGGAAGCATCCCACCCGGACCGTTCACCGTGCGGGCAGGGGAATTTTGTCACATCTGCCGGAAACGGAACGAACGCGGTCTGGTTCGCCTAGAGGGACTTCAGCCAGTCGATGACGGCCCGCTGGTGCTCCACCGTATTGGTCGCCAGATTCACCGAATGCCCGCTTCCTGGCAGCACGAACGCGCGCAGCCGGGCGGCGGGCGCGAAGTACGGCGCCTCGGAGGCGAGCAACGTGGCGGTGTCGGTGCAGGCCGCGAACCCCTGCCCGCAGGAGAGCCGATCGAGCGACCCGTTCACCACCATGACCGGGACGTCGATGGCATTGGACATGGGCGGCAACGTCGAGCTGAGCCCATCCGGGTACTCGGTGAGCGAGAACACCTCCTTGGTCCGCTCGTCCTCGGCGAGCACCGCGGGATCGGTGGTCTCCGGCCCGTAGAAGGCGGCGGCGCGAGTGCCGGGCCGGGTGGTGAGGTACCCGTCGTCGAGGTTCCGCCCGGCGAAGGCCGGATCGCCCGAGGCCGGGTGGTACGAGGAGATCACGCCCACGACCTGCGACACCTCGAGCGTGTGCGAGTAGCCGGTGAGCAGCACCCCGTCCACATCGTGGTGCCGCGTCGCCTCCAGCACCGCGATCCCGGAGCTCAGCGAGTGCCCCGCCGTGACCACCTTGCCGTACGGCCGGGCACCGTCCAGCCCGCGCCGCGCCGACTGCACGATGTCGTGCAGCGCGTTCGCGCTGGCAGTGGCGGAGAGCGTGCCACTCGGCGGCCGCGTGCTCGTACCGTTGCCGAGCCGATCCACGATCAGCGTCGCGTAGCCCGCCCGGTTCAGCGCCCGCCGGAAGTTGTAGGTCTCCGGCCGATAGCCGAAGTCCCAGTACCCGTGGTTGTAATTGGACCCCGCCATCATCACCACGACGGTCTCCGCCCCGACCGGCGTACAGAGCGTCGCCCCGAGCTGCCCCTGCGGCACCGCGAAAGATAGCGCGAGACAGGCCGAATCCGGCTGCGCCTGCGCACTATTCGGGACGAGCACCGGCACCAGTGCCGCCACCGCGAGCAGCGCGCGAGCGGCCCACCTCCGCCCGGAAATGCCTGTGGTACTGCTGATCCCCGTCATCGTGGTGGACGGTAGCCCCGCCCAGGGCACCGCGCAAGGGCGGCAATGATGCTGCAACCCATCATGTTCCGCCGTGCTATGACTTAGCCTGATCCGCGAGCGGAAGGATCGGGTGATGCAGAACGAGGCCGTCAGGGCCGTACATTTCGTCGGGAGTTTTCCGGCAGCAACGCCGGAAGAAGCCATGCGCGCCATGCTTTCCGCCGAGGTGCTGCACACCCTCCCCACCGGCGAGACGCACCGCTACGAGTACTACATCCAGCCCGTGATCGAGGACCTGGTGCGCCAGGGCGCGCTGGAGGTCAAGCGTCAAGGCACCTGGCAGTCGAGCAGGCAGCGCACGATCCACCGCCCGGCCCGCGGCACCCGGCTCACCGCCGACCGGATGGACCTCGGCTACCTGCGCGAGGCCGAGTCGGTACTGCCGCTCTTCCACGAGCTCCGCGGTGACCGTGAGTTCGCCCTGCAGATCGGCATGCCCACCGATTTCACCCTCGCCTTCATCGCCGTCGGCCCCGGCGGGCTGCGCGCGAACCGGGCCGCCTTCACCGCCGCGACCGTGCGGGAGATCACCGCCATCCGTGAACTCGCAGGCGACGACGTGGTGATCCAGCTGGAGGCGACCGCCGAGCTGGTGCTCGCGGCCCGGCTGCAACCGGCGCACCGCCGCGCCGACGCGGTGCTCGGGCTGAGCCGCGGGATCGCCGCGCTGGCCGCCGCGGCGCCCGATGGCACCCGCTTCGGCGTCCACCTGTGCCTCGGCAGCCTGCACAATCGGGCGCGGGCGCGGCTGCACGACACCCGGCCGCTGGTCGATCTGGCCAACGCCGTGGTGCGGCACTGGCCGGACGGCCGTCCGCTGGAGTTCGTGCACGGCCCGCTCGCCGCGGGCGACATCCCGCCGCCCACCGGCGCGGCGTTCTACGGCCCACTGCGCGACCTCGTGCCCGGCCCCCGCTTCCACGCCGGCTTCGTGCACGACACGCCGTCGGCGGCCGAGCAGGAGGAGACGCTGCACACCGTCGAACGCGCCCTCGGCCGCAGGGTCGACGGCGTCGCCTCGGCCTGCGGGCTCGGCCGGGTGCCGCGCGACATGGCGGATCGGCTGGTGACCAGGGCGGTCGCGCTCGCCGCCGCGCCCTAACCGACCCTGGCGATCCCGCCGAGCAGGATCAGTTTGGTCTCCGGCAGATCGTCGCCGAGCCACTCCTGGATCGGCACCACCCCGGGCTCCAGCAGCTCGTACCCCTCGAACAAAGCCCGCACCTGCTCCACCGAGCGGTACGCGACCTGGGCCGGGCTGCCCTCGGTGTCGTTCTCCGAGCGCTCCCGGAACTCCGCGCTGCTCTCCGTCGCGCCGTGCGTGAAGACGACGTAGCTGCCCGGCGCGAGCACCGCCCGCAACCTGCGCAGGATCTCCGCCGGGTACTCGTCGTCCATCACGAAGTGCAGCACCCCGACCAGCGACACCCCGACCGGCCGGTCGAAGTCGAGCAGTTGCCGCGCGCGCACCCGCGCCACGATGTCGTCCACATCGCGGACGTCGCCGAGCAGGGCGGTCACGCCGTCGATACCGGTCAGGATGGCATTGCTGTGCACGAGCACGACCGGGTCGTTGTCGACCGCGACCACCGGGATCCGCTCGCCGTACCCGCGCACCGTCTCGTGCACGTTCGGCGAGGTCGGCAGCCCGGAGCCGAGGTCGAGGAACTGCCGCACCCCGGCCTCGGCCGCGTGCCGCACCCCGCCGAGCAGGAACTGCCTGCTGAACCAGGCCAGCGTGCGGGTATCCGGCGCGACCGCGAGCATGCGGTGCGCCACCCGCTGATCGACCTCGTAGTTGTCCTTGCCGCCGAGCAGGTAGTCGAAGACGCGCGCCGAATTCGGCCGCGATGGATCGACCCCGGCCGGTGTGCGCTCGTGCTCCGCCATCGCGCAGCCCCTTCCCGTTTCGGGCCGATGGTAACAACACGGACTTTCCCCGTGTTCCGGGGCGACGAACCTGTCCCGCAAAGGTTTTCGATGCAAACGCGGCGGTTTGTCGCATTGCAAGGGCGTTTGCACGCGCACCGATGAATTCGTCGTGCCCGTCCCGTCTAGATCCGAAGGACCGTTTTTCACCGACCAGTGAGGACACCATGAGCACGAACGCACTCCCGCCCGTCGTCGACACCGCGACCTGGCAGCGCGAACTCGCCGAGCTCCGGATCCGGGAAAAGGCCGCGACCAGGGAACTCGACGCCATCGCCGCGCAGCGCAGGCGGCTGCCGATGGTCGAACTGCCGGAGTACACGCTGGAGGGCGCGGACGGCCCGCTGCGGCTGGCCGACGTCTTCGAGGGCAAGTCCCAGCTCATCGTCTACAGCCACATGTGGTTCCCCGGCAAGGAATGGCAGTGCCCCGGCTGCACCGGGCTCACCTCCCAATACACCCGGCTGGAATTCCTGGACAATTACGACGCCCGATTCGTGATCGTCACCCAGGGCCCGATCGACGAGGCGCTCGCCTACAAACGCAAGGTCGGCAACAAGATGACCTGGTATTCGACCGCGAACAGCCCGTTCGGCAGCGATATCGGCGCCCCGCCGGACGCCGGCTTCGCGGTCAATGTCTTCCTGCGCGACGGCGACACCGTCTACCGCACCTGGCACACCGACGGCCGCGGCACCGAGCAGCTCAGCCACACCTTCCCGCTCATCGACCTACTGCCCTACGGGCGCCAGGAGGAGTGGCAGGACTCGCCCGCGGGCTGGCCGCAGTCGCCCACCTATTCCAAGTGGAGCGATTCGAAGGAGATCGCGGCGGCCTACGGGAACTAGCTACAGCAGCGGCGAGCTCTGCTTGTCGCCCTCGGCCCGCACCGCCTCCTCGAACCCGGAATCGTGCTCCTCGCGGTAGAGCAGCCAGCAGCCGCGGATGCCGTCGAGCAGATCCTCCAGCAGGTCGACGGCGGGCCGGGACGGGTCGAGGCGGCAGATCCGGAACTCGTCGGTGAGCGCGGCGAGCCCGTCCTCGTCGAGTTCGTCACCGCGCATCCGCCGCTCGATCGCCTCGGCGGCCTCGACGATCCGGGCCGGATTCCGCACCCGGCCCTCCGCGGCGGCGAGCGCGTCGGCGATCAGGTCGACCACCACCTCGGTGGGGCTCTCACCCGCGCACAGCCGCTCCAGCACCAGCGTCGGCGTCTCCACCTGCAGCGCCTCCAGATTGTCGGCCTCGGCGACCACGTGCACCGGGTGCACGCTCGCCGCCTCCGCCGTGACCTGCGCGGCCAGGTGCAGCCAGCGCGCCGCCGCCACCGCCGCGGCCGCCGGGTCGATATCGGTGAACAGGTCGATCGAGCCGAGCGGGTCGGCGCGCAGCAGCGCGTCCGCCGCGAACACCTGCACCGGCGAGATATCCGCCCGCGAGAGCTCCACCGCCTGCCGCGCCCGCCCGGACAGATCGCCCAGCTCCGCCGCCTCGATCGCCGCCTGCTCGGTCCGCACCTCCGCCGCGAGCAGCTCGATCAGCTCCGCATCCCCGATCAGGTGCGCCACCCGCCCGATCCGATGCGCGGCCTCCTCCACGACGCTGTACGACACGGCCATCAACCCGTCGTCATCCGGCAGATTCGGCCCCCGCACCGCCCCCTCGACCTCCGCGAACCGATTCCGCTCCTCGGCCCGATGCCACGCCACACTGTTCGGCACCTCGGAATCGCCCGCCGCCGACGCGGGATGGGTATAGGTGCGCCACTGGAACTCGGACAATTTGGTCAGCGCCGCCGCCAGGACCAGCGCCACCTCGGGCTCCACCGTCTTCGGCAGGGTGGCGATGGTCTCGGCGGTGTCTCCCCTGCCGGTCCCCCAGCTCGCTATCAGTGCGCCCGACTTCGGCTCGTATGCGTACCGCGTCACGCTGTCATTTCTACCCGTGTTGCGCTCTGAAGGGCGAGGCGGCGCAGCGGTCTGTCGGCGCGACGCGCAGACGACGAAGGCCCGGTCCTCGCGGACCGGGCCTTGCTGTGGAGCTGCCGGGAATCGAACCCGGGTCCTCCGTCGTGTCTTCAGGGCTTCTCCGTGTGCAGTCCGCTGTATCTCTACTCGGATCTCCCGGTCTCGCGGACAAGCCGGGATGACGATCCCAGTCGCTGTTTGCTCTCCCGTACGACTCCGCGACCGAGCCGGACGGTAAGCCCTCTAGCTGATGCCGGCACCGGAGCCGAGGGCATGCCCTGGGCCGACAGAGACGCTATCGCTTAGGCAGCGAGGGCGTACTCGCGCTGATTGGAATCGGCGCTTAATTGGTTGCAACGACGCTTACGGTGGTCTCTTGCCTGCACCGACACGCTTCCCCTGAATCAACGTACGCAGTCGAAACCGTTCAGCCCCGTACGTGCCCGCGATCTGCGGGCTAGTCATCTTAACACTCTACGTGGTCAGCGCATTCCCTTTATCCGTCTGCCGAGGATGCGGGTCACTTCCCGCTCGGCGTCGCGTTTGGCCAGGTCCTGGCGCTTGTCGTAGTCCTGCTTGCCGCGGGCCAGCGCCAGCTCGACCTTCACCTTGCCGTCGGAGAAGTACATGGAGAGCGGGACCAGGGTCTGGTTGCCCTCGCGGGACTTGCCGACCAGGTGCTCGATCTCCTTCTTGTGCAGCAGCAGCTTGCGGACCCGGCGCGGCGAGTGGTTGGTCCAGGTGCCGTGGCTGAACTCGGGGATGTGCAGCCCGCGCAGCCAGACCTCGCCGTTGTCGACCGTGGCGAAGGCGTCGACCAGCGAGGCCTTGCCCTCGCGCAGGCTCTTGACCTCGGTGCCGACGAGCGCGATCCCGGCCTCGTAGACATCGAGGATCGAGTAGTTGTGCCGCGCCTTGCGGTTGGTCGCGATGACCTTGCGCCCCTGTTCCTTCATGACGTCAACCTTAAAGGCGCGGCGCAACGCGTTTGTTCCCGGTGGAGTTCAGCGCAGCATGATGTAGGTGGTCAGCAGGGCCGCGAAGGCGAGCACCAGCAGCACGGTGGAGAGCCGCGGCCGGCCGAGCCGGGGCGGCGGGGGCCGCCGGGTGCCGAGCCACGTCGTCTCGACCGGGTCGTGCGCGCGCGGGGGGCGCGGGCCCGCGTCGGCGCCGCCGCCTCCGGCCCCGATGAGCTCGGGCGCATCATCATCGTCCGCCATGCGAGCACGGTAACCGGCGCGGGCGCGCCGCGCCGGGTGTTCGCGGCGTGTCAGGCCAGCGCACCGCGGAATTCGGACGCAGCGGCGCCGGAGCCGGGATCCACTGTGACGACCTCCAATTCGATACCGCCGCGGCGGAACTCCGCGACCATGAAGCCGAGCTGGTGCCTGGTGTCGAAGCGGGCCGGGTGGGTGCCGGTCCCCGCGGTCTGCGAGCCGGTCGCGGTCTTGGCGGCGGCGCCGCTGACCAGCTGGACGGTGCCGCGTGTCCCGGGCCCCGGCTCGAGCACCTGGAGGGTGTGGTCGTGGCCGGAGAAGAGCAGCTGACAGCGGCCGAGGACGTGCTCGTCCAGGAAGCGGCGCACGTGCACGCCGTTCACCGGCTCGACGGTGAGCCCCTCGTAGCGGCCGGCGTCGCCGTGCGGGCCGTTGCTCCAGAACGGCTGGTGGGTGCAGGCGACCTTCCACCGCGCGGGCGATTCGGCGAGCGCGCGGTCCAGCCAGGCGGCCTGCTCGGCCATGAAGACGCCGGTGCCGGACCAGTACGGGTCGAGCGGTGGCAGGTAGGCGGCGGCCGGGTTGATGTCGAGCACGAAGAACTCGACGACGGGGTTCTGCTCCGGCACCCGCACCGAGTAGTACCGGCTCGGCATCCACCAGCGGGCGGAGAGCGCGTGGTAGGCGACCTCGTCGTTGCCGCGCAGCAGCCAGCCGCCGTCGCCGGGCAGGGCGGAGCTGTTGTCGTGGTTGCCGAGCACCATCAGCCAGGGGAAGTCGAGGCCGTGATTGGGGTTCTCGAACTTGTCGGCGAACTGCACGTCGCCGGGGCCGTCCGGACCGTGCTCGTAGATGTTGTCGCCGAGGCCGAGCGCGAGGCCGAAGGGGGCGCGGGCGTGCGCGGCGCGGGCCGCGTCGGCCACCGCCCACTGGGTCGCGGTGCCGGTGCCCGCGTCACCGGTGACCAGGACGCGCACCGTGTCACCGGAGGGGAACGGGTGCTTGGCCACCTCGGGCGTGACAGCCTGCGCCGGGGTGAGCCCGAGCAGCGGCACGCCGGCGACCGTGATCGCGGTGGCCGCGAGGAAACCGCGTCTGTCCAGTGCCATCAGCTCTCCTCGGCGAGCGCGGCGAGCACCTGCTCGCCGTACTTGGCCAGTTTGTTGTCGCCGACGCCGCCGACGGCGCCGAGCTCGCTCAGGCTGCCCGGCTTGCGGGCGGCGATCTCGCGCAGGGTGGCGTCGTGGAAGACGACGTAGGCGGGGACGCCCTGTTCCTTGGCGGTGCTCGCGCGCCACTGCCGCAGCCGCTCGAAGACCGGGACGTCGGCGGCGGGCAGCTCGGCGACGGCGGCCTTGGCGCCGCGGCTCGACCGCGACGGCCGCGGAGCCCGCTCCGGCTCCCGGCGCATCGGCACCCGGCGGCCCTCGAAGAGCACCTCGTTGCCCGCCTCGGTGATCGAGAGCACCCCGTAGTCGCCGTGCACCGCGAGCAGCCCCTGCGCCAGCAGCTGCCGGACGACACCGCGCCACTCGGTGTCGCGCAGGTCGGTGCCGATGCCGAAGACGCTGAGCTCGTGGTGGTCGTACTGCAGCACCTTGGGGTTCTGCTTGCCGAGCAGGATGTCGATGATGTGCCCGGCGCCGTAGGACTGGCCGCGCTCGCGCTTCAGCCGCAGCACCGCGGAGAGCAGCTTCTGCGCGGCGACGGTGCCGTCCCAGGTCTCGGGCGGGGTCAGGCAGGTGTCGCAGTTGCCGCAGGCCTCGCCGGGCTGGCCGAAGTAGGCGAGCAGGCGGGTGCGGCGGCAGCTCACCGTCTCGCAGAGCGCGAGCATGGCGTCCAGGTGCAGCTGCAGCTGCCTGCGGTGCGCGGCGTCGCCCTCGGAGCCCTCGATCAGTTTGCGCTGCTGCACCACGTCGCTCAGGCCGTAGACCATCCAGGCGGTGGACGGCAGGCCGTCGCGCCCGGCGCGGCCGGTCTCCTGGTAGTACCCCTCCACCGATTTGGGCAGGTCGAGGTGGGCGACGAAGCGCACGTCCGGTTTGTCGATGCCCATGCCGAAGGCGATGGTCGCGACCACGATCAGCCCGTCCTCGCGCAGGAAGCGGGACTGGTTCGCGGCGCGGGTCCGCTGGTCGAGCCCGGCGTGGTAGGGCACCGCCGCGATGCCGTTCTCGTTCAGCATGGCGGCGGTCTTGTCGACCGAGTTGCGGGAGAGGCAGTAGACGATGCCCGCGTCACCCGGGTGCTCGGCTGTGATGAAGTCGAGCAGCTGTTTGTCCGGGCGGTTCTTGGGCTCGATCCGGTACTGGATGTTGGGGCGGTCGAAGCCGGCGACGAAGCGGCGGGCGGTGCCGAGGTCGAGCCGCTCGACGATCTCCTCGCGGGTCTTCTCGGTGGCGGTGGCGGTGAGCGCGATGCGCGGCACGTCCGGCCAGCGCTGGTGCAGCACCGAGAGTTCCAGGTAGTCGGGGCGGAAGTCGTGACCCCACTGGGAGACGCAGTGCGCCTCGTCGATGGCGAAGAGCGCGATCTTGCCACGGTCGAGCAGCCTGCCGGTGGACTCCAGCCGCAGCCGCTCCGGCGCCAGGTAGAGCAGGTCGAGCTCGCCGGCGGCGTAGCGCCGCTCGACCTCCCGGCGCTCGTCCTGGTTCTGCGAGGAGTTGAGGAAGCCGGCCTGCACGCCGAGCGCGGCCAGCGCGTCCACCTGGTCCTGCATCAGCGCGATCAGCGGCGAGACCACGACGCCGGTGCCCGGCCGCACCAGCGCGGGCACCTGGTAGCAGAGCGACTTGCCGCCGCCGGTGGGCATCAGGACGAGCGCATCGCCACCGTCGACCAGGTGCGAGACGATGGCGTGCTGCTCGCCGCGGAACGACGCGTAACCGAAGACGCGGCGTAGTACTTCGTGCGCGGCGTCATCGGTACCGAGGTCGAGTTGGGCGGTCGCAGCGGGTGAATCCACGCGGCCATCCTACGAGTGCGCGGCGACGGCGCACAGCCGCGCAGGACCGCCTGTGGACAACTCCGCGGCTGGGGACGAACCGCTCACTCCCGGACGTAGTAGCGCAGCGTCGCATACGCCGTGATGGCGGCGAAGACGATGCCGACCGGCGCGATCACCAGCGCCGTCGTGGCGATGTCCTCGCCGGTGATCCGCGGGAACACCTTGCTGTCGAAGAGGTCGCCGAGCGCGCTGTCGATCACCAGCGGCCGCGCCAGCGCGAGGCCGATCACCGCGAGCAGCGAGCCGGCCAGCGCGGCGACCACCGCCTCCAGCAAAAACGGCAGCTGGGTGTACCAGCGGGTGGCGCCGACCAGCCGCATGATGCCGACCTCGGTGCGCCGGGTGAAGGCCGCGATCTGCACCATGTTGGCGATCAGCATGATGGCCGCGATGGCCTGCAGCACCGCGAGCCCGAAGGCGGCGTTGCGCAGCCCGTCGAAGAGGCTGACCAGCCGGTCGACGATGTCCTTGTCGTTGCGCACGGTGCCGACCCCGGGCCGGAGGCCGTACTCCTCCAGGATCGCCGGATAGTTGGAGGCGTCGGTCATCTTCACCCGCAGCGAGGCGGGCAGCGGGGTCTCGCTCACGTACTGGGCCAGCTCGGGCTGGTCCTTGAAGGTCTTCTCCTTGGCCTCGCGCACCGCGTCGTCCCGGTTCAGGAACTGCACCGAGACCACGCCCGGTGTCGCCTTGAGGTCGGCCGCGAGGCCGCTGCAGAGCGGCTGCGAGCAGTCCGGGTCGGTGGCCGAGATCTCCTCGGTGAGGTAGAGCCGCACCTCCAGCCGGTCCAGGAAGTACTGCTCGGTCTTGTCCGCGATGCGCACCGCGAGCAGCCCGCCGCCGAGCATGGTGAGCGAGACCGCCGTGGTCAGGATCATCGCGATGGTCATGGTGATGTTGCGGCGCAGCCCCTCGGAGACCTCGCCGAACAGGAAACTCAGCCGCATCAGCGATCAACTCCGTAGACGCCGATCGCGTCGTCGCGGACCAGCCTGCCGTTGTCGAGTTCGACCACGCGCCTGCGCATGGCGTCCACGATGTTGTTGTCGTGCGTCGCCATCACCACGGTGGTGCCGATCCGGTTGATCCGCTCCAGCAGGTACATGATGTCGGCGCTGGTGTCCGGGTCCAGGTTGCCGGTGGGCTCGTCGGCGAGCAGCACCAGCGGCCGGTTGACGAAGGCGCGCGCGATGGCGACGCGCTGCTGCTCGCCGCCGGAGAGCTCCGACGGCAGCCGGTCGGCCTTGCCGCCGAGCCCGACCATCTCCAGCACCTCGGGGACCGTGCGCTCGATGAACTCGCGCCGCTTGCCGATCACCTCGAGTGCGAAGGCGACGTTCTGCTGCACCGTCTTCTGCTGCAGCAGCCGGAAGTCCTGGAACACGCAGCCGATGCGCTGCCGCAGCTTCGGCACCTTCCGCCCCGGTAACCGGTCCACCCGGAAGTCGGCCACCCGGATCTCGCCGGATGTCGGCGACTGCTCCTTGAGGAGCAGCTGCATGAAGGTCGACTTGCCGGAGCCGGAGGGGCCGATCACGAAGACGAACTCACCCTTGCCGATCTCGACGGTGACGTTGTCCAGCGCGGGCCGCGTCGACGTCTTGTACGACTTGGTGACGTTGCGCATGGTGATCACGGGGAGCCAGTGTAACCAGCGTGCCTGCCGGATCCGCGCACGCCGCTACGGCGTGGGAAGCGGGACACTGTCGACCACCGAGACCAGCGACGGCCACTGCGGGCCCGAGGTCGAGGGCTCCGCCGGCTTGACGAACAGATACAGGACGAACGTGGACACCCAGGCGGTGACCAGGATCGCCGTGGACTTACGTGGTCTCACTGATACCTTCCCGGCGCAGCGCCGCGGCGACCCGGACCCGCAGCTCGCGACCGACTTCGAATTGTTTGCCCGGCAGCGTGCGCGCCACCATGCGGATGTTCATCTGATCGCGGGTGAGATCCTCGACGCCCATCACCGACGGCTCGTCGAGCAGCAGCGGCTGCAGCTTGCTGTCCTGGTAGGCCCGGGTGCCGACCTCGTGCAGGATCTCGTTGACGCGGGTGATGTCGGCGCTCGCCGCCACCGGGACGTCGATCGCGGCCCGCGCCCAGTCCTTGGACAGGTTGGTGACCTTCACGATCTGCCCGTTCGGCACCGTGATCACCTCGCCGTCCGCGTTGCGCAGCGTGGTGATCCGGAGCGTGACGTCCTCGACCGTGCCCTCGGCCTGCTCGGCCGAGCCGGTGACCGAGATGCTCACCACGTCGCCGAAGCCGTACTGCCGCTCGGTGATCAGGAAGAACCCGGCCAGGATGTCCTGCACGATCCGCTGCGCGCCGAAGCCGAGCGCGGCGCCGAGCACCGCGGCGGGCGCGACCAGCCCGCTGACCGCGAAGCCGAGCCGCCCGAGCACCTCCATGCCGACCAGCACGTAGGCGACGGTGAGCACCACCCAGGTGACCACCTGGGCCAGCGCGTGCCGGTGCTTGGCCGCCTCGGACCGCACCAGCGCGTCACTGCTGCGGAACTGCGCGTCGATCTTGCGGGTGACCCGATCCCGGATGTAGGTGGCGAACCGGCTGAACAGCATCGCCCCGAGGAGCAGCAGCACGATCTCCAGCCCGCTGGAGCGTAGCCAGGCGGTGGTGTTCGCCGCGGGCGCCAGTGCCAGGGCCGTATCGAGCCCGTTCACCGCCACCACCTCCGAGATCCACCGCTGTCCGGAACACGCACGCCGACCACATTACAACGATTCGGCCACGATCCAGACCTCGGCGGGGAAAAGCCGAAAAAGGTTGCGCGGCAGGCTACCCGGACTGCTGCGCGTCCGACATGCGCCAGCGGATGCCGGATTCGATGAAGGCGTCGATCTCGCCGTCGAGCACCGCGCTCGGGTTGTTCACCTCGTAGCTGGTGCGCAGGTCCTTGACCATCTGGTAGGGGTGCAACACGTAGGAGCGCATCTGGTTGCCCCAGGACGCGCCCTCGTTGGTCTTGAGCGCATCCATCTCGGCGCGCTCCTCCTGCCGCTTGCGCTCGAGCAGCTTGGCCTGCAGCACGCGCATGGCCGAGATCTTGTTCTGCAGCTGCGACTTCTCGTTCTGGCAGGTCACCACGATGCCGGTGGGGATGTGCGTGAGCCGCACCGCCGAGTCGGTGGTGTTGACGCTCTGCCCGCCGGGGCCGGAGGAGCGGTACACATCCACCCGGATGTCACCCTCGGGGATCTCGATGTGGTCGGTGGTCTCCACCACCGGGAGCACCTCGACCTCGGCGAACGAGGTCTGCCTGCGGCCCTGGTTGTCGAACGGGCTGATCCGCACCAGCCGGTGCGTGCCCATCTCCACCGAGAGCGTGCCGTAGGCGTACGGCGCCTTCACCGCGAAGGTGGCGCTCTTGATCCCCGCCTCTTCCGCGTAGGAGGTGTCGTAGACCTCGACGCCGTACTTGTGCCGGTCCGCCCAGCGGATGTACATGCGCATGAGCATCTCGGCCCAGTCGGCGGCGTCGACGCCACCCGCGCCGGAGCGGATATTGACCAGCGCGTCGCGCTTGTCGTACTCGCCGGAGAGCAGGGTGCGCACCTCCATCGCCTCGATGTCGGCGTGCAGCGCGGTGCGCTCGGCGTCGGCGTCGGCGAGCGCGGCGGTCTGCGCCTCGCCCTCTTCCTCCTCGGCCAGCTCGTAGAGAACAGGCAGATCCTCCAGCCGCTGCCGCAGCTCGGAGACGCGGCGCAGCTCGGTCTGCGCGTGCGAGAGCTCGCTCGTCACCTGCTGGGCGTGGTCCTGGTCGTTCCACAGGTCCGGATCGGACGCCTGGTGCTCGAGTTCATCGATGCGGCGGCGCAGCTCCTCGACGTCGAGCACCGACTCCACCGTCTTGAGGGTGGAGTCGAGTTCGGCCAGATCTGCGGAGACGTCGGGATGCACGGTGGTCAAGGTTACCGGGAGGTGGATCGGAGCCCGGCAGCGTGGTCCCGGTGTCGAGCGCGGAGCAGGATTCGCTCGGGGTTGTCGTTGACAGCTGGGCCGGCCATCGGTGACACTTGGCACAGCGCGACAGGTCTGCCCGCACCTCGAGATGCCGGCCTCCGATCCGCGCGAATCCCCTTTCGACGTGAACCGACGGCCTGCCCGGCTCCCGGCGGGTGACCTGTCGCTGCTTCTCCCGCCCGCCGAGGCAACCCCCGGCCGGACAATTCCCCTCCCGGACGGGTCTCCACCCGTACCGCGATCCCCCTCCAAGGGGCCGTTCCATTCGGAACGGCCCCTTTTCGTGTCAGCGAGGTATCTGCCGTGGCCATCCAAGACCCCGATCCCGGTCGTCGTCTCGACGGGAAACGCGAAAACCACACTGCCTTCGACCCCTACCAGGTCATCGGCGTCGGACCGGACGGCAAACCACTCCCCACCGACACCCCGGCCCAAGGCGCAGCCAACCCCTTCGACCCCACCGGCGTACTCGGAATCCCCGCCGACCCCCGCCCATCGGGCACCCCAGGCACCAGCAACACCACCACCCCCCGCGCCGAATCCACCACCACCTACCCGCAAACCGGCAACCCCGGCGCCACCTACAAGGTCCCCCGAGACCTCGAATCGCTGCTGCTCCCCGCAACGACCGACGGCCATCCCGGCACCCCGGCCACACCACCCCCCGGCATCGACTTCGCAGGCCAGCTCCTGCTCGAATACGCACCGCCGGGAAGTCGATTCGAAGGACGAACCAGCCACAACGAGAACGGAACCTCGGTCACCGACTGGAACCTGATCGTCCCCGGCGAAGAACCTACCTACTGGTCCAGAACACAGCACGTCCCCCTCGCCGACGGCAAGAGCATCGACCTCACCTACAGCCCCGACGGCACCCCCATTCTCGGTGCACCGGGCCAGGGACAACCCGCCGCCAAGGTCCGGCTCGCCGGCACCGACGGCGAGCCACCCCGCTGGGCAGTCCTCAACGACAAGGGTGAATACCTGTTCACCATCGACGGGGCAGGCATTATCCACCACCCCGGCCCCGACGGGCAGATGCTCGGAATGGGAACGGGCATGGCGGGCGGCGCGGCGGCGGGCGTCCTCGCCCTGACCGCAGGTGTCGAAGCCGCCGGAACCGGCGCCGCGGCCGGGGCACCACTCGGCCCGGCCGGCGCGGTGGTCGGCGCCGGGCTCACCCTTGCCGTCGCGGCAGGACTGACCTACCTGATGTACGAGCAGGGCATGGTCCCCGGGACCGCCGAATTCGACAAACGCGGCACCACTCCGATCGACCCACGATCCATCCCCGAGATCGCCCCGCCACCACGCAGCACCCCGGCACACCCCGGACAGGAACCGACGACCGGCATCCAACCCGAACTCCGCGGCCCCGGAACCACAACGACGCGACCGGCGCCGGCCGACGACCCTGGCACCGTGACGACGCCGATCGAATTCCCGAGCGCGATACCGGGGCAACGCGGAGTCCCGGTACCCGGAACATACTGGCGAGGCAACGCGCTCGTCTGGGCTCCTGGAAACGAGGCAGGAGCGCCTGCGGGAACCTTCGCACCGCAGGGCAAAGGCGGGATCAGCCTGACGGCGACCCTGTTCGAACTGAAGACATGGCAACTTCTCGACGGCGAGATCAAGGAAGAATTTCAGGGCCCGGTCGTAGCGGCGATCGCGGTGGTCAAAGGCGCGGAACTCTTTCGCGCCCTGCCGCTGCTCGCTATCCAGGCGCTTGCGCCCAGCGCCGACATCGGCAAGCTGACATCGGTCGACAGGGGCAAGAGAGAGGAGGAGCTGGAGGCCCTCGAGGAGGAGGGGGTGAACCGAGACGCTGTCGCAGACGCCCTCAATGCGTGGTGGGCTGCGAAGGGACCGGAGGACCGAGCCAAGGAGCTGCTCGGCGAGGCAGGCGCGATCGCTGTGCTGAAGTCCGATGGCTGGACGGTGAACGCGCGGCCCAAGGGGCCGTACACCCACGATATCGTCGCGGTGAGGGACGGCGAGGTGATCGTCGTCGAAAGCAAGGGCGGCGTTCCGGGCAGAAAGCCGCGACCGGGCGATGCCTCTGTCCCCGACGGCCCTGGCAGCCCGACGATGATCCGAGCGCAACAGATGACCGATCCCTACCTGTGGGCAAAGCTGAAACAAGATGCCGCGGCCGACCCCGAGTTCAAACAGTGGCTGATCGACAACAGCGTCTGGGATGCGGTGCAGAACGAGGACCCGAACAGGGTCGGCATCGCCTCGCCAAGGTCGACACCGACGGCAATATCGTCTTCTACGGATCGACTCAGAATCCCGCCGACGGCTGGGACCAGGGCGACACCGTCGTCGGAAAGACCACCGGCAATCCGAAGGGCACGCCGGAGGAGAAGCGCAACCCCGGCCCGACCGTGTTCGGGATCGCGCAGCCGATCGCACCCCTCGACCCATCGGCATGGATGGCAGGGCTGGTGCGGGCCGGACTGGAAGACCTGTCGGCGCTCGCCCGGCTCACGCTGCCGCCGCTGCAGCTCCCCACCTTCACGGCGGCGCGCCGCCGCGCGCCGCACGATCAATCCCTCACCATCACCATCACACCGCAGGCCGCACCCGTCGACGTCGTCGCACCGGCCGAGGCCCTCCGCTGCCTGACGTACTCGTGACGCCGATCCCCCGTCCGCCGATGTGCGACAGTTCATCTGCCCCTCGACCCCGTCTCGCAGAAAGGCTGCACCGCCATGCACGCCGATATCGATCGCGCCATCCGAGCTGTGCGCGCAGCGCGCGACTTCGCCTGGTCATGGACCGTCGCGGACCTCCCTGTCTTCGCCACGGCGGTGGGGTGGACGCTGGTCGACTTCGACAGGGAGTATCCGCGGTTCATCACAGATCTCGCGGTGAACCGGCCCGACACCCCGGTGAGTATCGCCGTGCCGCCCTCCCCGTTTCCGCCCGGCCAGCTGAACCGGATCGGCTTCAACGTCACCGATGTCGTCCTCGACGATCCCGAGGTGAAGACCGCCGTCGACGAGGCATTCGACGAGCTCGTACACCAGCTGTTCCAGACCGTGCGGCAGCGCCCCACACACTCGTGGACGACGCCGACGCGCGGCCTGTACTGGGAATTTCCCCACCTTGTTCTCGAGGTGACGGCAAGTAGCCGGAAGGTCGGGGTGAGCCTGATCAATCCCGCCTACCTCCGGTGGAACGAGGAGATCGCGGAGATTGCCAGGCAGGAGGAAGAAGACGACTGACCGTCTCGGCAGGGGTCAGTACGAGACCGCCCGCAACTCGCCGCGGTGGCGACCTGCGAGCTCGGCCAGGGCGGCGGCGGTGGCGTCGTCCGCCGGTAGGTGAACGAGCAGCTGCTGGTCGTCGTCGGCGGGGATATCGAGGGTTTCGTACAGCAGGCGCAGCCGACCGGCCTCCGGGTGCTCGATCCGGGTGGTCCCGGTCGCGGCGGGCAGGCTGGGCACGGTGCAGCGCGGTGGGTGAACTCCGCGCCCGCGACGATCTACAGTTCGTCGGCCAGGCCCGTCGGGGCCATGGGGCGGCGGTAGCCGGCGGTGTGGGCGAGGACGGCGCCGAGGCGGTTGACGACTACGGCGGCGGCCGGTTCCAGGTGGTCGAGGATGGCGCGGACCGAGGGGCGGACGGTGCGGGCGGGGGTCGCGTCGCCCATGCAGGTGAAGCCGGGGTCGCTTGCCTTGGTGAGGCGGTGCAGGTGGATGCGCTCGCTGCGCGTCAGCAGGAGAACACCCGCAATGGCGGCGAGCACCGAGGGCGATGGGTGGCGGTCACGACCTTGTTCGAGGCGGACTATGTATTCGACGCTGACTCCGGCGAGGGTTGCGACTTCCGCCCGGCTCAGGCCGGGCGTGCGGCGCCGCGGGCCCGCGGGCAGCCCGACGCGGGCGGGGGTGACCGCCTCGCGGCGGCCGCGCAGGAAGCGGCCGAGCTCGTTCATTCCTCGACGGCACGGCGCGGGAAGTCCCCGAGGGTGGCCGTGGGACTACCACCCTCACGGCGGTCTCCCCCGGCACACCGAACCGGCCGAGGCTCGGAGGTGACCGAACTTCCGAGGAGGAACACCTCTGAGCACCCTGCGTCTCGCCGTCGTCATCGGCAACGTCCGCGACGGCCGCTTCGGCCCGACCGTCGCACGCTGGTTCACCGAGATCGCCGCGAAGGACGGCAGATTCACCGTCGACGTGATCGACCTGGCCGACCACGAACTCCCGGTCGGACTCCCCGCCGTCTCACCGCGACTGGACCCGGACCCCGAACGCCCCGAGGGAATGCACGGCCTCACCGAAGCGCTCACCGCGGCCGACGCCTTCGTCGTCGTCACCCCGGACTACAACCGCAGCTACCCGGCCGCGCTGAAGGCCGCCATCGATTGGCACTTCACGCAGTGGGAGTACAAGGCGATCGGCTTCGTCGGATACAGCGGGGCGTCCGGCGGCCTGCTCGGCCATCGAGCACCTGCGGCAGGTCTGCACCGACTGAACGCGCACACCGTCCGCGACTATGTCTCGTTCCCCCGCTACTACCTGCTCTTCGACGAGAGCGGCTCGTTGCGCGAGCCGGAGGAGCCCGCCGCGGCGGCGGGGGAACTGCTGGACCAGGTGCACTGGTGGGCGAGTGCATCGGCAGCGGGCCGACAGGATCGGTCGCGGCAGGCCGCGACGATCTGAGGGTGAATCACGGCGGCCGATCGAAGCCGTCGACCACAGTCGTCCGCTGCTCGAGCGAAGCCGCTGCCTACCCTGACGATCTCACCGGAAGAAGGCCGACACCCGCTCGACCAGCCACCCCGGCTGCTCCTCGGAGACGAAGTGGCCGCAGTCCGGTATCCGCTCCAGCCGCATGTTGCCCGCGTGGTCGCCGAAGCAGGCGGGCACGCCGTCGGAGAGCGGATCGTCGCCCCCGTTGAGGTGCAGGATCGGAACGGTCGTGCGCATAGTGCGGGAGTGCCGCAGGAAGTGTGGAACCTCGCGGACCAGCACCGCGCGGTTGAATGCCACCGTCGCCGCTCGCGCGGCCGGCCTCCGCATCCGCTCGGCGTAGATCTCGGCCTCGCGCTCGTCGAACGCCCCACGATGCCGCCATGCCCGCAGACTGCGCCGCACCATCCGCTCCTGCAGCGCCGCCGACCCGCCGGCGGCGGCAAGCAGGTAGATGTGCCACGGCCGCAGAAAGACCGGCAAGCTGGGCCGCTGGCCCGTCCACGGGTGCACCCCCGCGATCGCGACGAAGCGGTCCACCCGCCCGGGCCGGTCCAGCACCGTGCGGTAGCCGACCACCAGTCCCCAGTCCCGGCCGACGATCCGCACCTGCCCGAGCCCGAGGTGGTCGAGCAGATCCCGCAGATCGAGCGCCATCCGGTCGAAGTCGTACCCGGTGCCGTCGCCCTCCGACCAGCCGAGCCCGCGCAGGTCGGGGCAGATGACCCGGTAGTGCCGGGACAGCGGGCCGATCAGGTGCCGCCACTCCCACCAGTGCTGCGGCCACCCGTGCAGCAGGATCACCGGCTCCCCGCTGCCCGCTTCGGCCCAGTGCATGCGCAGTCCGTCGATCACGGCGAACCGATGCCGGACCTCGGCGTCGATATCGGCCGACAGAGCCTGCAGTGCAGGGATTTCGGCATCGCTCTTCGATGTGGTCATGCCGCCCTCCGCTCGTTGCGGTTACGTGCACTCGACCGTAGCATAAGTTTTCAAAGTACAAGCTTCTTTTTCAAGAGCAGGAGGTGGGCGTGACGCGGCGCTCCTACAACCAGTACTGCGGGCTTTCCCGCACCCTCGATCTCGTCGGCGAGCGGTGGACGCTGCTGATCGTGCGCGAGCTGATGTCGGGGGCCAAGCGCTACTCCGATCTCGCGAGCGCACTGGATGGGATCGGCACCAGCGTGCTGGCGGCCCGGATGCGACAGCTCGACCAGGACGGCCTCGTCACCCGCGCTCGGCTGCCGCCGCCCGCCGCCGCTCAGGTCTACGAACTGTCATCCGCCGGAAGGGAACTCGCGGCCGCGATGGTGCCGCTCGCGCTGTGGGGCCTGGCGCACCGGCTCGACGAGCCGCGCCACCCGCACGAGACCTACCGGGCCGAGTGGGCCCTGGTCTTCCTCGCCGCCACCCTCGACCCGGCGGCGCTCACCGGCCTGCGGCTGGTGATCCAGTTCCACATCGACGGCTCGTCGGCGCACCTGACCCTCGACGACGGCACGGCAGCCGTGACTCCCGGCGCCGCGGGCCGCGCGGACGCGACCGTCACGACCGATCTGCGCACGCTGGCGGAGCTCGTGACCCGGCCGATCGACCGCGCCGCGCTCGCCGATCGGGTCCGGCTGACAGGTCCGCCGGAGGTGCTGGCGACCGTCCTGGACCTGCTGCCCGCCACCGTGCTCCCCGCCTGAGCCGAGCACGGGCGTCACGCCCCCGGTTCGGCCCGACCACCGAGCCGCAGCGCGGCGAAGCCGAGCACCACCAGTGCGGCGAGCGCGAGCGGGGCCGGCAGGACCGGTGGCGCGGGGCATCCGAGCGCGATCACCGCGAGTGCTGCGGTCGCTGTGCACGGCCACTACCAGACGCGCGTGGCGAGTGCGGCGGTGCGCGTCCTCGTCGGGCCCGAACCGCTGCCGTGGTTCGAGCGGTACACCCGGAGCGCGGAAGAGCGGCGTCCGGCCGCCACGGCAGGCACGCCACCCCGCTGATCGAGTCGATCCCTCCCCTCGGCGGGTAGCAGGCGATCACCACCCGCGCCCGGAGGATTCGGCCCAGCACCGCGCAGGGAACCGCGCTGCTACCGGCCCGGACGCTCACCGGCCGCGGCATCGGCTGAACTCGATAGGGTCGACGCGTGGCTGCCTACACCGACGACCTCACCCTCGCGCTCACCCTGGCGGACGCCGCCGACACCATCACCGCCGCCCGCTTCGGCGCACTCGACCTGCGGGTCGACGCCAAGCCTGACCTCACCCCGGTCTCCGACGCCGACCTCGCGGTGGAGCAGGAACTGCGCAGGCTGCTGACCGAGCGGCGCCCGGCCGACGCGGTGCTCGGCGAGGAGTTCGGCGGCGAGGCCGAGTTCGACGGCAGGCAGTGGGTGATCGACCCGATCGACGGCACCAAGAACTTCGTGCGCGGCGTCCCGGTGTGGGCCACGCTCATCGCGCTGCTCGAGAACGGGGTGCCGGTCGTCGGCGCGGTCAGCGCGCCCGCGCTGGCCCGCAGGTGGTGGGCGGCCGATGGCTCCGGCGCCTGGACCCGATTCCACGACGAAGCCCCGCAGCCGATCACGGTGTCGAAGGTGAGCGGGCTGGCGGATGCCAGCCTGGCCTTCTCCAGCCTGTCGGGCTGGCGCGAGCGCGGGCTGCGGGAGAACTTCCTGGCACTCACCGACGACGTCTGGCGGGTCCGCGGCTACGGCGACTTCTTCGGATATTGCCTGGTCGCGGAGGGCGCGGTGGACGTCGCCACCGAGCCGGAGGTGTCGCTGTGGGACCTGGCCCCGCTGGACATCCTGATCCGCGAGGCGGGCGGCCGCTTCACCGCGCTCGACGGCAGCCCCGGCCCGCACGGGGGCGACGCGGTGGCGAGCAACGGCCTGCTGCACGACACGGTGCTCCGGCGACTCACCTGATACTCACCGTTTGATCGAAACGGACCCCTCGACGCCTGCGATGGCGCGCTCACGGCGGCCCGGCGGACACTGGCGCCCGGCCCCGGTCAGAAGGCTCTCGACGCGCTTCTTACTCTGGAGTAAGGTAGTCTTACTCAGGAGTAAGATAGCTGGGACCAGATCTCACCCCCACCCTCGAGAAAACAGGTGATGATGAGCACGCGAGACAGCGCGACGAAGCGACGTCCGGAGTCCGGCCGGAGCGAGGACTCCGCCGTCGGCCTGCACCAGCCCAAGCGGGACTGGATGGGCGCGGCCATGCGGGTGATGACCACCATCACCGGCTCGGAGCTCGCCGAGAAGTACAACCTGCGCAAGCCGCTGGAGCGGGCCACCTACGAGGGGACCAGGACCGGTTTCCGCACCCTCGGCGCCGCGACCCGCGCCTTCGGCAAGGTGGCGGGCAACGGCGCGCCGAAGCGGCTGCCGGACAACGAGTCCAAGGCCAAGGGGTACTTCGACCTCTCCCCCACCGACGACCAGAAGATGATCGTCGACACGGTCAAGGAGTTCGCCGCCGAGATCCTGCGCCCGGCCGCTCACGACGCCGACCACGCCGCCGCCGCGCCGAAGGACCTGCTGGAGCGCGCCGCCGAGCTCGGCATCACCCTGATCAACGTCCCCGAGGAGCTCGACGGCGCGGCCAGCGAGCGCGGCGCGGTCACCAACGCGCTGGTCGCGGAGGCGCTGGCGCACGGCGACATGGGGCTGGCGCTGCCGATCCTGGCGCCGAGCGGGGTCGCGGTCGCGCTCTCGCAGTGGGGCACCGACGCGCAGCAGAAGACCTACCTGCCCGCCTACACCGGCGAGAACGTGCCGCAGTCCTCGGTCGTGATCTCCGAGCCGCGCGCGCTCTTCGACCCCTTCGCGCTGCAGACCAAGGCGGTCCGCTCGCCGAGCGGCTACCGGCTGACCGGAGTGAAGAGCCTGGTCCCTGCCGCGGCGGAGGCCGAGCTGTTCGTGATCGCCGCCGAGTTGGACGGACGCCCGGCGCTCTTCCTGGTGGAGTCGGACAGCAAGGGGCTGGTCGTCGAGGCCGATCCCAGCATGGGGCTGCGCGCCGGCGGCCTCGGCAGGCTGATCCTGGACGACGTCGCGGTGAGCACCGAGGCGATCCTGGGCGACGGCGACGCCGCGACCCGCGCCGCCGAGTACGCCGACGCGGTGCGGCTGGCCCGGCTGGGCTGGGCCTCGCTGGCGGCGGGCACCGGCCGCGCCGTGCTCGACTACGTCATTCCGTACGTGAACGAGCGCGAGGCGTTCGGCGAGCCGGTCTCGCACCGGCAGGCGGTGGCCTTCATGGTCGCCGACATCGCGATCGAGCTGGACGGGCTGCGGCTGGTCACGCTGCGCGGCGCCTCCCGTGCCGAGCAGGGGCTCTCCTTCGGCCGCGAGGCCGCGCTGGCCCGCAAGCTGGCCTCGGACAAGGGCATGCGGATCGGCCTGGACGGCGTGCAGCTGCTCGGCGGCCACGGCTTCACCAAGGAACACCCGGTCGAGCGCTGGTACCGCGATCTGCGGGCAATCGGCGTGGCCGAGGGCGTCGTCCTCATCTGACTTTTTCTCCAGGAGAGCTGAACAATGATCAACCTCGAACTGCCGAAGAAGCTGCGGGCAAGCGCGAACCAGGCGCACCAGGTGGCCGCGCACATCTTCCGCCCCATCTCGCGCAAGTACGACCTCGCCGAGCACGAGTACCCGGTCGAGCTGGACACCATGGCCGCCATGGTGGAGGGGCTCAACGACTCCGGCACGCAGAAGATCGGCGGCGCCGCCGGCGGCCGCTCGGACGAGAACGGCCACGCCACCGAGCTGCTCGGCAACACCAACGGTGGCAACATGTCCGCCCTGCTCAACGCGCTGGAGACCTCCTGGGGTGATGTCGGGCTCATGCTCTCGATCCCCTACCAGGGGCTCGGCAACGCCGCAATCGCCGCGGTCGCCACCGACGACCAGCTGGCCCGGTTCGGCAAGGTGTGGGCCTCGATGGCGATCACCGAGCCGTCCTTCGGCTCGGACTCGGCCGCCGTCACCACCACCGCCGTGCTCGACGGCGACGAGTGGGTGCTGAACGGCGAGAAGATCTTCGTCACCGCCGGTGAGCGCTCCACCCACATCGTGGTGTGGGCGACGGTGGACAAGTCGCTCGGCCGCGCGGCGATCAAGTCGTTCGTCGTGCCGCGGGACGCCCCCGGCCTCTCCGTGGCCCGGCTGGAGCACAAGCTCGGCATCAAGGCCTCCGACACCGCCGTGCTGCTGCTGCAGGACTGCCGGATCCCGGCGGACAACATCCTCGGCAGCCCGGAAGTCAATGTGGAGAAGGGCTTCGCGGGGGTCATGCAGACCTTCGACAACACCCGTCCACTGGTCGCCGCCATGGCCATCGGCGTGGCGCGGGCCGCGCTGGAGGAGCTGCGCGGCATCCTCGCCGACGCCGGCGTCGAGATCGACTACGACGCCCCGGCCAACAACCAGCACGCCGCCGCCGCCGAGTTCCTGCGGATGGAGGCCGATTACGAGGCCGCCTACCTGCTCGCGCTGCGCGCCGCCTGGATGGCCGACAACAAGAAGCCGAACTCGCTGGAAGCCTCGATGTCGAAGGCCAAGGCGGGGCGCACCGGCACCGACGTCACGCTCAAGGCGGTCGAGCTGGCCGGTGCGATCGGCTACTCGGAGCGGCTGCTGCTGGAGAAGTGGGGCCGGGACAGCAAGATCCTGGACATCTTCGAGGGCACGCAGCAGATCCAGCAGCTGATCGTGGCGCGGCGGGTGCTCGGGTTGAGCAGCACCCAGCTGAAGTAGCTCGACGAAATCGGCCCGGACCAGCAGTGGTCCGGGCCGATTCGCGTGCAGGGCCGGGACCCCCGATCCCGGCGCGCACTCAGCGGGCGTTGCCGGTGCAGACCACCTCGACGATGCGGGCGCCGCTCAGCTGGGCGGAGCCGGTGTTGGCGAGCACCGCCGTCGGGGTGATCCGCGAGATCAGCTCGTAGGCGGCGCGCTCGGCCGCGGCCCGGTTCGGGCCGGACTCCGCCGCGTAGCCGTCGTCGCTGGCGACCAGCGCGCCGCAGCCGTTCGCCCAGGAAGCCAGGATCTTGCAGTCGGCTTCGCCGCAGTTGTCCAGCGCCCCCTTCTTGGCCTCGTCGAAGCTCGCCAGGTCGGCGCTGACCCCGTAGTACAGCGTGCTGTTGCTCACCGCGATCGCCGCGTGCTGACCGGCGGCGTTCGCCGTACCCGCGCCGAACACGCTCCCCACCGCAAGGGCGCCCGCCGCCACGGCGAAGCCGACCTTACCCATAACCCTCATCGATCCATCCCTCTGTCGAACATGCTCCTGGTCCGGAACCTGGTCATCATTCACGGTTCCGGCAATTCCGTCCAAACGAGACGAATCAGGGTCCTGTCCGCGTGGAATCACGGTCGTGTGAACGGAATACGGCGCGGCCGCGGACTCGCGGTACCGCCGGCGCTCGCTATCGTCGCCGACCCGCCCGTCGCCGCGGCGCCTACATGAGGCTGCCCGGCGCCGCCGTCGAACTGGACGCGCGACCGGGAATCGACCACTCGGGCATCGTCAATGCCGGTTTGCCAGCCGTGCTGGCAAATATTCAGACAGTATTCGATGGAGCGATATCAGCTCCCTATCGTCCCAACGTAGACCCCACTATTCCCTTCTCGCGCGTGATGACGCACACTCTCAGGATGCAGGGGAACACCGTGAGCCGCGGATTGCCGTGGCATCGGCGATCAGGGGGCAACCACACCGCGGGGGCGGCGCGGCCGATCAGCGAGGAGCTGCCACCCGGCTTCACGACGCCGCCGCCGGGCTTCCGGGCCCGTCCGGCCCGCTCCGGCGCGCTCGCGGTGCCGCTCGCGATCATCGGCGCAATCCTGCTGCTCTGGGGCGGGGCCTTCACCGTCGCCAGGATGGCCACCGACCCGGCCCCGCTGCCGACCGCCGAGGTGCGGGACGCGGCGCTGGCCTTCCAGGTCACCGAGATCGAGCCGCCGGTGAAATCGCTCGGCCCGGCCACCGCGAACGGCGAGTACCGCGTGCTCACCGTCGTGGTGCGGAACACCGACGACCGGCCGCGCTCCTGCGCGGGCTGCGACCAGACGCTCGTCGACGACCTGGGCCGGGAATTCCCCGCCGCCGCGATCCCGAGTTCCGCGGTGCCGCCCGGAGACACCGTTACGGTGAAGGTCGCCTTCGACGTCCCGGTCGGCACCGTTCCCGCGGTGCTGGAGGTGCACGGCTCGCAGTCGTCCGCCGGGGCGAAGGTCGATCTGCGCTAGACCAACCAGCGTTACCACGACTCTTCGAGGAGAACTGGGTATGCATCGAGTGGGTTCACTGCGTCGTCTCTCTCTCGCCGTCGCCGCGCTCGCGGCAGGCGCATTCGCGCTCGCGGGGCCGGCGGCCTCCGCGCCGGAGTCGACGCCGGTGATCGATCCGATCGCCGCCGCGCAGCAGCTGCGCACGGTGGCGGCGGGCAATCCGGAGGCCGTCGCGGCGCTCGACCGGCTGCTCACCGACACCGCGGCGATCGCGAAGGCCGGGGAGGTGGCGGCGCCGGCGCAGCCGTTCCAGGTGCCCGCGCAGTCCGATATCGGCCGCGGCGACGGCGGCAGCCTCTACGGCAACGGCCTCGCCTTCGGGTACGACGGCTTCCGCTTCGCCTTCTTCGGCGGTCCCGGCACCATCGCGCCGAACCAGAACGACGCCAGGCTCGAGGTGATCTGGCTCAACCTGGCCACCGGCGAGAGCGGCACCAACCAGCTGATCGAGCACCAGGACATCCCGGTGGACACCACCATCCGCACCGCCAGGCTGAGCATCGGCGCAGGCCCGGTCGTCGCCGCCATCTACGGCTCGCTCTGGCACCGCTGGCCGATGCCGGTGAGCGCGGAGCACCCGGACGGATTCGCCTACCAGCGCGGCACCGTCACCATGCCGAGCTTCGGAGCGGTGTACAACTGACCCGACGTGGCCGCCGCCCCCGCTGCTCAGGCTCGGGGGCGGCGCCGTCTACCTGGGGTTACGCGCGAGTAGGTATCGGCGGTCCGGTTTGTCGGCTTTCCCTGTGATCTGCCGCACTCGCACTGCTACGGTATGCGTTCGTAGAAGTCCGGTGGGTTCGCGCTTCGGGCACGAGGGCGAACCCCGCTTGTGGAGGTGTTCGCCCATGAAGTTGGCCCATGCGCTCGAGGTCGTGAAGGCGCTGGGGGTGCTGCGGCAGAACGGGGTCAGCAATCCCAAGGCGCCGGTGGAGACGCTGCGCACCATGCGGGAGTCGCAGATCTACGGTCCGCAGGCAACCCTGGTCCGGCACTCCGCCCGGATCGCGCCCGACCAGGTCGCGCTGGTCGACGAGCGCGGCGAGCTCACCTACCGGGAGCTGGACGATCAGTCCACCGCGGTCGCCCGCGGCCTGGAGGCGGCGGGCATCACCCCGGGCACCGTGATCGCGGTGCTGGCCCGCGACCACCGCGGCCTGCTGCTCTCGATGATCGCGGCGGGCAAGCTCGGCGTCCGGATCGCGCTGATGAACACCGGTTTCGCCAAGCCGCAGTTCGCCGAGGTGTGCGAGCGCGAGAAGGTCAAGGCGGTGCTGCACGACAGCGAGTTCCTCGGCCTGCTCGACGCGCTGCCCCCGGAGCTGCCGCGCTACCTGACCTGGGTGGACGAGGGCACCGAGCTGCCCGCCGGCGCGCAGACCCTGGACGACCTGGTCGCCGCGAACTCCGCCGAGCCGCTGCCCGCGCCCCCGCGTCCGGGTGGCTTCATCATCCTGACCAGCGGCACCACCGGGCTGCCGAAGGGCGCGCCGCGCACCAAGGTCTCGCCGCTGGCGACCGCGCAGATCGTGGACCGGCTGCCGTTCGTGCAGCGCGGCACCATGGTGATCGTCTCGCCGATCTTCCACAGCACCGGCCTCGCCACCTGGCTGGTCGGCACCGCGCTGTCGAACAAGATCGTCATGCGGCGCCGCTTCGACGCCGAGGGCACGCTGAAGGCGATCTCGGACAACAAGGCGAACATGCTGGTCGCGGTGCCGACCATGCTGCACCGCATGGCCGAGCTGCCCGCCGATGTGCGCGCGAAGTACGACCTCTCCTCGCTCACCGGCATCGTGCTTGCCGGCTCCGCGCTCTCGCCGGAGCTGTGCGTGAAGGCCACCGAGGTGTTCGGCCCGGTGCTCTACAACCTGTACGGCTCCACCGAGTGCGCCGTGGCCACCGTCGCCCAGCCGGACGAGCTTGCCATCGCGCCGGGCACCGTCGGCCGCCCGCCGATCACCTGCGAGGTGCGGCTCTACGACGAGGACGACAAGCAGGTGAGCGCGACGAACACCACCGCGCGCATCTTCATCCGCAGCGGCGCGCCGTTCGAGGGCTACACCGACGGCAGGCACAAGCAGATCATCGACGGCTTCATGTCCAGCGGCGATGTCGGGCACTTCGACGAGCACGGCCTGCTCATGGTCGACGGCCGCGACGATGACATGATCGTCTCCGGCGGCGAGAACGTCTTCCCGCAGGAGGTGGAGAACCTGCTGCTGGAGCGGCCGGACATCTTCGACGTCGCGGTGGTCGGCGTGGACGACGTGGAGTTCGGCAAGCGGCTGCGCGCCTTCGTCGTCCCGGAGCCGGGGCAGAACCCGGACGCCGAGGAGATCAAGGCGTATGTGAAGAACAACCTCGCGAGGTACAAGGTGCCGCGCGAGGTGGTCTTCCTGGACGACCTGCCGCGCAACCCCACCGGCAAGCTGCTGCGCCGCGTCCTGGTGGAGTACGACGTCAACGCCTGAGCCTTTTCCGCCGCCCGGCGCGTCCCCCGGATGCCCGGGCGGCGGCTCCAGGTTCACTTCTTCCGCCGCCTGACCTTCGTCACCTGCGGATACACCGCGGACAGCGGGACGAGACGTGCGACACGGCCGATACCGGCCGCTGCTATTGTCTGGCTAGCACTGGATCTCGAAGCCGCGGTTCCCGCCACCTCCCGCTCGCCGGCGGCCGGGCCGCGCGGAAGGCGTAGCAGATGGCACTCCCGGCCCCGATCCGCAAGGCGAGCGATCTCGCTCTCGGCGTCAACGTCATGCTCAAGCGGCGGCTCTTCAATCCGCTGCGGCTCGACCACGCCGCCCGCTCGGCGATCAACGTGCTCAAATTCGGGCCGTTCGCCGGAGTCGTCATGCACGCCGCGCAGACCAGGCCGGACGCCGCCGCCATCGTGGACGAGCTCGGCGAGATCACCTTCGGCGAGCTGGACCGGCGCGCCAACGCGCTGGCCCGCGGCTTCACCGAGAACGGCATCGGCCCCGGCGACGTGGTCGCCGTGCTGGCCCGCGATCACCGCGGCATGGTGCTCAGCCTGCTCGCCGCGGGCAAGCTCGGCGTACGCGCGGTGCTGATGAACACCGGCTTCGCCAAGCCGCAGTTCGCCGACGTGGCCGAGCGCGAGAAGGTCAAGGCGGTGCTGCACGACAGCGAGTTCCTCGATCTGATGAGCGCCATCCCTTCCGGCATCCCGCACGTGCTGACCTGGGTGGACGAGAAGGACGGCGCTGATCCGGCGATCCCGACCCTGGATTCGCTGATCGCGGGCCGCGACACCACGCCGCTGCCCGCGCCGGAGAAGCCGGGCGGCATGGTCATCCTGACCAGCGGCACCACCGGCACGCCGAAGGGCGCCCCGCGCGACCGGGTGAGCCCCTTCGCCTCCGCGCAGTTCATCGACCGGGTGCCGCTGCCGCGCAACGGCACGATGCTGATGGCGGCGCCGATCTTCCACGGCACCGGGCTCTCCCAGTTCACCCTCGGGCTCGCGCTCGGCAACCGGGTGGTCTTCCAGCAGCGCCGCTTCAGCCCGGAGGGCACGCTCGCCAATATCCAGGAGTACAAGGCCGACTCGCTGGTCGTGGTGCCGACCATGCTGCAGCGCATGCTCGACCTCGGCGACGAGGTGCTGGCGAAGTACGACGTCAGCAGCCTGAAGGTGATCTTCGCGGCAGGCTCGGCGATCGCCCCGGACGTGGTGACCCGCGCGCTCGACCACTTCAACGACAGCCTCTACAACCTGTACGGCTCCACCGAGTGCGCGGTCATGACCGTGGCCACCCCGGCCGACCTGCGCAAGGCGCCGACCACCGCGGGCAAGGCCCCGGTCGGGATCCGGATCGTGCTGCTGGACGAGAACCGGAAGCCGATCACCGAGCCCGATGTCACCGGGACCATCTTCGTCGACAACGGCTTCGCCTTCACCGGGTACACCGACGGGCGCACCAAGGAGATCGTCGACGGGATGATGAACAGCGGCGACGTCGGGCACGTCGACGCCGACGGGCTGCTCTTCATCGACGGCCGCGACGACGACATGATCGTCTCCGGCGGCGAGAACGTCTTCCCGCTCGAGGTGGAGAACCTGATCGCCGGCCGCGAGGACGTCTTCGAGGCGGCGGTGGTCGGGGTGGACGACCGGGAGTACGGGAAGCGGCTGCGCGCCTTCGTGGTGCCCGGGCCGGGGTCGAGCCGGGATCCGCAGGAGATCAAGGAGTACGTCAAGGCGAATCTGGCGCGGTACAAGGTGCCGCGCGAGGTGGTCTTCCTGGACGAGCTGCCGCGCAACGCCACCGGGAAGCTGCTGCGCAAGCCGCTCGCCGAGATGGACGTGGAGGGCTGATCCCCTAGGCTCGGAACCGTACGAATCGGACGAGTGACGAGGGGTCCGCAGTGAACTCGAGCCCGGGTGGTGCCCTGCCGAAGGGCGGCAATGTGCCGCTCGGCGGTGGGCAGGTGCGGATCACGGTGGCGCCGAACGGTATCGACGTCTCGGTGCTGTGCGTCGGGGCGGACGGGAAGGTCGGCGGGGATGCCGACTTCGTGTTCTACAACCAGCCGGAGTCGCCGGACGGGGCGGTGCGGTTGGCCGGTGGGGCGATCAGCGTCGACCTCGGGCGGGTCGCCGCGCGGGTCGAGCGGCTCGTCGTCGCCGCCTCCGTCGACACCGGGACCGTCGCCGCGGTTCCGCTCGCGGTGCAGGTGACCGATGGGGGTGCGGCGCACGATCTGGTCGTCGGAGGGTTGAGTACCGAGACCACGGTGGTGCTCGGGGAGATCTATCGGCGCGGTGGGGCGTGGAAGCTGCGCAATGTCGGGCAGGGGTACGCGTCCGGGTTGGCCGGGTTGGCGACGGATTACGGAATCACCGTCGACGATCCCGGACCGGCCGCCGCCGCGCCGCCGCCGCCCAGCGGTTTCGCCGCACCGCCGCCGGGTGGTCCGGGCGGGTTCCCGCCGCCGCCCGGGGCGGGCAGCCCGGGCCCGAACCTGATCAAGCGCTCGATCACGCTCGAGAAGAACTCGGCGCCGGTACTGCTGCGGAAGGCACCGGTGGTGCGGCTGCGGGTGGCGTGGACGTCGGGCACCGACTACGAGGCGTACGCGCTGGTGGTGCTGACCGACGGCACCGTGGTGCACGTCGCCACCTTCGACGCCCAGGGCATCCCGGCGAACCCGCAGTTCAAGGATCTGGTGCGGCACCTGGGCGACCGCGGGCGCGGTGACGTGAACCGCGGCGGCGGGAGCACCGAGGAGATCATCGAGGTGCGGTTCGCGCCGGAGATCGCGGCGGTGGTGCCGGTGGCGTACTCGGCGATCAACAACGGCACCGGCTCCTTCCACAAGTACCGGGTGACGCTCGCCATCGACAGCGGCGGCGAGGAGGAGGTCACCATCCCGGCCGACCAGGCGAAGAAGTCGAGCTGGATCTTCACCTGCGTCCCAGGCATCGTCTACAACCGGCCGGACGGCGTGCTGGTCGAGCGGCTGGAGCTGTACAGCAGGCGGATGTCGGAGCACCGCCCCAAGGCGATCCTGCACCCGGACGGCCGGGTCGAGGTCAGGATGGACAAGGGCCCGCTCAACACCTTCAAACGCGACAACACCTGAGCCCAGCACCGGATTCGCTGCCGCGCATGGTTTCCCCTCCGGTAGGGCCCGATGGGGCGGGCGGGCCCGCGCACCCGGGTAAAATCGGCCCGTGCTGTGCCGGTCCGGCCGCGGGAACGCGGGTGCTCCCGCCGCGGTCGCGCGGGTGCGCGGCGCGGCGGCGGGAGCGCTGTCCGCGTGCCTGTCGGTGGCGGCGCACGGGTGGGCCGCTGCCCGCGCCGGGGTCGGGCTCGAGGTGCCCGGCTCCACCGCGCTCGTCCTGCTGTTCGCGGCCGCCGCGGTCACCGGGGCACTGATCGCAGGCGCGCCCGCACTGCGGGAGAGCGCCGCCGCCCTGGTCGCCGCGCTCGGCGTGGCCCAGGTACTCGGGCATGCCGGGCTCGGGTTCGAGTCCGGGCATCTGCACGGCGGCGATCTCCAGCTGACGCCCGCCATGCTCGCCGCGCACGCGGCCGCCGTCCTGGTCGCCGCGCTGCTCGTGCACGGGACGGGCGCCGCCTGCCGCGCCGCCCTCGGCGCCCTGGCGCGAGCGCTGCCGTCGCGCGCCCCCGCCCCACCGGTCGCGGACCGGGTTCTGCTGCCGATCGCGCACCGCGATCGGGTCGTGCTGCGCGTCTTCGCGCGGCAGGGGCTGAGCAGCCGCGGCCCACCGCTGGGTTTCGTCCACTAGACACCCTTCTCGCCGCCGGTCGAAGCACCGGCGAGCGCCGTCGCGCCCCGCCGGGGCACCTGGCGTCCTGCCGTGCCCGCGCCGCCGATGCGAGAAGAGCCGACAGCCCTTCGACGAAACGAAACCTCCATGAGCGTCACCGATGTCAGCCCACCCGACACCTCCCCCGACGACGTCCCCACCCCCACACCCCGTCGTACCCTGCAACCCCTCGCCCTGCGCCTGCACTTCTACGCGGGCCTCTTCGTCGCCCCGTTCATCCTGATCGCCGCCGTGACCGGCGCCCTCTACGCCATCTCCCCCACCCTGGAGGCCCTCACCGCCAAAGATCTTCTGCGCGTCCCGGTCGGGCAGACCGAGGCCCCGCTCGCCGAGCAGGTGCGCAACGGCGTCGCAGTCCGCCCCGACCTCACGCTGGTCGCGGTGGCCCCCGCCCCCACCCCCGGCGACACCACCCGGGTGCTCTTCGCCGACCCCACCCTCGGCGAATCCGAACGCCGCGCGGTGTTCGTGAACCCGTACACCGCCGAGCCGGTCGGCGACGAGGTGGTCTACGGCAGCTCCGGCGCGCTCCCGCTGCGCACCTGGATCTCCCAGCTGCACCGCCACCTGCACCTGGGCGAGCCGGGCCGGCTCTACAGCGAGCTGGCCGCCTCCTGGCTGTGGGTGATCGTGCCGGCCGGGCTGGTCCTGTGGATCCGCCGGGTGCGGGCACGGCGGGCCCGTAACTCCGCGGCCTGGCTGCTCGCCCCCGACTCCGCGCAGCGCGGCCGGAACCGCCAGCTCACCTGGCACGGTGCGCTCGGCACCTGGGTGCTGCCGATGGCGTTGATCCTCTCCGCCACCGGCATGACCTGGTCCACCTACGCGGGCGCGAACATCGACGAGCTGCGCGCCCAGCTGAGCTGGACCACCCCGGCGGTCAGCGGCACGCTCCCCGGCGCCGAACCCGCGCACGCCCCCGGCGGCGACCACCACCCCGCCGGCCACGCCACCGCCCCCGCGGTGGACCCGGCCACCAGGATCACGGAGCTGGACGCCGTGCTCGCGGCCGCCCGCGCCGACGGCGTCACCCAGCCGGCCGAGATCTCCGTGCCGAGCGCGGCGGGGCAGGCGTTCACCGTGAAGGAGCGCCGGATCCCAGGCACCTACAGCGCCGACGCGGTCGCGGTGGACGGCGCCACCGGGCAGGTCACCGACCGGCTCCCGTACGCGGAGTGGCCGCTCATGGCCAAGCTCGCCAACTGGGGCATCCAGTTCCACATGGGGCTGATGTTCGGGCTGGTCAACCAGCTGCTGTTGCTGGTGAGCATGGTCGGGTTGAGCACGGTGATCCTGCTCGGTTACCGCATGTGGTGGCGTCGGCGCCCGGCGCGCGCGACCGGTCGGCCCCTCGGCGGCAGGGCGCCGCGCCGCGGTGCGCTGCGCTCGACCCCGCTGCCGCTCGCGGTGGCCGCGGTGGCGGCCGCGCTGCTGGTCGGCTGGTTCGTCCCGCTGTTCGGGCTGAGCCTGCTCGGCTTCCTCGCGATCGACGTCCTGCTCGGGCAGTTCAACCGCGCCCCGGCCGGAACCGACTGACCCACAGCAGGCTTCGCCGGCCATTTGCCACCGGCTGGGGCGGCACCGTCCCACCGCCGCCTCAGCACGGCAGATCGCGCCCAGTGCCGCGATAACCGCTGAACCACCTCGTACCGAGCCGCGGTACCGGTTGTTTGTACCAGGAGACCCCGGGTAGCCGATGAGTGTCCCGGTCGTCCAGCAGGACGACACACCAGCCCCGTTCCCCGGAGTGATCCCGGAGTGGGAAAGGAGTTACCCCATGAGCACGATGACCGCGGCAGTCGACGTCGAGGTTCCGATCCGGACCGCGTACAACCAGTGGACCCAGTTCGAGTCCTTCCCGCACTTCATGGAGGGTGTCGAGGAGATCAGGCAGCTCGACGACAAGCACACGCACTGGCGGATCAAGGTCGGCCCGGTGACCAAGGAGTTCGACGCCACGATCACCGAGCAGCACCCCGACGAGCGGGTGGCCTGGAAGTCGGACAGCGGCCCCGAGCACGCGGGCGTGATCACCTTCCACCGCCTGGACGACACCCACACCAGGGTCACCGCCCAGATCGATGTCGACCCGGACGGCTTCCTGGAGCAGGTGGCCGACAAGACCGGTGTGCTGAAGCACCGGATCAACGGCGATCTCGATCGCTTCAAGGCGTTCATCGAGAAGCAGGGGCACGAGACCGGCGCCTGGCGCGGCGACGTCCCCCGCCCGGATCAGCAGGCGCCCGGCGTCATCTGATCCGACCCGGACATTGCGAGGGCCCCGGCCGCGGATTCGCGGCCGGGGCCCTCGCCGTGTGCGCTACTCGGCGGGCGTGATCTTCTCCGGGTCGAGCGGCGCCTCCGGGTCGGCGGCCGGCTTCGCCGCGGCGACATGCACCGGGCGCAGCAGCACCCAGGCGATGAAGGCGAGCCCGACGGCGAGGATGCCGATCCCGGCCCACAGATTGATGTTCCAGCCGCCGGTCTTGGCCTGCTCGGCGGCGGTGTTGTTGACCAGCCCGGTGACGAGCAGGACCACGCCGTAGATGCTCAGTAGCGAGCCGACGATGGTGCGAATGTCGAAAAGCATCGCAGAAGCTCCTTATCCGACGAAAATGTTCAGCGCGATGACCAGCACCAGCGCGATACCGGCGAGCAGCACCGGCCGCTGGTACCAGGGCAGCGAGTCCGCGTCCGGGTCGGTGCGCATCTCCTTCGGCGTCTCGGAGTACACCAGCCCGGCCAGCTCGGCGGCCGGCTTCGGCGCGGTGAACTGGGTGACCACCACGCTCACCACGATGTCGACCACGAACGCCGTTCCCGCGGCCACGAAGCTCGCGCCCTGCCCGGAGAGCGAGGTCACCTCGAACTCGTTGAGCAGGAAGACGAAGATCGCCGAGGCGGTGCCGGCGACCAGCCCGGCCCAGCCCGCGGCCGGGGTCATCCGCTTCCAGAACATGCCGAGGATGAAGGTGGCGAAGAGCGGCGCGTTGAAGAAGCTGAACAGCGTCTGCAGGTAGTCCATGATGTTGGCGAAGTTGCCCGCGATGAACGCGGTGAAGATCGCGGCCACCGTGGCGCCGATCGTCGCGAGCCTGCCGATCCTGAGGTAGTAGCCGTCCGGCCGGTCCTTCTTCACGTACTGCTGCCACAGGTCGTAGCTGAACACCGTGTTGAACGCGGAGATGTTCGCGGCCATGCCCGCCATGAACGCGGCGAGCAGCCCGGCCAGGCCGACGCCGAGCAGCCCGTTCGGCAGCACGTCCTTCATCAGGTACAGCAGCGCCTGGTTGTACGAGGTGTCCCCGGTGAAGTCCGGGTTCGCCGCCCGCTGCGCCTTGTACTCGGCCATCTCCGGCACCAGCACCGCGCTGATCATGCCGGGGATCACGACGATCAGCGGGATGAACATCTTCGGGTAGGCGCCGATGATCGGGGTGCGCCGCGCCGCCGAGATGGAGTGCGTGGCCAGGGCCCGCTGCACCTCGACGAAGTTCGTCGTCCAGTAGCCGAAGGAGAGCACGAAACCGAGGCCGAAGACGATGCCGAGGATCGAGAGGAAGTTGTTGCTGAACCCGCTCAGCTCGTTGCCCGGCCAGGACTCCAGCTGCGCGGCGCCGCCGGGCGAGTCGATGATCCGCTCCTTCAGCCCGCTCCAGCCGCCCGCCTTGTGCAGCCCGACCAGGGTGAGCGGCAGCAGCGCCGCCACGATCACGAAGAACTGCAGCACCTCGTTGTAGATGGCGGCCGAGAGCCCGCCCAGGGTGATGTAGGAGAGCACGATCACCGCGGCGACCACCACCGATACCCACAGCGGCCAGCCGAGCAGCACGTTCAGGATGGTGCCGAGCAGGTACAGGTTCACCCCGGCGATGAGGATCTGCGCCACCGCGAAGCTCAGCGCGTTCACCAGGTGCGCGCCGGTGCCGAAGCGCCTGCGCATGAACTCCGGCACCGAGCGCACCTTGGAGCCGTAGTAGAAGGGCATCATCACCACGCCGAGGAAGAGCATGGCGGGGATGGCGCCGATCCAGAAGTAGTGGAACGTCGGGAAGCCGTACTCGGCGCCGTTGGCCGACATGCCCATGATCTCGACCGCGCCGAGGTTCGCCGAGATGAAGGCGAGGCCGGTCACCCAGGCGGGCAGCGAGCGGCCGGAGAGGAAGAAGTCGATGCTGGACGAGACGCGCTGCCGCGCCAGCAGCCCGATGCCGATGACGAACACGAAGTAGAGCGCGACCAGCGCGAAGTCCACGGCGCTCGCGTCCAGCCGGAGGGACTCGGCGGCGAGCACCGCACTGTCGGTCGGTAAGGGGACTGCCGGCGGTACGGAGGACAACACGGATGAGTCGGGAAGCGGCACTGCATTCCTCCTGTCGAACCTGATTCGGGTCCTGTCCGGAGATTGTGCACCACGATGGCGCTCCGCAGTGGGAGAAATCCTGGACAGTCGCCCAGGCAATGCCGAAGCTCCATCACCGCAGGCCGGAAGGGGTATGGACGCCCGAGCGGGCGACACCGTTTCGGCGAACCGCCCTGCGAACCCGGCCGAGTTGGCGCACAGTCGAATTCGTTGCTGAACGCGGCCCGCGCATCCGGCGGGCCGGGGGAATCGGAGGGGCACCATGATGCACAACACCGCGCGCGGAGCGGTCTCGGCACAGCGCAGCGCACTGCTCGGGCTGCCGTGGGTGGAGCGATTACGCACCCCGGCGACCAGGTCGGCCCGCGCGGCCCGGTCGTCCGGTATACCACTGACCATCGAGATCGGCGCGGCGACCGGCACCGGCCCGACGGCGCTGGCGGCGTTCGACGCGGCGCTACGCGAGCTCGGCGTCGGCGAGGCGAACCTGATCCGGCTGTCGTCGGTGATCCCGCCGCGCGCCCGGCTGGTGCGCGGCGCGCGGGTGCGCAAACCGATCGCCTGGGGCGATCGGCTGTACTGCGTGTACGCCGCGCACGGCGCGGAGCCGGGCGGGCGGGCGGCCGCAGGCATGGGCTGGGTGCTGCGCACCGACGGCTCGGGGGCCGGGCTCTTCGTCGAGCACGAGGCCGGGAGCGCGGCCGAGGTGGAGGCGCTGATCCGGGCCAGCCTGACCGACATGACCCGGCGCCGGAGCGCAGGCTTCGGCCCGATCGAGCTGTGCGTCACCGAGATTCGCGCGGACGCCGAACCCGCCTGCGCGCTGGTGCTCGCCGCGTACCGGGCCGCGGGCTGGGACGGCACCCGGTGAGCGAGCTGCACGTGACCGTCGAGACCAGCGTCCCCGAACCGCAGATCGCCCGCTTCCAGGCCGTCTACGAGGAGGCCTTCGGCCCGCTGCGCACCACCGCCGCCGCGCGGCAGGTACTGCATCCCAGCGAGTTTCGCGCGGAGATGGTCGATCCGCGGATCCACAAGCACGTGGCGCGGTTGCCGTCGGGCGAGCCGATCGGCGTCACCACGCTGACCCGCTGCCTGGAGACGGTGCCGTGGATCAGCCCCGAGTACTTCGCTGCGCGTTACCCGGAACACGCCGCCCGGGACGCGGTTTTCTACGCGGGTTTCACCCTCGTTGCGCCGGGCGCCCGCCATGGCGCCGCGTTCCATGTCATGATCGAATCAGTGGTTCGGGTACTCGTGGCCGAGCGTGCGGTGGTCGGCTGGGATATCTGCTCGTACAACAACACTCGCTTCTCGTTCGCGGACGGCATCAGGGCCGCGCTGGACGAGCGGGCGAGCGTCGACGTCGCGGTGGAGGACTCCCAGATCTACTACGCGGCACGGTTCACCGGGAACGGCGCGACCGAGGGGGGCTGATGAACGTGCAGGACGGACGAACGGCCGGGAAGCTCGCACAGCCGGGGGCGGGGTGCTGCGCGCTACTGCTCGCGGCGGGCGCCGCCGCCATCGGGGTACACCTGCTTGCGGGCTCCGGCCCGGTGGCCTTCGGCGCCACCGCGTTCGTCGTGCTCGGTTCGCTCGGCATGATCGGGTTCGGGCTGTGGCGGTACCGCCCGGCCCACCCGCTGCCCTGGTACCTGCTCTCCGCATCGGCGGTGGCCTTCGCCGCGGGCACGACGCTGCGCGGCACCGGGCTGCAGCCGCTGGACGACATCTGCACCCTGACCGGGTACGCCGGGATCGGGGCCGCCGCCACGCTCTGGCTGCGGCCACGGCAGGCCCGCGCCAACCACGACCTGCTGCTCGACTCCGGGCTGATCGGGCTCGGCGCGCTGCTCGCCTCCTGGACCTTCCTGATCTCGCCGATCCTGAGCTCCTCCGAGCCGGGGGCGGTGCCGCTGATCGCGGCGGCGTACCCGGTGCTGGACGCACTGCTGCTGACGCTGGTCGCCTACTCGATGGCCACCGGCACCTCGGAGCCGTCGCTGCGGCTGCTGCACGTCGGGCTGCTCGCGATCCTGATCGGCGATCTCGGCTACAGCCTGGACACGGTCGGCGCACGGCTGGTCGGCGACGACGTCCTGCAGGCGCCGCTGCTGGTCGCGTACCTGGCCGTCGGGGTGGCCGCGGTGCACCCGACGATGACCTCGCTCGGCACCCAGCGGCACATCCACCCGCAGCACTCGCGGCAGCGCGCCAGCATGATCGCGGTGGCGCTGATCGTGGCCGCGCTGGTGCCGGTGGTCGGCTCCAGCCCGACCTTCCTGGATCGCGTGGTGGTCTCGACGCTCTTCGCGCTCATGCTGATCGGCGTGCTCGTCCGCAGCGAGCGCGCCATCGTGCGCAGCGCCCGCAGCGAGCGCAGGGCCCAGTACCAGGCCGACCACGACATGCTCACCGGGCTGCTCAACCGCTCGGCGCTGCTGCGCGCCCTCGGGCAGAGCCGGGAGCGCTGGCCGGAGCAGCCGCTCTGTCTGCTCTTCCTCGACCTGGACGGCTTCAAGATGGTCAACGACAGCTACGGCCACGCCGTCGGGGACGAGCTGATCGCCAATGCCGCCGCCCGGATCCGCCGGGTGGTCGGCAACCGGGACGTCGCCGCCCGCTACGGCGGCGACGAGTTCGTCGTGCTCGCCCCCCTGGACCGGGAGCAGGCCGGGGCGCTGGCGGAGCGGCTGCTCGCCGCCTTCGTGCGGCCGTTCGAGCTGAGCGTCGGCGAGGTCCCGATCACCGCGAGTATCGGCATCGCCTGCGACGGTCCGCGCAGCTTCGACGCGGGCGTCTACGAACTGCTACGCGAGGCCGACTCGGCGATGTACCACGCGAAGGAGCGCTCGCTGGGCTACGCCTATCGCGAGGACGTCCGGCACCTGCCCACCGAGCCGGGGCGGCGGGTCTGGCTGCCGAAGGGTATCGACAGCACGGTGAACACCGCGGTCTAGTCGCCGAGCTCGGTGAGCAGCTTTCTCGCCTGCTCCAGTTCGGCCTGGAGCTGGGCGACCTTGGCCTGCTGGTCACGGCGCACCGCCTCGAGGATGCCCGTGACGACCTCCTCGACCTCGGGGTGCAGGATCTTGGCCGCCTGCGAGATCGCGGTGGTGCTGATCGCGAGGCCGCGCACCGTGCGCTTCTTGCCGCTCACCACGTCGACCGTCCACTCGCCCTCGGCGGTGCCGTTGAGCGTGATGGTGACCTCCGGCGTCTTCGCCTTGCGGGCCGGCGCCTTGGCCGGGCGCGGCTTGGGCTCGGCGGTGGCCGCCGGGGCGGCGGGCTTGGGGGCCGTGGTCGGCTGCGTCACGGGGGTTTCCTCCCTGGGGGTCGGTGTCGGGGCAACAGTATTCGCGGGCGCGCGGCCCGCGGGAGCGGGGGCCGGGCGGGCGGGCCCCGGCCCGTGGGCGCCGGAACCGGCAGCGCCCGACGCCGGGCCGGAAGTGGCGGCGCCGGGGCCGGGGGTGGCTCCGGTCGGCGCCGTGGCCGGCGCAGGCTTGGCCGGGCGGACCGGCTTGACCAGCGTGACCTCGACCGGCGAGAAGGCGAGCACGTCCTTCGAGCCGGTGGGTTTGACCTGCAGGAAATCGCCGTCGGACGGGTCGCCGAGGGAGAGCACCTTGCCGGATCTGCCCTCCGGCACGCCGACCGCGGCCGAGGTGAACCACACCATCGGCGGCCTGCCCGCGGCTATCTCCGCCGCGATCTGATTGATCTCGCTGTCGGACAGGGGTTTCGGCCGGTTACGTGGCGAGGGCATTGGCGGGCTCCGAGCAATCTGCGGGGTGAGCTGACGGGTGTGCGTCGATGATGCCGCACGGCACCGACAGACGAGCACCGAGCCGGGCGGAACGGTCCCCGTTTGAGGGCGGCGGAGGCGGGAACCCGGTCCGTATCCATCGAGGAAGGGGTTCTGTCATGTTGTTGCGCCGACTCGCGCGACCCTTGCTGGCCAGTGCGTTCGTCGTGGACGGGATCGATACCCTGCGTAATCCGGAACCGCGGGTGAAGGCAGCGACCGACCTCGTGCAGAAGGGTCAGCGGACGCTGCCCGAGGATGTCGCCACCAGGTTGCCGTCCGATACCGCCACGCTGGTCAAGGTCAATGCCGCCGCTCAGGTCGGAGCGGGCACGCTGCTCGCGCTCGGCAAGGCGCCGCGGCTCGCGGCCCTGGTGCTCGCCGCCACGGTCGTCCCGGCCACGATCACCGAGCAGGATTTCTGGGCCGAGGAAGATCCGGATCGCAAGTCCGCGAAGCGGGCCGCGTTCCTGAAGGACGTGGCGCTGCTCGGCGGGCTGATGATCGCCAGCGCCGACACCGAGGGCAAACCCTCGCTCGGCTGGCGCGGCAGGCGGGCGGCGAAGAACGCCGCGGCCACCGTCTCCGCGGCGCTGCCGATCGGGGCGAGCGCCGCCGACGGCACCGGCGACGCGCTGCGCAGGCACGCGCACGAGGTGGCCGAGGCGGCGCGCGGTATCGCGGGCACCGCCGGCGCCAAGGGCGCGGTGATCGCCGAGGTCGCCAAGGACCGGGGTTCGGATCTGGCCGATGTCGCGAAGGACCGCGGGGCGAAGCTCGCCGTGGTCGCGAAGGATCGCGGCGCGGATCTGGCCGACGTGGCGAAGGACCGCGGCGGCGACTGGGCCGAGACGGCGCGCAAGCAGAGCCGCAGGGCGGCCAAGAAGGCGCGCAAGCGGGCGCCGGTGCTGGCCGAGGCGGCGCGCGAGCGCGGCGCGGAGCTGGCCGAGCTCGCTCGTGAGCGGAGCGCCGAACTCGCCGACGTCGCCAAGGACCGGGGTTCGAAGTTCGCCGACGTCGCGAAGGACCGTGGCGCCGACTGGGCCGAGATCGCCAAGGATCGCGGCTCCGACCTCGCCGATACGGCGAAGGATCGCGGCGCCACCCTGGCGGCGCTGGCGAAGGACCGGAGCTCGGACCTCGCCGACACCGCGCGGGACCGCGGTGGTGACTGGGCCGGTACAGCGCGCAAGCGGGCCCCGGAGTTCGCCGACACGGCTCGCAAGCAGAGCCGCAGGGCGGCCAAGAAGGCGCGCAAGCGGGCGCCGGAGCTGGCCGACGCGGCCCGCGAGCAGGCGCTCACCGCGCGCGAGCGCAGCGCCAGGCTGGCCGAGATCGCCCGCGAGCGGGCCCCCGAGCTCGGCGATGCCGCGCGCTCGCGGGCCGAGCTGGCCCGCGACCGCAGCGTGCACCTGGCCGAGCTGGCCAGGGCGCGCGCCGAGGTCGCGCGCGACCGGGCCGAGGCCCGGCTGCGCTGAAGTGGAGTTCTCCGGCCGCGGGTTTCGCCGAACCCGCGGCCGGAGACGTCAGCATGCCGGTGACCGGCTCAGCCGGTCGCCGGCATGCGGCGTTCCCGGTGCCCGAGAATGCTGGCCAGCGAGGAGACCCGGCGCAGCCGGTCCCCGGCCCCGCCGATCTCGACCGCCCGATCCACCGGACGGGCCCCGGTGATCCAGACCAGTCGCAGCTGCGAGCGGTCGGCCGCGCACTGCGCGTCGAGCAGCACCCGCAGCCCGGCCGCCGCGAGGAACGTCACCGGCGTCAGATCGACGACCAGCGTGCCCGTCCCGTCCGCGGCGGAGCTGAGCCGCTCCTTCAGGACCGGCGCGGTGGAGAGGTCGATCTCACCGCCGACGGTGAGCAGCGTGATGTCGCGCCGCAGCCTGGCCTCCGAGAAGCACACCGCCGCATCGGTTCCCGGCGACACCAGATCGGGCTCCGGGCGGCGCGGGCGATCGGCACCGGGCCCTACCGGATGAGCGGCCATCGAACTCCTCGACCGGGCGGCACGGAACCGGGCCGGGACCGGCCGCCCATGCCTCTCCCGGCTTACAGCGATACCGAGAGCATAGGGCTCCCCGCGCATTTCGTCCGCGTGTCTTCCCGGCGGCGCGGCAGTGAGCAGGTAAAGGGTTGTCCCCCAGCATGATCCGAACGGCCGAACCCGGACGTCCCGGCGCTACACCGTGTCCGACTCCGGGAACAGCGCCGCCAGCGAATCCGACACCGTGCCGCAGCCGCCGCACTCGAAGCGGACGCCGAGCGCGAACCACCACTCCAGCCGCAGCGCGCAGTTCTCGCAGAGCAGGTCGATTCCGGTGGCCCGGCAGCAGCCGCGGCCGCGCGCCCAGCGATCGGCCCTGGTCGCGCAGGGCGAGCCGTCGATCCGGAGGGTGCAGTGCGGCAGGTCCGCGAGACCGGGCAGTAGCGCGTCGAAATGCTGTGCCGCCGTGGTGTTGTCCACCGCTCTCCCCTTCTCCTTCGCTTCGTCCATCCCGTTCATCGAGACCGGCCGGAGCGGCGTTACCGCAGGTGGGGTGGGTCACCCGATCAGACGGTCCCCCCGGACATGCCGTCCGAGATGCTCAGCGCCTCACCGTTGAACCGGCCGCCGTGCGGCCCGACCAGCAGCAGCACCAGCCGGGAGACCTCCTCCGGCTCGATCAGCCCGCCGCCCTTCGCGAACATGGCCTCGGCGTCCGCGCGGGTGGGATTCTCCAGGTCCGGCAGCAGCACGCGGTAGGTGGCGGGGTTCATCACCATGTCGGTGCGCACGCCGGAGGGAAGCACCGCGTTGGCGGTGATACCGGACTCCCCCACCTCCAGCGCGAGCGACTTGATCAGCCCGATCACGCCCCACTTGGCGGCGGCATAGGCGCCGGAGCCGGTGGCGCCCATCCGGCCGACGATCGACGAGGTGGCGACGATCCGGCCCCAGCGCCGCTCCAGCATGGTCGGCAACACCGCCTTGATGCTGTGGAAGACGCCGGAGAGGTCGACGTCGACGGTGTCGCGCCAGGTGCGCTCATCGATGTCGGCGATGGTGCCGTGCGTGGCGATCCCGGCGTTGGCGAGCAGGATGTCGATCCGGCCGAATTCGCGGAGCGTCTCGACGGCCACCCGCTCCATGTCGTCCCGGCTGCGCACGTCCGCGCGCACGGTGTGGCAGCGCCCGCCCGCCGCACGGACCAGCTCGGCGGTCTCGGCGAGGTCGTCGGGGGTGGCGAGCGGGTACTGCAGCCCCGGCAGCGGGGCCGCGAGGTCGGCGAGCACGATGTCGGCGCCTTCCCCGGCGAGCAGTACGGCGTGCGAGCGGCCCTGCCCGCGCGCCCCGCCGGTGATCACGGCGACCCGGCCGTCCAGCTGTCCCATTCCCGGCTCCTCACGCGAGGTCGTGGTCTCGGTCGCAGGCGACCCTACGCGCGCGCACCGGCTCGCGCGCGCGGCCCGCTGCGCGAACGGGAGCGGCGCGTCGTACCATGCGTCACAATCCGCGCACCCGTCTCGAGGACGTGGCCGTTCCGGCGGCGACACCTTCCGCCCGTTCGTGGTGGACGAACGAAATCCACAGATTGAGAGCACTGCGCCGTGAAACTCGACCAGGACGAACACCGGACCGTCGACGACCTGCTCGGCGGTGGCGTCGCGACCGTCGTCGCACCGGACGAGCCGGAACCCCTACCGGACGAAGCGCCGACCGGCGACGAGGCCACCGCGGCCGGCTTCGCGCTGCCCGGCCTGCGCAGGCTGATGCGCAACGCCGCCGGGCTCTCGCCGGAATCCATCGACCTGCTCGCCGCCATCACCGACCGGCTACGCGCCGCCGAGGGCGCGCTGGCCGATCCGGCGACCTGCGATTCGGTGCGCTGACTACATTCCGTTGACGTCGACGATCGGCGCCGGGTAGTCGGCGCCCGCCCGCCACGGCCGGTGGATCTCCGCTCCCGGCAGGTGCGCGAGCTCCGGGATGTAGCGGCGCACGTAGGCGCCGTCCGGGTCGTACCGCTCGGCCTGGCGCAGCGGGTTGAGCACCCGGTTCGGCCTGGTGTCGGTGCCGGTGCCCGCGGTCCACTGCCAGTTCAGCTGGTTGTTCGCGATATCGCCGTCGACCAGCCAGTGCAGGAAGTGCGCCGCGCCGACCCGCCAGTCGATCCGCAGCGACTTGGCCAGGAAACTGGCGGTGACGAGGCGGCCGCGGTTGTGCATCCAGCCCTCCTCGTGCAGCTGCCGCATGGCCGCGTCCACCAGCGGGTAGCCGGTGCGCGCCTCCTTCCAGGCCGCCGCCGACGCCGGATCGTCACGCCACTCGACCGGGCCGGTGCGGTAGTCCCGCCAGGCGATCTCCGGGTCGGCGCCGAGCAGCTGGGCGTAGAAGTCGCGCCAGGCCAGCTGCCGGACGAAGGCGTGGCCGCCCTCGGTGTCCATGTCGACCCGGTGCACCAGTTCGGTCGGCGAGAGGCAGCCGAAGTGCAGGTAGGGCGAGATCTTGGAGGTGGCGTCGCCGGCCAGGTCGTCGTGGTTCTCGGCGTACTGCCCGACCGGCCCGGCCAGCCAGTCCCTGACGATCTTGCGCCCCGAGGTCTCGCCGCCGACCGCGAGCCGCGGCGAGGGTTCACCGCTGCTCAGCTCGGTGGCGTCCGGCAGCCGCTCGCCGCGCACCTCGGGCACGGTGAGCGCGCGCGGCGTGCCGAGCGGGCGGCGCTGGTGCGCCTGGCTCCAGCGCCGGAAGTACGGCGAGAAGACGGCGAAGTGATCGCGGCCGGTGGAGGGCGTGAGCACCTCGGGGTCGGCCGCGGTGACGACGGCCGCGTGCACCCGGAGCGTGCGGCCGTCGGCGGCGAGGCCGTCGCGCAGCGCCCGCTCCCTGCGGCTGCTGTAGCCGCTGGCGTCGGCGGCCACGTGCACCTCGGCGGCGTCCACCTCCGCGGCCAGCCGGAGCACCTCGTCGGCGACCCGGCCGCGGCGCAGGATCAGCCTGCCGCCGATGCCGCGGAGCTCGGCGTCGAGCTCGTCCAGCGCGGCGAGCAGGAACCGGACCCGGTTCGGGGCGGCGTACGCGCCGCCGAGGATGGCGTCGTCGAGGACGAAGACCGGGACGACCGCGTCACCCCCGCGGTGGGCCGCGGTGAGCACCGGGTTGTCGTGCACCCGGAGATCCCGGGTGAACAGGGCGAGGGTGACGCGCGCTGTCACCGCCGGGTCACCGGGTGCACAGCGGGGCGATGGTGTCGATGCCACCGGTGGTGGGCGAGGTCAGGTAGACGCACGGGCTCTGGCCCGCGGCCTCGATGGCGCCGCGCACCTGGTCCCAGCTCGCGTCGTCCAGCGCGGGCGTCCGGGAGAGCACGAAGCCGGAGAGCCGCGACGGGTCGGTGACGACGGCCCACGAGTAGTCGGGGCCGAGCGCGGTCACGATGTAGTTCGGGGTACCCGCCGGGTCTTCCTGGAAGGGGACGTTCGGGAACTCCACCCGAAGCTGCGCCTTGCTCACCTGGTCGATGATCCTCGCGGTGCCGCGGATCTCGTTGCTGCCGCCGTCCCAGGTGGTGCAGCGGTTGAAGACCGCGACATTGCCCTGCGGGTCGAGGGTGTAGTTCGCCTGGGTGTCGCGGGCGCACTCCAGGTTGAACGGCGCGGGCACCGCGGCCAGCTGGTTCCAGGTGCCGAGGTAGCTGGTCACATCCAGCGCGGGCACCGGGGCCGGGCCCGCCGCGGCCGCCTGGCCCGCGGTGAGCGCGGGGGCGAGCGCGGCGACGGTGGCCGCGGCCAGCGCGAGCAGCCGACCCCCGCGCCGGGCGGGACGTTGCGTGCGGAATGGGTTCACCGGAACTCCTCGTTCTCGACGTCGTCGCCCCCATGATAACGGAAACGATGCATAATCGATTCAGCGTCGGGACGGGCGTGCCCCGAATCGGGCACGTCGTCCGCCGGATACCCCGGACGCGCCGCGCTACCCAGCCCCACCGCGAGGAGGACCCATGACGGGGATCGCCTACAGCGGGCAGAATGACTGCATGCCCGCCGGTTCCACCCCAGTCACCGATACGGCCGGCTACACCGTCCGCGCCGTGGCCGACCGCCTCGGAATTCCCACCGCGACACTGCGCAGCTGGACCCGCCGCTACGACATCGGCCCCGCCCAGGAGCGGCCGGGCAAGCACCGGCTCTACTCCGAGGCCGACATCGCCCAGCTCGGCCGGATGCTCACCCTGATCAGGGAGGGCGCCAGCCCGGCGGGGGCCGCCGCAGCGGCGCGCGGCCCGGCCCCGCTCCGCGGCGAACGCACCGGGCTGCTCGCCGCCGCCTTCGCGCTGGACACCGCGACCGTCGGCGCGATCGTCGAGGCGCACGTGCGCGCCTTCGGCGTGGTGGACACCTGGGACCTGGTGTGCCGCCCGACCTTCGCCGACATCGTCGCCCGCCAGCTCGGCGGGGAGCGCTGCATCGACGTCGAGCACTCGCTCTCCTGGAGCATCACCTCGGTGCTGCACCGCAGCTGTCCGCCGCCACCGGCCGCGCGGGTCACGGTCGTGCTCGCCTGCACCGGCGGCGAGACGCACACGCTCCCGCTGGAGGTGCTGCGCGCCGCGCTCGCCGAGCAGGGGGTCGGGGCACACATGCTCGGCGCGAACGTGCCGACCTCCGCGCTGGCCGACACGCTCGGCCGCGGCACCGGGGCGAAGGCGGTGCTGCTGTGGTCGCAGCAGGAGCCGACCGCGCTCACCTCGGCCGTGCTGACCTGCATCGACGCGGGCGTGCGGGTGCTCGCGGGCGGGCCCGGCTGGGAGTCGGTGATCCTGCCGGAGGGCGCGCGGCGGGTCGGCAGCCTCGCCGATGCCGTCGCCAGGCTGCGCTGAGCGGCCAGTTCCGCTCCCGGCTGAGCTGAGCGGTCAGTTCCGCTCCCGGCTGAGCTGAGCGGTCAGTTCCGCTCCCGGCTGAGCTGAGCGGCTGGTTCGGCGCCCGGCTGCGCGGACCGGCGCATGCAGCGGTCGGCCGCGCCGAGCGGCGCGCCGACTCGCGGAGGGCGCGACATCGCGGTTGCCGGCGCACCGAACCGTTCACTACCCGCCGTGCGGCTCAGGGGCGCTTCGCCCGGCCGAGAACGTGCCGCAGCGCGGACTCGAGATCCGGGTCGCGGAAGTGGTGCCCGGCGGCGCGCAGCCGCGCGGGCTCGACCCGCTGACTCGCCGCCGCGACCTCGCGCGCGCCCTGCTCGCCGAGCAGCAGCGCGGGCCCGAACTTCGGCACCGGGAGCAGCGCCGGGCGGCGCAGCACCTTCGCCAGCACCTTCGTGTACTCGGCATTGCGCACCGGCTCCGGCGCGACCGCGTTGACCGGACCGCTCAGGCTCTCGTCCCAGAGCGCGCGGTGGTACACGTCCACCAGGTCGTCGATGCCGATCCAGGAGAACCACTGCTCGCCGTCGCCGATCCGGCCGCCGAGCCCGGCGCTGAAGAGCGGCCGCAGCAACTTCAGCGTCCCGCCCGCGGGCGACTGCACGATCCCGGTGCGCACCGCGACCGTGCGCACCCCCGCCTCGGTCGCCGGGCGCAGCTCGGCCTCCCAGTCCGCCACCACGTCGGCGAGGAAGCCGTCGCCGCGGCCGGAGTCCTCGGTGAGCGTCTCGTCGCCGCGGTCGTAGCCGTAGAAGCCGATGGCCGACGCGCTCACGAAGCTGCGCACCCCCGCCCGCGCGGCGATCTCGGCCAGCTTCCGCGTCGGCCCGATCCGGCTGCTCGCCACCGCCCTGCGGTGTGCCTCGGTGAAGCGACCCGCGATCGAGGCGCCGGCCAGGTGCACCACCGCGTCGACGCCGTCCAGCAGGTCGGGCGCGGGATCGTCGGGCTGCCACCGCCGCTCGTCGGCCGACCGCGGCGCCTGCCTGACCAGGCGAAGCACCCGGTGCCCTCCGGTGCTCAGGAAGGCCGCGACCGCCGAGCCGACCAGCCCGGAGGCGCCGGTCACCGCGACGGTGCCCGGCCGGTACCCGTGCTCGGCCGCCGCGGCGTGCGCGGCGAGATCGCCGGCGAGCTGGCGGTACCGGTAGTCGAACATGGCGCGCAGCGCGAACTCGGGCACGGTGCTCTCGACCCGGTCGAGCACCCGGGTGTGCTCGGCGTCGACCTCCTCGAAGTCGTGCACGTGCCGCCAGCGCAGCACCGTCCCGGCCGGTGCCGAGGCGATGCCGTCGACCGCGATCTCGTCCACGAAACGATGCGGGGGGTCGTACTCCGCGGCCCGGTGCCGCGCGACCCAGCGCAGCCCGCCTGGCAGCCGGAGCACCGCCGTGCCGTCGCGCAGCGAATCCGCCTCGGCGGCCAGCGTGACCGGCTGCCAGGGCGGGGTGAGCCGGGCGAACGCGCCCGGCCGTCCGTACCAGGCGAAGACCTCGGAACGCGGCGCCGCGACGACGGCGCTCGACTCGATTCCCATGTTCCGACAGTAACCGCCGGAGAGCCCGGCGAAACGTTCGCGCATCGTTCCGCAATAATTGCAACACGTTCTAGAATCGTCGGATGGCTCCGGATCCCGCCCCCGCCCGCGACGACCTGCTCACCGCCGTGCTGGCCTCACCCGCCGCGGTGGCGGCGAAGGACCGGGCCGGGTGGCTCGCGCTGTTCACCCCGGAGGCGGTGGTGGAGGACCCGGTCGGCTCGCGCCCGCACGTCGGGCTCGACGCGATCGGCCGCTTCCACGACACCTTCATCGCGCCGAACACCATCACCTTCCAGCCGGACGCCGACATCGTCACCGGCCGGACCGTGCTGCGCGATCTCGCCATCACCATCCGGATGTCCACCGGCGCCACCGTCCGGGTGCCCATGCACCTGCGCTACGACCTGGTGTGGCACGAGGATTCCTGGCGCATCGCGCATCTCGCCGCGCACTGGGAGTTCGCACCGATGGTGCTGCAGCTGCTCGGCACCGGACTGCGCGGGCTCGGCGCGGGAACACTGCTCGGCGGGCAGCTGCTCGCCAACCTCGGCCCGGGCGGCGCGCTCGGCATGCTCGGCGCGGTGCGCGGGGTCGGGGCGCGCGGGCGGCGCAGCGCGGAGCAGGTGCTGCGCGACGCCGCCGACGGGGAGGTCGCGGAGCTGGCAGGCGTGGCGACCGAGCTGCCCACCGGGCGCGCGCGGCCCGCCGAATTCGCGGCGTACCTGCGCGGGGCGACCGTGTCGAAGGTCATCGCCGCCGGCCGGACCGTCACCGCCTCGGTCCGGCTCGGCGACCGCCCGGCCGTCGCGGTCGTCGAGTTCGCCGGGCGCCGGGTCTCGACGCTCCGGCTCATCGCCGAGTAGCGGGTTCAGGCGACGGCGTGCCTGGACCGCATCGGCTCCGAGCGGTACCGGGCGCGCGGCCCGTCGATACCGAGCGCGCGCCAGAGCCGCCTGGTCACCGGGGTCATCAGCCCGAGGTCGTCGGCGAGCGCGCGGACGTCGGTGAAGTACCCGGCCAGGATCTCCTTGGCCTCCGGCGACCGCCAGAACGCCGCGCGGAAGACCTCGTCCGGGATGTCGAACTCGCGGGCGAAGGAGCGCGGCGGCACCATGATCTCCCCGGCCAGCCAGCGCATGGCGAGCGGGAAGGCGAGCCCGCAGACGGCGGTCGTGACCGGCCCCAGCTTCGGCACCTTCGCCTTCAGGAACTCGTTCGCGAAGGAGATGTGCCGCGCCTCCTCGGCGATGTGGATCTCCATGGTGCGCAGTACGGCGGGCGGCAGCTCGGCCCCGCGCCGGATCAGCGCTTTCTGGTAGTGGTCGATCGGCTCCTCGCCACCGAGGATGCCGATGAAGAGCACCACGTGCGCGTACCCGCCGGCGACACCGATCAGCGGCGACAGCCGCCGGAAGAGCGGCCGCATGCCGGGCACATCCACCCCGACCCGGTTCACCAGCTCCTGGAACATCTGGATGTGGTTGCACTCCTCGGTCATCTCGTGCATGCAGTAGCGGAATTCCGGAGCGCCGTTCGGCAGCTTCATCGCGTACTGCATCATGCCGCGGATCAGGACGCTCTCGAAGGCGGCACCGACCTTGACGGCGTTCACCATCCGCCACTTGCCGATCTCGATCTGCCGCTCCCGCGGCAGGCTCCGGTACCAGGCGGTGGCGCCGAGCGGGTCCAGCTCCGGGATGAGGATCCAGCGCGGATCGTCCGGGTCGATGGCGAACTCCGGGGAGTCCCAGTCGATGTCCAGGTAGGGGTCGAACCTCCGGTGCACGGAGCCCTCGGAGAGGGTGCGCACCAGGTCGCGGTAGGCCTCGGTCGAGCCTGAAGTGGACAGCGTCATCGGTGTCTCCTCACGTCTGCGGTGTGATCCGCCGCACCATCCAATTTAGCGAAACTCACGGTATCAGTAAACAGCTCGATGGAGATACCGATCGGTTTGCTAAATGGGCTACGATTCGAACATGAGTTCGACGGACGACGAGCTGCCAGCGGCCGGACCCGACCGAACCACCCCGCGCGCGCGGTCGATACCGCGCACCGAGGGCACCGTCCCCGAGCTGCGTTTCCCCAGCGCGACCGGGCATTACTACCGCACCGCGACCTATCCGCCGCGCCCGGTCTGGGTGCGGCTGGACGCCATCCTGATCCGCGACCCCGGCACCCCGAAACACGTGAACGGCGCCGGAGTGGAGATGAACGGCGAGTGCGCGGGCACCCTCACGCACTGGGTGCCGACGGTGGACGGCTTCTGGCTCGGCCGGGTCTCCTACACCGTCCGCTACGCCGACGGCCGCCCCCCGCTGCACGTCCGCGACCAACTGGTCCCCGCCTACGCGCTGCGCCCGCGCGACATCGGCTGAGCGCAGCTTCCCGCGAGCACCGCGGGGTCGACGAAGCGCGGCACGGCGATGCCGTACTCCCCCTCACCGCCCCAGCACTCCTCGCTCGCCGCCAACGGTCTCCGGCTCCGGCGCGGGAGCATAGCGAGGGCGGGTGTCAGACTCCGGCGAGGAACGGGTAGTCGGTGTATCCTTCGGCGCCGTCGGTGTAGAAGAACGCGGGGCGCAGCGGGTTCTCCGGGTGCGCGTCGCGCCAGCGCGCGGCGAGGTCCGGGTTGGCGATGAGCGCGCGGCCGACCGCGACGGCGTCGGCGTGCGAGTCCTCGATCAGGGCGAGCGCCTCCTCGCGGCTGGTCGGAGCGGAGAAGCCGCTGTTGCCGATGATCGGCCCGGCGAACCGCTCGCGCAGCTCACGCACCAGCTCGCCCGCGGGCTCGGCGTGCAGTACCGAGAGGTAGGCGAGGCCGAGCGGGCGCACCCGGTCCAGCAGCGCGCCGTAGGTGGCGCGGACGTCGGCGCGATCGGCCTCGAAGGCGTCCTGGATATTGTGCTCCGGCGAGATGCGCAGCCCGACCCGCCCCGCGCCGATCTCCGCGGCCACCGCCTCGACCACTTCCGCGACGAAGCGCGCCCGGTTCTCCGGCGCGCCGCCGTACCCGTCGGTGCGCCGGTTCGCGGCCGGGCTGAGGAATTCGTGCAGCAGGTAGCCGTTGGCGCCGTGCACCTCGATGCCGTCCAGCCCGGCCTCGACGGCGCGGCGGGCGGCTGCGACGAAGTCGTCCCGGACGGCATGCGCCTGCGCGACGGTCAGTTCGGCGGGCACCGGGTAGGGGTGCTTGCCGGACGGCGTGCGGGCGAGGCCGTCGATGGCGATCGCGCTCGGCGCGGTGATCGGACCGCCGCCGTTGATCTCCGGGTGTGACACCCGGCCCGCGTGCATGACCTGCAGCACGATCCGCCCGCCGCGCGCGTGCACCCCCTCCGCGACCCCGCGCCACCCGGCCACCTGGGCGTCGGTGACGATGCCCGGCTGCCCGACGAAGGCCTGCGCGTCGTGCGAGCTGTAGGTGCCCTCGGTGATGATCAGCCCGGTCCCCGCCCGCTGGACGTAGTACTCGGCGACCAGCTCGCCGGGGATGCCGTCCGGCCCGGAGCGGCCGCGGGTGAGCGGCGCCATCACCAGGCGATTGGCGAGTTGCAGGTCACCGAGGGTGACGGGGGTGAACAAGTCCATGCTCGGACGCAACCGCCCGGCCGCCGGAGAGATTCCGGGGGCCGGGCGGTTTGCGAGATGTGTCACCGCGGGCAGTTGACCACGTACTCCCAGACCGTCCCGACCCCACCGGTCACCCGCACCGTCACCGACGTCGCCGCTCCGGCGGGCAGCGTGACCACCGCCGAACCGGTGCCCTGGTTCAGGTCGTCGCCTACCCAGCCGGTGCTGTACACCGGCGTGCCCTCGTAGAAGACGTCGATCAGATCCGGCACGTTCTCCGTCTCGTAGGCCAGCACGAACGAGGTGGGACCGCTGCGTCCCAGATCGTGCCTCGTCGTGGTGACGCCGTCCTCGCCGGCCTGCGTGGACTGGTTGCACCGCTGCGTCTGCACACCGCCGCCCCCCGACCCGGTGTCCGGCAGCCCGAGCCCGAGCCCGTCCAGCACCGCGCTGCCACTGTCCAGAACGCCGCTCCCGCTGTTCAGGATCCCGCTCCCGGTGTCGATCACCCCGCCCGCGCTTCCGGTGTCGATCCCCGCGCTCCCCGACGGCTGCGCCGACACCCCGGCGGCACCGCCCGCCGTGACCAGCGCCGCCAGCGCGCCGACCGCGGCGACCCGTCGAATCCCGTTGCTACCCAACACTCTTCCCTCCGCGTTTCCGGTCTGTCCTCTCCCGGATCAGACTTCCACCGCGGCCGGGTGTCCGATATCTACTGTTCGGGCGACAGCCGTTCGGCGGACGCGGTTATGGTCGATGGATGGGTGTCATAGGCGAGATGTTCCCCGGCGGCAAGCTGCAGGACGAGTCCGGGCAGTCCGGTGACGGCCAGTCCCATCGGCCCGCCGTCGAGCTGGACCTGGATTCCGGCGTCGTGCGGCTGACGGCGCCGCGGCGTGACACGGACGGCGATCCCGAGCAGTAGCCAGAGACGAAAACGGCCCCCGGAGAAATTCTCCGGGAGCCGATCCCACTAGTAGCGGGGACAGGATTTGAACCTGCGACCTCTGGGTTATGAGCCCAGCGAGCTACCGAGCTGCTCCACCCCGCGTCGGTGAATACAACATTACACACGGGTGCGCCGCCAATGCAAATCGCCTCGCTACCTGCACAGATGCGGCCTCGACGCGAGTCGGCCAGCCACAGCCGCCCGGAAACGTGAGCCACGTCACCATTTCGCAGTGATCTCCGGCACATAACAACGCAATCACGGCCCGCATTTCGATGCGGGAATCGCCGAATTCATCTGCGCGTTCGCCGAATGATTGCGGATGAAACCTCTCCGCATTCATCGTTACCGATGCGTGATCTTCCCGAGATTTGCCGTTACCGTCGGAACCGGCTCGGGGCATATGCGCCGGGCCAGAACACGGATCGTCGAACGCCGGCAACCCTGCCCCGCGGCCGTGTCACCCCGACTACCTGGGGGCAGGGATACGTGCGATGGGCGCGGCGGTGGGCGCGGGGAGGGAATCCCACATGTCTCGAAACCGGAAGTTCAGCACCCGCGCCCTCGGCTTCGCCGCCGTCACCGGCGCCCTCGTTGCCGTCCCGTTCGGTCTCTCCACCGGAACCGCCTCGGCCGCCACCCACAACTGGGACGGCGTCGCGCAGTGCGAGAGCGGTGGCAACTGGAGCATCAACACCGGTAACGGCTACTACGGTGGTCTGCAGTTCTCGCAGAGCACCTGGAACGCGCACGGTGGCGCGGGCTCCGCGCACACCGCGAGCAAGGCCGAGCAGATCCGGGTCGCCGAGAACGTGCTCGCCAACCAGGGCGTCGGCGCCTGGCCGAGCTGCGGCAGGTACCTGACCCAGGGCAGCTCGAACGATGTCGAGCCCGCCGCCGAGCCGGAGCCGGCCCCTGCCCCCGAGCCCGCTGCCCCCGCGCCCGCCCCCGGCAGCCCTGCGGCGCTGGTCGATCAGGCCACGGCCGCCGGCCGCGACCTGGCCGCGCAGTACGGCCTGGAGGGCCCGTTCCAGGCCCTGCTCGAGCAGAACGCCGGCCTGATCGACTCCATCGGGCGGTAAGTTCTGCCTACGAGAGGGGCCCCGTCACCTGGTGACGGGGCCCCTCTGTCTTGCTCGCGCTACCGGTTGGCCTCCTGGTAAGCCCGGACCGCGGCCTCCAGGTCGTCCAGCGCCTGGCCGAACTGCTCGAAGTTGCCGGTGCGCATGGCCGTGCGCGCCGCTTCGATCTTGCGGTTCAGATCCGCGGCGGCGGCATCGCGTGCCGCCGTGGAGGCGGGCGGCGGTGCGGTGCCGTTGTTCGGCGGCGGCGTGCTGCCCTGCTCCGGCGGCGTCGCACCGCTGCCGGTGCCGGTGCCGGCGCTGGGAGCGGCGGTGCCCGGCTTGATCGCCAGGTCGCCCGCGCCGGGCAGGATCTGGTTCAGCGCCTCGCCGAGCGTGGGGGCGTAACCGACCTTCGGGCTGTTCGACCCCGGCTCCTTGTAGCTGACCAGCACCTTGGCCAGCTGCGGGAAGGTCGCCGACGGCGGCGCGTTGCGCGGCTCGGTGTAGAGCGGCTCGACGTAGAGGATGCCGCCCTGGGCGATCGGCAGGGTGAGCAGATTGCCGTACTTGATGTTGTTCGACGCAAGCAGCGTGCGGTCGCTCGACACCGGCGGGAAGGTCGTCATCGAGTTCTGCGTCTGCTGCGGGCCCTGGGTCTGCGAGTCGGTCGGCAGCCGCAGGATGGTGAACTTGCCGTAGTCCTGCGGGTCCGAGCGCACCGAGATGTAGGCCGAGAGGAACTGCCGGTTGTAGCCGACCATCGCGCTGGTCAGGTTGAACACCGGCTTCCCGGTCGCCGGGTCGCCCATCAGCATGTAGTACGGCGGGAGCGCGCCGGTGCTTCCCTCCACCGTCGGGTCGGCGGGCACCGACCAGAAGGCGTTGTTGGTGAAGAACTCGCGCGGATCGTTCACGTGGTACTTGGCGAGCATCTCGCGCTGCACCTTGAACAGGTCGGCCGGGTAGCGGAAGTGCGCGCGCAGCTCCGGGCTGATCTCGCTCTCCGGTTTGACCACGCCGGGGAAGACTCCGCGCCACGCCTGCAGCACTGGGTCGTTCGCATCCACCTCGTAGAGCGTGACGGTGCCGTCGTAGGCGTCGACGGTCGCCTTCACCGAGTTGCGGATGTAGCTGACCTCCTCCCGCGGCAGCATCCGGCCGGTCTTCTGGTCGATGCTGTCCTCGACCGCGCCCTCCAGCGAGGTGCGCTGCGAGTAGGGGTAGGCGTCCAGCGTGGTGTAGGCGTCGACGATCCACTTGATCCGGCCGTCGACCACGGTCGGGTAGACGTCGCCGTCGGCGGTCAGCCAGGGCGCCACCTTCTCGACCCGCTCGCGCGGATTGCGGTTGAAGATGATCTTGGAGTCCGGGCCGATCGCGCCGGAGAGCAGGATGTTGCGCTCGGCGTACTTGGTGGCGAAGGCCAGCCGGTTGAACCAGTTCCCGATCGGGACGCCGCCCGCGCCGTCGTAGGTGAACTGGGCGATGTCGCTGTCGTACTCGCGCGGGCCCTGCCCGTCGACCTGGCCGACGATGGCGTAGTCGGCGTCGGTCTGCGAGATGAGCTCGCCGAAGTAGATGCGCGGCTGGTCGACCTCGATCAGCTGGTTGTCCTTCGGCGTGGCCAGGTCGCTGGTCACGGTGTATTCGGGGTAGCCGGTGTCGGTGCTGCCCGCGGCGGCCGCGTCCTGGACGGGCGGGCGGTTCACCCGGTTCGCCGGGGCCGCGACGAAGCCGTCGCCGTGTGTGTAGACGGTGTGCCGGTTGATCCAGTCCGTCTGGTTGCCGGTCAGGCTGCTCGGGGTGAGCTCGCGCGCGCCGACGATGTAGTCCTGCACCTCGCCGTCGATGGTGTAGCGGTCGATGTCCAGCGGGTCGCGGAAGCCGTAGAAGTTCTTCAGCTGCTTCTGCTGGGTGAAGGTGCGGGAGAGGATGTTCGGGTCGAGCAGCCGGATCTTCTGGATGGTCTCGACATCGGCGGGCACGTCGACCGGGTTCTTGGTGCCGTCGCCCTTGTAGTCCTGGTAGTCGATCTTGTCGTCGGTGATGCCGTACGCCATGCGGGTGGCGGCGATGTTCCGCTCGATGTACTCGCTCTCCTTGTCCGCCGCGTTCGGGCGCACCGAGAACTGCTCGACCAGCAGCGGGTACACCGAACCGACCAGGATCGAGGAGAGCACGAGCAGCGCCGCCGCCATGGCGGGCACCCGTAGATCACGAAGCACGATCCCGGCGAAGAAGGCGATCGCGCAGATCACCGCGATGGCGAGCAGGATGAGCTTGGCCGGGAGCACCGCGTTGATGTCGGTGAACGAGCCGCCGAAGAAGGTGGGCTCCTTCCTGGCGCTGGAGAGCAGCTCGTACCGGTCGAACCAGTACGCCACCGCCTTGAGCAGCACGAAGATCCCGGCGAGCAGCGCGAGCTGCACCCTGGCGGCGGTGGTGAGCGTGCCCTCGCGGCCGCTCAGCCGCAGCCCGCCGAAGATGTAGTGGGTCACCAGGTTCGCGAAGAACGCGATCACGACGGCGACGAAGAGCCAGTTCAGCACCATCCGGTAGAACGGCAGGTCGAAGACGTAGAAGCCGACGTCGATGTGGAACTGCGGGTCCTCGGTGCCGAACGCGCCGCCGTTCAGGAAGAGCTGCAGCGTCACCCAGTTCGACTGCGCCACCAGCCCGGAGAGCAGCCCGAGCAGCACCGGGATGCCGATGCCGAAGAGCCGCAGCCTGCTCATCACCGTGGTGCGGTAGCGCGCTATCGGGTCGTTCGGCCCGGCGACCGGGACGAAGACCGGCCGCGAGCGGTAGGCGAGCAGCAGCGCCAGCCAGACCACGAGCCCGACGAAGATCGCCACCGCGGCGAACAGCAGCAGCCGGCTGCGCAGCACGGTCAGGAAGACCCCCCGGTACCCCACCTCCCCGAACCACAGCCAGTTGGTATAGGTGTCGACCAGCCGGGGGCCGAGCAGCAGCAGAGCCGCGAGCACGACGGCCGCCACCAGCAGCACGCGGCTGCGTCGGGACAGTGATGGTAAGCCGGTGGGGGGCCGCATGCCCACGATGCCACGCTCCAGGGTCCGGGTGGATGTTGTGCGCGGGCCGTTGCCGGACCGCCCGAGCCCACTCTACGGAAATCGGACACCGTGCCGGTGCCAGGGGCGAATTTGACAGGATGTGCGACGTGACCGCTGACCTGCACGCCGAACTCGCCCTCGCCCGCTCCGTCCGGGAGGTCGCCGAATTCGTCGACGCCGAGGGCTGGGACCGACCGCCGCAGATCTTCGCGCTGGTACCGACCGGTGACCTCGTCGCCGCCGAGCCCGGCCTCGTCGATCAGCTGGACCAGGGCGCCGAGTACACCCCGGTCGCGCAGGAGCCCTTCCCGGAGGACATCACCGGCGGGTCGTGGGCGCTCGACGAGTTCCTGGCGACCACCACCTGGCCGCCGAGCGTGAGCGGCTGCCTCCTGGTGCAGGAGATCGTGATCCTCCCGCCCGATGCCGAGACCGCACTGGACGAGGCGCTGGCGCCGCTGCTCGCCGACCCCGATGCCGCGGACGAGGCGGCGCGCACCGCCGCCGCCGAGCACCCGGGGCGGCGGGAGGCCAGGCTGTTCGCCGCGGTGCTGCGCGGCGGGACGTCGCTCTGCCTGCTCCAGGTGCGCCCGGACGAGGACGCGGAGAGCGACGACTTCGGCGACCTCGACCTGCGCACCTACCCCGGCCTCGCCCCGAACGTGGTCGAGGCACTCAGGCACACGCTCGACTGACGCCCGTCAGCCGCAGCTCGGCGTCTCGCGCCCGGCGCCGATATCGGCGAGCGACTGGACGGCGCCGGTCAGCGTCTCCACCTTGACCAGCCGCAGCCCCTCGGGGGTGCGCTGCCTGGCCTCGGCGCAGTTGGCGGCCGGGACCAGGAAGGTCTCGGCCCCCTCGTCCTTCGCGGCCATCATCTTGTACTGGATGCCGCCGATCGGGCCGACCGCGCCTGCCTGGTCGATGGTGCCGGTGCCTGCGACGAAGCGGCCGTTGTCCAGCTCGCCGGGCGAGAGCTTGTCGATCAGCGCGAGGCTGAACATCAACCCGGCGGACGGGCCGCCGATATCGGCGAGGTTGAAGGTCACCCGCAGCGGCGGGCGCGCGCCCTCGGTCGGGGTGATGCCGAGGTACCCCTTGGCGGCGTCGTCCGGGCGCGCGCCGAGCGTGACCGAAAGCGTCTGCTCGGCGGCCTCCCGGCGCACCACCAGGCTCAGCACATCGCCCGGCTTGCGTGCGGAGACCGCGTCCACCACGTCCTTGGGCGCGCTGATCGGGGTGCCGTCGATGCTGATGATCTCGTCGCCCGGCCGCAGCACGCCGTTGGCCGGGCCATCCTCGCCGACCTCGCCGATCAGCACCACGGTCGGCAGATTCAGGAAGTGCAGCGCCGCCACCTCGGCCGAGGCCTCGGAGTTCTCGAACTCCTGCTGGTTGGAGCGGTCGATCTCCTCGCGCGGCACGCCGGGCGGGTAGACCTCGGCGCGCGGGACCAGGCCGTGCTCGCCGCTGACCCAGAAGCCGAACGCCTCGAAGATGTTGAGCCGGTCGCGCACCGACACCGTGGTCATGTTCAGGTTGCCCGTTGTCGGATCCACCTCGGCGCCCTGCACATCGACCACCTGCTTGCCGTCCACCTCACCGAGGGTGTTGAAGGTGGGGCCGGGGCCGAGCGCGACGAACGGCACAGTGAAGACGCTGCCCGCGAGCCCGAGCACGAGGACCGGGACGAGCGCGGCCAGCAGAGTGAGGATGCGGCGATTCACCCGGCCCACAGTAATGAGCGGCGGGCACGCCGCTCGGCACCGGCCCGCCGCGATTTCGCGCTGCGCGAACACAGAGGTGGGCGAGGTTCCGCGTACCGTTGGGGGCATGAGTGACACCCCGTTCGGCTTCTCGAACCGCGACGACGACAAGGAACGGCGTGGCGACGAGCCCGGTGCGGGCGGCGGCAATCCCGGGGGCGATCCGTCCAGCGGCGCCCCGTTCGGCGGCGCGGGCAACCCCTTCGGCGGCGGCGCGGGCAATCCGTTCGGCTTCCTCTTCGGCGGTGCGGGCCCGGCCGGGGCTGGTGCGCCCGGCGCGGTTCCCGGCTTCGATCCGTCGCAGCTCGGGCAGATGTTCACCCAGCTGGGCCAGATGTTCAGCGGCGCGGGCACGCAGGCGGGCGGCGGCTCCGGCCCGGTCAACTACGACGTCGCCAAGCGGCTGGCCCGCCAGCAGCTCGGCACCGCGGGCAACCCGGTCTCCGAGCAGCAGAAGAAGGCCGTCGCGGACGCCGCGCACCTGGCCGAGCTGTGGCTGGACGGTGCGACGACGCTGCCCGCGGGCGCGACCCGCACCGTGGCCTGGACCGCGACCGAGTGGATCGAGCAGACCCTTCCGACCTGGCAGCGGCTCTGCGATCCGGTCGCCGAGCAGCTCGGCGGCATGTGGAGCAGCCAGCTGCCGGAGGAGGCCAAGCAGTTCGCCGGGCCGCTGCTCGGCATGATGACGCAGATGGGCGGCATGGCCTTCGGCTCGCAGCTCGGGCAGGCGCTCGGCCAGCTGGCCAAGGAGGTGCTGACCTCCACCGACATCGGGCTGCCGCTCGGCCCGAGCGGTACCGCGGCGCTGCTGCCCGCCGCCGTCGCCGAGTTCAGTGCCGGGCTGGAGCAGCCGGAGAGCGAGATCCTGGTCTTCCTCGCCGCCCGCGAGGCCGCGCACCAGCGGCTCTTCGCGCACGTCCCGTGGCTGCGCCAGCAGGTGCTCGGCGCGGTGGAGAGCTACGCACGCGGCATCAGGATGGATTTCTCCGCGCTGGAGCAGGCCGCGCAGAATCTGGACCCGATGGCGCTGGCCGACCCGTCCAAGCTGGAGGAGATCCTCGCCGCAGGCGCCTTCGAGCCGCAGACGACGCCGGAGCAGAAGCAGGCGCTGGAGCGGCTGGAGACGCTGCTCGCCCTGATCGAGGGCTGGGTGCAGGTGGTGGTGGCCGAGGCGCTCGGCGATCGGCTGCCCGGCGCGGGCGCGCTGGCCGAGACGCTGCGGCGCAGGCGCGCCACCGGCGGCCCCGCCGAGCAGACCTTCGCCACCCTGGTCGGGCTGGAGTTGCGGCCGCGCAAGCTGCGCGAGGCCGCGGTGCTCTGGCAGCGGCTCACCGACGACGCCGGGGTCGACGCCCGCGACGGCGTCTGGGCGCACCCGGATCTGCTGCCCGGCTCGGACGATCTGGACAATCCGGCCGGCTTCATCGACGGCGTGCTCGGCGGCGCCGCCTCCAGCTTCGACGACCCGCTGGCGCAGCTCGCCGCTACCGAGGAGCGCGAGCGCAGGGAGCAGGCGGAATCCCAGGGCGAGCCGGACCGGGACGACGACTCCGGCAAGTCCTGAGCGAATGCCCCTGTGAACAGGGGCATTCCTGTGGATAACTCGCGTTCGCGGGGCGTCGCCGCCGCCCCGGGGTGGCAATACTGCGAGGCATGACACCACGACCGCGAGGGCCCCTGCTGCAGCCGGGGGTCGCCATCCTGGTACGCCCCTCCGGGGCGATCCAGCTCGGCTGGGACCCCGAACGCGCCGTCGTACTGCGCCCACCCGGCCTCGCCCCCGCGGTCGTCGAGCGCTTCCTGCGAGGGGTGGACGGACTGCAGACCCGGCCGCAGTTGCTGTGGCGGGCAGGCGAGCTCGGACTCCGCCCGGAACAGGCGAATGCCCTGCTCGACGCGGTGCACGACGCCGGGCTGCTGATTCTCCCCACCGCCGGCCCCGCCCTGGTCCGCGGCGTGCGGGTGCACGGCCGCGGCCCGCTCACCGACCGGGTGCTCGACTGGCTGCGCGCCGAGGGCGTCGAGCCGGCCCGTTCACCCGGCGGCTACCGCCGCGACGAGGTGCGGAGCTGGCGCGAGGACCTGGTGATCCTCACCGACACCCTGGTGATCGACCCGCGGCTCGGCGCCGAGCTGGTGTTGGCCAGGATCGCGCACCTGCCGGTCCGGATCCGGGACGGCCGCGGGGTGGTCGGGCCGCTGGTGCTGCCCGGCGCCACCAGCTGCCTGCGCTGCGCCGACCTGACCCGTAGCGGCGGCGACGCCGAGTGGCCGCACCTGGCCGCGCAGCTGCTGGACCGGGTCGGCGCGGCATCGCCGGCCATGGTCGCGCGGACCAGCGCGCTCGCGCTCACCGAGCTGGAGGCGATCTTCGCATGTTCCGCGCGCCGCGAGCCGGAGACGCTGGACGCGACGCTGGAGCCGGATCCCGATTCGCACGCGGTACACAGCAGGCGGTGGCGCGCGCATCCGGACTGCGGTTGCCGGCTCGTCGCGGCAGGTCCGGCCGCATGAGCTCGAAACCGGATCGCGGGTGTGGCGTACAGACCACCGATTTTCATGGCACTCCCGGGGAGGTTTCGGCCATGATGGGAACTGTGTCCGACATTGCGCGCCGCAGCTCTTCCCGCAACGCGAAGTTAGCCAAGATTCCACTCGGGATCGCTGGCCGCGCCGCCATGGGGTTCGGCAGGCGGCTGGCGGGCGGGGATCGCACCGAGATCAGCGCCGACCTGAACCAGAAGGCCGCCGAGCAGCTGTTCTCGGTCCTCGGCGAGCTCAAGGGCGGCGCCATGAAGTTCGGCCAGGCGCTGAGCGTCATGGAGGCGGCGGTCCCCGAGGAGTTCGGCGAGCACTACCGCGAGGCGCTGACCAAGCTGCAGGCCGCGGCCCCGCCGATGCCCACCGCCACCGTGCACCGGGTGCTCGACCAGCAGCTCGGCACCCGCTGGCGGGAGCGGTTCAGCGAGTTCGACGACGAGCCGACGGCGTCGGCGAGCATCGGGCAGGTGCACCGCGCGGTCTGGTCGGACGGCCGCCAGGTCGCGGTGAAGGTGCAGTACCCCGGCGCCGACGAGGCGCTGCGCGCCGACCTCAAGACGCTCTCCCGGATGTCGGGGCTTTTCGCTTCGGTCATCCCGGGTGCGGACGTCAAGCCCGTGCTCGCCGAGATCACCGAGCGCACCGAGGAGGAACTGGACTACCGGAACGAGGCCGGGCACCAGCGCGCCTTCGCCAAGGCGTTCGCGGACCACCCCGACTACGTGATCCCCAGAGTTGTCGCGGGTTCGCCCAAGGTGATCGTGACCGAGTGGGTCACCGGTACCCCGCTCTCCGGCATCATCCGCGCGGGCGCCGAGGATCCGGACGGCACGGTGGAGCTCCGCAACCGGGTGGCGGCGCTGCTCGGCGCCTTCCACTTCTCCTCGCCTGCGCGGGCCGGGCTGCTGCACGCCGATCCGCACCCGGGCAACTTCATGATGCTGCCGGACGGCAGGCTCGCGGTGATCGATTTCGGCGCCTGCGCCCCGCTGCCGACGGGCTTCCCGCCGGAGCTCGGCCGCATGCTGGCGCTCTCGGTGTCGGAGCGGTACGAGGAGCTGACCGCGCTCATGTACGACAACGGCTGGGTGATCCCCGGCCGCACGGTGACCCACCAGGAGATCGCCGACTACCTGCGCCCGTTCACCGACCCGATCAAGACCGACTCGTTCCACTTCACCCGGCGGTGGATGCAGCGGGTGGCAGGCAAGGCGTCGAACATCTCCAGCGCGGAGATGAAAACCGCACGGGCGCTGCAACTTCCGGCGGAGTACGTGATGATCTTCCGGGTACTCGGCGGCTCGATCGGCATCCTGGCCCAGCTCGACGCCGAGCTGCCCTTCATGCAGCTGGCCCGGGAGTGGATGCCCGGCTTCACCGAGGAATCGTCGCTGCGCTGACCCCGGAAACCAACGAACCGCCCACCGGAAAACGGTGAGCGGTTCGTCGGCGGACAGTCGGAAAGCCGGGTCTCATGCCGGGATCGCGACCTTACGCGGCCGGCCACGCGGCCGCTTGCGCGCGATCACGACCCCCTGATCGAAGATCTCGCCACCCCAGACCCCCCACGGCTCGCGCCGGTCGATGGCCGCGCTCAGGCAGCGCTTCCGGATCGGGCAGCTGGCGCACAGCGCCTTGGCCTCCTCCAGCTGGACCGGGCTCTCGGCGAACCACAGATCGGGGTCGCCGGCCCGGCAGGGCAGGGCGGCCGCCGCGCAGGCGCGCGGGGACTGGGCCACGGTCAGGCATGTCACGTCAGTAGCGGCCTGCGGCCATTCCTGGGCGGTGAACACGTCGTTCTCCTTCAGCTCGTTGCAGCGGTTCGGATGTTCGTGCGAAACCGGTGCCACTGCGGCTGAAAGAGCCGGAGAATACTGGCCACGATTTCGCGCTGTGCGATCCGTGGCCAGGAGGTCGGGGAGAATTCCCTACCTAGGTCGACATCTCTGTCGAATCCTGATCACGGACGCTGGGTGTGCATTGCGGAGGCGTGCTGCCGCATTGCCGAGCTCCTCGGCGAACGCGGGCTGCCAGCCTGCACTGGGCTTGTCCTGCGAAATGGCGTAAACGGGCAGTCGCATGCCGCGCGTATCGCAGACCTGCGCATTGCCACCGCCGACACCGGACAGACCGATCCCCTGCACGGCGAGGATCCCCCGGGAGGCCGACGTGGCTTTGCCCATCGCGCCGACGACGCGCACGGTTTCGCCACCGCGTGGTGCGGTGCCGGTGCCGGTGCTGCCGAAGATCGTGATGTTGTCCACTGGTCTGCCTCCCTCCTGTACTCGTCGGTTGTCGTGTTCCGTGTTCACCGGGTACGAGCCCGGTGGGTGCGCGCGGGAGAGACCTCCCGTTGCGCGCTTCTCACCTTAAAGGTGCGCCCCACAACGCCACAACCTATTTTCTACCTGCAGTTTCAGGGGCATTCGCCGGCTCGGCGCGAGTGGTATGGCGGCGCCGCGAGCGCACGATAGCGAGCACGTCGGCGCCGTACTGCTCGAGCTTGCCCGCGCCGACGCCCGCGATGCTCGCCAGCGCGGCGTCGTCGGCGGGCAGCTGCTCGGCGATGGCGGTGAGCGTGAGATCGGTGAAGACGGTGAACTCGCGCACCCGCATGACCTCGGCCTTCTCCCCGCGCCAGTCCCGCAGCGCGGTGAGCAGCTCCTGGTCGAGCTCGGCGGGACAGCGCCGGCAGCGCCCGAGCATGGTGGCGTAGGTGCCGATCAGCGGCTTGGCGCAGACCCGGCAGAGCGGGCGCTCGGTGGAGCGCGCCGGCGCGGCCGCCGCGGCGATCCGCGAGGCGGGTGAGTCCTCCGGGACCAGGCCGTTGAGGAAGCGGGAGCGGCGGCGATTACGCCTGCCGCCGGTGTTGCGGGCCAGCGCCCAGGAGAGCTGCAGGTGCTCGCGGGCCCGGGTGACGCCGACGTAGAGCAGCCTGCGCTCCTCCTCCAGCTGGTGCTGGTCGGCCACCGCCCCGTCGTCGCCGAGCACGTGCCCGATCGGCAGCGTGCCGTCGGTCAGCCCGACCAGGTAGACGGCATCCCACTCCAGCCCCTTGGCCGCGTGCAGCGAGGCCAGCGTGACGCCCTGCACGGTGGGCGGGTGCCTGGCCTCGGAGCGGGCGGCGAGCTCGCGGAGCAGCCCGGCCGCGTCCAGCTCGGGATCGTGCGTGACCAGCTCGTCGACCAGCCCGGCCAGCCCGGAGAGCCCGGACCAGCGCTCCCGCTTGGTCGCCCCCGCCGGCTCCTCGGCGGTGAGCCCGAGACCGGCCAGCTCGGCCCTGGTCAGGGTGGCCAGTCCGGCTCCGCTCCTGGATTCCGCGGGCAGGTCGTCGCGCCCGAAGGCGCGGCGCAGCGCCGAGACCCCCTGCTTGATCTCGGCCCTGGCGAAGAAGGCCTCGCCGCCGCGCACCTGGTAGGGGATGCCGAGCGCGCCGAGCGCCTCCTCGTACGCCGCGGACTGGGCGTTGATCCGGAAGAGCACCGCGATCTCGGCGGCCGGGGTGCCTGCCGCGAGCAGCCGTGCGATCTCCCCGGCCACCGCGGCGGCCTCGGCGGGGGCGTCGTCGTACTCGGCGAAGACCGGTTCGGGGCCGTCCTGGCGCTGGCCGATGAGCTGCAGCCTGGTCCCCGCGATCCGGCCGCGGGCGGCGCCGATCACCCGATTGGCCAGCGAGACCACCTGCGGGGTCGAGCGGTAGTCGCGCTCCAGCCGGACCACGGTGGCCTCGGGGAAGCGCCGGGAGAAGTCGAGCAGGTAGCGCGGGCTGGCGCCGGTGAAGGAGTAGATGGTCTGGTTGGCGTCGCCGACGACGGTGAGGTCGTCGCGCTCGCCGAGCCAGGCGTCGAGCACCCGCTGCTGCAGCGGGGTGACGTCCTGGTACTCGTCCACCACGAAGCTGCGGTAGCGCTCGCGGAACTCGTGGGCCACCGACGGGTAGTCCTCCAGCGCGGCCGCGGTGTGCAGCAGCAGGTCGTCGAAGTCGAGCAGCATGCCGTCGGCGGAGGACTTGGCGGTCTCGTAGGCGTCGTAGACCCTGGCCACCCGCAGCGCCTCGCGCGGGGTGTCGCGGTGCCGCTCGGCGACCGCGGCCGGGTAGTCCTCCGGCGCGATCAGCGAGGCCTTCGCCCACTCGATCTCGCTCAGCAGGTCACGCACGCTCTCCACGTCCGAGGGCAGCCCCTCGGCGTGCGCGGCCTTCGCGACCAGCGGGAACTTGTTGTCGATGAGCCGCCACGGCACGTCGCCGACGATCTGCGGCCAGAAGTAGCGCAGCTGCCGCAGCGCGGCGGCGTGGAAGGTGCGGGCCTGCACCCGGCCCGCGTCGCCGCCGAGCCCGAGGCCGCGCAGCCGCCCGCGCAGCTCCCCAGCCGCCCGCGCGGTGAAGGTGACCGCGAGCACCTGGTCGGCCTTGACGTGCCCGGCCGAGACCAGGTGCGCGATCCGGTACGTGATGGTGCGGGTCTTGCCGGTGCCCGCGCCGGCGAGCACGCACAGCGGCCCGCGCGGGGCGCGCACGGCGGCGGCCTGCTCGGGGTCGAGCGCGGCGAGGTCGAAGGGGGGCACGGCTCCCATCATGGCAGTGCGCGCCGACAGGTCCGGGCGGGAACAGGTTCGGCCGCGGCGGCGTTGTTCCGGTCGTGAGTGACGCAACCCCGCAGCTGACCATGTACTCGACCACCTGGTGCGGCTACTGCCGCAGGCTGAAGAAGCAGCTGGACGAGAACGGCATCACCTACGCCGAGGTCGACATCGAGCAGGATCCCGCCTCCGCCGAGTTCGTCGGCTCCGTCAACAACGGCAACCACGTGGTGCCGACGGTGAAGTTCGCCGACGGCTCCACCGCGACCAACCCGACGCTCGTCGACGTCAAGCGCATCCTGGCCGGCATCTCCGCGGGGAACTAGACGCCCGCCCACGACTCCACGATGGTGCGGGCGATCGAGATGCTGCTCGGCAGCAGCAGCCGGGAGCCGCTCTCCCGCGCGGACCAGTCGCCCTGCTCCAGGGCTTCCCTGACCTCCGCGCGGGTGAACCAGTGCGCCTCGGCGATCTCGCCGTCGGAGAAGACCAGCTCCTCCTCGGGGTCGCCGACGGCGGCGAAGCCGAGCATGAGCGAGCGCGGGAACGGCCACGGCTGGCTGCCGAGGTAGGTGATGTCGCGCACGTGCACGCCGACCTCCTCCAGCACCTCCCGCTCGACGCAGCGCTCCAGCGACTCGCCGGCCTCGACGAAGCCGGCGAGCAGCGAGAACAGGGTGGGCGGCCAGCTGTGCTGACGGGCGAGCAGTACCCGGTCGCCGCCGTCGTGGATCAGGCAGATCACCGCGGGGTCGATGCGCGGGAACTCCTCGTGCCCGGCCTCGGTGGTCCGGGACCAGCCGCCCCTGCTCGTCGCCGTCGTCGCACCGTCGGCGCCGCTGAACCCGGCCTTGTCGTGCCAGTTCAGCAGGGCCATGGCCGCGGTGAGAATGCCGGCGGTGTAGTCGTCCAGGTCGCCGGCGAGGGCGCGCAGGTCGGTGAGGTCGCCGGTGAGCTCGGGCTCTCGGATCGCCCACAGATGTCTGCCATCGGGGTCGGTGCCGAGGAAGACCGCGTTCGAGCTCGGCTCGGCCGAGTAGTCGACGGCGGGCTCGAGCGCCAGCGCGCCCCCGGTGCGGCGGAACCGGCCGCGCCGATCGACGTGCAGCAGCAGCGCCTGGGCCCAGCCCTCCTTCAGCGCCTGTTCGTCGGCCCTGATGTGCTCGGCCCGATCGATCGTGGAACGCGACAGCAGCGGAACATCCTTGAGCGTGAAAGACACGCATCGAGCCTAGCGCGCGGCTATTTCGCGACGCGTTTGATGTAGAGCAGCTTGTCGCCGGCCTCGATCGCGTCCACCTCGGGCTCGCCGACCCGGATCAGGTCGCCGCCGCGCACGACGCCGAGCACGATGTCGCTGAGGTGCCGCGGCGAGCCGCCCACCTCGGAGAGCTCCACCTCGCGCTCGGCCACCGCGAAGCCGTGCTCCGGGGTGAGCAGATCCTCCATCATCTCCACCACCGAGGGGGTGGTGGTCGCGATGCCGAGCAGCCGGCCCGCGGTCTCCGAGGAGACGACCACCGAGTCGGCGCCGGACTGGCGCAGCAGGTGGATGTTCTCCGCCTCGCGGATGGCGACCACGATCTTGGCCTTCTTGTTCAGCTCGCGGGCGGTGAGCGTGACCAGCACCGCGGTGTCGTCGCGATTGGCGGCGACCACCACCGAGCTGGCGTTCTGCAGCCCGGCCAGGCGCAGCACGTCGGACTGGGTGGCCGAGCCGTGCACGGTGACCAGCCCGGCGTTGGCGGCGGTCTCCAGCGCGGCGAGATCGGTGTCGACCACGACGATGTCGCCCGGCTGGACGTTGTCGCCCAGCATGGCGTCGATCGCCGTACGGCCCTTGGTGCCGTAGCCGACGACGACGGTGTGATTGCGCACGCGGTGCCTCCAACGCTGGATCTTGAACGCCTGCCGGGACCGCTCGGTCAGCACGCCGAGGGTGGTGCCGACGAGCACGATGAGGAAGAGGACCCGCAGCGGGGTGATGACGATGATGTTGACCAGCCTGGCGTCCGCCGAGATCGGGGCGATATCGCCGTAGCCGGTGGTCGAGAGCGAGACGGTGGCGTAGTAGAACGCGTCGAGGAAGGAGAGCTCGTCGCCGGAGTTGTCGCGGTAGCCGTCCCGGCCGAGCCAGACCACGAAGGCGGCGAAGAAGAGCAGGAAGATCGCGAAAAGCACCCGGCGGGTGAGCGAGATCCACGGGCTGCTCTGGATCTCCGGGATGCGCAGCACGCCGACGAGCGCGAAATCCGGGCGCCCGGTCAGCCCGACGGCACGCGGCCGCAATCGCAGATCGGCGAAGACCCGCCCGCTTCGTTCGCCGGGCCGATCCTCCCGGAGCCCAGCATCTTCCTCCGGCACAGGACGGCAGCCTAACCGATGCCGGAGACGGCGGCGGGCTCGACGCGAACGGGGGGCGAATGTCAGGGTGAATCATGGCAACAACCACCGACCCCGCCCGTCGTCCCGCGCTGCTGCTCGCAGGTGGGCTGGCCGGTGCGGGCGTGATGCACTTCGTCACCCCCAAGTTCTTCGACTCGATCGTGCCGCCCGCGCTGCCGGGGCAGGCACGCACCTACACCTACGCCTCCGGGGTCGCCGAGCTCGCCGTCGCGGGCACCCTGCTGGTGCCGCGGACCAGGGGGCTCGGCGGCAAGCTGGCCGCGCTGCTCTTCCTCGCGGTGTTCCCGGCCAATGTGCAGATGGCGGTGGACGTGGCGACGAATCCCAAGGCCTCGCCGCTGTTCAAGGTGGGGTCGATCCTGCGGCTGCCGCTGCAGATCCCGATGATCACGACCGCGCTCTCGGTGAGCCGCAAGGCGAAGGGCTGAGTCCCGCCCCCGGGGGCGTGAGCCGGGCGGTGCAGCGGCGGATTCCGCCGTCGGCCGGGTGCCGCCCGCCGCGGCTCGGCCCCGATGTCGGTCGTCACGCCTCGGGGTCGTCCTCGAGCCACTCGCCGACCCGGGCCGCGGTGTCGCCCGCCCCGGCCGGGGCGGCAGCGCGGACCAGGGCGGCCAGTTCGTCGGGGCCTGCCAGTCCGGCGGGGGCGACGGTGCGGCCGGTGCGGACGTAGTAGAAGGCGGCGGTGACCCTGCCGAGCAGCTCGGCCTCGGGGGCGCCGGTGCGCCCGGCCATGAGCCGGGCCCAGGCGACGCGGTAGACCGCGAGCTGCATCGCCAGCGCGGGCTCGTCGGCGGTGTCCGGCTCGGCGCCGGTCTTCCAGTCGACCACGGTCCAGCCGTCCGCGTCGGCGAAGACCGCGTCCATCCGGCCGCGGACGACGGTGCCCGCGATGGTGGTCTCGAAGGGGATCTCCACGTCGACCGGGGAGCGGGCGGCCCAGGCCGAGCCGAGGAAGCGCTCCTGCATGCGGGCCAGCTCGACGTCGTGGCCCGCGGCATCGGCGTCCGCTGCGCCGGGTAGCTCGTCCAGGCCGGGGAGCTGGTCGGCGGCGAACCAGCGCTGCACCCAGGCGTGGAAGGCGGTGCCGCGGCGCGCCATCGGGTTCGGCGGGTACGGCAGCGGCCTGCGCAGCCGGGCCGCGAGCGCGGCCGGGTCGGCGCGCAGGTCGACCAGGGCGGTGGCCGGGATCCGGCCGGGCAGCTCGACCTCCCGCCCCCCCGTCGTGCGCTCGGCCGCGATCTCGGCGAGCAGCGCGTCCACGTCATCGGCCCAGCCGTCCGGGTCGGGTTCGGTGTCGGACCCCGCTGCCACACTGGGGGCGTCCGGGCTCGACGACCCAGGGGGGACGGCATGATCGGAATCTTCGGCGCGCAGCCGGGCGAGCGCGTCGCGCACCCGCTCGGCCCCGCCGGTCACCGCGGCGCGCCGGTGCCCGAGCGGGTCGCGCGGCCAGTCGGCGCCGATCGGCTCGTCGGTGAGCGGGTTCTCGGCGCCGTCCGCGGGCGGGTCGGCCCACTGCGCCTGCTCCAGCAGTCCGTCGGCCGCCTCGCCCGCCTCCCGCAGCTCGAGCAGGAAGTCCGAGGGGCCCTTCGGTTTCGCGCCGGTCTCCGCCCACCAGAAGCCGGAGACGAGCAGCACCCGCTCGGTGCGGGTGAGCGCCACGTAGAAGAGCCGCCGCTCCTCCTCGAGCCGGCGGGCGCCGAGCGCCTCCCTGTGCTCGGCGATGGCCCGGTCCAGGTCGGCGCGGTCGCCGAGGTCGAGCAGGTCGAGCACCGGGACGCCGTCCACCGAGTCAGCGGTGGCCCGGTCGCCGCGCAGCGCGGTCGGGAGCTCGGCGGGGGCGCCGAGCCAGGTGGAGGAGCCGGTGCCGGAGGGGAAGACGCCCGCCGCGACGTGCGGCACCGCGACCACCTCCCACTCCAGCCCCTTGGCGGCGTGCACGGTGAGGATCTGCACCCGGTCCTTCGCGACCTCGATCTCACCGGGCTCCAGCCCGTTCTCCACCGACTCGGCGGCGGTGAGGAAGGCGAGCAGCCCGGCCAGCGTGGCATCGGAGTCGGCGGCGTAGCCGGAGACGACGTCGGCGAAGGCGTCCAGGTGCTCGCGGCCGGCGCCCGCGCCGAGCATGGCCCGCCTGGCCTGGGTCTCCACCGCGACGCCGATGGTCCGCTCGACGTCGGCGACCAACTCGGTGAGCGGCTGCCCGGCCCGCTCGCGCAGCGCCGCCAGTTCCCGTGCCAGCGCGACGATCCGCGCGTACCCCTGCGCCGAGTAGTTGGTCGCCGGGCCGGGGTCGGCGACGGCGTCGGCCAGCCCGGCCTGCTCGGCCGGTTCCGGCGCCACGTCGCGCAGCGCCGCGGCGAGCCCGGCGGCGTCGGTGATGTCGCCACCGGCCTCGTCCCGGCGGGCGATGGAGAGCTCGCGGGCGCGCCTGGCCAGCGCGGCGACGTCGGCGATGCCGAGCTGCCAGCGGGCGCCGGTGAGCACCCGCAGCGCGGCGCTGCCCGCGCCCGGTTCCGCGATCAGCCGCAGCGTGGCGACCACGTCGGCGACCTCGGGGGCGGCGAGCAGCCCGCCGAGCCCGACGATCTCCACCGGCAGGTCCCGCTCGCGCAGCGCCTCGGCCAGCGGGGCGGCGTCGGCGTTGCGGCGCACCAGCACCGCCGAGGTCGGCGGCGGCTCGCCCGCCGCGCGCTTGGCCTGCCACTCCGCGGCCACCCGCTCCGCGATCCAGTCCCGCTCGGCGGTGACGGTGTCGGTGAGGGCGAGCGCGACCGCGCCGGGCCCGGCGTGCGGGGCCGCCCGCAGCTGCGCCACGGTGACGCCGCCCGCGTCGATCGCCGCGCGCCGCAGCGGCTCCGAGACCAGGTTGGCCAGCACCAGCGGCTCCGGCGGGTTGCGCCAGCTGGTGAGCAGCGAGAGCGTCGGGGCGGGCACGCCGGGCGCGGCGGGGAAGTCGGTGGTGAAGCGCGGCAGGTTGGCCGCGGAGGCGCCGCGCCAGCCGTAGATGGACTGCATGGGGTCGCCGACCGCGGTCACCGCGAGCGGGAGCCGGTCGGCGGCCCGCTCGGGGCGGTCGCCGCCGAAGAGCGCCGCGAGCAGGATGCGCTGGGCGTGGCCGGTGTCCTGGTACTCGTCGAGCAGCACCAGCCGGAAGCGGTCGCGCTCGGCGGTGCCGACCTCGGGGTGCTCGGCGGCGAGCCGGGCGGCGAGCGACATCTGCGAGCCGAAGTCGAGCGCGCCGCGCTTGCGCAGCGCCTCGGCGAGCCTGCGCACCAGCGGGAGCAGCGCGACCCGTTCGCGCTGCACGCCGACGATGTCCTGCAGGCTCTTGCTCGGCCCGCCGCGCTGCCGCGGCCCCGCGGGCAGCGTGAACACCAGCTTCTCCAGCTCGGTGTGTGCCTCGGCCAGCTGCTCCGGCTCCACCAGGTGCTCGGCGAGCTGGCCGCTCAGCGCCAGCACCGCCTCGGTCACCGAGACCGGGGTGCGGTCGGTGTCCAGCTCGCCCTCCCAGCTCCGCACCACCTGGTGTGCGAGCTGCCAGAGCTGGGTCTCGGTGAGCAGGGTGGCGGACGGCTCGACCGGCAGCAGCAGGCCGTGCTCGGTGAGCAGCCTGCCCGCGTACGAGTGGTAGGTGCTGATCTCCGGCTCCGCGCCGGCCAGCAGGGTGCGCAGCTCGCCGCCGGGATCGAGGTCGCGGAGCAGGGGTGCGCCCGCCAGGCGGGCGAGCCGGGTGCGGATCCTGGCGGTGAGCTGCTGCGCGGCCTTGCGGGTGAAGGTCAGGCCGAGCACCTGGTCCGGGGCGACGAGGCGGTTGGCGACCATCCACACCACCCGGGCGGCCATGGTCTCGGTCTTGCCCGCGCCAGCCCCCGCGACCACGAGGGCGGGGCCGGGCGGGGCGGCGATCACCGCCGCCTGCTCGTCGGTCGGCGGCGGGAGGCCGAGTGCGTCGGCCAGGGCGTGCGGGGTCACGGCCGAGCCGGGGTACGCGCCTGCGGCGCTCACTCGTCGGTCACCTGCCTCCCCGTGTCGCGCGTCGGGCAGCACCCGGTGACCGGGCAGTGCCTGCATCCCTCGTTGCGGACGGCGCGGAAGCCGGGGCCCTTGGTCGCGCCGGCCGCATCGTGCACGGTATCGCGCCAGCCATCCAGTGCCTCGTCGGCCAGCGGGGGTTGGGCGCGTTCGGCCGCCCCCTGCTTGGTGTTCGGGACGGCCACGTAGACCAGCCGGGCCCCGCCGGGGGCCTGTGGTTCGGTCGCGGTGCCCGCGGTGGGGCCGGAGTCGGAGCCGGTGTCCGCGCCGCTGCCCGGCGCTGCCTCGCCCCCAGGCGCGGCCTCGCCGCCGGAGCCTGCCGGGGTGGGCGCTCCGGTATCGGGGTTGTCGGCGGCGGTCGCGGCGGCGAGGGCGGCGTCCAGGGCGCCCGCGGCGACGGCGACCTGGTAGGTGGCGAGCTGGGCGTGGTCGGCGGCGGCCTGCCGAGTGACCGGGCTCTTGCCGGTCTTGACGTCGACGATGACGAACCGGCCGTCGGCGTCGCGCTCGAGCCGGTCCACCCGGCCGCGGATGCGCACCGGCGGCTCACCCTCGCCGCGGGCGGGCAGCAGGCAGTCGACGGCGATCTCCACCCCGGCCTGCGCGAGCTCGGCGCGGGTGGCGCGGAACCAGGCGAGGAAGTTCTCCAGCATGCCCTCGGTGCGGCGCAGCTCCTGGCGCGAATGCCAGCCGCTGCCCGGCTCGACGTTGGCCCACGCGTCGTGCAGCGCCTCCCGCACCCGCTCCTCCGGCACCTTCCCGGCCAGCGCCTGGACCAGGGTGTGCACCAGGTTCCCCTTGAGCGCGTACGGGTTCTCGCCGTCGCTGCCGCCGTTGCGCTCCAGCGCCCAGCGCAGCGGGCAGGTGCGCAGCAGCTCGACGGTGGAGGGCGAGAGGTTCACCGGGGTGCCGTCGTCGGCCCAGAGCGGCTCGGCGGTGCTCGGCGCGCCGGTGCCGTACCACTCGTCCGGGTGCGTGCCGCGCACCCCGGCGGCGGCGAGCCGGGCGAGCTGGTGCGCGGCCCGGTCGCGCCGCTCCCCGTCCGCCTCCGGATCGCAGACGACGCCGCGCAGCTCGGCGACGAGGGCGTGCAGCACCAGCGCCCGGCCCGGATCGGCCACCGGGAGCAACCCCGGCTCGCCGTCGTCGCTGTGCCCGAGCAGCTCGACGAGGAAGCGCGAAGGCACCAGATCCCGGTCGCCGGTGACCGATTCGACCGCCGTCACCAGCAGCGAGCGCCGCGCCCTGCTGCACGCGACCAGCAGCAGCCTGCGCTCCTCGGCCAGGATCGGCGCCGCCCGGCTGACCCGCTCGCCCGCGCCGGAGACCCCGCCGTACAGATCGACCAGGTCTTCGGTGTGCAGCAGGGTGCCGCGCGGGCGCGGGTTGGGCCACAGCCCCTCCTGCACGGCGGCCACCGCGACCACGTCCCACTCCCGGCCCGCGGCGGCGTGCGCGCTGAGCAGCTCGACGGCGTCGCCGGGGGCGACCGGGGCGGAGAACTCCTGCGGGATCTCCTGCTGCCGGACGTACTCGACGAACCCCTCCAGGCTGGCCCGCGGCAGCCGGTCGACGTAGGCGGCGGCCGCGTCGAAGAGCCCGACCACGGCGTCCAGGTCGCGGTCGGCCTGCATGCCGACGGCGCCGCCGCGCTCGGACTGCGCGACCCAGCGGCGTTCCAGCCTGGAGCCGGTCCAGAGCGCCCACAGCACGTCCTCGACGGCGCCACCGCGGCGGCGGGCGGCCCTTCCGCGCTTCAGCGCGGTGAGGGTGCGCCGCAGCGGGGCCGACTCGACCTCGGTGAGCCGGGCCAGCAGGGCGTCGTCGCCGGTGCCGACGATGATGTCGCGCAGTGCCTCCGCGGACGAGCGGTCGTCCGGGTCCGGTTCGCGGTCGAGCGCGGCGCGGCGGATGCCGCGGCGGAGCCTGCGCAGCGCGATCTGGTCGGCGCCGCCGAGCGGGCCTGCGAGCAGGTCGAGCGCGTCCTCCGGCTCGAAGAGCTGGGCGGTGGAGCCGTCCGGGCCGCGGCGGGTCTCGTCGCCGGCGAGCAGGGCGCGGATCGCGAGCAGCAGCCAGGCGGCGCCGCGCCTGCGCGCCAGCGGGACGTCGGGGGCGGGCTGGTGCACGGGGACGCCCGCCGCGAGCAGGGCACGGCGCAGCGGTGCCAGCGAGGCGGGCACCGAGCGCAGGATCACCGCCATCCGCGACCACGGGACGCCGTCGCGCAGGTGCGCGCGGCGCAGGTGGTCGGCGACCAGCGCCGCCTCCTTCGCCGGAGTCGACAGCACCCGGACCCGCACCTCCGCGGGCGGGACATCGTCCGGCTCGGTATCGACCGGACCGTCCACGAGTCCGGCGGCGACCGGGTCGCCGTCCGATGCCGGCAGGCAGGAGACCGGCTCCGCGGCGTCGGCGGGCGCAGCCCGGACGGCGTCGAGCGCCCCCGCGACCACCCGGTGCGGCGGATTCCCCGGCAACCGACCGGCGATGCGGGCGACCGCGAGCTCGATCGGCCCCTCGGTGCGGTGGTTGCGGCGCAGCAGGAGCTGCCGGTCGGCGGGGGCGCCGGGGTCGGCGATGAAGGCGGGGTCGGCGCCGCGGAAGGTGAAGACGGCCTGGTCGGGGTCGCCGGCGAGGACGGTGGTCGCCGATCCGGTGCCGATGACGCGCACCAGCAGTGCCGCCTGCGGGTCGAGGTGCTGCGCGTCGTCGACCAGCAGGTAGCGGATGCGCTCGCGCTCCTCGGCGAGCAACTCGGGGTCGGCGGCGAGCGCGTCGAGCGCGGCGCCGACGAGCTCGGCGGCGTCCAGCGCGGGCGCGCTCGCCTCGGGCGCCTCCACCCCGACCGACCAGCGCAGCAGCAGCGACTCCTCGAACCGGCGAGCGAACCGCCCGGCCGCCACCCACTCCGCGCGGTCGTGCTCGCGGCCGAGCCGGACCAGGTCTTCCGGCCCGAGCCCGCGCTCGGTGGCGCGCAGCATGAGGTCGCGCAGCTGGTCGGCGAAGCCGGCCAGGCCGAGCGCGGGCTGCAGCCGCTGCGGCCAGAGCCGGGCGCCCGCGGCCATGTCGAGCAGGTCGCCCTGCAGCATCTCGCGGACGACGGCGTCCTGCTCGGCACCGGTGAGCAACCGGGGCGGCGGGTTGCCGTGCCGGGTGGCGTGTCTGCGCAGGATGCCGAAGGCGTAGGAGTGCAGGGTGCGGGCCAGCGGCTCGCGGCTGGCGCCGGGCACGCCGCCCTCGTCGGCGCCCTCCGGGCGCAGCCGGGCCGTGACGGCGTCCCGCAGGGTGTTCGCCGCCTCCTTGGAGTAGGTGACGACCAGCACCGATCCCGGGTCGACGCCGGCTGCGATCCGCTCGGCCGCGTACTCGACAAGCAGCGTGGTCTTGCCCGTGCCCGGCCCGCCGAGCACCTGCCACGGCCGCCACCCCGGCCGGACCGGCCCCGCGTCCGCCGCGGCGAAGAGCGCGCGCACCTCGGCGCCCCGGACGGGGATCCGGGGCGCGGTTATCCGCCGGCGAACGAGCCGCACCGCGCTATCCGATCGCACCACGACGGCTATTCCAACAGACGCCCCCGACAGCCCCGCTCCGGTGGCCGCCGCGACACCGTCGTTCGACACGCGTCAAAATGATCGGATGTCCGATCTGCACGTCCATCGCTTCGGTCCGGAGACCGGCCGGGTCGTCCTCGCCCTGCACGGCGTGACCGGGCACGGCAAACGCTGGGAGGCGCTCGCCGACGAGCACCTGCCCGAGCTCCGCGTGCTCGCGCCCGACCTGCGCGGGCACGGCCGCTCGACCGGGGTGCCGCCGTGGAATTTCGAGACGGTGGTCGCCGATCTCGTCGCGCTGCTGGAGGCGGAGGGCACCGGGCCGGTGGTGCTGGTCGGGCACTCGTTCGGCGGGGCCTGCGCGCTGCACCTCGCGCACCGGCGGCCGGACCTGGTGCGCAGCCTGGTGCTGCTGGACTCGGCGATCGGCCTGGAGCCGGAGCGGATGCTCGACATCGCGCTCTCCTCGCTGGCGCACCCGGACTACGACAGCGTCGCCCAGGCGCGCCGGGACAAGCAGGAGACCGGGTGGGGCTCGGTCGCGCCGCGGCTGCTGGAGGCGGAGCTGGACGAGCACCTGGTGCCGACCGCGAACGGGCAGGTGGGGTGGCGGATGAGCATTCCCGCGGTGAACTCCTACTGGGGGCAGCTGGCGCGCGGGTACGTGCTGCCGCCCGCGGAGCTGCCGACCGTGCTGGTGCAGGCCATGCGGGTGCGGCCGCCGTTCCTCACGACGGAGTTCGCGGCGGCGATCTCCGAGCGGCTCGGGTCCAATTTCCGGCTGCTGCAGTGGGATTGCGATCACATGGTGGCGCAGGAGCTGCCCGCCGAGACGGCGGCGCTGATCCGGTCGATGCTGTGACCATCGGCGACGAGCAGATCGAGCGGGTGCGGGCGCTGGTGGCGGCGGTCCCGGCCGGGCGGGTGACCACCTACGGCGACCTGGCCGCCGCGGCGGGGCTCGCCAGCCCGCGCACGGTCGGCTGGATCATGCGCACCGACTCCGGCGACCTGCCCTGGCACCGGGTGCTCGGCGCGAGCGGGCGCCCGGCAGCGCACCTCGCCGAGCGGCAGTTGCGGCTGCTCGCCGCCGAGGGGGTGCCGATCGTCGACGGGCGAGTCCGGTTGCGCACCGCCCGCCACCCCTTCCCCGAATCGGACTGAGCGTCCGCGGCACGCCGCCGGGCACATCCACCTCGCGATCGCCGCCGCGCACCGTTCGCACCCCGCCGCATGCGACCGCGTCGTTCGCCCTCGGGGACGGAACCCGCGCACTACCGTGAGGGCATGTCCACCCGCCTGGTGTACGTCGCGGTCCGCGCGCAGCGGCCGTCGGCGCTCGCGGAGTTCTGGGCCCGGCTGCTCGGCTGGACCGTGACCCTCGACCGCGGCGACCGGGTCGACATCGCCCCGCCGGACCCCGGCCTGCCCGGCCCGGCGCTGACTTTCCGCGCAGCTCCGCCGGGCGCGCCCGCGCACGCGTCCCCCAATCGCCTGCACCTCGACCTCGCCTCGTACAGCCCGCGCCAGCAGGACGACCGCGTGCGCCTGGCACTGGAGCTGGGCGGCGACCACCTGGACATCGGCCAGGGCGCGGTGCCGTGGGTGGTGCTCGCCGACCCGGAGGGCAACGAATTCTGCGTGCTGGAGCCGCGACCGGAGTACGTGGGCACCGGCGCGCTGGCCGCGGTGGTGGTCGGCGCGGCGGCGCCGGCCCGGCTGGCGGCGTTCTGGTCGGTGGCCTCGGGGTGGCCGGTCGCCAGGAACGGCGCGGTGGCCGGGCTGCGCTCGCCCACCGAGCTGGGTGCCTGGCTGGAGTTCATCCCGCATCCGGGGCCCGGCGACGACCGGCTGCACCTGGAGCTCGGAGCGCGCGCGGGTACCGCCGCGGCCGAGCGGCTCACCGCCGCTGGCGCCGTCGCGCGGCCGGACGGCGGCACCCGCTTCCTCGACCCGGAACACAATCCGTTCTGTCTGGTCGAGGCCGAGCGCGGGCAGCCGACGAACTAGCATCGCCCGCATGGGGAACCGCGCCGCACAACCGCCGGAGCGGGCCGACGCGGTCGTGCTCGCCGGCGGCCGGGCCAGCCGGATGGGCGGCGTCGACAAGCCGGGCATCGTGGTCGGCGGCCGGTCGCTGCTGGACGCCGCGCTGGCCGCGGTCGCCGGGTGCGCGCGGATCGCGGTGGTCGGCCCGGAGCGCGCCGGGCTCGGCCCAGCCGTGCGGCAGACCAGGGAGCAGCCGCCCGGCTCCGGACCGGTCGCGGCGCTCGCCGCCGGACTGGCCGCGCTCGGTGCGGAGCAGGCGCCGCTGGTGGTTGTTCTCGCCGCGGACCTGCCCTTCCTCACCGCCGACACCGTGCGGCGGCTCATCGAGCACCTCGGCGCGGCGGACGCGGCATTCGCGGCGGATCGGGACGGCCGCCCGCAGTACCTGATCGGGGTGTGGCGGCGGAGTGCGCTCGACGCCGCGCTGGCCGGGCTCGGCTCGCCGGTGAACCACCCGATGAAGGCGCTGGTCCCCGCCGCGAGCACGGTGCTGGAGCTGCCCGGCACCGACGACTGCGACACCCCCGAGCAGGTGCTGCGCGCCCGCACCGCACTCGGCGACACCCTCGACGACGCCCGCGCCACCCTGCGCACCGGCCTCACCCCGCTGCCCGCCCGCGGCACCGCGCTCGCCGCCGCCCGCGGCGCCGCACTGGCCGAGCCGCTGCGCGCCGCGAGCCCGCTCCCCCGCTTCGACGTCTCCGCCATGGACGGATACGCCGTCGCCGGGCCGGGCCCGTGGCGGATCCGCCGCGACATCGGGTACGCGGGCGGCGAACGCCCGGCCGGACTGGAGCCGGGCGAGGCGGTGCGGATCGCCACCGGCGCACACGTCCCCGAGGGAACCACCCGCGTCGTCCGCGACGAATTCGCAAGCCTGCTCCCCGGCACGCCCGGCTCGGGCTCGGTCGCCGATCCTCAGCCTGCCCGCACGGACACCCTCGCGCTGCTCCCCGACTCCCCGCTCCGCGGCGACATCCGCCGCCGGGGCGAGGACCGCGCGACCGGCGACGAGATCGCCCCGGCGAACACCCCGATCACCACGGCCCTCATCTCCGCCGCCGCCTCGGTCGAGGTCACCACCGCCACCGTGCGCGGCCCGGTCTGCGCCCGAATCGTGATGACCGGCGACGAGATCCGCGCCGACGGCCCCCTGCACGCGGGCCAGACCAGGGACTCCATCGGCCCCGTCCTCCCCGACCTGCTCGCGACCTGCGGCATCACCACCGTCGACCGCGTACACCTGCGCGACACCGCGCACGGCTTCGACGCCGTCCTCGACGCCGCGCACGACCGCGACCTGCTCGTTGTCGTCGGCGCGACCGGCGGCGGTGCCGCCGACCAGCTGCGCGGCGCAGTGGCGCGGGCCGGCGCCCGCATCCTGGTGCCCCGCCTCCGCCTCCGCCCCGGCGGCTCCACCCTCGTGGCCGAGACACCGGCGGGCACGACGATTCTCGGCCTCCCCGGCAACCCGTACGCCGCGGTGGCCACGCTGCTCGCCCTCGCCCCCGCCATCGTCGCCGGCCGCACCGGCGCCACCCCGAGCCCCACCCTGCGCGGCCCCCTGCACAATGCCGCCGAGACAGCGGCCGCGGTGCCGCGCATCGTCCCGGCCAGGTATGCCCCGCAGGGCGGCTTCCTCGGCGACCCGGCCATCCGCACCGCCCACCTCGGCGGGCTGGTCGGCCGGGACGGGCTGGTGGTGGTCCCGGCGGACGCCGCGGACGGCGCGCTCGTCGAATTCCTGCCACTCCCTCGCTGACCCGATTCCGGCAACCCGCCCGCGGAGTTCGGCGAGCGCGCGCAGCCCCGGCTACGCGCCGTGCGCGCGCAGCTGCATCTGCCTGCCGGAGCGGTCGGTGGCGAAGATGCGGCGCGCGTGCAGCGCGACCGGGCTGGTCGACCACGGCGCCAGCGCCGTGGTGAACATGAGCTCGCACCAGGAGAGCGCGGGCACCTCGCCCGCCGCCAGGGTGGCGATCAGCGAGAGCTCGGTGTCCTGCTCCTGCCAGGCGGCGATCAGCCAGGCCGCGTCCAGCCTGCCGAGGAATTCGATGGCGTCCTCGGGCGGGCCGTGCGGGGTGTCCACCGCGAGGTGGACCACCGCGGCGATCGCGTGCCGCATCTTGGCGTCGAGCCCGACGGCGTCGTGCAGCAGCAGCGCCTCCAGGGCGGCGCGCAGCTCGACGCTCTCGTCGATGGGGTCGAAGGAATCCGGACGGTCGGCGGTGGCGTGGTACATGGTGGCAAGCCTTTCCTCAGGGGCCGTATGGAGTTGTCGGTGCACGAGCCTGGCGGTGGAGCCGGGGTCGGCGGCATCGTCGAGCGCCGCGGGTTCGCAGTCGCCGATGAGGTCGTCGAGGACTCCGGCGCGCCAGTTCAGCCGCCCGTAGGCGTGGCACCAGTCGAGTGCGGGATTGTCGTCGGTGACGATCAGATCCAGCGCCAGCCCGGCCAGGGAGGCCGCGCAGGCCAGTGCGGTCGCGTCGATGTCGGGATCGATGACGCAGAGGTGCAGGGTGGCCTCGTCCAGCCCGGCGTCGGTGCGGGCCCGGCCCGCCAGCCAGACCGCACGGGACGCCGCGGCCGTCGCCGCGGCCAGCCGGTCACCGCGCGGGTGGTCCGGGTCGTCGGCCGCGAACGGCCCGTACCAGAGCGCGTTCCCCTCCTCGCCGCACACCGCGAAGGTGCCGGAGCTGCCGTCACCGGCGGCGGCCAGCGAAATATGCGGTACCGACTCGAAACCCTGCACCATTCCGGCTCACTTCCCCGCGGTCGACGATTCCGGTCCGGTTCGGTACGAACCACTGGATCCCTGCTCCGGAATACGTCTCGCCCATTCGAGCTGAATTGTCTCGGAGTCAGGTCTACCGAGGCGGACAGGCAGATGTCCACGAATCGCCGTTGTTCCGGCAAACCCCTTGTTGTACATACACCCGGCAGTGACACACCGGATTCCGCTGAACCACAGGCGGAATCGATCGTGGTCGGGCAAAATCTCCGCATCCGCTCCGAAGCACACAAAGCGAACCACGCGATCCCGCCGAACAGGCTGGCCACGCCTCGGGTGAGGCACTATAGCTAATTTTCAGTTAATCGAATTCGCCCGATTGCCGGGCGATCTCAGCGCACCCGCATCCCGAGGAAGTACTGCACGAAGCCCGGGTACGGCCCCGCGTCCAGCCGGAAGGTCTGCACCGCGATGTGCTGCGGCACGCCGGTGCGCGGGTCGCGCAGGTACATGGCGAGCCGCTCACGCCCGTACGAGGCGCCGCCGCGCTCCCACAGCCTGCGGAACTCCGGGAACTCCGCCAGTTCGGCGAGAAAACCGACCGCCCATTCTGATTCGGCGTAGCGGCCGATCGCCGCGCGCAGCGACTGCACCGCGAGCATGGCCTCGTCCTCCCACTCCAGCACCACCCGCGGGGCAGCTCGATCCGCGAAGAACCAGCGCAGCACATTGCCCGTCGCCTCCAGCCCGGGAAACGCACTGCGGTAGGCATCGTTGCAGGCCAGAACATTCCAGCGGATGTCGAGGTAGGCGGCCAGGTTGGGCTCCTGCATGGCCAGCGTGCGGTGCATGTCCCTGGTGATGGCGGCCCGCAGGGTCTCCGGCTCCGGCAACTCGGCGTGGTCCAGCCCGGCCAGCTCCAGCAGGTGCCTGCGCTCGTCGTCGCCGAGCACCTCGATCCGGTCGAGGTACGCGATCAGCGCCGCGAGTACCGGGCGGGTGGGGCGGTCCCGGTCGCCGTTCTCCAGGTGCGTGATGTAGCTGGCGCTCACGCCCGCCGCGAAGGCGAGCTTCTCCCTGGAGATCCGGCGGCTGTCCCGCAACTCCCGGAGCAGACCCCCGAGCGTCGGCAGCCGCAGCTGCCCCTCCGCACCCGACCCGGGTGTCTTGCGTGCCACAGCAACCCCGCTCCCGATTCGCCATCCGACGCAGCACCGTAGTTGACCACACGCGGCCCGGCTTTCCGGTGGCAAACCGAAGGGGCGCGACGGTGCGAGACATTTCCCACAGCGCGTGCCATATCGGCGGCCCACCCCGTCGAGCACGCTGAGCCGATATTAAACGACGAATTACCTCGGAATTGACCGGCGCCGGTCGCCCCGGCCAAGTGGGGACTTTCGGCCCTGCCGATCGGCCCTCCCCGGAGCAGGCGACCGGTCAGCTGCTCCGGAAGCCGAGGAAGAACCGGATCCAGCCCGGATGCACGCCGGAGTCGACCTCGTAGACCTGGAACTCGAGCAGGCAGGTGGCGCCGGCCGCCGCGTCATGGAAGCGGAGCCTGGGCAGGTCGCCCCCGTAGGAGATGGCCCCGGTGCTCCAGAGCCTGCGGAACTCCGGGTAACGGCTCAGCTCGGCCAGCAGCCCGCCCGCCCACGCGGCCTCGCCCGGCCTGCCGATCCGGCCGCGCAGGTTCGCGACGCTGAGCGCGGTGACCCGCTCCCAGTCCGGCATGACCCGGCGCGCGGCCGGATCGCCGAACATCCAGTGCAGCATGTTCCCGCCCTCGCCGAGCCCGGGGAACATCGCCGCGGCCACCCGGTTCACCGCGAGCAGGTTCCAGCGCGCGTCGAAGAAGCCGGCCGGGTTGGGGTCGTGCAGGCTCAGCCCGCGCCGCATGGCAGGGCCGATGCCCGCGCGCAGCTCCTCGACGGTCGGCACCTCGGTGACGGCGAGCCCGGCCAGTTCGAACAGGTGCCTGCGGTCGTCGGCGGGCAGCCGGACCACCCGGTCCAGGTAGCGGAGCAGCGCGTCGACCACCGAGCGGGTGGGGTGCTCGCGCTCGCCGCTCTCCAGGTGCGCGATGTAGCTGGCGCTCACCCCGGCGGCGAAGGCGAGTTTCTCGCGGGAGACCCCGCGGTCGTCGCGGATCCGGCGCAGCGTCCCACCGAAGGTCGGGGGCACCACGTCGAGGCGATCGCGAGCTTCCAGCACACCATCCGGCACGGCACACCACTCCCTGCGCTGTCGTACACCGCGAACCGGCGGACCTCATCGACGCGTCGGCCGCGGTGTTGGGCCGATCCTGTGTTGCCCCATGCTCAGCGATCGGCGGGGAAACAGCGCGCGGAGCCACGAAACTTTATGGATTCTTTACCTGCGATTCCGGGGCGCGGTATGTAAACAAATGTAAAGCGCCCGAGAACCGGCGGTTTCCGAACCATCACCGCGGCCCCCGCCCGGCCCGTTCCACCAGGTGTTCCCGCGCCCGGGGTGACCGGGGTGTTGCCGCCGCCTCACAGCTCACCCCGCCCCGAAGCGGGTTGTGAGACAACCGTTTTGACCTGCGACGATGCCTCCTTACCCTCGGGTGGTGGCCGATACGCGAGAAACGCAGGATCCGGGTGACGCGCTGCTCCGGCTCGGGCGCTACTTCCGGCGCGACGAGACCTCGGACGATCTGCGCAGCGTGCACCGGGTCGGCGGGCGCTCGGCCGACGAGTTCTACCGGGACCGCTGGTCGCACGACAAGGTGGTGCGCTCGACGCACGGGGTGAACTGCACCGGGTCCTGCTCCTGGAAGATCTACGTCAAGGACGGCGTGATCACCTGGGAGTCGCAGCAGACCGACTACCCCTCGGTCGGCGCGGACAAGCCGGAGTACGAGCCGCGCGGCTGCCCGCGCGGCGCCTCCTTCTCCTGGTACACCTACTCCCCCGCCCGGGTGCGCTACCCGTACGTGCGCGGGGTGCTGCTCGAGCTGTACCGGGAGGCCAAGGAGCGGCTCAAGGATCCCGTGCTGGCCTGGGCCGATGTCGTCGAGGACCCGGCGAAGGCGAAGCGCTACAAGGCGGCGCGCGGCAAGGGCGGCTTCGTCCGGGCCGAGTGGTGGGAGGCGGCCGAGATCGCGGCCGCCGCGCACGTGCACACGGTCAAGGAGTACGGGCCGGACCGGGTCGCCGGGTTCTCCCCGATCCCGGCCATGTCCATGGTCAGCCACGCCGCGGGCGCCAGGTTCATCTCGCTGCTCGGCGGCTCCATGCTCTCCTTCTACGACTGGTACGCGGACCTGCCGGTGGCATCGCCGCAGGTCTTCGGCGACCAGACCGACGTGCCGGAGTCGGCGGACTGGTTCGACGCGAGTTACCTGATCATGTGGGGCTCGAACGTCCCGGTGACCAGGACCCCGGACGCGCACTACATGACCGAGGCCCGCTACCGCGGCCAGAAGGTCATCGTGGTCTCGCCCGACTACGCCGACAACACCAAGTTCGCCGACGAGTGGGTGCCCGCGCGCCCCGGCACCGATGCCGCGCTCGCCATGGCCATGGGCCACGTGATCCTGCGCGAGTTCTTCGCCGAGCGGCGCACCGAGCGGTTCCACGACTACGTCACCCGCTACACCGACCTGCCGTACCTGGTCTGCCTGGACGGCGAGCTGCCCGGCAAGTTCCTCACCGCCGCCGACCTCGGCGAATCCGGCGATGGCGCCGCGCACAAGCCGGTCCTGCTGGACGAGGGCGGCGCAGCGGTGGTGCCGAACGGCGCGCTCGGCCACCGCTTCAACGCCACCGACGCCGGACGCTGGAACCTCGATCTGGGCGATACGCGCCCGCTGCTAACCCTGCTCGGCGGCGAGTCCGCGACCGTGCGGCTTCCCCGCTTCGACGCCGACAGCCCCGAGGTGCTGCTGCGCGGGGTGCCGATCCGCGAGGTCGCGGGCAAGCGCGTGACCACCGTCTTCGACCTGCTGCTCGCGCAGTACGGCGTCGGCCGCGACGGCCTGCCCGGCGACTGGCCCACCGGCTACGACGACGCCGAGCGGCCCTACACCCCGGCCTGGCAGGAACGCATCACCGGCGTCCCCGCGGTGCAGGCGCAGCGGATCGCGCGCGAGTTCGCCGACAATGCCGAGCGCTCCGGCGGCCGCTCGATGATCCTGATGGGCGCGGGCACCAACCACTGGTTCCACTCCGACCAGATCTACCGCTCGTTCTTCACGCTGACCCTGCTCACCGGCTGCCAGGGCGTGAACGGCGGCGGCTGGGCGCACTACGTCGGGCAGGAGAAGTGCCGCCCGGTGACCGGCTGGTCGACGCTGGCCTTCGGGCTGGACTGGCAGCGCCCGCCGCGGCAGATGCAGGGCACCGTCTTCTGGTACCTGAGCAACGACCAGTGGCGCTACGACCCGTTCACCGCCGAATCCTTCGCGTCGCCTTTGGGCACCGGCCGCTTCGCGGGCCGCACCGCCGCGGACAATATCGCGCTGGCAACCCGCCTCGGCTGGATGCCGAGCTACCCCACCTTCGACCGCAACCCGCTCGACCTGGCCGACCAGGCCGCCGAGGCAGGCAAGCCCGCCGCCGAATACATCGTGGACGAGCTGAAGGCGAACACCCTCCGCTTCGCCTGCGAGGACCCGGACGCCCCGGAGAACTTCCCGCGCTGTCTCACGGTGTGGCGGGCCAACCTGCTCGGCTCCTCCGGCAAGGGCAACGAGTACTTCCACCGGCACCTGCTCGGCTCCGACTCCAACCTGCAGACCGACGACACACCGGGCGTGCGGCCGCAGGAGCTGGTCTGGCGCGACGAGGCCGCCACCGGCAAGCTCGACCTGCTGCTCTCGCTCGACTTCCGGATGACGAGCACCACGCTCTTCAGCGATATCGTGCTGCCCGCCGCCACCTGGTACGAGAAGCACGACCTCTCCTCCACCGACATGCACCCCTTCGTGCACGCCTTCTCCCCGGCCATCTCGCCGCCGTGGGAGGCCAAGACCGACTTCGAGGCATTCCACCGGATCGCGCGCGGCTTCTCCTGGCTCGCCGAGAAGCACCTGGGAGTGCGCAAGGACATCGTCGCCGTTCCGCTGCAGCACGACTCCCCGGACGCGCTCGCCCAGGCGGGCGGCAAGGTGCTGGACTGGCGGGCGGGTGAGTGCGAGCCGATCCCCGGCCGCACCATGCCCAAGCTGGTCGAGGTCGAGCGCGACTACCCGCGGATCGCGGAGAAGATGGCGGCGCTCGGCCCGCTGGTCGAGACGCTCGGCACCACCACCAAGGGCGTCACCACCTACCCCGAGCCGGAGGTGCGCTACCTGGCCGGGACCAACGGCACCGTCGTCTCCGGCATCGCGCAGGGCAGGCCGTCGCTGGCCAAGGACACGCACGCCGCCGAGGCGATCCTGGCGCTCTCCGGCACCACCAACGGCAGGCTCGCGGTGGAGGGGTTCGAGGCGCTGGAGCGGCGCACCGGCACCGAGCTCGCCGACCTGGCCCGCGAGCACGAGGGCAAGCGGATCACCTTCGCCGACACCCAGGCCCGCCCGGTCCCGGTGATCACCTCGCCGGAGTGGTCGGGCAGCGAGACCGGCGGCCGCCGCTACTCGCCGTTCACCATCAACGTCGAGCGGCTCAAGCCCTGGCACACGCTCACCGGCAGGCAGCACTTCTACCTCGACCACGACTGGATGATCGAGCTGGGCGAGCAGCTCCCGGTGTTCCGGCCGCCGCTGGACATGTCCGCGCTCTTCGCCGAGCCCGGCATCGGCAGCGTCACCGAGCGCGGCGTCACCGTGCGCTACCTGACCCCGCACTCGAAGTGGTCCATCCACTCCGCCTACCAGGACAACCTGCACATGCTCACGCTGAGCCGGGGCGGGCAGTCGATCTGGATGTCGGAGCGCGACGCCGCCAAGATCGGGGTGGCGGACAACGACTGGATCGAGGCGGTGAACCGCAACGGCGTCGTGGTGGCGCGCGCGATCGTCAGCCACCGGATGCCGGAGGGCACCGTCTTCATGTACCACGCGCAGGACCGCGCGGTGGACGTGCCGCGCATCGAGGGCACCGGCGCCGCCGACTTCAAGGGCAAGGGCAAGCGCGGCGGCATCCACAACGCGCTCACCCGGATCATGATCAAGCCCTCGCACCTGATCGGCGGGTACGCGCAGCAGTCCTTCGCGCTGAACTACCACGGCCCGACCGGAAACCAGCGCGACGAGGTCACCACCATCCGCCGCCGCTCGCAGAAAGTCGAGTACTGATATGCGTGTCATGGCCCAGCTCGCCATGGTGATGAACCTGGACAAGTGCATCGGCTGCCACACCTGCAGCGTCACCTGCAAACAGGCGTGGACCAACCGGAGCGGCACCGAGTACGTCTGGTTCAACAATGTGGAGACCCGCCCCGGCCAGGGCTACCCGCGGCAGTACCAGGACCAGGAGCGGTGGAAGGGCGGCTGGACGCTCAACAAGCGCGGCAAGCTCACCCTGAAATCCGGCTCCCGGCTGAAGCGGCTGCTGAACATCTTCGCCAACCCGGAGCTGCCCACCGTCTCCGACTACTACGAGCCGTGGAGCTACGACTACGACAACCTGCTCTCCTCCCCGCCCACCGACACGGTCCCGGTCGCCCGGCCGAAATCGCTGATCACCGGCGAGGACACCCAGGTCACCTGGGGCGCGAACTGGGACGACGACCTCGGCTCCGGGCCGGAGCAGGTGGGCCGCGACCCGCTGCTCGGCAAGCTCTCCGAGCAGGTCAAGCTGGAGTTCGAGCAGACCTTCATGTTCTACCTGCCGCGCATCTGCGAGCACTGCCTGAACCCGTCCTGCGCGGCCGCCTGCCCCTCCGGCGCCATCTACAAGCGCGCCGAGGACGGCATCGTGCTGGTCGACCAGGACAAGTGCCGCGGCTGGCGGCAGTGCGTCACCGGCTGCCCGTACAAGAAGATCTACTTCAACCACAAGACCGGCAAGGCCGAGAAGTGCACGTTCTGCTATCCCCGGGTGGAGGTCGGGATTCCGACCGTGTGCTCGGAGACCTGCGTCGGGCGGCTGCGCTACATCGGCGTCATGCTCTACGACGCGGACAAGGTGGCGGAGGCGGCGTCGGTGACGGAGGTCTCCGACCTGTACCCTTCGCAGCTGGGGGTCTTCCTGAACCCGCACGACCCGCGGGTGATCGCCGAGGCCGAGCGGGCCGGGATTTCCCCGGAATGGATTCAGGCGGCGCAGGATTCGCCGGTCTACAAGCTCATCGTGGACTACCAGATCGCGCTGCCGCTGCATCCGGAGTACCGGACGATGCCGATGGTCTGGTACGTGCCGCCGCTCTCCCCCGTTGTCGACGTGCTGAGCGAGACCGGGCACGACGGTGAGGACGCGGGGAATCTGTTCGGCGCCATCGACGCGCTGCGGATTCCGGTGGAGTACCTGGCCGAGCTCTTCACCGCCGGTGAGATCGGGCCGGTGCGGGCCGCGCTGCAGCGGCTCGCCGGGATGCGGGCGTTCATGCGCTCGGTGAATCTGGGTCAGGAGCCGGATCTGACCATCGCGCCATCGATCCGGCTGGAGCCGGAGGAGATCGAGGCCATGTACCGGCTGCTCGCCATCGCCAAGTACGAGCACAGGTACGTGATCCCCAACGGCGCGGGATCCGAGGCGCACCAGCTGGATTCGCTCGCCACGGGGTGCAGTCTGGATACCGATGGCGGGCCAGGGATGACGGCGCTGGATCAGATGGTGGAGAAGTTCCACCTGACGGACTCGAATTCGGCGGCGCCGGAGGGGAAGTCGGGACGGATCAATCTGCTCGACTGGGATGGGCAGAGCACGAAGGGGTTGGTGCCGGTGGGCGGTGACGGCTCACCGAACGGCGATGGCGTCCCGCGCGGCAACGGCGCCGCGTCGGCGGGTGGCAACGGCGCCACCCGATCCGGTCCCGCGTCGGCGGACGAGGCGGCCGTGCGATGAGCCTGCTCAAACTGCGCCGCCGCCCGGAGCCCGCGGTTTCGCTGCCCGAGCCGGACCGGCTGCTGGTCTGGCGACTCGCCGCGCTGCTCCTCGACTACCCGGGGCGCGAGACGCTCGAACTGCTCGACACCGTGTCCGCCGCCCTCCCGCGGCTCCCCGCGCCGATCGGCCCCGCGCTCGCCGGATTCGTCGACTACCTGCGCGGCACCGGCGAGATCGAGCTCGCCGCGACCTACGTCGAAACCTTCGACCTGCGCAAACGCGCCAGCCTGCACCTCACCTTCTACGCCTACGGCGACACCCGCAAACGCGGCATGGCGCTGCTCCGCTTCAAACACGCCTACAAGCACGCCGGAGTCGAACTCGACGACCGCGAACTCCCCGACCACCTCCCGGTGCTGCTGGAGTTCGCCGCCACCATCGACCCCATCGGCGGCGAACGCCTGCTCGGCGAGCACCTCCCGGTGATCGAACTCCTCCGCCTCTCGCTCACGGACACCGGCTCCCCCTACGCCGCCGTCCTCGGCGCGGTCACCGCGACGCTCCCGCCACTCACCACCGCCGACCGCCGCCGCATCGCCGAACTCGCCGCACAGGGCCCGCCGGACGAAGACGTCGGGCTGGAGCCGTTCGCCATGGACCCCAGCCTGTTCACCGAGGGAGAGGGCCGCCGATGAGCACCATCGTCTGGATGACGCTGCCGTACATCGCCTTCACCTCGTTCCTGCTCGGGCACGTGTGGCGGTACCGCACCGACCAGTTCGGCTGGACCACCCGCTCCTCCCAGCTGCACGAGAGCCGCCTGCTCCGCCTCGGCTCCCCGCTCTTCCACTTCGGTATGCTCGGCGTCTTCGGCGGGCACGTGCTCGGCGTCCTCATCCCGCAGTCCTGGACCGACGCCATCGGCATCTCGCACCACACGTACCACGTGGTCGCCGTCGCCGCCGGCTCCGTCGCCGGCTTCGCCGTGATCTCCGGCATCGGCATTCTGCTCTACCGCCGGTTCACGGTGGCCGCCGTACGCCGCGCCACCACCGGCTCCGACAAGGTGATGTACTTCCTGCTCGCCGGAGCATTGATCACCGGCCTGCTCAACACCGTCGGCAGCAACCTGCTCTGGGGCACCTACAACTACCGCGAAACCGTCTCCCCCTGGTTCCGCAGCCTCTTCACCGTCGATCCGCAGCCGGAGTTGATGGTCGGTGTCCCTTGGACGTTCCAGGCGCACGGGTTGTTCGTCCTGGTGCTGGTGGCGATCTGGCCCTACACCCGGCTGGTGCACATGTTCAGCGCCCCGATCGGATACCTGACCCGGCCGTACATCGTGTATCGGAGCAAGGAGACGAATGCCGCGGACACGCGGCGGTACGCCCGCGCCTGGGAGTCGACGGGCCTTCCGCCCAGCAGATGATTTCTCACCCCTCCTTCGCCGCCGCTACCTCTCGCTCGATCGTCTCGAAGATGCCGATGTCGGTCTTCCGCTGCCACTCCGGCAATTGATCCCACGCCGCGACGTATCCCGGCTTCGGCTCCGGGATACGCGCGTAGATCTGACCGATCCAGCAGATGGCGACGAACTGACCCTTGAGCTCGGGAGCCAGCTGGGTCACAGCACCATCGGTCGCCTCGATGAACTCGGCCACCTGACGGTAGACCGCAGCCGCACTGGCCCGTTCCCAATCCGGTGTGCTCTCCCACGGAGTGATGTAGCCGTCTTTCGGCGTACCGGGGAAGTGCGTCGTGACGCCGCTGATCCACGCCTCGCGGAAGACCCTGCCGCCGTGCTCGATGTCGGTGCTCAACGGTGCTCCTCGTCAGTATCGGGGGGACGCTGCCAGCGTAGTGATCTGCTGCTGGAGGTAGTCGACGTGTCGGTCCCCGCGTAGCCCCGACAGCCGTTGTCCCAGCTGATTCAGCCGTCGGCCGATGTATCCCGAACGGGTACGGCGGGCGATGTCGACGGCAGTGCCGCCGTACCACACCGTCTGTACCGGATCGTCGCGCAGCGCTCCGGCCGCGGCGAGGTCGATCAGAACACCGGCGCGGCGACGTGGTGACAGCGGACGATCGAGCAATGGCCAGAGGATGTGTTCGGCGTGTTCGGGGCGGTCCAATTGGATCAGGCAACCGGCGTGTTCCTCGTCGATGCGTTCCCCGGAGAAGCGCAGCCAGCCGAGCGCGGGTGTCGTGCGAAGATCGACGACGCCCCGCGCCACTTCGAATGCCTGCTCACAGGCGTAGGCGTTACCGAGGCCGGCGAGTGCCTGCGCCCGCACACTTGCCACCCAGTGGGCCGTCGGCAGCGTACGGTCGCCGCGCCGGGCGATGACTGCCGCCTGATCCACGAGCGGCAAAGCCTCGCCGAACCGGCCGTCGACGATCCCGATGTAGGCATGCCGCGTCAGGGCGCAGGCCCACAGGTCATAGGCGCGGGCATGGGCGGCAAAGGTGCCGGACAAGGCATAGCAGTGCGCTGCTTCGCCCAAGTGGTTGCCGTCCATCAGGATTTCGCCGGCGAGTTGGAGAACATCGGCGATCAGTTCGTGCTGGCGATCGTGCAAGGTCGGCGTTCGTGAGTGGCGGAGCCCCTCGATCAGCAGGCCGAGCTGGCTGCGAACCGCGCCGAATACCGATGCCTTCGTTTCGGATTCGCCGTAGAGCTGCCACAGCGATCTGTTCAGGACGGCACTCTCGTCCGCCGTCGCGACGTCCACATGTCCCGACGCTGTGGTGGACAGCAGACGATCCCGGTCGACGCTGGTCGGCATCGCGAGCGTGGTTGTGGCGATACTCAGCAGACGCAACAATTCGCGACGGTCCATATCCGTGACCTCCGTGGGAGTCGCACCACCGAGGAAGGCAGGAAGACTCTTTTCCACAGTAGTGGCATCCGGTGCCTCAACCGACCGTGCAGTCCGAATAGGTGTCGGAAGATGTGTGGGTCGACTCGATGGTCGATGCCGAGCCCGCCACGTCGCTTCTCCCTCGGCCAGGATCTGCTCGAACCTGGCCCGGTCGTCGTCCGAGGCTCGCGCCTGATAGGTCGTATCCAGAATCGCCTGGGTATTGGAGCGCGGCACGACCGCACTCAGGCCGCTACGCCAGTTGGCGACAGTGGTCGTCTCCAGACCGAGCAGTGCGGCGAAATCTCGCACCGAACGTCTCATCGCTTCTTGTAAAGCGGCTGCTTCGAACCCCGTCCATTCCCGCCCCCGCACCATTGCCCCACCCTACTGTTTCCGGCCCTGAACTGGGCAAACTCGCCCCCCACGCCAACGGTAGCCGAACAGAGGGCGACTGCGGGCCCGACCGCATGGGGATCAGAGTCGAAAGCGGTATCCGGTACCGGGCTGACGCCGGAATTCGCTCCTCCGGCGCACCGGCCCGCCAGAGTGGCAGTCCGGTGGCGAAACGCCCCCGGTGCCGGATACCGCCGACCATGTCGATTGTTCCGCCACGGAGGATCCGGTGATCACCAATTCGTCTGGCATGCACCAACTCACCGCAGCGGTTCAGCAAGATGCACTACTTCTGGCCGGCGCGGCAGGTGTCGGGGCAGTCGGATTGCTGGCATGCGTGATGCTCCTGGCGGCTCGCTCACCCTCGAAAGATGACGCACGACGGAGTGATTGGCCTCGGCCCTGGACGCACGGTGCGCCGGACGGGATCTTCAGCGTCAGGGAAGCGCACCGCGAAATGCAGTTGCACCGAGAGTGTCGCCTGGAAGAGTGCGCCCGGAAGGCTGCCGCTTTCCAGAGATTGATCGAGGCCGGACGAGTGACGCCGGATTCCGCACGGCAGCCGCGTTGAACAGCGGGAATCGACGGCCCCGCCGCTGCGCTGAGGTCGACGGCGCCTGTCCGCCCCGGGTGCGGCGGGCCGGCAGGTTACGAACTGTCGGCGCGGACCATCGAGCGAGTTCGTGTAATCGCAGCCGGCCGGATCAGCGCCGATGAGGCTGTTGCCGCGACCATCGCCGAGGCTCGGCAGCGCCGGGAATCGCAGTCAGCAGCCCTCGTCCGGGTAACTTCCGCAACGACATGGGCGATGGAAGCGGGTGTGAGCAGCAGACGCCCCCGCTTCGTCCAGTTACCGCATCCCGGAGCGGAGATCGCGCCTCGGCAGGACGCCGTTCCGTGGAATACCGGGCCGCACGGGCGCAAGTTCCTGCGTGGGAATGGGGAGTATCTGGCCGAGGGCGCTGAAACCCGGCCTCGGAGCGGTGAACTCGTGTTCTGGGGTGAGTGGGAGTCGCCGTCCCGGATCGTCGAGCGGTGGCCGCGCGGGGGGCAGTTGCCACGGGCATTGCACGAGCCGTGCTGGACGCGGCCGATCCAGCCGTATCCACGACAGAACACCGATCCGTGGGTGTTCGGGGATCGGATGATCTACAGCAACTGCAAGCAGAACACCAAGAAGGGACCGACCGCCCTACGGAACCTGGAGCGGGGCTCGGTGATCGTCTTCGGCTCGGTGCTTGGGGGCGAGTTCTGCGTGGACACGGTGTTCGTGGTGGCCGCGGCCGAGCCGTGGACTCCGCTCGCGGTGGCGGAGCGCGGGCTGGGCGATGCGTTTCTGGCGGCGACGGCCGAGCCGCTCGGCGCACCGGCGGGCGACGGGCGCTCGGTGCCCGACGGCAAGGGGAGCTGTGCACCGGCGCCGAAGGCGGTGCTCACGCTCTACCGCGCCGCCACCGTCGACGACCCGGTCGACGGTATGTACAGCTTCGTCCCGGCGCTGCCCGCAGCGGCCGACGGCCCCCGGTTCGCCCGGCCGTCCGTGCGGATCCCGGGTGCGATCAACCCGGCGAGCACGCAGAGCCACCGTTCCGCGCCCGGTGTCGAGTCGCCCGCGGCGGTCTCCGAGCTGTGGCGCGAGACGCGGCGGCAGATCGTCGATCAGGACCTCGTCCTTGCCACGCACCTGGACATCCCGGCGCGGTGCGCGGGGCCGACGGTGATCCCGCCGCGGGCGGGCACGGTGTGCTGATCAGCGGCTCTCGGCCCGCAGGAAACGGCCGGTGCGGACGGTGCCCAGGCGCTCGGCGGCAGCACCCTCGCCGAAGACGAACTCACCGTTCACCAGGACGGCGGTGATCGCGCGGTCGTTGCGGTTGACCATGCGGGAGAGCCCGTCGTACGCGGGGATGGCAGCTTCGGCGTAGTCGTCCAGCGACGAATCCAACCCCTCGGGGTCGAGGACGACGAGGTCGGCGCGGTCGCCGAGGCGGAGGTGGCCGGCGTCGAGGCCGTACCAGTCGGCGAGTTCGCCGGTGAGGCGGTGCACCGCGTGCTCGATGGTCATGAAGGGTTTCCGAGCCTGGTACACCCGGCGGAGGAAGCGCAGGCCGAAGTTGTAGAAGGCCATGTTGCGCAGGTGCGCCCCGGCGTCGGAGAAGCCGAGCTGGACTCCGGGGTCGACGGCGATGCGGTTCAGGACGTCTTCGCGGTGGTTGGAGATGGTGGTGCGCCAGCGCAGTTTGCGGCCGTGCTCCACCACGAGGTCGAGGTAGGCGTCGACCGGGTGCAGGCCGCCGCGGTCGACGCCGACCTGGCCGAAGGTCTTGCCGATCACCAGGTGGTCGGGGCAGTCCACGATCTCGGCGTCGAAGAAGTCGCGGTGCCAGACGCGGGGGCCGAACTTGCTGTCGTAGTCGGCCCGGAAGCGGCGGCGGTACTCCTCGTCCTGGAGCATGGCGCGCTGCTCCTCGATGCGGTCGGCGAGGTGCAGGGCGGCGGCGCCGGAGCCGAACTCCTCGAAGATGACCAGGTCGATGCCGTCGGCGTAGACCTCGAAGGGCACCGGGAGGTGCTGGAAGCGGAGGTTACCGCCGAGGCCGTTGAAGAGCCGGGCGAGCAGCGGGAAGACGCGGATGATGAACGGGATGGCCTTCAGGTCCGCGGCGGCGAGCAGGCTCACCGGGAGCGGCTTGCGGAAGAGCCCGACGGTGCTCGCGGCCATGGTGACCAGGCTGTGCGGGCGCGCCACGTCGGGGCCGCCCTGGAGGGCGCGGCCGTAGCGGCGGAGCACGGAGTTCAGGCGGTGGCGTTCGCGGCTGCGCGCGTAGGTGGAGGGCAGGGTGCGGGAGCGGCAGGTGTCGCCGTCGAGCTTGTCGAATTCGAGCTGCTGCGAGGACATGCCGACGAACCCGGCCTCGAGCGCGGCGGTGAGCTTGCGCTCCATCTCGCCGAGTTCGGCAGCGCCGGGGCGGAAGGAACGGTCGGTGGCGCGGTCGAGGCCGAGCACGTCCGCCCTGATGTCGGAGTGGCCGATGAAGGCGGCGATGTTCGGGCCGAGCGGGAGCGCGTCCAGGTAGGCGGCGTACTCGCCGGCGTCGCGCCACACCTGGTGCTTCTCGACGCCGTCGACCACGTGCTTGCGCGGGATGGCCTCGACGCGGGCGAAGAGATCGGCTGCGGTGGTGGCGTCGACGTGCACGGTGGAGAGCGAGCAGGAGCCCAGCAGCACGGTGGTGACGCCGTGCCGCACCGATTCGGCGAGCCCGGGCTGCTGCAGCACCTCGATGTCGTAATGGGTGTGCACGTCGAGCATGCCGGGCAGCACCCAGCGGCCCTCGGCGTCGATGACCCGCGGGCAACCGGTCTCGTCCAGCGGGACGGTGGAGACGGTGGCGACCCGGCCGTCCACGATGCCGAGGTGCCGGACGGCCGACGGCGCGCCGGTGCCGTCGAACCAGCGGCCGCCCTTGACGATGGTGTCGTACACGATGTCTCCTCTCAGAGCGTCAGGTCGCGCCGGACGACTTTTCCGGTCGCGTTGCGCGGCAGTGCTTCCGGGGTGAGCCGCCAGTGCGCGGGCACCTTGAAGTAGGCGAGCCGGGCCGCCGCGAACTCGCGCAGCTCCTCGGCGGTGACCGGGCCGGTGGTGACCACGAGTGCGGCCACCGCCTGCCCGAGGTCGGGGTCGGGGACGCCGAAGACAGCGGACTCGGCGACCGCGGGGTGCTCGTCCAGGACGTTCTCGATCTCGGTCGGGTACACGTTCTCGCCGCCGCGCAGGATCAGGTCGCTGCGCCGCCCCACCAGGTAGAGCCGCCCGTCCCGGAGCAGGCCGAAGTCGCCGGTGCGCAGCCAGCGCTCGCCGTCCAGCGCGGCGGCGGTGGCGGCCTCGTCGTTCCAGTAGCAGAGCATGACGTACGGGCTGCGCACGCAGATCTCGCCCTCGGCGCCCTCCGGCAGGTCGTTGCCCTCGGGGTCGCGGATGGCGATGGTGACGCCGATGATCGGGCTGCCGACCGTCTCCGGGAAGGCCGCCAGCTCCGGGGGTGTGGCCAGGGTGCCTGCTGTGCCTGCCTCGGTGAGGCCGTAGCTGGTGGCGAGCTGCACCGGCAGCGCCTCGCGGAGCCGCTGGTGCAGCGCGGGCGAGGAGGGCGCGGTGTTCAGCGAGAAGGCGCTGAGCGAGCTCAGGTCGTAGTCGCTCAGATCCTGCTCGAGCAGCCGGATCGCCATGGTCGGGACGGCGCCCCAGTGCGTGACGCGCTCGCGCTCGATCAGCCGCAGCACCCGGTCGGCGTCGAACTTGTTGTCCGGGAAGATCACCGCGGCGCCGGTGGCGATCCGCGGCACCACCAGGTTGTGCAGGCTGGCGATGTGGAACAGCGGCGAGCTGAGCAGCCAGCGCTTGGCGCTCGGGCGCTCGGGGTCGAAGGCGAGCCCGGCGAAGGTGTCGGCCATGGCCTCGGTGAAGCGGTGGTACTCGGTGACGGCGAGCAGGTTGCGGTGCGTGTGCACGACCCCCTTCGGCCTGCCGCTGGTGCCGCTGGTGTAGAGGATGACCGCGGGGTCGTCCTCCTCGACCGGGGTCTCCGGGGCGGCGCCGGCGAACTCGGCCAGCAGCGCGGGGAGGCCGTGCTCGATGGTGAGCACGGGGATGTCGGTGCCGGTGATGCGCTCGGCCCTGGCGGCGTCGGCGATCACCACCGCTGGCGTGGAGTGGCCCAACGCGTAGTCGATTTCGCGCGGCGCCCACCAGGCGTTGTACCCGGCGGCGATGGCGCCGAGGCTCTGCGCGGCCCAGAAGGCGATGACCCACTCCGGGGAGTTGGCGGCGAGGATCGCGATCCGATCGCCCTTCCCGACGCCGTACCGCGCGGCCAGCCCGGCGGCCAGCGCGCCCGCGGCGTCGGCGTGCTCGGTGTAGGTCCAGCGGCGCTCGGCGGTGACCAGGTAGTCGCGGTCGCCCCAGCCCCTCGACTCGGTGAGCGCGGTGCCGAGCGAGCGGCGGCGGTTCACGAACACCGGGAGCTGCGTGCCGAGCACCGGCTCGACGGTGAGCGCGAACGGGCCGCCCGGCCCGGCGAGCGTCGCCGCCACCTGCGCGGCGAGCTGCCGCGGATCTGCCGCCATCGTCATCGGGACACACTCTCCTGCCTCAGGGAACCAGTACCGCGCGGCCGCGGATCTGCCGTCTTGGTCATCGGGACACCCACCCGCCTCAGGGGACCAGCACCGCGCGGCCGCGGATCTCACCGCGCGCCAGCCGATCGAACGCGGTGCGGCCGTCGGCCAGCTCGAACCGCTCCACCGCCACCGAGAGCCGCCCGGCCCGCGCCAGCGCGACCGAGTCGATCAGGTCGGATTTGGTGCCGCCGTACGACTTCCGCACCGAGGCGCCCCACGGCCAGCCCGGCCCGCCGGACGGGCCCGCGGTCAGCTCCGGCGCGCCGCCACCCAGCCCGACCATGCGGTACGCGCCGTTCGGCGCCACCGCCTGCACGGCGAGCGCGGCGGTGGCATCGGTGCCGACGAAGTCGAAGACGGCCTCGGCGCCGCGGCCGTCGGTCAGCGCCAGGATCTCGGCGGCGGTCTCGGGGCCGCCGATCAGCCCGAGGTCGGCGCCGCACTCGGTGGCCAGCTCGAGCTTGTCCGGCCCGACGTCCACCGCGATCACCCGCACGGCGTCGATCGTCTTCAGGATCTGCACCGCCACGTGCCCGAGCCCGCCGATCCCGATGGTCACCGCGGTGGCGCCCGGGTACAGCTGCTCGCGGGCGCCGCGAATGGCGTGGTACGAGGTGAGCGCGGCATCGGCGAGCGGGGCGGCGGTGGCGAAGTCGAGGTCGCCGATCGGCACGAACGAGCTCGCCGGGACCTTGATGTACTCGGCCATCCCGCCGTCCGGGCCGAGCCCGGGGCAGGGCGGCATGGCGGTGCGCCCGGCCGCCCGGCACACGTTCTCGTTACCGCTCACGCACTCCCGGCAGACCCCGCAGGACCAGCACAGGTAGATCAGCCCGCGCTCGCCCTCGGCTATCCCGGTGACCGCGCTGCCCACCGCGGCGACGGTGCCCGCGACCTCGTGGCCCATGGTGAGCGGATTCGGCAGCGGGAACTCGAGTTCCAGCACGTAGAGATCGGAGTGGCAGATGCCGACCGCGCCCACCCGGACCAGCAGCTCGGTGGGGCCCGGCTCCGGGATCGGCACTTCGCGCAACTCGAGGGTTCCTGGACCGGTGAGCTGCAGCGCTCGCATCGTCGAGGTATCGCCCACCACACGCTCCTGTTCGCGCCGGGCCCGACGTGACCTGGCACACAGAACGCTAGCATTCGCTGGACATAGCGTCCAGTGAACGACGGAATGTCTATGATCGGACGATGCCCGCCCACACGGAGCCTCGGCGCACGCTGCGCGAGGAGCAGAAGCTGCGCACCAGGGAGCGCATTCTGCAGGCGGCGAGCGCGCTCTTCGTCGAGCGCGGCTACGGCGCCGTGCGGGTGGACGACATCGCGGCCGCCGTCGGGTGCAGCCGCGCCACCTTCTACCTGCACTTCACCGGGAAAATGGAGGTGCTGCGCGAGCTCGGCGAGCGCACCGCGCTGCCGAACGCGCTGGCCTTCTGCGAGGACCTGGACCGGGTGCTGGAGACCGGGTCGCGCACCGAGTTCGAGGACTGGATGCGCCGCGCCATCACCTGGTTCGAGCAGCACCGCGACCTGCTCTCGGCCTGGGACGAGGCCACCGCGCTGGAGCCGGAGTTCCGCGATCTCATGCGGGCCGGTTTCGCCGCGCTCCCGGAATCCATGACCGCCTACCTGGCGCGCTGGCCCGCCGAGCGCCGCGACGAGGCCCGGCTGCGGGTGGAGATGCTGGTGGCGCAGCTGGAGCGGTTCTTCACCCGGTGGGCGCTGCTCGGCACCATCGACGTCACCGCGGACCGGGCGGCCGCGGTGCTCGCCGACATCTGGTTCCCCGCGCTGCAGACGCCCTGATCAGCCCTGGTCGTGCGCGGCGCGCAGGGCGGCGACATCGATCTTGGACATGGTGCGCAGCGCGGTGGCGACCGCACCGGCGCGGGCCGGGTCCGGCGAGCCCATGAGCTCGGGCAGCTCGGCCGGGACGACCTGCCAGGAGAGCCCGAAGCGGTCGGTGAGCCAGCCGCACGGGCCCGGCGTGCCGCCGTCCGCGGTGAGCGCGGCCCAGAGCCGGTCGACCTCGGCCTGGCCGTCCACGGTGAGTTGCAGCGAGGCGGCGTCGGAGAGCGGGTGGCCGGGGCCGCCGTTCATCAGGGTGACGGCGTGGCCGTCGAGGTCGAGGCCGACGATGAAGGCGCGGCCGTCCGGGCCGGGGGTGCTCGAGGTGATCCGAGAGTTCGGGATGGCGGCGGTGTAGAGCGCGGCGGCCTCCTCGGCGCCGGACTCGAGCCAGAGGAAGGTGGTGACGGTCATGGTGTCTCCTCGATCGGTACGGGTGCTGTCACCCTGCGGTCGGAGCCGGTTTCCGGTTCTCGACACATCACGGGGAAAGTTTTCAGGCGCCGACCGCTGCGGCGATGACCGGCCAGGAATTGCGCAGGTCGTCCTGCCAGTAGGGCCAGGCGTGGGTGCCGGCGCGCAGGTCGGTGGCGGCCGGGATGCCGAGTTCGGCGAGCCGGGCGAGGAACGAGCCGGTGCAGGGCCCGATCACCGACTCCATGATGCCGCCGACCACCGCGCGGTCCGGTTCGGCGAGCGAATCGTGCCGGCCGGGCAGGCCGTTGCCCGCGGAGACGTAGAGCGCGGTGCCGCGCAGCCGGTCGGCGTTGAGCGTCGGGTCGTGCGCGGGCCAGGCCGGGTCGGCGGGGCCGCCCCACATGTTCGTCGCGTTCGCGCCGAAGACGCCGAGCTGGGCGTAGACCATGGCGCGGGCGGCCGGGTCGCTGGTCCGCGGGCAGCCACTGAAGGCACCGACGGCCCGGAAGCGGCCGGGGTGCTCGATGGCGAGGTTCAGCGCCGAGGTGGCGGACATGGAGACGCCGGCGACGGCCATTCGGTCCGCGGTGCCGAAGCGCTGCTGGAGCAGTGGCGGGAGTTCGTCGCCGAGGAAGGTGGACCAGCGGTTGCGGCCGAGGACCGGGTCGTCGGCCTGCCAGTCGGTGTAGTACGAGGCGCGGCCGCCCATCGGGACGACGACGGTGATCGGCTTGTCCGCGTAGAACTCGGCGACGTCGGTGCGGCGGGTCCACGGGCCGCCGTCCTCGCCGCCGTCCACCGCGTTGAGCAGGTAGAGGACCGGCGTGCCCGCGCCCGCGTTCGAGACCCAGAGCGTGATCGGGCGGTCCATGGCGGCGGAGTGCACCACCACCTCGAGCTGTCTGCCGCCGAGTGGCCGCACGTCCAGGATGCGGGCGGGGCCGGGGTCGGCGCCGGCGGTGGCGGGCGGCAGCAGTACACCGGCGAGGGCCGCGAGCAGGACGAGCAGGGTCCGGCGGATCATGTCTGTAGTGTGCTGCACCGGGCGCGGCGACGCGCGCAGCGCGCGGAAGCGTGTCCGGCGCCCGACCCGCGCGGGTGCGGCATCAGTTCGGCGAGCGTGGCCGGATTCGCCGCCCGTGCTGTGGCGCGGTCGCCCCGGATCGGCGGGCGTCCCGACAGCCGCGGCGTCGGCGCCGAGCAGGCTCGGACCGGCATCGGCGGCCCGGACGCGTCCCCGCTCAGCGGGCGCGGACCTCGGCCAGCTCTCTGACCCCCGAGCGGTAGCGCGACAGGATCAGCCGGACGATGGCCGGGTGCACACCGATCGGCTCCGCGACCGCGTCCGCACCGGCATCGTGCAGCCGCTGGTGGAACAGCCCGTGGGCGAGCAGGTACGAGGCCACCACGACCCGCTCGGCCCCGGCGGCGCGCAGCTCGGCGACGACCTCGGGCACCCGGGGCGCTCCGGTGGCGACGTAGGCGATCCGCACCGGAGCCCGCAGCTGCTCGGCGAGCAGCCCGGCCGCCCGCCGGACATCGGCGCGCGCCCTGGCATCCGACGACCCCGCCGCGGCCAGCACCACCGCGTCGCCCCGCCGCCACCCGGCGGCGCGCAACCGCAGCACCAGCACCCCGGCCAGCGCAGAGTCCGGCCCCATAGCGGGCGTCACGGTGACGGCGCCGTGCCCGCTCTCCGCCACCTCGCGCGGCACGTCCTGGTAGACGTGGTACCCCGAGGCCAGAAAGGCCGGAACCAGCACCGCCGCTTCGGAATCGAGATCCCGGAGCACCTCGGCGGGCGACGGCCCGAGCACGTCGACGAAGGCGGTGCGCACCCGCGGCGCACCCGGCTCGGCGGCGACCGCCTCGGCCAGCGCCGCGATCATCTGCACGCCCCTCGTGCTTCGCGTCCCGTGCGCGACCAGCACCAGCGCGGGGGCGCTCACCAGGCCCCCACCACACGCCGGCCGGGCACCTGCCTGCCGCCGCGGAACGGCTGCACCGCACCCGCCCCGCCACCCGGCGTGACCACCGGCGGCGGCGGATTGTTGTCGATGCACTCGGCGGCGTCCAGGGCGAGCCGGTAGCCGCGCTTGACCACGGTCTGGATCGCCTTGGGCGTGCCGAGCCCGGCGCGCAGCCGGGCGATGGCGGTCTCCACCGCGTGCGTGTCGTCACCGCCGCCGGGCAGCGCGGCCAGCAGGTCCTCCCTGGACACCACCCGCCCCGGCTGCCTGGCCAGCGCCCGCATGAGCGCCAGCGGCGCTGGCGCGAGCTGGCGCACCTCGCCGTCGACCACCACGCAGGCGCCGCGCACGCTGATGTGGTGCCCGGCGGCGTGGATCCGGTTCGCCCGCCGGGGCAGCTCCTCGGCGACGTGCCTGGCCAGCGCGCCGAGCCTGGCCCTGGCGGGCTGGGTGGTCGGCACGCCGAGCTCCTCCAGCGGGGCCGCGGTGATCGGCCCGACGCAGGCGGCCAGTACGCGGCCGCGCAGTGCGTAGAGCAGCCCCTCGAGCAGCCCGGTCGCTTTCGCTCGCATGAGCATCGAGGCCACCGCGGGCGCGCTGGTGAAGGTGACGCAGTCGATGCTGCCGGTGACGACGGATTCGATCAGGGTGTCCATCGGGCCGTGGTCGTCCGGGGGCACCCAGCGGTACACCGGGACCGGCACCACGTCGGCGCCCGCGCAGCGCAGCACCTCGCAGAAGTCGGGGACCGGCTCCCACTCGGTGGTGGCGCCGTGCAGCTGCACCGCGATCCGCACCCCCTCCACGCCCTCGGCGAGCAGGTGGTCGAGCACCTCGGCGGAGGACTCCGAGGCGGGCGACCACTCCTCGCGCAGCTCGGCGGCGCGGATGGCGCCCTTGGCCTTGGGGCCGCGGGCCAGCATCCGGACCCCGGAGAAGGTGTCGCGCAGCTGCTCGGCCAGCCCCCAGCCCTCGGCGGCCTCCATCCAGCCACGGAAGCCGATGCCGGTGGTGGCGACGACGATCTGCGGCGGCTCGGCCATGAGCTGCCTGGTGACGCGCTCGAGCTCGGTGTCGTCGGCGAGCGGGATGATCCGGATGGCGGGCGCGGAGACGATGCCCGCTCCCCGCCGGACGAGCAGGGTGGCGAATTCCTCGGCACGGCGCGCGGCCGTGATGCCGATGGTGAAGCCCGCTAGGGGAGCGCTCGGGTCGGGCGTCGTCATGGGGGTGGCCTCATCCATCCGAGGCGGTGTCACCGACCGGCTTGTTCGAAATCGATACCAGCCCGTCGTCGACCCGCACCGCGTATACCGGCAGCGCTGCCGAATCATCGTCCAGGCAGCGGCCGTCCACCAGCGAGAAGGCCTGCTTGAGCAGCGGCGACGCCACCACGGGCACACCGCCGCGATCCCCGACGATCCCGCGCGACATCACCGCGGCGCGACCGAACGGGTCGATATTGCCGACGGCGTAGAGCACGCCGCCGGGGAGCAGGAACAGCGCTGCCTGGCGGCCGCCACGCAGCAGGACCGCGACGCCGCGGCCAGGGGTCAGGTAGTCGAGGCGGCAGGCCTGTGTCCACCCGGTCGTCGTGGCCGGCGCGTAGCCGGGGGTGTCGATAACGGTCATCACTCTTCTCCTCGCCGAAGCCCTACCCTATTGGTACCGGCGTCCTGTTTCCTCGCGGTTAAACGGTCATTTCCCAGCGATAGCGGTCACCGCGGGCATGCCGAGCAGAACCGGCACCTTGCGCTCGCCGCTGTCGTCGAAGGAGATGGTCGGGTCGGACTCCTCCGGCGCGTTCACGAACGACACGAACCGGGAGAGCTTCTCCGGATCATCCAGCACCGCGGCCCATTCGTCGCGGTAACCGTGCACGTGCTGCTCCATGGCCCGCTCCAGCTCGTCGGCGATGCCGAGGCTGTCCTCGCAGACCACCGAGCGCACGTAGTCGATGCCGCCCTCGAGTGATTCCTGCCACGGCGCGGTGCGCTGCAGCCGGTCCGCGGTGCGGACGTAGAACATCAGGTAGCGGTCGATGTAGCTGATCAGCGTGGCGTCGTCCAGCTCGCCGGCCAGCAGCACCGCGTGCTTGGGGGTGAGTCCGCCGTTGCCGCCGACGTAGAGGTTCCAGCCGTTCTCGGTGGCGATCACCCCGACGTCCTTGCCGCGCGCCTCGGCGCACTCGCGGGCGCAGCCGCTGACCCCGAGCTTGATCTTGTGCGGTGAGCGCAGCCCCCGGTACCGCTTCTCCAGCAGCACCGCCATGCCGACCGAGTCCTGCTGGCCGTACCGGCACCAGGTGGAGCCGACGCAGCTCTTCACCGTGCGCAGCGACTTGCCGTAGGCGTGCCCGGACTCCATGCCCGCGTCCACCAGCCGCTGCCAGATCAGCGGCAGTTGCTCCACGCGGGCGCCGAAGAGGTCGATCCGCTGGCCACCGGTGACCTTCACGTACAGGTCGAACTCCTTCGCGACCTGGCCGATGGTGATCAGCTGCTCGGCGGTGACCTCGCCGCCCGGCATCCGCGGCACCACCGAGTAGGTGCCGTTCTTCTGCAGGTTGGCCAGGAAGTGGTCGTTGGTGTCCTGCAGCGCGGCCTGCTCGCCGTCCAGGATGTGCTCGCTGGAGGTGGAGGCCAGGATGGAGGCGACCGTCGGCTTGCAGATATCGCAGCCGGAGCCCTTCCCGTGCTTGGCGATCAGCCCGGAGAAGGTGCGGATCCCGGTCACCTGGACGATCTGGAAGAGCTCGGCGCGGGACTGCTCGAAGTGCTCGCAGAGCGCCTTCGACATGGCCACGCCGGACTGCTCGAGCAGCTTCTTGAGCATCGGCACGCAGCCGCCGCAGGAGGTGCCCGCCGAGGTGCAGCTCTTGATGCCGGGGACGTCGCAGGCGCCGTCGGCGATGGCGCCGCAGATGGCGCCCTTGGAGATGTTGTTGCAGGAGCAGATCTGCGCGTCGTCCGGCAGCGCGTCCGCGCCCAGTTCGGCGCCTGCCGGGGAGATCAGCGCGGCGGGCTCCGCGGGCAGCGGCCGCCCGACCAGCGGGCGCAGCGCCGCGTACTGCGAGGCGTCGCCGACCAGGATGCCGCCGAGCAGGGTCTGCGCGTCGTCGGAGACGACCAGCTTGGCGTAGGTGCCCTTGGCGGCGTCGTGCAGCACCACCGAGAGCGCGCCCTCGGTGGTCCCGTGCGCGTCGCCGAAGCTGGCGACGTCGACGCCGAGCAGCTTGAGCTTGGTGGAGAGATCGGCACCGGGGAACTCCCCCGCGCCGCCGAGCAGCCGGTCGGCCACGATCTCGGCGGTGGTGTAGCCGGGGGCGACCAGGCCGTAGCAGACGCCCTCGACGGCGGCGCACTCGCCGATGGCGTAGATGTTCGGGTCCGAGGTCCGCAGGCCGAGGTCGGTGACGATGCCGCCGCGCGGCCCGACCTCCAGCCCGGCGTCCCTGGCGATCTGGTCACGCGGGCGGACGCCGGCCGAGAAGACCAGCAGCCCGGCCTCGATCACGCTCTCGTCGCTCAGCGTGATCCTCAGCCGGTTCGCCGCGGTGTCGCCGGTGGCCTCGATGGACGAGGTGCCGACGCCGGTGTGCACGTGCAGCCCGAGGTCGCTGACCAGCCGCTCCAGCACCGCGCCGCCGCCCTCGTCGACCTGCGCGGGCATCAGCCGCTGGTTGTACTCGACGACGTGCGGGGTCATCCCGAGCATGCGCAGCGCGTTCGCCGCCTCCAGCCCGAGCAGCCCGCCGCCGACGACGACGCCGTGCGCGCCCGGTCCGGCGGCCTCCGCGGCGGCGCGGATGCCGTCCAGGTCGTCCAGGGTGCGGTAGACGAAGCACTCGGCGTTCTCGTGGCCGGGCACCGGCGGGACGAAGGGGTACGAGCCGGTGGCGAGGACCAGCGCGTCGTAGGAGAGCACGTCACCGGTAGTAGTGGTGACGGTGCGCGCGGCCCGGTCGACGGCCGCGCCGCTCTGGCCGAGCCGCAGCTCCACCAGGGGATCTCCGGCGTACTCGTTGCCCGGGAGCGCCAGCGCGGCGGTCTCCCAGTTGCCGATGTAGGAGGAGAGCCCGACCCGGTCGTAGGCGGGCAGCGCCTCCTCGCTGAGCACGATCACCCGCCAGGTGCCCTCGGTGTCCCTGGCGCGCAGTGCCTCGACGAAGCGGTGGCCGACCATGCCGTGACCGACGACCACGGCGGTGCGAGTTGCTGTGGATGTCATGGGGAATTCCTTCGGGGAGTCGATGCGGGTCAGCGGGCGCGGACGGCGTCGGCCTCGGCTTCGAGGACCAGCGCCTCCGCCTCGACGACGATGTCGCTGGCCGCGGTGGCGGGACGGCGGACGAACACCAGCCAGCTGAGCGCGACACACGCGACGTAGAAGCCGGTGAAGACCCAGAAGGCGGTGGTGGCCGAGCTGGTGGAGGCGTAGGAGGAGCGGAGCACCAGGTTGATCCCGACCCCGCCGAGCGCGCCGATGGCGCCGACGAAGCCGATCAGCGCGCCGGAGGTGTTCTGCGACCACGCGGCCCGCTCGGGCTCGGGCAGGCCGAGCGTGCGGGACTCCTCCTCGAACACCGACGGGATGAGCTTGGTGACCGAGCCGTTGCCGAGCCCGGAGAGCACGAACAGCGCGATGAAGCCGATGACGAGCGCCGTCATGGTGCCGCCGGTCGGGACGCCGCCGTTGCCGTCACCGACGGTGCTCGCCCCTGCCACCAGCACGGCCGCCGCGGTCATCAGCACGAAGACCACCGCGGTCACCCGGCCGCCGCCGATCCGGTCGGCCAGCTTGCCGCCGTAGGGCCTGGCCAGCGAGCCGAGCAGCGGGCCGAGGAAGGCGATCGACGCGGCGTGCAGCGTGGCCTGGGCGACGGTGTCGCCACCGGCCCGGAAGCTCAGCTGCAGTACCTGGCCGAAGGCGAAGCCGTAGCCGATGAACGAGCCGAAGGTGCCGATGTAGAGGAACGCGACGGCCCAGGAGCGGCGCACCTTCAGCGCGGTGAGCATGTAGCCGAGGTCGGCCTTCTGGTTCGCCAGGTTGTCCATGTACAGCGCGGCACCGACGCCGGCCAGCGCGATCAGCACCAGGTAGACCGCGCAGATCACCGAGGCGTACTCGTTGCCGAGCGTCGCGATCACGGCAAGGCCGACCAGCTGGATCACCGGGACGCCGATATTGCCGCCGCCCGCGTTCAGCCCGAGCGCCCAGCCCTTGAGCCGCTGCGGGTAGAAGGCGTTGATATTGGTCATCGACGAGGCGAAGTTGCCGCCGCCGAGCCCGGCGAAGGCCGCCACCACCAGGAAGGTGGTGTACGAGGTGCCGGGCTGGTTCACGAAGTAGAGCGTGAGCAGCGTCGGGATCAGCAGCATGAGCGCGCTGAAGACCGTCCAGTTGCGGCCGCCGAACCGGGCCGTCGCCACGGTGTAGGGGATGCGCAGGAGCGCGCCGACCAGGGTGGGCACGGCGACCAGGAAGAACTTCCCGGCCGGGTCGATGCCGAACTGGTCGGCGGGCATGAACAGCACCATGACCGACCAGATCGACCAGACCGAGAACCCGACGTGCTCGGCGAAGACCGACCAGATCAGATTGCGCCTGGCGATGTCCTTGCCGCCTGCTTCCCAGGCCGCGACGTTCTCGGCATCCCAGTCGGTGATGGTGTGCGTGCGCGTCGACGTGCTCAACGGGGCCTCCCTGTCATGCGGATGGCCCAACGGTAGGGAACGGGTATTGCCGGGATGCTGCGCGAAATTGCCACCGGATCAACGGTTGCTCACCTGCCGCACGGCATGGGGGTGAGACCCGGAGCTATGTTTCGGGCATGTGACACAACGGTTCTCGTCGCGTCACGAAGAGCCGAAACCGCAGGTTGCCGCCGGTGAGGTGTGACCTACAGCATGAACCGGGCGGGCGCGGGGCGCAACCGGATCACCAGCTGTCCTCGAGCATCCGCGGCTTGCAGGCCTGCCAGGCCCCGAGCAGCATCACCACCGCCACCACCGAGAGCAACCCGAACCCGGCGGCCCAGCCGCCGGTCGCCGTGTGCAGCACACCGAAGAGCAGCGGGCCGACGCAGGCCACCGCGTACCCGACGCCCTGCGCGAAGCCGGAGAGCGCGGCCGAGCCCTCCTGGGTGCGGGTGCGCAGGTTGATCAGGGTGAGTGCCATCGGGAAGGTGCTCGGGCCGAGGCCGAGGATCACCACCCACAGCACCGGGGCCGCCATCGGCGCGAAGTACAGCCCGGCGAAGGCCACCCAGAAGCACACCGCGCAGCCGAGGACGATCGGGAACGGGTTCGCGAAGCGGGCGATCACCACCGGCGAGCCGAGCGCCGCGACCAGCCCGAGCAGCGCGAAGAGCGCCACCATGGTGCCGCCGAACGCGGCGTCGGCGCCCGCGTCGACGAGCACGGCGGGCAGCCAGGCGAAGATCGCGTAGGTGGAGAGCGAGGTCATGCCGAACATGACGGCCATGCCCCAGGCCACCGGCGAGCGCCAGACCCGGCCGCGCACGACACCGGCCTCGGGCAGCGCGGTGCCGTCGGCGCGGTCCCGGCCGCGCCGGAGGCGCAGCACCGCGAACCACGGCACCGCCGCCGCGAAGCCGACCAGCGCCCAGACCCCGATCGAGATCCGCCAGCCCTGCGCCTCCGCCAGCGGCACCGCGACCAGCGCGGGCAGCACCGTGCCGAGCTGCACCATGGTGATGTAGAGCGCGCTGAGCACCGCGACCCGGTCCGGGAAGTACCGCTTGACCAGCGGCGGGATCACCACGTTGCCGATACCCATGCCGATGAGCGCGAGCGCGGAGAAGACCAGCAGCGCGCCGGTGCCGGAGACCGTGGCGCGGATCAGCATGCCGGTGCCCGCGGCCAGCATGGCCACCAGCGCGGTGCGCTCCAGCCCGAGCGGGCGCACCAGCAGCGGCGCGAGCACGCCGGAGAGCGCGAAGGCGGCGGTGGGGATCATGCCGAAGACCCCGACCACCGCGGTGCCGTAGCCGATCTCGGCGCCGATCCGCTCGGCCAGGGGGCTGAACGCGGTGACCGCCACCCGGAGGGTGAAGGCGGACATCACGATCGCGGCGAATACCAGCAGGCGACCCTCCAGCAACGCACGCCGACGCGCCGCAGGCTGCGTCGACGTGGATTCGGTCGCCGATGGGTCGAGGGTGGCAGTCACCCAGGAATCATAGGATGACCCGATGATGTGGGGCAACCCGATGTGAGCAGCGGTACCCTGTTGCGGTGCAACCCGTCCGGCGCACCAGCCTCATCGCCCAGGTGACCGAACAGCTGCGAGCCGAAATACGCTCCGGCCGTTGGGCGATCGGCTCGCGCATACCCACCGAACCCGAGCTCACCGAGCTCACCGGCACCGGCCGCAACACCGTGCGCGAGGCGGTGCAGGCGCTGGTGCACGCGGGCATGCTGGAGCGCAGGCAGGGCTCCGGCACCTACGTCATCGCCGCCTCCGAGGTCGGCACCGCGCTCGGCAAGTACTTCGCCGGCGCCGAGGAGCGCGACGTTCTCGAGCTGCGCAAGGCGCTGGACACCACCGCGGCCGGGCTGGCCGCGCGGCGCCGCGACGACACCGACATCGAGAACCTGCTCCGGCTGCTCGCGGTGCGCAACGAGCAGAACTGGGATCACTACGACGCCGGCTCGGTCGCCGCCGACGTCGAGCTGCACCGCGCCATCGTGGTCGCCAGCCACAACGCGGTGTACCTGGAGTTCTACGATTCGCTGCTGCCGACCATCGAGCGGGTGATCGCCGCGCGGGCGGTGAAGCAGCCCGCCGGGTACGAGGAGGAGCACACCGACCTGGTGCGGGCGGTGATCGACGGCGACCAGGAGCGCGCCGAGCGGGCCGCGCAGTGCTTCCTCGGCTCGCTCATCGCCGAGTACCCGGAGCACTGAGGTAACCGAAGGGTCACCACCCGGCCGCCGCCGATGTGAGCGGGAATTGCCGTCGGCGTCACCGGGGGCCACAGGGACGCAACAACGGTTTCCTACCTTTTTCTGGACCGAGGTGTCGAGGGGAAGGAATCCGATGACAGCGGTGGCCGAATCCGGTACGCAGACAGAACCGTTCACCCATCAGAAGCGCGGCCGCTGGCTGGAGCGCTGGGAGCCGGACAACACGCAGTTCTGGGAGTCCGGCGGCAAGCGCACGGCGACGAAGAACCTGGCCTTCTCGGTGTTCGCGGAGAACCTCGGCTTCAGCGTCTGGGTGATCTGGGGAACCGTGGTGACCAGCATGGGCGCCGCCGGCTTCCCGTTCCTGGCCGGGCTGGGCAAGGGCGATCCCGTCGCGGTGAGCAACGCACTGCTGCTCACCTCCACCCCGACCCTGGTCGGCGCGGCGCTGCGGATCCCGTACACCTTCGCCATCCCACGCTTCGGCGGCCGCGCGTTCACGGCGTTCAGCGCGGCCATGCTGCTGATCCCGACGCTGGGGCTCGCCTGGTTCGTTAACCAGCCGGGCACCCCGATGTGGGTGTTCCTGGTGCTGGCCGCGCTGGCCGGTGTGGGCGGCGGCAACTTCTCCTCGTCGATGGCGAACATCTCGTTCTTCTTCCCCGAGGGCAAGAAGGGCGCCGCGCTCGGAATCAACGCCGCGGGCGGCAATCTCGGCGTCGCGCAGACCCAGCTGGTGCTGCCGCTGCTGATCACCCTCGGCACCCACCTGACCGCGAAGGACCCGGCCGGGTACCGCTTCGGCATCACGCTCTCGGTGCTGGTGTGGGTGCCGTTCATCCTGGTGGCGACCTTCGGCGCGCTGCGCTACATGGACAGCATCGCGACCGCGAAGTCGGACGGCCGCTCCTACAAGCTGGCGCTCACCAACCAGCACACCTGGGTGATGTCGTTCCTGTACATCGGCACCTTCGGCTCCTTCATCGGCTTCTCCTTCGCCTTCCCGACCCTGATCAAGGCCAACTTCCCGGACCTGGCGCAGATCGGCTGGATCACCACGCTCGGCAACCTGGCCTTCCTCGGCGCGCTGGTCGGTTCGTTCAGCAGGCCGTTCGGCGGCTGGATCTCGGACCGGGTCGGCGGCGCGCGGATGACCGTCGGGGTGTTCGGCGGGATGGCGGTCGCGGTGGTACTGATCATGGCGGCGCTGGAGATGAAGAGCTTCCCGCTCTACCTGATCTCGTTCCTGCTGCTGTTCGTGCTCACCGGGATCGGCAACGGCTCCACCTACCGGATGATCCCGTCGATCTTCAGCGCCGAGGCCACCCGGCGGGCGGATGCGAACGGCATGAGCGCCGCGGAGGCGACGGCATCGGCCCGGCGCCAGGCAGGCGCGGCGATCGGCGTCATCGGTGCGGTCGGCGCCTCCGGCGGGTACCTGCTGCAGCAGGCGCTCCGGCTGTCGAACATCAACTTCGGCAGCATGGCGCCCGCCTTCTGGGCCTACGCCGTCGCCTTCGTGGTGATGGCCGGGGTGACCTGGTGGTTCTACCTGCGCTCCTCGTTCGCGGTGCAGCGCAGGCCTTCACTGGCCTACGCCAACGTCTGATCCCCGCACGATGAACGGCGCGCCGGAGCCCCCGGCGCGCCGTTCGCGTCCTCAGACCAGGAGCCGGACCATGTCGGCGGTGCGGGCGAGGCCGGGAAACGCCTCCGCGCTGGAGCGCGGGTGCAGGGCGTGCACGGCGAGCCGGAACATGACCGCGCGCAGCAGCATCTGCGGCCACTCGGGCAGCTCGCCCCAGCGCTCCAGCAGGCCGTCGTCGGCGCCGCCCCAGGAGAGCGCGTCCACCACGATCACCCCGGCGGCCCAGGCGGTGGGGCGCCAGTAGGGGGTGATGTCGGTGAGGCCCGGCGTGCTGAGGCCGTTGAAGAGCACGGTGCCGAAGAGGTCGCCGTGCACCAGCTGCGAAGGGGTGCGCACCGGGCGGCGGAGCGTGGCCAGCTGGCCGATCAGCTCCATGCTGCGGATGCCGTCCGGCGAGGTGGGCGGCGGCGCGCCCGCCCCGCGCAGGCTGCGCAGCGGAATGGCCTCCCAGGCCGCGCGGTCGGCGGCGACGAAGACGTCGACGTCCAGCCACGGCGCGACCGGGGGCTGCACCAGGAAGCGCGGCCGCTCCAGGCCCGCGGTGGCCTCGTGCAGCCGCAGCGAGACCGAGACCACCTCGTCGTGCCGTGGCTCGGGGACGCCGTCCAGGTAGTAGTCGGCGCGCCAGCCGGAGACGACGTAGCGGCCGTCGGTGGCGCGCACCGGGCGGGCCAGCCGCACGCCGTCCACCGCGAGCGTCTCGCGCACCCGGGCCGACCACGCGGAGCGCGCGTGGTCGGCCACCGGGCTGAGCACCACATCGTCGAGCAACCAGCCGCCGTCCCAGTCACCCAGCGACACCGGAGTCACCGACTGCAGGCCGAAGGTGGCGCGCACGTGATCGGGAGGTTCCTCGGAGGTCACGGCGGTACCGTAACTCCGCTCCCGGAACCCCGACGGTCGCCGCGCCGCAGCGGGAAACCGCTGTAGCACATCCGTAGCTTCCGCTGTTACCAGCGGCCGCGGTCAGTACACGGGCAGTGTCTTGTCCACCTGGTTGGCCCAGGCGATGACGCCGCCCTGCAGGTGCGTCGCGTCCGCGAAGCCCGCCTGCTTGAGCGCGGCCAGCGCCTCCGCCGAGCGGATCCCGGTCTTGCAGTGCAGCACGATGGGCCGGTTCTGCGGCAGCTCGGCGAGCGCCTCGCCGGAGAGGATCCGGTCCTTGGGGATGAGCGTGGCGCCGTCGATGTGCACGATGTCCCACTCCACCGGCTCGCGCACGTCGATGAGCTCGACCTTGTCCGCGGCGAGCAGCGCCTCGAGTTCGCGGGCGGTGATCGTCGAGCCCGCGGCGGCCGCCTGGCCCTCGTCGGAGACGACGCCGCAGAAGGCGTCGTAGTCGATCAGCTCGGTGATCGGCTTGCGCTCGGGGTCGCGGCGCAGCTTGATGGTGCGGTAGTTCATGTCCAGTGCGTCGTAGACCATGAGCCGGCCGAGCAGCGGCTCACCGATGCCGGTGAGCAGCTTGATCGCCTCGGTGACCATGACCGAGCCGATCGAGGCGCAGAGCACGCCGAGCACGCCGCCCTCGGCGCAGGAGGGGACCATGCCCGGCGGCGGGGCCTCCGGGTAGAGGTCGCGGTAGTTGATGCCTCGCTTCTCACCATCCGGCGCGTCGGGGGCGTCCTCCCAGAAGACCGAGACCTGGCCCTCGAAGCGGTAGATCGAGCCCCAGACATAGGGCTTGCCCGCCAGCACCGCGGCGTCGTTCACCAGGTAGCGGGTGGCGAAGTTGTCGGTGCCGTCCACGATCAGGTCGTACTCGCGGAACAGCTCGACGGCGTTCTCCGGCTCCAGCCGGATCTTGTGCAGCCGCACGTCGATGCCGGAGTTGATCTCCAGGATGGAGTCGCGCGCGCTGTCCGCCTTGGGCCGCCCGATGTCGGACTCGCCGTGGATGACCTGGCGCTGCAGGTTGGAGGCATCCACCTCGTCGAACTCGACGATGCCGAGCGTGCCGACGCCCGCCGCGGCCAGGTAGAGCAGGGCGGGGGAACCGAGCCCGCCCGCGCCGATCACCAGGACCCTGGCGTTCTTCAGCCGCTTCTGCCCGTCGACGCCGAGGTCAGGGATGATCAGGTGGCGGCTGTAGCGGGCCACCTCGTCCCTGGTGAGTTCGGCGGCCGGTTCGACCAGTGGCGGCAGCGACTTCGGTGATGACACGTCAAGGGCTCCTCGCCTCGATGGCCGGTGGATTTCTCCGTGCAACGCCGGTGACCGGCCGGTTCTTCCCGGCCATCGTCGCGCACCGGGAGACCGCGCTCACCCCCGGGGGTAGGGCCATGGGTTGAACCGGCAACGTTTCCCGTCCATCGGGACGACCCCGCTCGGGTCGAGCGTGGCGATGGCGTTGTTGTCGGTGCCGAAGGTCTGCTGCATCATCACCGGCGCCAGCCCGCCGTCGGTCTCGCAGGGCTGGTGCTGGTGGTAGCCGATGGCGTGGCCGATCTCGTGGTTCACCAGGTACTGCCGGTAGGAGCCGATATCGCCCTCGAAGGCGGGCGCCCCGCGCACCCAGCGCGCCTCGGAGAGCACCACCTGCTCGGAGTCGGCGTTGTAGCAGGACGAATCGATCGGGATGTCGAAGCCGCAGGACTTCCTGGTGCTCGCCCTCGTGCTCAGCGCCACCCGGAAGTCCGGGTCGCCCTGGTCGACCCGGCGGAAGCCGAAGCGCGAATCATGGCTCCAGCTCTTGGGGTTGGCGAGCGTGGAGTCGACCATCTTGGCGACCGCCGCGTCACCGCCGTACGCCGCGGTGTCGACCCCGTCCTCCACCTCGACGGTGTACCGGAAGACGTACTGCGTGCCGTGGCCCACCTGCTCGGTGCCGCCGGGGACGACCCGCCACGTGCCCGCCCCGACCTCGGTGAACGGCCCGCCGTCCGGCAGCGCGCCGGTGGGCAGGTCGGCCGGGAACTTCCCGTCGCCGGGCGGCGCGCCGATGATGCCGACGTCGTCCGCGCGCGGGCTCAGCGTGCCGAAGCCGGGCGCCCCGCCCGCCACCACCGCGGGCGGCCCGCCGCCGCGCACGGCGTCCACCCCGACCAGCACGGTCACCATGAGCAGCACCGGCAGCGCGTAGGCTCGCCAGCCGTAGGTGGCGAGGAACCGTCGGATCGGGCCATGCCGCGGCGGCTCCGGCTCGCCCGGAGGCGGGCCGTCCTCGATCGGATTCCAGCTCGCGGAGAGCGGCTGGCGGGAGCGATCCGGCGGGCTGTACAGGACGGGCGGGGCCCCACCGGCCGCGACGGGAAGGCGGTCGAGCTCGGCGCCGGAGGGTGGTTCCGGTCGGTCGGTCACGGGAGACAGACTCTCACAGCGGCCAGTCTGCCCCGAATCGCCGCATGCCGCAGCGGGGTTGGGCCGGTAATCACGGCCGGGCACGGGCGGCGCCCGACAATTGGTATCGTGCTTGGGATACCCGGTGCAAACCCCCATTCTTGCCGGGGCGTCGACTGGGAGAGCCGAAATGACTGACCTCGTGGATCGGATGGCGCGCAACTCGTCGCCCGATCCCAAGCCCGCGGGCAACCGCGGTGCGACCGCGACCAAACGTGGCACCAGGCTGCCGCGCGACGAGCGCAGGCAGCAGCTACTCCAGGCCGCGAGCGAGGTCTTCGTGCTCCGCGGCTATCACGCCTCCGGGATGGACGAGATCTCGCAGTGCGCCGGAGTGAGCAAGCCCGTGCTGTACCAGCACTTCACCAGCAAGCTCGAGCTGTACGTCGCCGTGCTGCAGAACTACGTCGACATGCTGGTCTCCAGCGTGCGCCAGGCGCTGCGCTCGACCACCGACAACCGGCAGCGCGTGCGTGCCGCCGTCCAGGCGTACTACGACTTCGTCGACAACGAGCAGCAGGGCTTCCGGCTGGTCTTCGAGTCCGACCTCACCAGCGAGCCGCAGGTGCAGCGCCGGGTCGAGCAGGCCACCGAGGCCTGCGTGGACGCCGTCTTCGACGTGGTGGCGCACGACTCCGGGCTCGACCCGTACCGGGCCCGCATCCTCGCGGTCGGGCTGGTCGGCGCCAGCCAGTTCACGGCGCGGTACTGGCTGGAGGCGGATCGCCCGATCCCCAAGGAGGAGGCGGTGGACACCACCGTCGCGCTGGCCTGGGGCGGGCTCTCGCACATCCCGCTGCAGCACCCGCTCGAGCGCCCCTGATCCGACGACGAGGGCCCCGCACCGAATCGGTGCGGGGCCCTCGTCGTCGGCGACAGGCTCAGACAGCGGCGAAGCCGACCCGGCCGGCGGCGGAGGCGCCGATCTCGACGTAGGCCACCTTGGCGGCCTGGATCAGGTACTTGCGGCCCTTCTCGTCGGTCAGCGACAGAACACCGTTCTCGCCGGCGAGCGCGCCGCTGACCAGGGACTCGACCTCGGCCGGGGTCTGCGAGCTGGCGATCACGAGCTCCCGCGGGCTATCCGAAATACCGATCTTGACCTCCACGGTCAACCTCCGAACCTAGAGTCCTGTGCTGTCGGACCCAGGCTAGTCGAGCCCGCGACCGGCCCGGCACACGGCCGCTCCGCTGTCAGCGAACAGTTCAGGCCGGTTCCACCAGCTGGATCTCCAGCTCGATCTTGACCGCGCTGCTCAGGAATCCCGGCGCGGGCGCCCCGACCCCGAGCGCGGTGCGGTCGATGCTGCCGGTGGCGGAGAAGCCCGCGTGCAGCTTCTCGTCGCCGGGGAACTGCTGGACGCCGCCCCACTCCACCTCCAGCGTCACCGGGGTGCTCTTGTCGCCGAGCGTGGCCTCGCCCTCGACGGTGAAGGTCTCGGCGACCCGCACCGGTGCGGTGGCGCGGAAGGTCAGGGTCGGACGGTTGGCTACGTCGAGGAAGTCGGCGGCGCGCACGTGCTCGTCGCGGCCGGGGTTGCCGGTGTCGAAGGAGTCGAGCTGGATGGTGGCGCCGACGGTGGCCAGCCCGGCCTCGTCGACGGCGAACTCGGTCTCGAAGCTGGTGAACCGGCCGCGCACCTTGGCGATGCCGAGGTGCCGGACGGTGAAGCCGACCGAGGAGTGATGGGCGTCGAGGTTCCAGGCGCCGGGCTTCAGCAGGGTGTCGTTCGTGCTCGTGGTCATGGCTCCACGGTGCCCGTACCCGGCGGGGGTACCAAGGCCGCGGTTGTCCTGGCCCCGGCAGGGCGAGGTTACCGCTCCTCGGATTCGGCATGATGGAGCGATGTCAGGCAACAGGTTCGCCGAGTTCCTCGTCGCGCGCAGGGCCGAGCTGCGCCCCGCCGACGTCGGGCTGCCCGGCGCAGGCCGCCGCCGGACCCCGGGGCTGCGCCGCGAGGAGGTGGCGGTGCGCGCCGGGGTGAGCGTGGACTACCTGGCCCGGCTGGAGCAGGGCCGGGACATCAATCCGTCGCTCGCCATCGTGGACGCGCTGGCCGGCGCGCTGCTGCTCGACGATGCCCAGCGGCACCACTTCGGGCTGCTCGCGCTCACCGCCGGCCGCGAGGAGCGCTGCCCAGGCGCGCACGCACCCGCGCGGGTGGTGCCGGAGAGCGTCGAGGCCATCCTCCGGGCGCTCGACCCCACCCCGGCGTTCGTGCTCGGCCGCGGCCTCACCGTGCTGGCGGGCAACCCGGCCTGGGAGGAGTTCGCCGAGCCGCTCGGCCTGCTCGAGCACCCCGCCGACCTGGCCTACTGGGTGTTCCGGAACGAGGCCGCACACCGGGTGCTGCGCAACCGGGCCGCCGTCGCCGAGGCCTTCACCGCCATGCTCTACCGGGCGAGCATCCGCTGGCCGGCGGACCGGGAGCTGCGCGAGATCATCGACGACCTACGGCAGCTCCCCGAGTTCGCGCAGCGCTGGGCGCCGCGGCTGGCCGCTCGGCCCGCCCCGACCCCGCTGCGGCTGGAGCACCCGGTGCACGGCGCCGTCACGATCACCGCGGAGACGCTGGAGACGCAGGGCGATCACACCGTCGTGGTGTGGCTGCCGGACCGCGCCCTCGCCCGTGAGCCCGGGCTACGGCTGGTGCGCGACCGCGCCGCGAACGAATAGCGGCAGGCCACGGCGCATCGCGCCGGCTCCGGTCTCGCGCTCGCGGCGGGTGCCCGCGCTGTGCCCGTCCGGCCTCAGAGGCCGAGCGCGGACATGCGCGCGGCGTGCCCGGCCTGCATGCGCTCGATCAGCTTCGCCATGCCGTTCAGGTCGCCGGTGGCGCTGAGCACCAGCTCGGTGAGGTCGTCCCGCTGCGCCATCACGTACTGCGCCTGGGTGATCGCCTCGCCGAGCAGCCTGCGGCCCCAGAGCGTGAGCCGATCCCGCTCGGAGCGGTTCTCCTGCACCGCGTTCCGCACCTCGTCGACGACGAACTGGGAGTGCCCGGTCTCGGCGAGCACGTCGCGCACCACGGCACCGACCTCGGTCGGCAGCGAGCCGGCGATCTCGGTGTAGAAGTCGGCGGCGATCCCGTCGCCGACGTAGAACTTGACCATCGACTCGAGCCAGGTCGAAGGATCGGTGGAGGCGTGGTAGTCGTCGAGTGCGCGGATGAAGGGGTCCATCGCCGCGTACACGTCGACGCCCCGCTCGGCCAGCGCCACCTCCAGCGTGCGGAAATGATTCATTTCGGCCGCGGCCATCTTCGCCGCGAGCACCTTGCCGGACAGCGTCGGCGAGAGCGCGGCCTCCTGGGCCAGGCGGTAGAAGGCGGAGATCTCGCCGTAGGCGAGGACCGCGAAGAGATCGTTCACCCCTGGATGCTCCGCGGGCACGGCCGGCTCGGACGAGGACACGTCGGCAGCAGGCGACTCGACTCCCATGCGCATCAGCGTAGCCCGCTACCGGACCGGCGCGACCCCACCGGCCACCTCGACCTGTTCGGTGAGGAACTTGTCCAGGTAGGTCCAGGTGGAGTGGGCGGCGTCCGGGCCGGTCAGGATGCCGAGGTGGCTGCCGGGCGCGGTCTCGTACCGCAGCGCGCGGGCACCGGTCAGGGTGCGCAGCCCGGCCTGCACCGCACCGGCCGGGGTGATGGCGTCGCGCGGGCCGCCGACGAGCAGCACCGCCGCGGCGACGTCGGCCAGCGCGATCCGGCGCCCGCCGAGCCGGAGCACGCCGGACTCGAGGTCGCCCGCCAGCACGAAGCGCCGCCAGACCTGGTCCATGAAGCGGCCGGGGTAGCCGGCCATGTCGGCCAGGAACCGATCGATGGTCTGCATCCTGGCCAGCGCGTCGGTGTTCGCCAGGTTGCCTGCGACGAAGAACGGCCTGGTGAGCTCGCGGTCCCAGGCCGAGAGGCGGTAGGAGAGCCTGGTCAGCGGCGCGGGTACCCCACCTGCGGCCCGGATCGCCGCGGAGGTGAGCAGCCCGCCGGTGGGCGCGGCCAGTAGCCGAAGCTGCGGCACGCCGAGCATCCTGCGGTAGTCCAGCGGCGAGCCGACCGCGGTGACCGAGCGGATCGGCAGTTCCGGGTGCGCGGCCGCGGTGAGCAGCGCGAGCGTGCCGCCGAGCGACCAGCAGACCAGGTCGACCGGGGCGCCACCGCGATCCGCCGAGGTGCGCAGCACCGACTCCGGCAGGATGCGGTCGATCCAGTCCGCCAGCCCCATCCGCCGGTCCGTGTACCCCACCGGCCCGTAGTCGACCAGGTACGGCGCCCGGCCGGAGCCGCGCAGGAACTCGACCACGCTCTGCCCCGGCCGCAGGTCGAAGCAGCTCGCGGGGGCGGCCAGCGGCGGGACCAGCAGCACCGCGGGGGCGTCGGCGGGGCCCGGGTGGTGGTAGCGCCGCAGCGTCAGGTGCGGCTCGGCGCACAGCACGTCGGACGGCATCGGCTCCGGCGCGCCGACGCCGGAGCCGAACGGGGTCAACGCCAGCGCGTTGCGGGCGGCGCGGGAAACAGCGGCGACGATGCTCACCGCATCAATCTCGCACATCACGGTACCGCTGGTACCGGGTAACTCGGTTTCGTGACGAGGACCACGCCGTCACTCCCGCCGCAGCCCGACCGGGCTCACCGCGGGGACGATCTCCCGCTGCACCGCCTCGACCAGCGGCGCCAGCGAGGTGGTGAGCTCGGTGGCGGCATCGCTGGGCAGCGCGGCCAGCGCGCCGTTCCAGGCCGCCTCGTCGGTGACCTGCTCGACCCGCTGCAGCAGCGCGGCACCGCTGCCGGTGAGCGTCGGGCCGTCCGGCTCGCCCGAGACCAGCCCGGCGGCGCGCAGCTCGTCCACCGCGTCCGCCCACTCCCGCTCGGAGACCCCGCGCGCGGGCCGGATCACCGAGACCGGCGTCTTGCCCGCCGCCGCCTGCAGCACCAGCGCCTGCCGCCCGGTGACGCCAGCCCCGACCAGCGCGGCCACGTGCCCGTCGCCGCGGTGCTCGCGCAGCGCGGTCGCCAGCTGCCAGAGCGCGGCGACCGGGTCGGCGGGGAGCGGAAGCGCCGCGTTGGCGGCGAAGAGCGGGCGGCCGGTGGGGTCGGCGGCCCGCTGCACCGGCGCGAGCAACTCGACCGCGCGGGCGCACTCCGCCGCGCCCGCGCCCGCACCGCGGAGCAGCTCGGTGGCGATCGCGGAGCGGGCGGTCAGGCAGGCCTCCGGGGTCGCGCGGGCCCAGGCGTCCGGGAGCGCCCTGGTGACCATGGACCGGTGGAAACCGGCGAAGGTGGCGAGTACCGCGGCCGGGCCGACGGCGCCGAGCGGCGCGGCCCGGAAGGCGAAGTAGGTCTGCCAGTACCCGCGCAGCCCGACGGCGGTACCCGCCTCCTTGACCCCGGACCCGAAATAGACCACATCGTGCAGCGGCTCTAGCGTCGTCCAGATTCGGCGGGCCGGATGAATTGCCATGCGCGGCAGCGTACGTGGGCGTTCACCGAGGACGAACGGGCGGGCGGACGCAATTGTGCGAACCCGGCATTCCGAGCGCGGAACAATAGCACGCTACAATCATTGCGGACAACGGAAGTTTGCCGGGTAATCGACCCGGCGAAACGCGCCCGATCTCGGGACTCCGTTGCCAGGAAATGTGCGCGCACCGAATCCGCGGCACTGCCGCGCCGCGCCGACGATCCTGCGAGCGGGCCCCGTCCAGGGGCTGCCTGCCCCGATCGTCCGGCAGCGAGCCGAGCGGGTGTCGTCCGAGGAGAAACGTGGTCGTCGCGGGCCACCGGCCCCCACACCTCGTGCGCGCTGATGCGATCGACGAGGAAAGGCACGAACCTGAGCAAGATCACTGTCGAACAGGAACCGGGGCTGGCGGAGACGCTGCTGACCGCAGAACTGGATGCGACCCACACTGCTCCCACATTCGCCGAATTGGGGGTGCGCGACGAAATCGTGCGCGCGCTCGACGAGCGGGGAATCGAACGTACTTTCGCCATTCAGGAACTCACCCTGCCACTGGCGCTCGCGGGTGAGGATCTGATCGGTCAGGCCCGCACCGGAATGGGCAAGACCTACGGCTTCGGCGTTCCGCTGCTGCACCGGATCGCGAGCGCCGACGGCACCGCCCCGCTGGACGGCACCCCGCGGGCACTGGTCATCGTGCCGACCCGCGAGCTGTGCATCCAGGTCACCCAGGACCTGGAGAACGCGAGCAAGTACCTGCGCAACCATCAGGGGCCGCTGAAGGTCACCTCGATCTACGGCGGCCGCCCTTACGACACGCAGATCGCCGCGCTGCGCGCAGGCGTCGACGTGGTGGTCGGCACCCCCGGCCGGCTGCAGGACCTGGCCGACCAGCAGCACCTGATCCTCGGCAAGGTCGGGGTGCTGGTGCTGGACGAGGCCGACGAGATGCTCGACCTCGGCTTCCTGCCCGATATCGAGCGGATCCTGACCATGGTCCCGGAGAAGCGGCAGACCATGCTCTTCTCGGCCACCATGCCGGGCCCGATCATCACGCTGGCCCGCACCTTCCTCAGCAGGCCGACGCACATCAGGGCCGAGGAGCCGCACGACTCCGCGATCCACGAGCGCACCGCGCAGTTCGTCTACCGGGCGCACGCGCTGGACAAGGCGGAGCTGGTCGCGCGGATCCTGCAGGCGGAGACCCGCGGCGCCACCATGATCTTCACCCGGACCAAGCGCACCGCGCAGAAGGTCGCCGACGACCTGGCCGAGCGCGGCTTCGCGGTCGGCGCGGTGCACGGCGACCTCGGGCAGATCGCCAGGGAGAAGGCGCTCGACCGGTTCCGCAGCGGGAAGATCGACGTGCTCGTCGCGACCGACGTCGCGGCGCGCGGCATCGACATCGACGACGTCACGCACGTCGTCAACTACCAGTGCCCGGAGGACGAGAAGACCTACGTGCACCGGATCGGCCGCACCGGCCGGGCCGGGCGCACCGGCGTCGCCGTCACGCTCATCGACTGGGACGAGCTGAACCGCTGGGCCGCGATCGACAAGGCGCTCGGGCTCGGCATGCCGGAGCCGGTCGAGACCTACTCGCGCTCGCCGCACCTCTTCGCCGAGCTCGGCATTCCGGAGGGGGTCACCGGCACCCTGCGGAAGGCGCGGGCCGAGCGGGACGACGACGCGGTCGTCGTCGAGCGGCCGGCGCGGGAGCCGCGCAGTAATCGGTCGCGGCGGCGGACGCGGGCCGGACAGCCCCTGGATTCCGGGGCCGAAGGCGCCCAGGTCGCCGAGGGCGGCGCGGCCGAGGGCGGCGCGGCGGCCGATACCGCCGATGCGCCCGCGCGCAAGCGCCGCCGCAGGCGTCGCGGTGCGGACGATGCGGTGGCCGAGGTGTCCGGCGCGGACGACACCGCGGACGACACCGTGCCGGCAGGCGCTACCGCCAGCGCGGCGGATCGCGGCGCTACCGCCGCGGCCGACGCCACCGCCGACGCTACCGCCACGGCCGACGGCCACGCCACGGCCGACGGCAACGCCGAGTCGGAGGACTCCGACGACTCCGGCGACAAGCCCGCCCGTCGTCGCCGCAGGCGGCGCAAGCCGGCCGGCGAGGGCGCGGCCGCCCCGGCCGAGGCCACCGCCGAAGCCTGAGTTCACCCCCGACCCGCCGGCGCACCGATCACGGTGCGCCGGCGGTCGCGTCTCCGGAGCAGCGAGGGCGCTCAGGCCCGGGCGCGGCAAACCCCTGCGCTACGCTCGCGGGCGTGCTCGAACCCGAGCGGCAGACCCGCGCCGACCTCCTGACCGCCGCCGGGATCGCCGTGCTCGTGCTGCTCGCCGCCCTGGTGGTCTGGGTCAACTCGGGCGCGCGGCAGACCGATTCGGCGACGGCTGCGACGACCGTGGCTCCCCCGCCCGCGGCGGGCACCGTCCCGGTTGCGCTGCGCGAGCTGTGGCAGGTCCCCGACCCGGTCTCGACCAGGGTCCTGCTCTCCGGCGCCGTGCTGATCACCGGCGACGGCGGCACCGTCACCGGCCGCGACGCGGGCACCGGCGCCGAGCTCTGGCACTACCGCCGCGACCTCCCGCTCTGCGGCCTGGAGACCCAGTTCGGCACCGTCATCGCCACCTACCGCGACGAGCGCGGGTGCAGCCAGACGACCATGCTCGCCGCCGACACCGGCGCCAGGCGCACCGCGCGCAGCAGCTACCTGGACGGTGAGATCCGGCTCACGGTGGACGGCACCTACACCCTCGCCGCTGGCGACCGCAGGCTCGAGGTCTGGCGCTCGGACCTGGTGCGCACCCTCGAGTACGGCTACGTGGACGCCCCGGTGAACGTGAAGACCCAGCCGCGGCACGGCTGCGAGCTGCGCTCGGCGGCCTCATCCGCCTCCCGGCTCGCGGTGCTGGAGCGCTGCCCCGGCGACGCCTCCCCCCGGCTCACCGTGCTCGACCCGGCGCCGAAGGACAACACCGTGCCCGAGGAGTTCGGCTCCCGGGTGCTCACCGGCCCCGGCGCGGACGCGCCGGGCGCGAGGGTGCTCGCGGTGACCGAGGACCGCGTCCTGGTCGCGCTGCCCGGCGGCCCCGGCCCGGACGGCACCGTGGCGACGCCGCGGCTGGAGGTCTTCGACGGCACCGGCAACGGCGTCACCACCCACGAGCTCTCCGCGCCGCTCGCCGAGTCGGCGACGCTGACCCGGATCGGCTCGGCCGCGCTGCTCTTCACCGGCAACAGCGTGATCGCGCTGAACGTGAGCTCGTTCGACCCGCTCTGGGTGGCCACCGAGGCGATCGGCTCGCCCGCGATCATGGCGGGCAGGCTGCTGCTGCCCGCGCCGGGCGCCGTCCTCGTCCTCGACCCGATCACCGGCGAGGTGCTCGGCCGGATCCCGGTCGACCGCGGTGCGAGCACCGGCCCGGTGGCGCTCGCGGTGAGCGGTTCGACGGTGCTGGAGCTGCGCGACGGCCGGGTGCACGCCCTGGGCTGAGCGCGGGGGGACATGATGGGTGCCATGTCCGCACTCGACGAGGCCAGGCTGGTACTGCTCCGGCACGGCGAGACCCCGTGGTCGGCGCTGCGCAAGCACACCGGCCGCACCGACCTGCCGCTGACCGCGCTCGGCGAGCGCCAGGCCGCGGCCGCGGGACCGGTCCTCGCCGGGCTCGCGCTGCGCGCCCCGCTCGTCCGCACCAGCCCGAGGCGGCGCGCGCGGCACACCGCCGAGCTGGCCGGGCTCACCCCGGACGGGGTGGACGAGAACCTCGCCGAGTGGGACTACGGCGACTACGAGGGCCGCACCACCGAGGAGATCAGGGAGTCCGTCCCGGACTGGACCATCTGGACCGGCACCGTGCCCGGCGGCGAATCCGCCGCCCAGGTGACCGCGCGGGTCGACGCGGTGCTGCGCCGGGTGCTCCCCGAGCTGCTCGAGCGCGACGTGGTGCTGGTCGGCCACGGCCACCTCTCCCGCTCGCTGATCGCGCGCTGGAACGAGTTCCCGGTGCTGGAGGGGCGCCGCTTCGCGATGTCGACCGGCGGGATCTCGGTGCTCGGCTTCGACCGGGACGTCCGCACCCTGCACGCGCACAACCTGGTCGGCACCGTCCCCGAACCCGAAGGAGCCCCCGAGTGATCCGCCGCGCAGTCCCCTCCGACATCCCCGCCATCGTCGGGCTGGTGCACGACCTCGCCGAGTACGAGAAGGCCGCCGACCAGTGCACGCTCACCGTCGAGCAGCTGCACGGCGCGCTCTTCGGCCCGGCCCCCGCGCTCTTCGCGCACGTCGCCGAGGAGCCGGACGGGCGGGTGGTCGGCAGCGCCGTCTGGTTCCTGAACTTCTCCACCTGGGACGGCGTGCACGGCATCTACCTGGAGGATCTCTACGTCACGCCGGAGGCCCGCGGCAGCGGGCACGGCAGGGCGCTGCTGACCGCGCTGGCCGCCGAGGCGGTCGACAAGGGGTACAGCCGGGTCGCCTGGTCCGTGCTCACCTGGAACACCCCCTCCCTGGAGTTCTACCGCGCACTCGGCGCCGTCCCCCAGGACGACTGGATCGGCTACCGCCTCGCCGGCACCGCCCTCACCGACCTCGCCGCCACCGCGGACCGAGGCTGATGCGGCTCCCCGCACCGGAGCTGCCCGCCGACGCGGACGCCGCGGTCGCGCTGCAGGAGCGGCTGCGGCACCGGGTGGCGATCACCCCGCTACCCGCGCGCATCCGCACGGTCGCCGGGCTCGACTCCGCCTACACGGAGGCGGGCGAGGTGGCCGCAGCCGTCGTCGTGCTGGACGCGGCGACCCTGACGCCGGTCGCCACGGCCGTCGCGCACGGCCACACCGATTTCCCCTACCTGCCAGGGCTGCTCGCCTTCCGCGAGCTCCCGACCGCGCTGCGCGCCATGGAACGGCTCGCCGCCCCGCCGGACGTGCTGCTCTGCGACGCGCACGGCCTGGCGCACCCGCGCCGCTTCGGCCTCGCCTGTCACCTCGGCGTGCTGACCGGGCTGCCCACCGTCGGCGTCGCCAAGAACGCCTGGGGCGAGCACGCCGAGCCCGGCCGGGAGCGCGGCGCGAGCGCCGACGTCACGGTCGACGGCGAGGTGGTCGGCCGGGCGCTGCGCACGAGGGACGGCGTCAAGCCGGTCTACGTCTCGGTCGGGCACCGCGCGGATCCGGACTCCGCCTGCGCCCTCGTCCTCGCCCTGACCCCGCACTTCCGCTTGCCGGAGACCACCCGCGCGGCCGACCGGCTGTGCCGGGACGCGCTGCGCGACGGCCTCTGACTCAGGGCGCGTCGACCCCGTACTCCGCGGCCATCCAGCGGTTCGTGCCCGGCGCGAAGAGCAGGACGAGGGCGGAGACGACGATCACGCCGAGTACCGCGCCGAGCAGCGGCTGGTGCGAATCGGTGAGCAGCGACCAGGTCACCGGGAGCAGCAGGACCTGCGCGATCACCGCGATGGCCCGGCCCCAGCGCTGCCCGGCCAGCAGCGCGATCCCGGCGGCGAGCACCGCGCCGCCGAGGATGCCGAACCAGGCGGCGGTGCCGTACCCGCTGGCCTGGCTCTGGTCGTGCCCCCGCAGGCCGCGCACGACCAGCACGATCACCACCACCACCGCTACCGCGCCCTGCAGCGCCACCAGCGCCCCGGCGCCGCGCACCGAGTTCGGCGTCGCGGCGCGCGCACCCGGCACCTCGTTCTCGTCGCTCTCGACCACCCGCCCAGCCTAGCGATGGCCGCCCCGGCGGCACTGGCGCGATCCGCCAACTAGGCTTCCGGTGTGCGGACGCTGCTCATCGTCAACCCCAACGCCACCTCCACCACCGCGGCGACCCGCGATCTGCTGGCGCACGCACTGGAGAGCCGGACCCAGCTCACCGTCGCGCACACCCAGCACCGCGGCCACGCGGCCGAGCTGGCGCAGTGGGCGTCGACGAACGAGATGGACCTGATCGTCGTGCACGGCGGCGACGGCACCGTCAACGAGACCATCAACGGCTTCCTGCCGCTGCCCGCGGTGCACGACGGCGAGGCCTGGCTGCCCCGGCTCGGCGTGATCCCGGGCGGCTCGGCCAACGTCTTCGCCCGCGCGCTCGGCATCTCCCCGGACCCGGTGACAGCTACCAACCAGCTCATCGGGTTGCTCGGCACCGGATCGGACCGCAGGATCGGGCTCGGCCTCGCCGAGGACCGCTGGTTCACCTTCAGCGCGGGCGTCGGGCTGGACGCCGACGTCTGCGCGGCGATCGACGCGAGCCGGGCCCGGGGCAGGGCCGCGACGCCGGCGCGGTACGTCCGCACCACGGTTCGCGAGTTCTTCCGGGCGAAGGGCCGGGAACCGAGGGTTCGGCTGCACATACCCGGCCACGGACCGATTGATGATGTGCATTACGCCTTCGTCACCAACACCACACCGTGGACCTACCTGGAGAGCACCCCAGTGCACACCAACCCCGGCACCAGGTTCGAGACCGGGCTCGGGCTCTTCGCGGTCCGCACCACCGCCGTCGTGCCCACCCTCCTGCTCGCCGGGCAGCTCCTCCGCCCGGCGGGAAACCCCCAGTCACGCAACCTTTTCCGGGACGACGACGTGAAGTCGGTGCGGGTCGAGGCGCACGAGCCGATCGGCCTGCAAATCGATGGCGACTACCTCGGAAAGCGCACCGCGGTGGAGTTCACCGCGGTGCCGGACATGCTCGGCGTCATCGCCCCGCCGCCGCTCCCCCCGGTGTGATCCCGGCCGAACCCGCCCGGTTGGGCTGCACGAATCGGGTATAGCGAGTACAAAGGACCGAGCAGGATCCCCGAGGGGTTCCTTCGCAGCGTGAGCTTCCACACGGTGCACCGCGGACCTATTGACATCTACGGTGTTCGTGAAAGCATTCACAAGCAACCGTGCGGAAACATTCGATACGCACAAGTGAACTGATCACCAACAAACCAAAGCGTCTTTCGGGGCGCCCAGACAAGGAGCAGTGGAATGGACTGGCGCCACAATGCCATCTGTCGCGATGAGGACCCTGAGCTGTTTTTCCCGGTGGGAAACAGCGGTCCGGCGCTCGCGCAGATTGCCGATGCCAAGCTGGTCTGCGCTCGCTGCCCTGTCACTGCCGACTGCCTTTCCTGGGCCCTGAAGTCCGGGCAGGACGCCGGCGTGTGGGGTGGCATGAGCGAGGACGAGCGCCGGGCGCTGAAGCGTCGCAACGCCCGCACCCGCACCCGCACCGTCGTCTAGTTGTCGACGGCAGGCTGAAACCGAGCCCAGCCCGGCTCGGTGGATGCCACCCGGCCCGGCACCCCCGTGGTGCCGGGCTTCTCTGCTTCCGGCGCCGGTTTCCTAGCGCCCCTGCCGCCTGCCGAGCGGCACCCGGAGCACCGCGTCGGTGCCGATGTCGGCGCCGGGGTGCAGCCCGATCGAACCGCCCAGCTCGGCGGTGACCAGGGTGCGCACGATCTGCAGCCCGAGCCGGTCCGACGCCTCCAGGCTGAAGCCGGGCGGGAGGCCACGGCCGTCGTCGCTGATGATCACGTCCAGCCAGCGCGCGGAGCGCTCCGAGCGGATGGTGACGGTGCCGTTCTCGCCGGCGTCGAAGGCGTGCTCGATGGCGTTCTGCACCAGCTCGGTCAGCACCATGACCAGCGGCGTCGCCCGCTCCGCGGAGAAGACGCCGAGCGAACCGGCGCGGCGCACCTTGATCCGCGCGGTGTGCACGGTGGCGACATCGGCCATGATCGGCAGCAGCCGGTCGACCACCTCGTCGAGATCGACCTCCTCGTCCACCGACATGGAGAGCATCTCGTGCACCGAGGCGATCGAGGTCACCCGGCGCACCGACTCGGTGAGCGCCACCTGCGCCTCGGGGTTCTCGGTGCGGCGGGCCTGCAGCCGCAGCAGCGCGGCGACGGTCTGCAGGTTGTTCTTCACCCGGTGGTGGATCTCCCGGATGGTGGCGTCCTTGCTGAGCAGCGCGCGGTCCCGGCGCTTGACCTCGGTGACGTCGCGCACCAGCACCGCGGCGCCGGCCAGCTCGCCGTGCGGGCGCAGCACCAGGGTGCGCAGCAGCACGGTCGCGCCGCGCGCCTCCACCTCCATCCGCCGCCCGGTGCGCCCGGCCAGCGCGGCCTGGATGTCGCCGACCACCTCCTGCGCGTCGAACGGGTCGGTGACCAGCGAGCGGGTGGTGATGGCGAGGTCCTGCCCGGCCAGATCGCTCTGCAACCCCATCCGGTGGTAGGCGGAGAGCGCGTTCGGGCTGGCGTAGACGACCGTGCCGTCGGTGTCCAGCCGGATGAAGCCGTCGCCCGCGCGCGGGCTGGAGTGCGTGGCCGCGCGGTCTTCCGTGGTCGGGAACGTGCCGTCCGCGATCATCTGGCACAGGTCGTCGGAGCAGGCCATGTAGGCGGTCTCCAGCGCGCTGCGCACCCGGGAGCGCTGCTGGTCGGTGTCCCGGCTGAGCACCGCGATCACGTCGTCGCCGCAGCGCACCGGGACGGCCTCGCGCAGCGCGTAGGTGGGGTACGGGTGGTAGACGCCCTCGGCCTCGGTCTCGCTGTCCGCCCGGACGATCCGCCCGGTGCGCAGCGCCTCGAAGACCGGTGCGTGCTCGGCCCTGGAGGCGGCGGTGCCGACCCGGTCCTCCAGGTGTACGGTCGGCGCGGTGGTCGGGCGGCACTGCGCGACGCAGACGATGTCGGCGCCGTCGTCGATCGGGCCTGCCCCGACCCAGAGCAGCAGATCGGCGAAGGAGAGGTCGGCCAGCAGCTGCCAGTCACCCACCACCCGCTGCAGGTGGTCGACGGCGAGGCCGGGGAGGTCGGTATGTTCCGCGAGCAGTTCACTCAGAGTGGCCACGAACGCTCCGGATCAGGAGATGACGGCGATCAGATCGCCCTGCTGCAGGACCTGGCCCGGCTCGACCGCGATCGAGGTGACCTCGCCGTCGGACTCGGTGATGACCGGGATCTCCATCTTCATGGACTCCAGCAGGACGAGGGTCTGGTCGGTCCGCACCGCGTCACCCACCGCGACCTCGACGGTCAGCACCGTGGAGACCATCTCCGCACGCACTTCCTCAGCCATGACACCCCGTCCTCGCATCGGCCCATCCGCTGCGGTTACAGCCAACCACACGTGGAAGAATGGCCGTGAATCAGTCAGAAGGGAGACTACCTATGGGTAAGCGCGGACGTAAGAAGCGCAGCCGCAAGGGGAACGCGGCCAATCACGGCAAGCGGCCCAATTCCTGAATCGCGGCCCGAACGCACGAGCGGCACGCTCCTCCACCGGAGGCGCGTGCCGCTCGTTTTTCGGTATCAGCCCTGGTCGGCGCGGTCGATCCGGGTGATCGTGACCGATCGCCTGATCTCCAGCGTCAGCCGGTCGCGGAGCGACTCGGGCGCCCGGTCGCCGCCGCACTTGCGGCTGAGCAGGCCCTTGATCTTCTCCTCGATGCCGTACGCCTCGATACACGGCGAGCAGTGCTCCATGTGGTGCTGCAGCCTGGCCCTGGTCGCATCGTCGCACTCGCCGTCCAGCATCAGCCAGACATCGGTGAGGACCGCGGTGCAGTCCAGCTCCAGGTCGGGTTCGGGCGTGCCCTCGTCCAGCTCGCTCACTGCCTGACCTCCTGCCGATCCGCCCGGTTGAACCCCCGCTCGCGCGCCACATCGGCGAGCAACCCCTTGAGCTGCTTGCGCCCGCGGTGCAGCCGGGACATCACCGTACCGATCGGAGTGCCCATGATCTCGGCGATCTCCTTGTACGGGAAGCCCTCGACGTCGGCGTAGTACACCGCCATCCGGAACTCCTCGGGGAGTTCCTGCAGCGCCGCCTTGATGTCGTCGTCCGGCAGCGCGTCCAGCGCCTCCACCTCGGCGGAGCGCAGCCCGGTCGAGGTGTGCTCGGCCGTTGCCGCGAGCTGCCAGTCGGTGATCTCCTCGGTGGGGTACTGCGCGGGCTGGCGCTGCTTCTTGCGGTAGGAGTTGATGTAGGTGTTCGTCAGGATCCGGTAGAGCCAGGCACGCAGATTGGTGCCCTCCCGGAACGATTTGAAGCCCTGGAACGCCTTGATGTAGGTCTCCTGCACCAGGTCCTCGGCGTCGGCCGGGTTCCTGGTCATCCGCAGCGCGGCGCCGTAGAGCTGGTCGAGCAGCGGCAGCGCGTCGCGCTCGAACCGCTCGGACCGCGCGTCGTCGCTCTCCTGTCCGGCGCCGCTGTCGTCCGCGGGGCCGGCTCCGGTGTCATCGTCGCTCGTCACACGAGTCCCTTCGGTCGCCGTACCCGCCAAATCTACCGGCAGTTCCGCGGCGACCGGGAACCGCAGGTCATTCGGCGAAGCCGCGACCCACGCCGGGCGTTCCTCGACCAGAACGGGCACCACTCCTCCTTCGGTTGGTTCGCTCTCAGGGCGTGCAACGCCGCGAGCGCCACCCGATGTTCCCGCTACCGTTGCGCACATGCCAGGAGCCGCCACCCCCGCGACCACGGCGCTGACGGCTGCTGGCGTCGCGCACCGCGTGCACGCCTACAGCCACGATCCGCGCTCGGACTCCTACGGCACCGAGGCGGTGGATGCCCTCTGCGCGGAGCTCGGCATCGTCGGCGAGCAGGTCTTCAAGACGCTGGTGATCAGCCTGAACACCGGCGGGCTCGCGGTGGCCGTGGTCCCGGTGCCGCGCTCGCTCGCGCTCAAGGCGGCGGCCGCCGCGCTCGGCGCGGGCAAGGCGGTGATGGCGGACGCCACCGCCGCGCAGCGCAGCACCGGCTACGTGCTCGGTGGCATCTCCCCGCTGGGCCAGCGCAAGCGGCTGCCGACGGTGATCGACGAATCCGCGCTCGGCTGGGATCGGGTGCTGTGCAGCGCCGGGCGTCGCGGCCTGGAGATCGAGCTCGCCCCCGCCGACCTGGTCCGGCTCACCTCCGCCCGGACGGCGGCGATCGCCGCCTGAGCGACGCTCCGCGCGCGGCGGATCCGGCGCCCCATCGGCGGGATCATGCCCGGCGGCCACCGGCGCCGCCGATCGCGATTCCACGGCCGTGCTCGGGGTATACGTGATCCGTATCACCGCGTCCGCGCCGAACCGAGGAGTGATGTCGAATGTCCGCGACCCGCCTGCTCGCCGCCCTGTGCACCGCCGCCGCACTGACCGGGATGGCGAGCGCCCAGGCCACCGCCGCGCCCGCGGTGACGCCGGTGGCCGACTTCCCGTTCGACGGCAAGGGCGCGGACGACGCCCCGAACCGCGGCGCGAACCCCGGCGACCGGGCTGCGGAGTACGGCGGCGACCTGGCCGCCGAGATCATCGACCTGCTCGCGGACGCGGCCAAGTGCGGGCTCAGCGTCGCCAACCCGGCCGTGACCTGCCCGTTCTGAGCCTCAGAGCAGGCTGATCTGCCCGCCTCGCTCGCTCGGGTCGACCGGCGCGAGCAGTTCGGGGCCGTTGTTGCGCACACTGTTCACCAGCGGCGAGACCGGGCGCGCCACGATGTCGGCGACCGCGTCCGCGCCGGGGGTGGCCAGCAGCTCCGCCGGGGCGGGGTGGTCCGGGTCCAGCCAGGCGTCCCAGTGCGCGCGCGGCATGGGCAGCGGCATCCGGTCGTGGATGCGGGTCAGCTCGCCGACCGCATCGGTGGTGAGGATGGTACAGGAGAGCAGCGGCGCGGAGTCCGGCGCCGCGCGATCGCGCCAGACCGACCACAGCCCGGCCATGTAGAGCCGCTCGCCGTCGGCCGCGGCCATGAAGTACGGCTGCTTGGCGGCCTTGCCCTTCCCGGCACCGGGCTCGACCAGCCACTCGTACCAGCCGTCCATCGGGACGAGGCAGCGCCGCTTCCGCACCGCATCGCGGAACGAGGGGGTGGTCGCCGCCTTGTCCGCCCGCGCGTTGAACAGCGGCTTGCCCTTGACCGGCACCCCGGGCTCGGCGGCCTCGGTCCACAGGGGGATGAGCCCCCAGCGCATCCGGCGCACCCGCAGTCGCGCTTCGTCGTCCGGCTGCTCGTGGTCGTGCCTGCGCACCACCGTGAGTACCTGGGTGGTCGGCGCGACGTTGTAGTTGGGGATGGTCTCGGTGGCACCGACCTCGTCGACGGCGTCCAGCTCCGCTGCCAACCGCCCTGGATCGGTCGTGGTCGCATATCGTCCGCACATCCTTCGATAGTCCCACCACGTGCCGACACCGTCGGGAACAATCGACTACACCAGGGGTGACCTGGTGAGAAATATGGCCTAGCATTCTCTCAGCGGTGGTGACGCACGCCACCCCCACGCGCCGGCCGCGCACCGACCGGCCCATCCAGCCACGAGGAGAGAACCCACCGTGACAACCACCGAGACCACCCCGGCCGCTCCCGAGACGGCGTTGAAATCGGTCGACCCGGCCACGGGTGAGGTCATCGCCACCTATCCGATCGCCGACGCGGACGCGGTGCGCGCGGCCGTCGCCAAGGCCCGCGCCGCCGCCCCCGCCTGGGGTGCGCTGAGCTTCGACGACCGCCGCAAGGCCCTGCTGCGCTGGTCGACCCGGCTGGTCAGCGAGTCCGATGCGTTCACCGACCTCATCCACCGGGAGACCGGCAAGACGCACGACGACGCCTTCCTCGAGCTCATGCTCGCGCTGGAGCACATCGCCTGGGCCGCCAAGAACGCCAAGAAGGTGCTCGGCCCCAAGCGCATCGCCTCCGGGCCGCTGATGTCCAACTTCTCGGCGCGCCTGGAGTACCGCCCGCTCGGCGTGGTCGGCATCATCGGCCCCTGGAACTATCCGGTCTACACCCCGAACGGCTCGATCGCGTACGCGCTCTCCGCGGGCAACACCGTCGTGTTCAAGCCGAGCGAGTTCTCCACCGGCATCGGCAACTTCCTCGCCGAGGCCTTCCGCGCGGCCAACCCGGAGCTGCCGGACGGCGTCTTCGTCGCGATCAACGGCTTCGGCGCGACCGGTGCCGAGCTGGTCAAGGCCGATATCGACAAGATCGCCTTCACCGGCTCCACCGCGACCGGCAAGAAGATCATGGCCGCGGCCGCCGAGCGGCTCACCCCGGTGCTGCTGGAGTGCGGCGGCAAGGACGCGGTGATCGTCGCCGCGGACGCCGACGTCAAGGCCGCCGCCGACGCGGTGGCGTTCGGCGCGGCGGGCAACAGCGGCCAGACCTGCGCGGGCGTCGAGCGGGTGTACGTGGAGCGCTCGGTGCGCGAGCCCTTCGTCGCCGAGCTCACCCGGATCCTGAAGAACGTCAAGCCGGGCTCCGGCGACGACGCCAACTACGGCCCGATGACCATGCCGAGCCAGATCGAGATCGTGCGCAAGCACATCGACGCGGCGCTGGCCAGCGGCGGCAAGGCCGTGCTCGGCGGCCCGGAGTCGATCAAGGGCGCGTTCATCGAGCCGGTGGTCTTCGTCGACGTGGACGAGTCCTCGGAGGCGGTGGTCGAGGAGACCTTCGGCCCCACCGTCACCGTGCGCACGGTGGACAGCATCGACGAGGCGATCGAGCTGACGAACAGCTCCAAGTACGGCCTCTCCTCTGCGGTCTTCTCGAAGAGCAGGGGGCTGGAGATCGCGCGCAGGCTGCGGGTCGGCGCCACCTCGGTGAACTCGGTGCTCGGCTTCGCGGCGATCCCGGGGCTGCCGTTCGGCGGCGTCGGGGATTCCGGCATCGGCCGGATCCACGGCGAGCCGGGGCTGAAGGAGTTCGCCCGCCCGCACTCGATCGCGATCCAGAAGTTCACCGTGCCCGGCATGGCGCTGCTCAGCTTCAGCCGGACCAAGTCCACCGTGAACCTGCTGCGCAAGGTCGTCCCGGTACTGCACGGCCGCAACAAGTAAGGGGCAGGACCGCCCCGAGTCAGGGGCGGGGGTGCGTGGCGCGACAACGGCGTCGGCCACGCACTCCATCCGCGGGCCGGAACCGTCGAGGGGCGGCTCCGGCCCGTACCGCGTGCACGAGTCGTCACTCACATGGGAGAAGATGGACCGGTGAGTCTCTGGCCAGCGCCCCAAGTCGATGTCCCCGTGCACGCGACCGTGACCCTGCCCGGATCGAAATCGATCACCAACCGGGCACTCGTCCTGGCCGCGCTCGCCGACGGCCCCTCCACCATCACCGGCGCGCTGCGCAGCCGGGACACCAACCTCATGATCGAGGCGCTGCGCGCGCTCGGCGCAGGCATCTCCGGCGACGGCGACACCCTCGTGGTCACCCCCGCCCCGCTGCGCGCGGGCACCGTCGACTGCGGCCTGGCGGGCACGGTGATGCGGTTCCTGCCGCCGCTGGCCGCGCTGGCCACCGGCGAGGTGCACTTCGACGGCGACGCGCAGGCCAGGGTCCGCCCGCTGCGCACCATCCTGGACGCGCTGCGCGAGCTCGGCGCCGACATCACCGGCGACAAGCTCCCGTTCACCGTGCGCGGCGCGGGCGGGCTGCGCGGCGGCCCGGTGACCATCGACGCCTCCGGCTCCTCGCAGTTCGTCTCCGGGCTGCTGCTCTCCGCGGCCCGCTTCGCCGATGGCATCACGGTGCACCACAGCGGCGCGGCGCTGCCGTCCATGCCGCACATCGAGATGACCGTCGAGATGCTGCGCCAGGCCGACGTCAGGGTGGAGGCGCCGGAGGACCCGCGCGCCCCGCAGACCTGGACCGTGCTGCCCGGCCCGATCCGCGCACTCGACCGCGAGGTCGAGCCGGATCTCTCGAACGCCACCCCGTTCCTCGCCGCTGCCGCCGTGACCGGCGGCGAGGTCAGCATCCCGCACTGGCCGCGGCTCACCACCCAGCCCGGCGACGTCATCAGGGAGATCGTGATCCGGATGGGCGGCGAGGCCGGGATCGTGGACGGCGTGCTCACCGTGCGCGGCCCGGAGCGGCTGGCAGGCATCGATATCGACCTGCACGATGTCGGCGAGCTGACCCCGACCGTCGCCGCGCTCGCCGCGCTCGCCGACTCGCCCTCCCGGCTGCGCGGCATCGCGCACCTGCGCGGGCACGAGACCGACCGGCTCGCCGCGCTCTCCACCGAGATCAACCGGCTCGGCGGCAGGGTCACCGAGACCGAGGACGGGCTGGAGATCGACCCGGCCGAACTGCACGGCGGCACCTGGCACTCCTACGCCGACCACCGGATGGCGACCGCGGGCGCGATCCTCGGGCTCCGGGTGCCGGACGTGCGGATCGAGGACATCGGCACCACCGCCAAGACGCTGCCCGATTTCGTCGCGCTCTGGGAGCGCATGCTCGACCCGGAACCGGCCGGACAGGGAGCACCGCGCTGAGCAGGCAGAACCGCTCGGCGGGCAGCTCCTACGACGAATCCGACGTCCGGATCCGCCCCGGCGGGCGGTCGCGCCCGCGCACCAAGACCCGCCCGCTGCACAGCGACGCCGAGCAGGCGATGGTGGTCGCGGTGGACCGCGGGCGCTGGGGCTGCGTGCTCGCCGGCGACCCGGAGCGGCGCCTGGTCGCCATGCGGGCGAGGGAGCTCGGCCGCACCCCGATCGTCGTCGGCGACCTGGTGGACGTGGTCGGCGATCTCTCCGGCGCCACGGACACCCTGGCCAGGATCGTCCGGGTGGCCGAGCGCAGCACCGTGCTGCGTCGCACCGCCGACGACACCGACCCGTTCGAGCGGGTCGTCGTCGCCAATGCCGAGCAGCTCTTCATCGTGGTCGCGCTGGCCGACCCGCCGCCGCGCACCGGCTTCGTGGAGCGCACCATGGTCGCCGCCTTCGTCGGCGGGCTGCAGCCGGTGCTCTGCCTGACCAAGGACGATCTCGCCGCCGAATCCGACTTCGCCGCCGACTTCGCCGACCTGGACCTGATCATCGTGCACGGCGGCATCGAGGATCCGCTGGAGCCGGTGCTCGACCGGATCACCGGCCGCCTCACCGCCTTCATCGGGCACTCGGGGGTCGGCAAGTCCACGCTGGTCAACCGCCTGGTGCCGGATGCCTTCCGCGCGGTCGGCGAGGTGTCGGGGGTCGGCAAGGGCAAGCACACCTCCACCCAGTCGGTGGCGCTGCCGGTGCCGTCCGGCGGCTGGGTGATCGACACCCCCGGCGTGCGCTCCTTCGGCCTCGCGCACATCACCCCGGACGACGTGATCGGCGCCTTCAGCGACCTCGCCGACGCCATCGAGGACTGCCCGCGCGGCTGCACCCACCTCGGCCCGCCCGCCGACCCGGAGTGCCTGCTCGACGAGCTGCCCGGCAAGGAGCGCCGGGTGGCCGCCATCCGGCGCCTGCTGGTGGCGCTGAACACGAACGACCCCTGGTGACAACGGAAAACGGCGGCGCCGCACCTTTCCGGCCGTAAACTCGGCTTGCACGACACGGGGAGGCAACGTCGACGGGCAGGAGCATGTCATGGGAACGCCGGTACCCGTGCACTGCTATCCGGCGCCGACCATCGCCCGCTGGTTCGTCGACTGGGCGACCACGGAGGACGCCGGGGTCTCCAACCTCAAGCTGCAGAAACTGCTCTACTACGCGCAGGGGCACCACCTCGCCGAGTACGAGGCCCCGCTCTTCGAGGACCCGGTACAGGCGTGGCGCTCCGGGCCGGTGGTGCCCGCGGTCTTCCGCGAGTTCGAGGGATTCGGCGCGGCCTGGGTGGTGCTCGCGGAGGACGACCCGTTCCACTGGGACGCCGTCGACGCCGACACCACCCGCTTCCTGACCAAGGTCTGGAACACCTACGGCGGCATCGCGGGCTGGAAGCTGCGCAATATGACGCAAGCCGAGCCCGCCTGGCAGGAGTACGTCGAGCAGGACGAGGGCAATGTCGAGATCCCGGTCGACGTGATCGCCAAGTATTTCCACGCCCGGCGCGGCTGACCCGCGAAACTTGCAGACCGCCCGGCTTCTCACGGTCCGGGAAAACCGACCACACCGGCGCACCGGCGAGCCCCGACCACCCGCCGGTGACGCCCCGAACAGTCGCTGCCTCGGCGGGTGAAACCGGTATTCCGGCAGCCTTTTCCACTACCGTTCGGACCGCCGCCAACGGGGGTACCCGATCGGCGGCGTGCTCAAGCGTGCTGCTCTCGCTCGACAGAAAGCCGTCTCGAATGTCCGGATCATCCGACCCGCTGCCCACCCCGGACCCGAGGGAGGACCGCACCGGGCCGCTGCCCGAGCTCTACGGTTCGCCCGCGTACCCGGCTGCGCCGCAACGCATGACGACGGTCGCCGTGCGGCCGTTCCACCCCGTCTACGGCGCCGTGCCGCAGGTGCCGCCCGTTCCCGGATAACCAACCGAAAGGTCTCATGCGTACTCTCGTCACCGCCATCGCCGCGATCGCGCTGCTGTTCGGCGGTGGGCCCGCCGCCCTCGCCGCACCACAGTCGAACATCGTGGGGAGCACCACCCCGCACAGCGCCGCGGACCGGCAGTTCCTCCGCGACAGCCACTACGACGCGGAGACCGCGGCGGTGCAGGACGCGGCGATCAAGCTGGCGCACACCCAGTGCGACTACCTCACGGCGGTCGGCAACTCCCCCGACGAGCACATCTACCTGGCCGAATCGGCGAGCGAGACCATCGAGTTCCCGTACCTCTTCGTCTACGCCGCGGTCGAGGCGTACTGCCCCGAGAATCGGGCCTGAGCCGAAAAGCGCTGTCACTCCCGGCGATCGGTGGGCTACCGTCACACGGCCCGCCGACGCCGAGGAGCCCCCGTTGACCGCACCGGATCCGACCACCCTGCACCCGATGGCCGGGCAGCCCCGGGTCGTGCTGCTGAAACCGCTGATCAACTCGGAGCTGATCGAGGTCGGTGAGTACTCGTACTACGACGACCCCGGTGATCCGACCGCCTTCGCGACCGCCAACGTGCTCTACCACTACGGCCCCGAGAAGCTGGTGATCGGTAAGTTCTGCGCGCTCGCCACCGGGGTGCGGTTCATCATGAACGGCGCCAACCACCGCATGGACGGCCCCTCCACCTTCCCCTTCCCCACCATCGGCGGCAGCTGGGCCCAGCACATCGACCTGCTCATGGAGCTGCCGAACCGCGGGGACACCGTCCTCGGCAACGACGTCTGGCTCGGCTACGGCGTCACCGTCATGCCCGGCGTCCGGATCGGCAACGGCGCCATCGTCGCCGCGGGCTCCGTCGTCACCCGCGACATCCCCGACTACGCCGTCGCCGGTGGCAACCCGGCCCGCGTGCTCCGCATGCGCTACCCCGACGCCGACATCGCCCGGCTGCTCGAGCTGGCCTGGTGGGACTGGCCGATCGAGCACCTGAGCGCACACGTCCGGGTGCTCATGTCCGGAGGTGTGGACGATCTAGTCGCGGCAGGTCCTGCGAACTGAGATCTCATCTCAGTAGGACCGCGACCTCACGCTGCTCGCGCGCAGCCCCGCTCGGCGGGGCCGAACTCGTCGCCGGGATCCGGGCGGGCGACTGGAACCAGGCGCTACGTTCCCTGGCCACCGCGGTGGTCGACGAGATGCCCTGGCTGGTCGAGCGAGATCCGGAGTTCGAAGACGCGCTGCAGACAATGTGGGATCGGCACCTTTCCGGCAAACCGGTGCTGCTGCTTCTGGTGGGCAGCGACATCTCCGTCATGGAGGCGCTCGGCTCACGGGATCGCCCGTTCGTCGGCCGCGCCACGACGATGACGGTCGAGCCGCTGCACGTCGCGGATGTGCAGTCGATGACCGGGCTCGACGCCGCCGACGCCATCGCCCTCCCGCTCTCCAGCGGTACCGGATCACCGACTCCTACCTCCGCTTCCGACCGGCCGTCCTGGAGCGCGGACTGCCGGTGGTCGAGCGCGGCCGCGGCCACCTCGCTCGCTCCGGGGTGGCGGGCCGCCTGCCGCTCGACGAGCACTCCGGGGCCGGACGATCTCGTGCGCGCCTGGCGGTAGCGCTCGCGGTCCGTACCCTGGGAATCATGCGAAGCGTACTGTTCGACCAGGCCAATCTCGAGGTGCAGGCGCAGCAGCGGTTCTCGCTGCAGAACTCCCAGATGCTGCGGGTGGGGCTCGGGCCGGATGTGCTCGCGGTGAAGGGGGCGATGGTCGCCTACCAGGGCGATATCCGCTTCGACCACCAGGGTTCGGGCAGCGTCGGGAAGCTGCTCAAGCGGATGGTCACCAACGAGGACGTGCCGCTCATGCGGGTCTCCGGGCAGGGCGAGGTGTTCTTCGCCAACCAGGCCGGGCACGTCTTCCTCATCGACCTCACCGGTGACGCGCTGAGCGTCAACGGCACCAACCTGCTCGCCTTCGACGCCGCGCTGGAGTGGGACATCAACCGGGTCAAGGGCGCCGGGTTCTTCACCGGCGGGCTGTTCAACACCACCGTCACCGGTACCGGCACCGTCGCGCTCTGCGCGGTCGGCAAACCCGTTGTGCTGGACTGCAGTACGCAGCCCACCTACGTGGACACCCAGGCCGCGGTGGCCTGGTCGGCGAATCTGGCGCCCAAGGTGGTCTCCAGCATGAACCTCAAGTCCATGCTGCGCGGCGGCAGTGGCGAGGCGTTCCAGTACGCCTTCCACGGCCCCGGTTTCGTCGTGGTGCAGCCGTTCGAGTGGGAGCCGCCGAGCGCGGAGAACCCCGGCTCGCAGTCCTGAATCGCCGCTACTCCAGCCAGGAGCGCCGGGTGGGATAGTCGTCGAAATCGTCCGGCCAGTCCGAGGGCCCGACGGTGTCCGCTGAGCGCCGGGCCGGCTTGCGCTCGACCGGCGGCACCGCCAACCACTGCCACACGTAGCGCGGGGAGTTCTTCAGTTCGGCGACCTCCGGCGGTACCGGCCGAGCTCGATACTCGATCTCCGGCCAACCGCACTCGCCCTGCCGAAGTCGCCGGGTTGGGGGGTACTGGTGGAGAGCGTCGGGAGTGATGCCGTCGCGGCCGCCATCTTCATCCAGCAACACGGAGAGCCGGCGGATTGGCTGCACGGGCCGATCATCGACGAACTTCTGACGCCCATCCGCAACGCCGCGGCGGCCAGCCACAAGCGTATGGGTGATATCGGGCTGCTGACCATGCAGACCGGGAGCGAGCTGAAGAAGGCTGCCTGGCCCTACCACGACCAGGAGGCGCGGAACTGGTCTCGGTCGGCCAACTGAGCGATACCCTCGACCGTCCTCAGACCGACTACCAGGTGGGATGCCTTGAAACTCTCGGTCATCAGAACTCCTGGGCTGTCATTGTTCCGAGCTTCGCAGCGAGCCGACTATGGCTGCGACCGCGTCATCACTCAGCGCGTCGGGTACGTCCAGCCTCTGCAGGACAACGAAAACCGCGACTTCGGCGGTCGCATACGCCGCAGTGGCGACGACATGCAACCGCACCGCTGCGGCGTCGCAATCCGCACCCTTCGACACGTCGGTCAGCTCCGCGGTGTAGCGGACCGCCGATCGGTTCGAGACCTCGGTCTGTACCGGATCGGATACCGCTACCCGCGGCGCACCCCCGGCGTCGTCGGTCAGAGCCCGCTCCACCCGGTCGATCTCCGACCGCGCCGCCGTCGCGGCGTCGGTCGCGTTCCGGCCGGTGATGCCGACCGCGGCCTTGTCGGAGCCGTCCAGCTCCGGGCAGTAGTCGTAGCCGTAATCGCTGACCGAGCCGTACGCAGTGATCAATTCACCGTCGGATGTCCACCCCATGGTCCGGTCACTACTCGGGCGCCATCCCCCTGACGAGGGAACCGTGTAGGTGAGCCCATAGCGGGTCGGGACGGGCTGCGGGTCGCCCTGGCGAATGGTCGGCAACGGCGGCGGGAACTCGATCCGGGGAAGATCCGCGGGCGGCGGCGCAGGTGCGCTTCCGCGCAGCGGCGGGGCTGTCCAGGGCGTGCCCGTGGCTCCAGAGGATTCGTCCGAATCGGCATACGGGCTGCCGACCCAGGTGGCCACCTGCAGGATCGCCACCGCCGCGACGAGCAGACCGACGATCTTCACCACTTGGACCGCGATACCACCCCGGCGCAGCACATCGGTGACCCGCATATCCCCTCTCCCCGCGTGCGTTCCCGACGTTACGGAGCGGCCGCGAGATCTGTCAAAGCACACCCGACCGTGCTCTACGCTGACCGAGGGGGCACTCACCGCCGCGGTCAGTTCTTGTCGACGGCCACCAGGAGGTCGAGTTGATGTCGCGATACACCGTGCCGATGGTCGCGCTGGGTCTGCTCGTAGGCGCCTGCGGGCAGGACTCTCCGGCCTCCGGCCCGCCGGTCACTCCAGCGAGCAGCTTTCGTGGCCGGGCTCGACCTGTGAACTGATCCGCCGAATGAGCGAGGGCGCCAACCGGGTGGTTGGCGCCCTCGCTCAGGACGGAAATCAGTGCTTGCGGCGGCTCTTCGGGCCGCGCTTACCCCGGGTCTCCGTCCGCGCGGCTTCGCGCCGCTCGCGACGGGAGCCGGAGCTGTCGCCGCCGTACTCCTCGTCGTCGGTGTGCACGGCGGTGCGCCCACCCTCGTCCGGCCCGGAGTAGCTCAGACCGCGGGGCCCGGAGTCGTCGATGCCCTTGGCGAGCAGGGCGGCGGGGGCGCCGCTCGGCGCTGCCTTGGCGGGCGCCTCCTGGGTGGGAAGGGGGCGGGGGGCGCCTGCGCCGACCGGGGAGCGCAGGCCGGGGTCGACGGCGACACCGGCGGGCTGCGGCTGCTGCACCTCGACCTGGAGGTTGAAGAGGAAGCCGACCGACTCCTCCTTCAGCCCCTCCAGCATGGCGGTGAACATGTCGAATCCCTCGCGCTGGTACTCGACCAGCGGATCGCGCTGGGCCATGGCGCGCAGGCCGATGCCCTCCTTGAGGTAGTCCATCTCGTACAGGTGCTCGCGCCACTTGCGGTCGAGCACGGAGAGCAGCACCTGGCGCTCCAGGTTGCGCATGGCGCCCTGGCCGGCCAGGCCGTCGATCTCCTCCGCGCGCTTGGTGTAGGCCTCGTGGGCGTCGTCGAGCAGGATCTCCAGCAGTTCGTCGCGGGTCAGGTCACCGGCCTCGCCGACCTCGGTCTCGCCGGTCAGATCCTTGTGGTTGAGCGCGATCGGGTACAGCGTCTTGAGCGCCGTCCACAGCTTCTCCAGATCCCAGTCCTCGACGTACCCCTCGGCGGTGGCGCCGTCCACGTAGGCGCTGATCACGTCGCTGATCATGCCCTGGACCTGGCCCTCCATGTCCTCGCCGCGGAGGATCCGGTTGCGCTCGCCGTAGATGATGGTGCGCTGCTGGTTCATCACCTCGTCGTACTTGAGCACGTTCTTGCGGATCTCGAAGTTCTGCTGCTCGACCTGGGTCTGCGCGCTCTTGATCGCCTTGGAGACCATCTTGGCCTCGATCGGCACATCGTCGGGCAGGTTCAGCCTGGTCATGATGGCTTCCAGGGCGGCGCCGTTGAAGCGCCGCATGAGCTCGTCGCCCAGCGAGAGGTAGAACCGGGATTCGCCCGGGTCGCCCTGGCGGCCGGAGCGGCCGCGCAGCTGGTTGTCGATGCGCCGCGACTCGTGCCGCTCGGTGCCGAGCACGTAGAGCCCGCCCGCGTCACGCACCGCCTCGGCATCCGCCTCGGTCTGCCGCTTGACCTGCTCCAGCGCGGGCAGCCAGGCGGCCTCGTACTGGTCGGGCGTCTCGACCGGGTCCAGCCCCTCCTTGCGGAGCAGGATGTCGGCGATGATGTCCGGGTTGCCGCCGAGCACGATGTCGGTGCCGCGACCGGCCATGTTGGTGGCGACGGTGACGGCGCCGGGGCGGCCGGCCTCGGCGATGATCGCGGCCTCGTTCTCGTGGAACTTGGCGTTCAGCACGCTGTGCGGGATGCCGCGCTTGGTGAACTGCTTGGACAGGTACTCCGAGCGCTCCACGCTGGTGGTGCCGATCAGCACCGGCTGGCCGTTCTCGTGCCGCTCGGTGACGTCGTCGACGACCGCGGCGAACTTGGCCTCCTCGGTCTTGTAGATGAGGTCGGCCTGGTCCAGACGGACCATCTGGCGGTTGGTCGGGATCGGGACGACGCCGAGGTTGTAGATCTGGTGCAGCTCGGCTGCCTCGGTCTCGGCGGTGCCGGTCATGCCGGAGAGCTTGTCGTAGAGCCGGAAGTAGTTCTGCAGCGTGATCGTCGCCAGGGTCTGGTTCTCCGGCTGGATCTCGACCTTCTCCTTGGCCTCGATCGCCTGGTGCATGCCCTCGTTGTAGCGGCGACCGACCAGGATGCGTCCGGTGAACTCGTCGACGATGATGACCTCGCCGTCGCGGACGATGTAGTCCTTGTCCCGGTTGTACAGCTCCTTCGCCTTGATGGCGTTGTTCAGGTAGCTGACCAGCGGGGAGTTCGCGGATTCGTACAGGTTGTCGATGCCGAGCTGATCCTCGACGAACTCGACACCGGCCTCGTGCACGCCGATGGTGCGCTTCTTGATGTCGACCTCGTAGTGCAGGTCCTTCTTCAGCAGCGGGGCGATCCGCGCGAACTCCGCGTACCACTTGGAGGAGGCGTCGGCCGGGCCGGAGATGATCAGCGGGGTCCGCGCCTCGTCGATCAGGATGGAGTCGACCTCGTCGACGACGGCGAAATTGTGCCCGCGCTGGACCAGGTCGTCCAGCGAGTGCGTCATGTTGTCGCGCAGGTAGTCGAAGCCGAACTCGTTGTTCGTGCCGTAGGTGATGTCCGCGGCGTAGGCGTGCCTGCGCTGCGCGGGCGTCATGCCGGAGAGGATGACGCCGACCTCGAGCCCGAGGAAGCGGTGCACGCGCCCCATCCACTCGGCATCGCGCTTGGCCAGGTAGTCGTTGACCGTGACGACGTGCACGCCACCGCCGGAGATGGCGTTCAGGTAGGCGGGGAGCACACAGGTCAGGGTCTTGCCCTCACCGGTCTTCATCTCGGCGATATTGCCGAGGTGCAGCGCCGAGCCACCCATGATCTGCACCTTGTAGTGCTTCTGGTTCAGCACCCGCCAGGAGGCCTCGCGGGCCACCGCGAAGGCCTCGACCAGCAGATCGTCGAGGTCCTCGCCGTCGGCGTAGCGCTCGCGGAACTCGTCGGTCTTGGCCCGCAGCTCGGCGTCGGTCAACTCCTCGAGGTCCGAGCCGTACGCGGTGACCTGGTCGGCGACCTGGCCGAGCCGCTTCACGACGCGACCTTCACCAATCCGTAGCAACCTCGAAAGTGTCAGCGCAGGCACGGGTCTCGTCAGTCCTCTGGTCGGTGTGCGGGTGTGTCGCCGGAGTCCCGTCGTTCGGCCGGGCCGTTCGGCGAGACGACCCGCGTCGTCATCGGCACGTTTCATGGTAATGCGGCACCCATGGTAGGCGCCGACGAGCGGCGGGCACCGAGCGGCGACGACCCACCCGACCGCCCCGGCCCTACCGTACCCGCAGCACGCAGAGCCGCCACCCGCCCCGGTGCGCCCGCAGACAGGCCGCGACGGCGAAGACGCGCTCGCCGCGCCGGTACCGGCCGAACACCTCGACCCGGCCGCGCGCGCCCGGCGCGCAGCTCACCCGCTCCAGCACGGCGGCGCCGAGCCTGCGCTCCCGCTCGCCGGTGCGGGCATAGGTCTCCAGCACGGCGACCACCTCGGGATCGGCGATATCGCGCAGGTGCATGGCCCGACGGCGGCCGTCGAGCACCTCCAGCGCCGCGCGCACGGCCCGCTCGGCGAAGCGCTGCGCGTCGCGCTCCGCGCCGGAACGCGGCGCGGGCCGCCCGGGCGCGCAGTTCCGCCCCACCTCGCGATGGCGCGGCCGGAGCACCGCCGGGCCCGCTTCCACGCCACGCCGGGCCCCATCCGGCGGAGCCTCCCCCGCCGCCTCCGCCTGCGTTGCCCCGGCAGGCGAGCGCCGCGCGCCCTCCGGCTCGACCCGCCCTCGCCTGCGCAGCGGCGGCTCCCCGTGCGGCGCGCACGACAACGACACCTTGCTTTCCATCCGAACTCCCCCTTGCCGAATCGAGTCCCCCGAGCTCGATGCGCGACATCCTGCCACGCGACCCCGACACGGTAAAGAACGACGCCGATCACACGACGGAGTCACAGGCTACGAGCCAAAACGCTGTCCGGCCCGCACAATGGGCGGCAAGCCAACGGAAGGAGCAGCGGGCAGCGTGATCACCAGACTGACGGCGCAGGACGCGTCGTTCCACCGTCAGGAACAGAGCAGCAACCCCGTCTACATCGGTTCCCTCGCCATCCTGGAGGGGCCGCTCGACTACGACCGCCTGCTCGATCTGGTGGAGAGCAGGCTGGCGATGGTGCCGCGGTACCGCCGCAAGGTGCGCGCGATCCCGCTGGCGCTCGGCAGGCCGGTGTGGGTGGAGGACAGTGGCTTCGACCTGACCTACCACATCCGGCGCTCCGCGCTGCCCGCTCCCGGCAGCGAGGTCCAGCTGCACGACCTGGTGGCGCGGCTCGCCTCGCGCCCGCTCGACCTGGACCGCCCGCTGTGGGAGATGTACCTGATCGAGGGGCTCGCCGACGGCCGCACCGCGGTCTTCACCAAGACGCACGCGGCGCTGGTCGACGGCGAATCGGCACTGGAGATCGGGCACGTCATCCTGGACGACGGCCCCGACCCGCGCACCCTCGCCCCCGACTCCTGGCACCCGCCGCGCGAACCGGGCGACGCCGAGCTGCTCGCCGGCGCGCTGAGTCACCTGGCGGCGCAGCCGCGGGAGGCGCTCGAGGTCGCGCGGGACGCGGGCACGGCGGCGTTCACCGTGCTCGGCGCGGCGAGCAAGGCGGTGGACTCGGTGGTGTCGGCGGTGCGCACCGCGACGGCGGGCGCGCCGGACAGCCCGCTCAACGCCAGGATGACCCGGAACCGCCGCTTCGACGTCGTCCGCACCGAGCTCGCCGACTACCGCCGGATCCGGGCCCGCTTCGACTGCTCGATCAACGACGTCATCCTGGCGGTGATCACCGGGGCGCTGCGCGAGTGGCTGCTCTCCAGGGACCAGGCCGTCACCGAGTCGGCGACGCTGCGCGCGGTGGTGCCGATGTCGGTCTACCTCGACGATCCGCCCGGCGACACCGCGGGCGAGGTCTCCTCGTTCCTGATCGACCTCCCGGTCGGCGAGCCGAATCCGGTGATGCGGCTCTCGCACATCACGCACGCCACCGCGGCGGCGGGCAGGCAGCGCCGCGGGGTGCGCGCCCGCACCCTGGTGCACCTGGCCGGCTTCGCCCCGGCCAGCCTGCATGCGATGAGCGTCAGGGCGGCGAGTACGTTCGCAGACCACACGTTCAATCTGGTGATCACCAACGCGCCGGGTCCGCAGTCCCCGATGTACATCGGCGGGGCGCGGATGCTGGAGATGTACCCGGTGTCGCCGCTGCTGCGCAATCAGGCGCTGAGCCTCGGGCTGACCTCCTACGACGGGCAGGTCTGCTACGGGCTCAACGCCGACCGCGACGCGATGGCGGATCTCGGGGTGCTGGCCGCGTCGGTGCACGAGTCCCTGGAGGAGCTGCTCGGTGCCTGCGCTTGACGATCGCCCGCTGCGCGTCTATGTGCCCGCGACCATCGCGATGCTGCGCGCGCTGGTCGCCGACCGCGAGCTGCGCGCGGTCAGCGGAACCGCCTTCGCGGTCACCCCCGCGCTGCGCGAGGCGTACGCCTCCGGCGACGACGAGGAGCTGGCCGAGGTCGCCATGGGCGAGGCGGCGCGGGCGGCGCTGCGGCTGCTCGCCGCCGAGGCCGACGACTCCGATACCCCGCCGCTCCAGCGCCGGGCGGTGATCGCGGCCGACGTCACCGGCGCGACCCCGCGCCCGGAGCTGGACGACGCGGTGGTCCGGCTGGCCGGGCCGGTGCCGTACGCGACGATCGCCTCGGTGCACGTCGACCTGGCCGACGCCGAGGCGGACGTGGCCAAGGCCGTCGAGGTGATCGATGCCGCCGACCTGGGCGACCCGGACGCCGAGTTCACCCTCGGCGACGCGGAGGACCACCAGCTGGCCTGGTACGCCACCCAGGAGCTGCCCTTCCTGCTCGAACTGCTCTGATCGGTACCCGTCGGGAGTAGTCACAAAGCCGCTCCGGCCGTCTCCACGGGGCAACCTACGATGCCGTAACCTGGCGTCATGGACGGGCCCCGACGGGGCCCGCGGCAACTCAGGAGACGACCGGCGACGATGTTCGAGAATGTGCGGCAATGGCTGGAGGAGCCCGCGGCCGAGGTGGCCGACCGAGGTGGCCGGTTGAACGTACTGCGCGGCGCGGTCGCCCGGATCACCACACCGCTGCTCCCGGACGACTACCTGCACCTGGTGAACCCGCTGTGGTCGGCGCGCGAGCTGCGCGGCCGGGTGCTCGAGGTCCGCAAGGAGACCGCGGACTCGGCGACCCTGGTGATCAAGCCGGGCTGGGGCTTCGACTGGGCCTTCGAGCCGGGCCAGTACATCGGCTTCGGCGTGCTGGTCGACGGCCGCTGGCACTGGCGCTCGTACTCGCTGACCTCCCCGCCGAACTGGTCCGACGACCCGGCGGCGCGCGGCAAGCGGCTGATCTCGATCGCGGTCAAGGCGATGCCGGAGGGGCTGCTCTCCAGCCACCTGGTGAACGGTGTGACGCCGGGCACCGTGGTGCGGCTCGCCGCGCCGCAGGGCGGATTCGTGCTGCCGTCGCCACCGCCGCCGACGGTGCTCTTCCTCACCGCGGGCAGCGGCATCACCCCGGTGATGTCCATGCTGCGCGCGCTGGATCGGCGCGATGCCTTCACCGACGTCGTGCACGTGCACTCGGCGCGCACCGCCGATGACGTGATGTTCGGTGCCGAGCTGACCGCGCTCGCCGAGCGGCACCCCGGCTTCACCTCGCACCTGCACCTCACCGGTGTGCACGGCAAGCTCGACCTGGCCGACCTGGACACCCTCTTCCCGGACTGGCGCGAGCGGCAGACCTGGGCCTGCGGCCCGGCCGCCATGCTGGACGACATCGAGAAGCACTGGGCGGCAGCCGGGCTCGCTGGCAAGCTGAACGTCGAGCGGTTCGACGTCGAGCGCTCCGCGGTCGGCGAGGGCGGCACCGTCACCTTCGCCAGGAGCGACCGCAGCACCGTCGCCGACGGCGCGACCAGCCTGCTGGAGGCGGGCGAGGCGGCGGGCGTGCGGATGCCGTTCGGCTGCCGCATGGGCATCTGCCAGACCTGCGTGCTCACCATCACCGCCGGGCACACCCGTGACCTGCGCAACGGCGACGAGCGGCGCGAGGGCGACAAGGTACAGACCTGCATCTCCGCCGCCGCCGGCGACTGCACCCTCGACGTCTGAGACCGGTAGGCTCGAGCACAGACCGAGCAGGGAAAGGGAACCCGGTGGCCATCACCGATATTCGCGCATTCGCACACCTCACCGCCGCCGACATCGAAACCCTCGGGGACGAACTCGACGCGATCCGCCGTTCCGTGGAGCTGTCCCGCGGCGCACGGGACGCCAAATACATCCGGCACACGATCGCCGCCCAGCGCGGGCTCGAGGTGGCCGGCCGCGCCGTGCTCTTCGGCAGCAGGAACCGGTGGGCCTGGCTCACCGGCACCGCGCTGCTCTCGGTGGCGAAGATCATCGAGAACATGGAGCTCGGGCACAACATCAGCCACGGGCAGTGGGACTGGATGAACGACCCGGAGATCCACTCGGGCACCTGGGAGTGGGATCAGACCGGGCCGTCGGCCCAGTGGCGGCGGGCGCACAACTACTCGCACCACACCTACACCAACGTGCTCGGCAAGGACGAGGACCTCGGCTTCGGCATCCTGCGGATGACGCGGGACGAGCCGTGGCGCCCGGTGCACCTGGTGCAGCCGTTCGCCAACCTGGTGCTCGCCGCCACCTTCGAGTGGGGCATCGCGCTGCACGACTGGCACATCGACAGGGAGCTGTCCGGGGTGCCGCCCAAGCAGCTGAACTCCGAGCCGAACGTACAGTTCGCGCGCAAGATCGCGCGCCAGGTCGGCAAGGACTTCGTGTTCTACCCCGCGCTCACCGGCCCGGCCTGGAAGAGCACGCTGAAGGCCAACATGACCGCGAACCTGGTGCGCAACCTGTGGGCCTACGCGGTGATCTTCTGCGGGCACTTCCCGGACGGCGCGGAGAAGTTCACCATCGAGCAGCTCACCGGCGAGACCCGCGCCGAGTGGTACCTGCGGCAGATGCTGGGCAGCGCCAACTTCCGGGCCGGGCGGTCGATGGCCTTCATGAGCGGCAACCTCTGCTACCAGATCGAACACCACCTCTTCCCCGACCTGCCGAGCAACCGGTACGCGGAGATCGCGCAGCGGGTGCGCGAGCTGTGCGACAAATACGACCTGCCCTACACCACCGGCTCGCTGGGCAGGCAGTACCTGCTCGCCTTCCGCACGATCCACAAGCTGGCGCTGCCGGACAGCCTGCTGCGGCGCACCGCGGACGACGCACCGGAGACCTCGTCGGAGCGCAAGTTCGCCGGTATCGCGCTGCCCGCGCAGGTCGACCCGGCAACCGGAAAGCGCCGCGGCCTCCGCTCCGCGCTGACCGAGGCCAAGGTCGCGCTGCGGCAGAAGGCGGAGCAGGAGAAGCAGGCTCTCCGCGAGGCGAAACAATCGCTGCAGGAGAAGGCGCGGCACGAGCAGGACGTGCTGCGCGAGGCCCGGATCACGCTGCGCGGCAGGGTTCGAGCCCAGGGTTGGCGGCGTCGGGGTACCGCGTGACCAAGACCACAGCGGGAGCAAAGAACTCGTAACCTACGGTCTCGTAACTTACGGTAGAGTAACCAACATGGCTATTTCGGATGTCAAGGAGTACGCGCACCTCACGGAGGCCGACGTCGAGGCGCTCGGCGAGGAATTCGACGCGATCCGGCGTGACATCGAGTCGTCGCGCGGTGCGGCCGACGCCCGTTATATCCGCAACGTCATCCGGCTGCAGCGCGCCCTCGAGATCGCGGGCCGGACGGCGCTGTTCGCCAGCAACAAGCGCCCGGCGTGGCTGGCGGGCGTCGCCCTGCTCGGCACGGCCAAGATCATCGAGAACATGGAGATCGGCCACAACGTCATGCACGGCCAGTGGGACTGGATGAACGATCCGGAGATCCACTCCAGCTCGTGGGAGTGGGACAACACCGGGCCGTCCAAGCACTGGAAGCAGACGCACAACTTCCTGCACCACAAGTACACCAACGTGCTCGGCATGGACGACGACATCGGCTACGGCCTGCTGCGCGTCACCAGGGACCAGCGCTGGAAGCCGTTCAATATCGGCAACCCGGTGTACAACCTGCTCCTGCAGCTCTTCTTCGAGTTCGGGGTCGCGGTGCAGCACCTGGAGCTGGGCAAGGTCGCGGCGGGGCGGTTCAAGGGCGACGCCGAGCGCGCGGAGTTCGAGCGCAAGCGTCAGGAGGTGCTGGTCAAGGTCGGTCGCCAGATGGCGAAGGACTACGTGGTGTTCCCCGCGCTCACCGGCCCGGCCTGGAAGAGCACCATGACCGCGAATCTCGCCGCCAACATGGTGCGCAATGTCTGGACCAACGCGGTGATCTTCTGCGGGCACTTCCCGGACGGCGCGGAGAAGTTCACCAAGGCCGATATCGACGGCGAGTCCAAGGGCCAGTGGTACCTGCGGCAGATGCTCGGCAGCGCGAACATCAGCGGCGGCCCGGTGATCCACTTCATGACCGGCAACCTGAGCCACCAGATCGAGCACCACCTCTTCCCCGATCTGCCGAGCAACCGCTACGTGCACATCGCGGTGCGGGTGCGCGAACTGGCCGACAAGTACGACCTGCCGTACACCACCGGCTCGCTGCCGGTGCAGTACTTCAAGGCGTGGCGCACCATCCTCAAGCTCTCGCTGCCGAACAAGTACCTGCGCGCCACCGCCGACGACGCGCCGGAGACGGCATCGGAGCGCAAGTTCGGCGGCAACGCCGTCCCGGTCATCGACCCGGAGACCGGACGGCGCCGCGGGCTGCGCAGCGCGCTGACCGCGGGCAGGCGGCGGCTCAGCCGGCGCTGACCACGTTTCCGAACGGCCCCGCACCTATCCGGTGCGGGGCCGTTCGGGCGTTCGGGGTGCGGAAAACCTGATTCACTGATGGGGTGTGTGCCAACGATGTCCACCAGCACGCCCTGAGCGTCTACGAAGCCATTCGCCTGCGCCGCGACGTGCGCGCCGAGTTCACCGGTACCCCGATCGACGACGACACCCTGTGGCGGCTGCTGGACGCCGCGCACCGGGCGCCGAGCGTCGGCAATTCGCAGCCGTGGGATTTCGTCGTGGTCCGCGAACCGGCGACGCTGGAGCGGTTCGCCGACCACGTCGCGGAGAAGCGCCGCGAGTTCAGGGACAGCCTGCCGCCGGAGCGGGCCGCCACCTTCGACCCGATTCGGATCGAGGGCATCCGGGAGAGCGGGACCGGCGTCGTGGTCAGCTACGACCACGCCCGCGGCGGGCCGAACGTGCTCGGCCGCGCCACGGTGCCGGAGACCGGGATCTTCTCCACCGTGCTCGCCATCCAGAACCTGTGGCTCGCGGCCACGGCCGAGCAGATCGGCGTCGGCTGGGTGTCGTTCTACGACGCCGACCAGCTCGCCGCGTTGGTCGGGCTGCCGCCGGGGGTGCAGCCCGTGGCCTGGCTCTGCGTGGGTCCGGTGCGCGAGTTCCAGCAGGTGCCGGATCTGGAGCGGTTCGGCTGGCGCAGCGGGCGCACCCTGGATCAGGCGGTGCATCGGGAGCGGTTCGGCGGGTGAGGGCCGCCCGATCCGCGGCACCGGGCCGGGGCCACCGAGCACCGGAGGGTGCGGCAGCGGCTGACCTCGCCCGGCCCCGGCCGCGCGCAGCCGCCGGACCTGCCCCGGCCCCAGGGGCGCGGTAGCGGTCAGACCCGCTCCAGCACCGCGGACGCGCCGATGCCGCCCGCGGCGCAGATGCCGAGCAGCGCGGTCTGCGCGCCGGTGCGGGCGAGCTCGTTCGCCATCGTGGTGACCATGCGGGCGCCGGTGGCGCCGAACGGGTGGCCGAGCGAGACCGAGCCGCCGTGCACGTTGAGCCTGGCGGGATCGACCTCGCCGACCGCGGCCGCCCGGTCCAGCCGGGTCTTGGCCCACTCGTCGCTGGCCAGCGCGGCGAGCACGGAGAGCGTCTGGGCGGCGAACGCCTCGTGGATGTCGACCAGGTCGACGTCGGCGAGCGCGAGCCCGGCCTTCTCCAGCGCGCGCGGCATGGAGATCGCGGGGCCGATCAGCACCTGGTCGGCGGGGTCGACGCTGACGTAGCTCCAGGAGCGGAAGGCGGCGAGCGGGGTCAGCCCCAGCTCGCGCGCCTTCTCCTCGCTCATCAGCAGCACGGCGGAGGCGCCGTCGGTGAGCGGGCTGGCATTGCCCGCGGTGACGGTGCCGTCGGCGGCGAAGACCGGCTTCAGCGCGGCCAGCTTCGCCACGCTGGTGTCGCCGCGGACCAGACCGTCGCGGGCGACGGTGCGGCCGTCCGGGGTGGTCACCGGCACCACCTCGGCGTCGAAGCGGCCCGATGCGATGGCGGCCGCGGCCCGCCGGTGCGAGCGGACGGCGAACTCGTCCTGCGCGGCCCGGCCGATGCCGTGGATCCGCGCCATCTTCTCGGCCGACTCCCCCATCACCTCGCCGGTGGTGCGCTCGGCGATCTTCGGCCGGGTCGGCAGGATGTCGGTGAAGGGCGCCAGCTGCCGCACCGCGGCCAGGTAGTCCTTCGGCTTCGGCTTGCCGAGCGCGATCGGAGCGGCGGCATGCACCACGTGCTGCGGCAGCTTGATCTCGGCATTGCTGGTGGAGTCGCTGCCGCCGGCGATCATCACGTCGTACTCGCCGCGCTCGATGGCGGCGGCCGCGGTGGTGACGGCCTGCAGCCCGGAGGCGCAGGCCCTGGTCACCGTATGGCCCTCGCAGCCGGGGTCGAAGCCGAGGTCGAGCGCGATCTCCCTGGCGATGTTCGGCGCCGCGCTCGGCAGGATCACGCCGCCCCAGACGATCGCCTGCACCAGCTTCCTGTCCAGCCCGGTGCGCTCGAGCAGCCCGCCGACGGCGGCATCCGCGAGCGCGATCGAATCGAGCCGGGTGAAGTCGGTGAAGGCGCGGACGAAGGGGGTGCGGGCGCCTGCGACGACGACGGCACGGCGAGCGGTGGAGGCCATGGCCGTAACTTACCCTACGGTAAGGTCCGTCGGGCCGGATTGTCCCGGACACACCGCCGGCCGGTGCGCGAGGCACCGGCCGGCGGCTGGAGGCGGGGGTTCGATCAGGCCAGTCGGATCAGACCGTAGTCGAAGGCGTGCCTGCGGTAGACCACGGACGGCCGGTCGGTCTCCTTGTCGTGGAACAGGAAGAAGTCGTGGCCGACCAGCTCCATCTGGTACAGCGCGTCGTCGACCGTCATGGGCGCCGCGGAGTGCACCTTGGTGCGGACGATGTGGCCGGGGCCCTGATCCTCGGCGGGCGCCCAGGGATCGGGCTCGCTCTCGGCGGCGGCGTCGGGGTGCGCGTGCGTGGCGCCGTTCCGGCCGAAGAGCGTCTCGTCGACCAGCTCGGCGGTGGCCTCGGCGACCGAGAGCGGCGTCTTCTCGCCGTAGTGCACCTTGCGCCGATCCTTGGTGCGGCGCAGCCTGCTCTCCAGCTTGGCTGTCACCGACTCGAAGGCGGCGTAGAAGCTGTCGGCGCAGGCCTCGGCCCGGACGATCGGGCCCTTGCCGCGCGCGGTGATCTCGACGCGCTGGCAGCTCTTGCGCTGCCTGCGGTTGCGTTCGTGGAACAGCTCGACGTCGAAGAGGAAAATCGACGGGTCGAACCGTTCGAGTCGGGAGAGTTTGTCGGCGACGTAGATTCGGAAGTGGTCCGGCACTTCGACATTGCGGCCCTTGACCACGATGTCCGCCCGGCTACCACCTCCCGCTGCGGTGGTTTCCGGTTCGTCCAGCGTGCCGCTCTGCGGCATCGAAGGATCTGCGTCTTGGACTGAAGGACGTGAAGACGTCACGCGTACCTCCCGGATAGGGCCGCACCGTCGAAATGGCGTGCGGCGGGATTGATCGTGCCGATCGGCTCTCCGCTCGGCACCGAATGTCCGAGGCCCCACCTCCAACTCCCGTGTCGGGTGTGTGTTCGCGACGCTAGTCCGCCCGCGACCGGTCCGCCACTGTTCACGCAAATTTTCCGTCGATCACGTTCCGCATGTCACCAGCACGTCATGAATGGGTATCCGGTAGCGTCGCGCGACCCGGACCGACTCGGTCGCCGTCGCCCCGGTGGTGAGCACATCGTCGACCAGGAAGACCTGCGGATTCGCTGTCCCGGACAGTGCGGGGAGCAGCTCGGGCCGAACCACGACCCGCGTTGCCAGATTGCGCCTGCGTTGCGCCGGAGTCAACCCGACCGAATCACGCGTACCGTGCCGCGATCGCAACAGTGGCGCCATCCGGCAATCGGGCAGCCAACCCGCCGCCACCGTCGCTGTCCGGGCCACCGGATCGCCGCCGCGGCGGCGGGCGGCTGCGGCCCGGCCGGGTGCGGGGATCAACAGCAGCGGGCGGCCGGGGGCGCGCAGCCGGTGCAGTCCGCGGGCGAGGGCGTAGCCGAGCGGGGCCGCCAGGTCGCGGCGGCCGCGCTCCTTGAGCGCGAGCACCGCGCGGCGCCCCGGCCCCGCGTAGGGCCCGAGCGCCCAGCACGGCACCCCCGGATCGGTGCGCGGGCGCAGCCGGATCGGCGGGCCGTCGAGCACGCTCGCGCACTCGGGGCACCACGGGAGGCCCGGCAGGCCGCAGCCGCCGCACTCGACGGGCAGGATCAGATCCAGCAGGGTCCGCATGCCCTGCAGAGTCTGGCCGGAGCCACCGACACCGATCAGCCCGGCAGCACCGGGACCGCGTTCTCGCCGGTCAGCCCGGGCACCTCGCGCCAGAACCCCTCGGTGGTCACCGGCTGGCCGTACTGCAGCTGCAGCACCGCGCGGGAGTCGGCGACATACCAGGTGTCCAGCGCCGCGCTGACCACCCGCATCGGCGGGGTCAGGTTCTGCGAGGTCTGGGTGACCTGCTCGGAGCCGTCGATGGAGACGGTGACCACCGGGTCCACGTTGCCCTCGCGGGCGATGATGATGGTGTCGCCGCTGAGCCAGCTCAGCGAGACCGCCCTGGTGCTGAGCCCGACGGCCAGCGGCTGCGGCGCGGTGAAGGCGTAGCGGCCGTCCGGGCGGCGCTCCACCACCGCGACGTACACCTTGCCGTCCGCGATGAGCGCGGCTCGCACCCCGCTGCCGGAGATCCGCAGCTCGGTGATGGGCAGCCGGGGCGAGAGCGCCGAGGTGACCGCGGTCAGCGCGGAGATGTCGACGTCCTGCTTGGAGACGGTGCCGGTGGCCCGGTCGGCGGCGGCCCTGACCACCCGCTCGCCGTCGACGACGGCCCAGGCGGCGCTGCCGTCCGAGTTCCAGGTGGGTCTGCTGATGGTGGCGCCCTCGGCGACCGGGAAGGCGTTGCCGCCGTAGCTGCCGACCATGAGGGTGGCGCGGCCCGCGTCGGCGGCCACCGCGGCCACCAGCTGGCCGTCCTCGGAGAGCGCGGCCGACTGCAGGTTGCCCACCCCGCCGAAGTAGCCGGGCACCGGGGTGATGCCGGTCTCGCGCACCTGTACCAGCGTGCCGTTGCGCAGCGCGAAGAGCCCGATCTTGTTCCGCAGATGCGCGTCGGGGGTGTACTGCTCGATATCCGCGACCGACCAGCCGTTGGCGGCGAACCGGTCGTCCAGCGCCTTGCCGTCGGCGAGCAGCACGTACGGGCCGAGCACCTCGGCCGCCGAGAGCGTGGCGACCACCTGGGCGGCGAGCATTTCCCGGTCCCGCGGAGCCAGCGCCGCGGCGCCGGCCAGGTCGATCCGGACCCCGCCCAGCCCGACCCCGACCTCCTCCGGGTCACCGTTGGCCTTGGTCACTGCCCCGCGCAGCGCCACCGGCGGCGCGACGACGGTGCGCACGTTCTCGGTGAGCGCGGGCTGCGGGCCGTCCAGCAGCAGGTCGAGCAGGCGCTGGGTGCGCTCCGCGGGCGGCACCGAGACCCAGCGCAGGTCGGGAACGAGCGAGGAGCCGGTCGGGTCGAGGAAGTAGAGCGCGTGCCGCTGGTACGCCTTGGCGAAGGCGGCGTTGTCCATGACGACGCCGTCCGGCAGCTCGTCGATCCGCCACTCGCCGCCGACCCTGGTCATCTCGATCTTGTTCTCCAGCATCGAGCCGTCCGACGGCCGGTACGACCCGTCCGCGGAGAGCTCGCCGACCTTGCGCGCCCGGATGACGTAGGTCGCGGCGTCGCCGCCGCGGGATTCGCGCAGTGTGTCCGGCTTCTCCACGATCACGGTGCCCGCCGCGTCGTCCCAGCGGGTGGAGGCGGACGGGGTGAGGTACTGCCGCGCCGCCTCGTGCCGGTTCGCCGGGGTGGCGGTGGCCTGCAGGAAGTCGCGGAGCAGGAGGTCCGGGTCGCGGCCGGAGATGGGCGGCGGCGGGCCGTCGGAGGTCGGTTCGCGGTCCAGCGTGCCGAGCGCCTGCGGGGCCGAGGACTCCGGCAGGCTGGCACAGCCGGTGAGCAGCACCAGCACGGCCACCAGCACACCGATCACTCCCCGGCGCGCGGCGGCGTGGGGTCGGGTACGCATCGTCATGACTGTACGTCCCGGTTCTCGGCCAACCCCCGACCGGTGGAGTACGTGCCGTTCTCCACACTCGCGACGAACTCCGCGATCTCGTCGCGCGGAAGGCGGACGGTGTCCGACTCGTCCGGTTCGGGCTCGGTGCGGATCGGCACCTTGCGCGGCGCGTCCAGCGGCAGCGGGCTGGGACCGAGCTTGCTCCCGCGGGCCATGGGCAGGGTGAGCCGGAAGCTGGCCCCGCTGCCGAGCTCACCCCACGCCTCGAGCCTGCCCTCGTGCAGGTGCGCGTCCTCCTGGCTGATCGAGAGCCCGAGGCCGGTGCCGCCGGAGCGGCGCATGCGCGAGGGGTCGGAGCGCCAGAAGCGGTTGAAGACCAGCTTCTCCTCGCCCGGCCGGAGCCCGACGCCCTGGTCGCGGACGACGACGGCGAGCGCATTGGCCTGCTGGTCGCCGCGCATCCGGATCAGCACCGGCTTGCCGTCGCCGTGGTCGATGGCATTGGCGAGCAGGTTGCGCAGCACCCGCTCGACGCGGCGCGGGTCGACCTCGGCGACCAGCGGGTCCTCCGGCAGGTCGGCGACGACCTCGACCCCGGCGTCCTTGGCCAGGTGTCGCACGGTCGAGATGGCGGCCTTGGCGCACATCCGCACGTCCAGCGACTCCACCTGCAGCTCGGCGACGCCCGCGTCGTGGCGGCTGATCTCCAGCAGATCGTTGAGCAGCCCCTCGAACCGATCCAGCTCGTTGACGAGCAGCTCGGCGCTGCGGGCGAGCGCGGGCGAGAGCTCGTCGCTGCTGCTGTGGATGAGGTCGGCGGCCATCCGCACCGTGGTGAGCGGGGTGCGCAGTTCGTGGCTGACGTCGGAGGTGAAGCCCTTCTGCAGGTTGCCGAACTCCTCCAGCTGGTTGATCTGGGTGGAGAGGCTCTCGGCCATTTCGTTGAAGGCCTGTGCCAGCTTCGCCATGTCGTCCTCGCCGCGAACCAGCATGCGCTCCTTCAGCCTGCCGTCGGCGAAGCGCCCCGCGATCCGGGCGGCCGACCGGATCGGCAGCACCACCTGCCTGGTCACCAGGGCGGAGATGGCGGCGAGCAGGACGAGTAGCACGGCGCCGCCGACCAGCATGGTGCCGCGCATGAGCGCGAGGCTGCGCTCCTCGTTCACCAGCGGGAAGACCAGGTAGATCTCCAGGGTCGGGATCTCGGCGCTGGGGCTGCCGATCACCAGCGCGCGGCCGCGGTAACCGTCCGGGTCGTCGACGGTGGCGAACTGGTAGCTGATCTGGCTGCGCTGCACGAAGCGGCGCAGCTCCTCCGGCACCTCCTGCACCGGCCCCGAGGTCATCTGCTGCGGCGGGGTGCCGCCGATGACGGTGAGCGCGGAGTCGAAGCTGCCCGCGACGCCACCGGACTGCCCGGTGCCGCCGCGGTTGGAGAGCGAGTCCCGCGCCTCGGCCAGCTGCTGCTGCTGGATGCCGCTGCCGTGCGCGCCGGCCAGCTGGCTCTCCACCGTGTTCCGAGCGCGCTCCATCTCCTCGATCGCCGCGTTCAGCTTGGCGTCCAGCAGCCGGTCGGTGATCTGGCTGGTGAGCACGACGCCGAGCACGGTGATGACGATGAGCGAGAGGGTGAGGGTGGAGACGATGACGCGCAGCTGCAGCGATCGCCGCCACAGGTGGCCGAGTGCGACGCCCTGGCGCTGCGCCCACGCCGCGGCGATCTCCACCGCCGGACGCAGGCGCGCGATCAGGCGGTCGATCACGGCGGTCCGGCCTTGTACCCGACCCCGCGAACGGTCAGCACGATCTCCGGATTCTCCGGGTCCTTCTCGACTTTCGCGCGCAGCCGCTGCACGTGCACGTTCACCAGCCTGGTGTCGGCGGCGTGCCGGTAGCCCCAGACCTGCTCCAGCAGCACCTCGCGGGTGAAGACCTGGCGCGGCTTGCGGGCCAGCGCGACGAGCAGGTCGAACTCCAGCGGGGTGAGCGAGATCTGGGTGCCGTCCCTGGTCACCTTGTGCGCGGGCACGTCGATCACGATGTCGGCGATGGAGAGCTGCTCGGAGGGCTCGTCCTCGGTGCGGCGCAGCCGCGCCCGCACCCTGGCGACCAGCTCCTTGGGCTTGAAGGGCTTGACGATGTAGTCGTCGGCGCCGGATTCCAGGCCGAGCACCACGTCGACGGTGTCGGTCTTGGCGGTCAGCATGACGATCGGCACGCCGGAGTCGGCGCGCAGCACCCGGCACACGTCGATGCCGTTCATGCCGGGCAGCATGAGATCGAGGAGCACGAGGTCCGGCCGGATCTCCCGCACCGCGGAGAGCGCCTGGGTACCGTCGCCGACCACGTGCGGGTCGAACCCTTCCCCGCGCAGGACGATGGTCAGCATCTCGGCGAGAGCCATATCGTCGTCGACGACCAGAATCTTCGGCTTCATGATTCCTATGTTGTCATCTCGGTGGCGGGCGACGGGCCGCCACGCCAACACTGGCGATTTCGCACCGTACCCGCCGCACTATCGGCGCAGTACCGCGGCCAGCCGGTCGGTGACCGTGGCCGGATCGTCATCCGGGCGGTAGCGCCACCAGGGACCGGCCCAATCGCGTTCGGCCAGCTCACGGTACACCGCGCCGGTGCGCAGTTGCAGCTCGGCATCGCGTTCGTAGGCATCGAGGCCGCGGCCGGGGTCGAGGCGGCCGCGGTGCAGGGCTCTTTCGGCGGCCAGCTCGGTCGGCACGTCGAGCAGGATCTGCAGGTCGGGGCGGGGCAGCCCGAAGCGGCCGAACTCCAGTTCCGCTGTCCAGGAGACGATCTCGCCGTCCACGGTCTGGCCGAGGCGGGCCGCGCTGTAGGCGGCATTGGAGGCGACGTAGCGGTCGAGCACCACGAAATCGTGCTCGGCGAGCAGCTTTTCCAGGTCGCCCCGTGCCCCCGCCCGGTCCAGCGCGAAGAGCAGCGCCATGCCGGAGACCGAGGCGGCCAGGTCGCCGTGCTCGCCGCGCAGCGCCTCGGCGGCGAGGTCGGCGTGCACCGAGCGCCCGTACCGCGGGAAAGCGAGCGTGGCGGTGCGCAATCCGCGGGCGGCCAGCTCGCCGACGACCCGCTCGGTGAGCGTGCGCTTGCCGGAGCCGTCCAGCCCTTCCAGCGCGATGAGGGTGCCCATGCGCTGGGAGACTACGCGGGGCCCCGCCGGCTGCCCGGCGGGGCCCGGTGCGTCAGTACCGGTAGTGGTCCGGCTTGAACGGGCCCTCCACGTCCACGCCGATGTACTCGGCCTGGTCCTTGGTGAGCTTGGTCAGCGTGCCGCCGAGCGCCTCGACATGGATCTTGGCGACCTTCTCGTCCAGGTGCTTGGGCAGCCGGTAGACCTCGTTGTCGTAGTTCTCCGGCTTGGTCCACAGCTCGATCTGGGCGATCACCTGGTTGGAGAAGCTGTTCGACATCACGAACGAGGGGTGCCCGGTGGCGTTGCCCAGGTTCAGCAGCCTGCCCTCGGACAGCACGATGATCGCCTTGCCCGAGTCGAAGGTCCACAGATCGACCTGCGGCTTGATGTTCAACCGGTCCGCACCCGAGCGCTCCAGGGCGGCGATGTCGATCTCGTTGTCGAAGTGGCCGATGTTGCCCAGGATCGCCTGGTCCTTCATCGCCTTCATGTGCTCGAGGGTGATGATGTCCTTGTTGCCCGTGGAGGTGATCACGATATCGGCGTGCCCGATCGCCTGCTCCACGGTGACGACGTCGTAGCCGTCCATCAGCGCCTGCAGCGCGTTGATCGGGTCGATCTCGGTGACCTGGACCCGCGCGCCCTGCCCGGCAAGCGATTCCGCACAGCCCTTGCCGACATCGCCGTACCCGCAGATCAGCACCTTCTTGCCACCGATCAGCACGTCGGTGCCGCGGTTGATCCCGTCGATCAGCGAGTGCCTGGTGCCGTACTTGTTGTCGAACTTCGACTTGGTCACCGAATCGTTGACGTTGATCGCCGGGAACACCAGCTCCCCCGCCGCCGCGAACTGGTACAGCCGCAGCACACCGGTCGTGGTCTCCTCGGTCACCCCGCGCACCGACTCCGCGATCGCCGACCACTTCCCGCCCTCGGTCGCCAGCCGTTCACGCAGCAGGTTCAGGAAGACCTTGAACTCCGCGGAGTGATCCTCGTCCTCGGGCGGGACGACCCCGGCCTTCTCGTACTGCGCGCCGCGCAGCACCAGCATGGTGGCGTCGCCGCCGTCGTCGAGGATCATGTTCGCCGGCTCGCCCGGCCAGGTCAGCATCTGCTCCGCCGCCCACCAGTACTCCGCCAGCGTCTCGCCCTTCCAGGCGAAGACCGGGGTGCCCCTTGGCTCGTCCACCGTGCCGTGCGGGCCGACCACGACCGCCGCGGCCGCGTGGTCCTGGGTGGAGAAGATATTGCACGACGCCCAGCGCACCTCGGCACCGAGGGAGGTCAGCGTCTCGATCAGCACCGCGGTCTGCACCGTCATGTGCAGCGAACCGGAGATCCGCGCACCCTTGAGCGGCTGCACCTCCGCGTATTCACGGCGCAGCGCCATCAAGCCGGGCATCTCGTGCTCGGCCAGCCGGATCTCCTTACGGCCGAACTCGGCCAGCGACAGATCCGCCACCTTGTAGTCGATGCCATTGCTGACGTCGGCCGTCAAAGCGGTTTCAGCGGAAAGTTCGGAAGTCGTCATCTGCCTCTCCAGGGATTGGGCGGCGGTACCCGGCAAGGCTAGCCGCTCGGTCGTGTGCCGTGCCGGGGTGTCCCCGGCTGCGGCGGCGAGGCGCACCGAGCCGAATTCGGTGCGGCTCAGCCGAACGGAACGCCGCTCGGGAAGAGCGTGGACTCCGCGGTGATCGCGCCGTCCGGTTCGTCCGCGTATTCGCCCGCGCAGCCGCCGGCGAGCGCGGAGCGCAGCTGGTCGAGCACCGCGGGCAGCACCGGTTCCAGCGAGTGGTCGACACCGCCGTTGCCGAGGGTCGGGAAGGGGGTGAGGCGGCACTGGCCGCCGTCCAGCCTGCCGTCGCTCCATTCGCGCTCGCTGCGAATGGAGTAGTAGGTGGTGGCGCCGGGGGTGTCGTCCCCGGCGTTCAGCTGCTCCATGAAGGGCGTGCCGGGGCACGCCTCCGGTGCGGCGGGCTGCCCGCAGGCGCCGGGCGATCCGTACTGCGGTGCGCCGATCCCGACGTACCGCGCCACGGCGCCGGCGCCACCGAGCTCCCGCAGGTAGTACCGGCTGCTGAGCGCGCCGATGCTGAACCCGGTCAGGGTGACCGGCAGCCCCGGGTTGGCAGCGGCAGCCGCCGCGACGGCGCCGTCGATGGCATCGGCGTCGGCGGCGATGTCGAAGCCCTTCAGGTCCAGTACGACGGGTTCGTAGCCGTCGGCCCGGAGCGCGGCAGCCAGCGGCTGGTAGGGCAGCGCGCCGAGGTACTGGCCCGGCACGATCACCACGACCCCGCGGGCGGGCTCGGCGTGCCCGGTACCGGCGGTGCCGAGCGCGCCGAGCGCAGCTGTGAGTCCGACGAACAGAATCCGCTTGAGCATATAGCGCAGCCTAACCTCACCCCGCCACGATGTGGGGCGCTAGGCGGCGCTGCCGTACCGCGCGAGCAATCGCTCGCGTTTGGCCGGCTGCAGGTTGGCCTTGGTGACGTCACCGCCGTAGTGGGCGAGTACCCGCCGATCCATGATCCGCCGCCACAGCGGCGGCACCGC
>NZ_JBHSAX010000007.1:0-168678 GCF_042650385.1 Nocardia jiangsuensis
GCGGTGCCGCCGCTGTGGCGGCGGATCATGGATCGGCGGGTACTCGCCCACTACGGCGGTGACGTCACCAAGGCCAACCTGCGCCCGGGCGCCAGGATCCGGCTCGCGGAGCCCGCCCGTGCTGTGGCGTGATGTCAGGGGCGTCTTCGAGGCGCGGGTGGGGGAGCGGGTGGTGCGCGGCTGGGCGCCCACCGTCGAGGACATGGCCACCCTGCTGCGCCGCTACGGCGCCACCGCGACCACCGGCCCCGTCGTCTCCCTCGCCCCGGCCCCCGCCGACCTCGACCACGTGCGCGCCGGGCACCTGGACCAGGACCCGGGCTGGCCCCGGCTGCTGCGCGCCGCCGCCGACCGCCCGCAGCGGGACACCCTGCGTGCCGGGCTCGTTCACCTCCGCGACCGGATCCCGGCGGGCGAACCCGAGCTCCAGGACTGGCTGCACGCGCGGATCGCGGAGGTGGACGCGGTGGCGCCGCTGGTGGAGCGGATCGCCGTCTTCGACGGCACCCCGCCGGTGCCCTACGTCCCCGCCGACGGTCCGCGGGCAGGCGCGCAGAGCCTGGACTGGATCGACCCGCGCACCGTGCTCGCCGTCCCGGGCCGCGCCCGCGAGCCGACCGACGACGACCGGTGGTCACCGGCCGGCTTCTGCCGGACCCTGCGCGCCGCGGGCACCGAGGCCGAACTCCGCTCCTGGATGGACGATTTCCTGCTCGGCGGCGCCGCCCGGCCGATCCGGCTGGTGCGGGTGGAGGGCCCGGCCGGGCCGGTGTACGAGCTGCGCGGCGACGGCGCCCGCCGCCTGCAGTTCGCCCGCGCCTTCGGGCTGCCGGTGCTCGCGCTGGTGCGGGCCGCGCAGCTGCCGCGCCCGCTTATCCCCGAAAGCACCCGGGCCGCAACCGGTTTCGACCGCTGGGGCGAGCTCTGGCGCGGGCTGCGCAGGCACCGCCTGCTCGACGTCACCGAGGACGCCGGGCACGCCACACCGCGCTGGCACCCGACCCGGCTCGCCGCCGACTGGCTGCTGCTGCCCCCGGCCGCCGCCACCGCCGCGGGCCGCGCCTACGACCGGCTGCACCCGGGTGCCCTCGCCGCGGCCACCGGGCTCCCCGCCGCGGTCCTCCTCGACGCCGACCGCTGGGCCGGCGTCCTGCTGGCCGACTGACCCCGCTTGCCGGGCGGATGCCGCCACTCGGCGTTCGCGCCGAACCGAACGCGTCACCACGCACTTTCGGCCGCGCCTCGGAGTGCCGGGCAAGTGCTGGGCGCGTTCACTCCGACTCGGCCGACTCCAAACTTAGGTTTGACTTACCAAACTTTCCACGGTTATCGTTGGCAACGCTCGGCGGCTGCGTGTGGCACCGCCTCTCCCTCTCGGGACCGTCGGAAGGTGTGTCATGGTCAAGTCGATCAGGGCCAGTGTCGTCCTATTTGCCGCAATTGTGGTGAGTCTCCTGCTGGCCGCGGCGCCGGCGAGCGCGGATGTCTCGATCCGCGACGCCAAGGCGGGCGATCTGTACGTGCGTGCGGAGCAGCCCAGCCTGGATCAGCTGGAGCGCCAGTTCGCGGCCTTCTGGAACCCCAACATCGGCATCGACCCCAAGGTCGAGGTGAGCTACAACGGCCCCGGCGCGCGCGCCGAGCTGGAGAAGGTCATGCAGTACAGCCGGACCATGGATTTCTTCTCGCTGCAGGGCCGCGCCATCGGCCCGGTGCGCAATGACGGCAACACCCTCTCGGTCACCGTGCACGGCCTGATGGCGGGCATCCCGGCGCAGACCACCACCTACCACTTCATCCGGGACGCCGGGCTCTGGAAGTTCGACTGGAAGCGGATCTGCCAGCAGCTCCAGTGCGCGGGCAACCCGAGCTTCGGCTACTGAGCCGGTTGCGAACGCGCGGGGCCGCGGCATGATCAGCGTCGAGGGCGTCACCAGGAAGTTCGGTGACCGGGTTGCCGTCGGGGAGGTGAGCTTCACCGCCGAGGACGGGGCGATCACCTACCTGCTCGGGCCGAACGGTGCCGGGAAGACGACGGTCATGCGGATGATCGCCGGGCTGGTCCGCCCGGACGCCGGGCGGATCCGGATCGACGGCAAGGGGCTGCCGGAGCTGGCGAGCACGCTCGGCACCATCGGCTTCGCCCTCGGCGCCTTCGCGCGCAACCCGCGGCACACCGCCGAGCAGCACCTGCGCTGGCAGGCCGCGCTCGGCGGGCTCCGGCGCGCCGATGTCGGCACGCTGCTGGAGCGGGTCGGGCTCGGCCCGGCCGCGAAACGTCCGGTGGGCCGGTTCTCCTACGGCATGCTGCAGCGGCTCGGTATCGCCGCGGCGCTGCTCGGCGAGCCGGGCACCATCGTGCTGGACGAGCCGGCCAACGGCCTCGACGTCGAGGGAACGCTGTGGCTGCGCGAGCTGCTCACCGGGCTCGCGGCCGACGGCACCTGCCTGCTCGTCGCCTCGCACGACCTCACCGAGGTGGCGATCACCGGCACCAGGATCGTGGTCATGGGCGCCGGGGCGGTGCTCTGGGACGCGAGCCGGGACGAGACCGTCGCCCGCGGCTCCGGCGAGCGCCCGCTGGAGGCCGCCTACCTGGAGATCACCAGGGGCAGCGTGGAGTACGCGGCGAGCGGAGCGCGGCCGTGACCCTGCTGACCGACGCGGTGCGCAGCGAGTTCGCGAAGCTCTCCCGGCGCAGCCCGCTCTGGTACACGGTGCTGCCGCTCGCGGTGCTGATCCCCACCCTGCTCAACTTCGGTATCGCCAAAGCCGTGGAGTCCAACCAGCTCAACGGCGGCGGTGGCATGGACACCGACAACGCCGCCTACTGGATCCTGGTCTTCTCCACCTTCATCCTCATGGTCGGCGCGGTCTCCGCGCTGGCCGGTGAGTTCAAGGACGACACCGCGCAGATCGTCTTCCGGATCCAGCCGCGGCGCTGGCTGCTCCCCGTGGCGAAGCTGGTGGTGTACGGGCTGATCGGCGCGGTCACCGCCGCGCTCACCACGCTGATCATGCTCGGCGGGTTCCCGCTGCTGTTCCCGCAGATCTGGGGGCGGGTCGACATCCTCTCCGCCGACGGCATCCGACTCTGGCTCGGCATCCCGTTCTTCACCGTGCTGGTCTGCGCGCTCGGGCTCGGGCTCGCCGCGCTGCTGCCGAAGCCGGGGCTGGTGGTGATGATCGTGCTGCTCTGGAAGTTCGGGGTGGAAACCTTCGTCACCTTCGTGCCCGGCGACCTCGGGATCACGCTGCAGCAGCTCTCCCCGTTCAAGAACGGGGAGCTCGGGGTCGGGCAGATGGCCACCTTCGACAGCGCCTTCGGCGGGCAGAACGGCTCGCTGCTCTACTTCGCCGCCATCTGCGTCGCGATCTTCGCCGCCGGGACCGTGCGGCTCACCCGCGCCGACGTGCAGAACGACCAGGAAAGGAACGGCATGGCTCGCAGAGGTTTCCAGGGTGCGGTGCTCCGTGGCTTCGGCGTGGTGTACCACACCGCGACGGTGCTCGGCACCGAGCAGACCACCCCGCGGCTGCTGCGTGTGTGGCTGACCGCGCCGACGCTCTTCGCCGAGATCAGCGTGGAGCCGACCGCCTGGCTGCGGTTCTGGTTCCCGGACCCGGAGGGGTCGGAGAGCGAGTTCCAGCGTGGGTACACGATCGCCGAGGCGGAGCCGGAGACCGGGCGCTTCGCCGTCGATTTCGTGCTGCACGAGCCGGCCGGGCCCGCGTCTGCCTGGGCGATGAAGGTGACCGGTGGCGAGACCATCGAGGTCACCTCGTTCGGCTCCAAGAACTTCACCGTCGGCGACGACCTGCCCGCCGGGTACCTGCTGGTCGGCGACTCGGCCTCGATTCCGGCCATCAACACCATCCTCGCCGCGGTGCCGCCGCAGGTCGCGGTGGAGGTGTACCTGGAGTTGCACCACGACGACGACCTGCTCATCCCGCTCACCCCGCATCCGCTGGCCCGGGTGCACTGGGTGCCGCGCAGCTCGGAGTCGGCGCTCGCCGAGGCGCTGGAGACGCGCGACTGGGCGAACTGGTACTGCTGGGCGGGTCCGGAATCGGCCTCGCTCAAGCACGTCCGGACCCGGCTCAAGGAGTTCGGCTTCCCCAAGACCGACATCTACGCCCAGGCGTATTGGGTGCATGGCCGGGCCATGGGCAAGGAGCGGGACGCCGCCGAGCGCGACGCCGAGCGGGCGGGTGCGGCGTCCGCCGCGGGCGCGGCCCCGCCTACCGTGCGCACGACTGCCGCCGGCGCCGCCGGGACCGATGTCGCCGACGCCGCCGCGACCCCGACCGCTGTCACCGCCGCGAACGGCGGGAACGCCGCCGCCTCGACGGCGGCCGTTCCGGGCACCGTCTCCGGCGCGGCGGCCGCGCCACCCACCCCCGGACGCTGGCGTTCGCAGGCCGGCACCAGGCTGTTCGCCGAGATCCGGCCCAAGCTGATCGTCGCGGGCGTGTTGCAGGTGGTGCTGACCCTGCTCCAGCTCGCCCCCTACGTGCTGCTGGTGGAGCTCGCAAGGAACCTGCTGGCCGGCAGCGATTCCGGCACGCTGTGGTCGCTCGGCCTCTGGGCGCTCGCCCTGTTCGGCGCGGGCACCCTGCTGGAGTCGGCGCTGCAACTGTGGCTGCACGCGGTCGACGCCCGCTTCGGCCGCGACCTGCGCGCCCGGCTGCTCGGCACACTGGCCCGGCTGCCGCTCGGCTGGTTCACCGCGCGCAGCTCGGGGCAGGTGAGCAAGCTGGTCACCGGGAGCACGCTGTCGCTGCACTACCTGGTGACGCACGCCGTCACCGACGCCGTCGCCGCGGTGGTCGCCCCGCTGGCCGTGCTCGGCTACCTGTTCTGGGTGGACTGGCGGCTCGGGCTGATCCTGCTGATCCCGGTGCTCGGCGCCGTGCTCACCATGCTGACCATGATGGCCCAGTCCGGGCCCAAGATCGTGCAGTCGCAGCGGTGGGCCGAGCGGATGAACGCCGAGGCCACCTCGTACCTGGACGGCCAGCCGGTGATCCGGGTCTTCGGCGGCGCCGCGGCCTCGCCGTTCCGGCGCAGCCTCGACGGCTACATCGCCTTCCTCGACGGCTGGCAGCGCCCGTTCGTCGGCAAGAAGTCGCTGATGGACCTGATCACCCGCCCGGTCACCTTCCTCTGGCTGATCGCCGTCGCGGGCACCGCGCTGATCACCACCGACCGGCTCGACCCGGTCGACCTGCTCCCCTTCCTCTTCCTCGGCACCACCTTCGGCTCCCGGCTGCTGAGCATCGGCTACGGCCTCTCCGGGCTGCGCGAGGGCAGGCTCGCCGCGCGCGACATCCAGATCACGCTCGACGAACCCGCGCTCGAGGTGCGCGCGGGCGGCGCCGAGCGGCGGGAGCCGGCGGGCCGGGTGGTCTTCGACGACGTGACCTTCGGCTACCGGGCCGGTGTTCCGGTCGTCGAGAACGTCTCGCTCACGCTGGAGCCGGGCACCGTGACCGCGCTGGTCGGCCCCTCCGGCGCGGGCAAGTCGACGCTGGCCGCGCTGCTCGCCCGCTTCCACGACCTCGACTCCGGCGAGATCCGGGTCGGTGGCCGGGATATCGCGGGGCTCACCCCGGACGAGCTGTACACCCGGGTCGGCTTCGTCTTCCAGGACGCCCAGCTGGTGCACGGGACGGTTCGGGAGAACATCGCGCTCGCGGCGCCCGACGCCGACGCCGCCGCGGTCGAGCAGGCCGCCCGCGACGCCCAGCTGCACGACCGGATCCTGCGGCTGCCGCAGGGGTACGACACCGTGCTCGGCGCGGACACCGCGCTCTCCGGCGGCGAACGGCAGCGGCTCACCATCGCGCGGGCGCTGCTCGCCGACACCCCGGTGCTGATCCTGGACGAGGCGACCGCCTTCGCCGACCCGGAGTCGGAGTACCTGGTGCAGCGGGCGCTGGACCGGCTCGCCGCCGGGCGCACCGTGCTGGTGATCGCGCACCGGCTGCGCACCGTCACCGAGGCCGACCGGATCGTCGTGCTGGACGGCGGCCGGATCGCCGAGAGCGGGACGCACCCCGAACTGCTCGCCAGCGACGGGCGCTACGCCCGGCTCTGGAATGCCGCCGAGACCAAGGAGTTCGCGCGATGATCGGCACCGTTCTCGCCCTCGTCCCGGCCGCGCGGCGCCGGCTCTTCGCCGGCTACCTGACGCTGACCGTCGTCTCCACGCTGCTCCGCGCGGTCGCGGTGGTGCTGATCGTGCCGCTGGTCACCGCGCTCTTCGGCGCCGATCCGGCGCAGGCGTGGCCCTGGGTGGGCGCGCTGACCGGTGCGGTCGTGGCCGGCTGGATCGTGGACTCGATCGCCTCCCGGGTCGGCTTCGACCTCGGCTTCGGCATTCTCGACTCGGCGCAGCGCACGGTCTCCGCGCAGGTGGCGCGGATTCCGCTGCGCTGGTTCGGCGAGGAGAACTCGGCCATCACCCGCCGGGCCATCGCGGCCACCGGGCCGGAGCTGGTCGGCATGGTCGGCTACCTGATGACCCCGGTCATCCAGGGGCTGCTGCTGCCGATCGCGATCGGGCTCGCGCTGCTGCCGATCGCCTGGCAGCTCGGGGTCGTCGCGCTGTTCGCCGTGGTGCTGCTGCTCGGCGCGCTGGCCGCGACGCTGCGGCTCACCCGCACCGCCGACAAGGTCGCCACCGACACGAACAGCGCGCTCACCGCGCGCATCCTGGAATTCGCCCGCACCCAGGCGGCGCTGCGCGCGGCCCGGCGGGTGGAGCCCGCGCGCAGCGAGACCGGCGCGGCGCTGGACGCGCAGCACGGCGCGACCGTCCGGCTGCTGCTGCTCGGCATCCCCGGGCAGGTGCTCTTCGGGCTGGCGAGCCAGCTGGCGCTGCTCGCGCTGGCGGGCACCACCGCCTGGCTCGCGGTGCGCGGCAGCATCGGGGTGCCGGAGGCCGTCGCGCTGATCGTCGTCGTGGTCCGGTTCCTGGAGCCGTTCGCCGCCATCGGCGATCTCTCCGGCGCGCTGGAGAGCGCGCGGAACACGCTGCGCGACATCGAGACGGTCACCGCCGCGCCGGGCACGGCCTCCGGTGCGACCGAGCCGCCCGCCGCGGCCGCAGGCGCGCCCGTCGCACTGCGCGACGTGCACTTCGGCTACGGCGCCGATCGGGTGCTCACCGGGCTGGACATCGAGTTCGGCGCGGGCGAGGTCACCGCGATCGTCGGGCCGTCCGGCGCGGGCAAGAGCACGATCCTCGCGCTGGTCGCGGGGCTGGAGGCGCCGGATGCGGGCTCCGTGCTGGTCGGCGGCGCCGACCTCGGCGCGCTCGACCCGGCAGCCAGACCTGCGGCGGCGGCGGTCGTCTTCCAGCAGCCGTACCTCTTCGCCGGGACCATCAGGGAGAACGTGCTCGCCGGTGACCCCGGCGCGGACGAGGAGCGCCTGGCCACCGCGCTCCGGCTGGCCAGGGTGGACGAGTTCGCGAGCCGGCTGCCGGACGGCCTGGACACTGTGGTCGGCGAGGCGGGCACGGCGCTCTCCGGCGGTGAGCGGCAGCGGGTCTCGATCGCGCGGGCACTGCTCAAGCCCTCCGCCGTATTGGCGGTGGACGAGGGCACCAGCGCGCTGGACGCGGAGAACGAGGCGGCGGTGGTCGCCGCCGTCACCAACGACCCGCAGCGCCGGACCCGCATCGTGGTGACGCACCGGCTCAGCACGATCGCAGGCGCCGACCGGGTGCTGTTCGTCGAGGACGGCCGGGTGATCGAGGACGGCACCGTGCAGGAGCTGCTCGCCGCCGCCGGCCGGTTCGCCGATTTCTGGTGGCAGCAGAACGATGCGGCCGGCTGGCGGATATCCGCCGGCGTCGGCTGACCCGCACAACCGAAGAAGACTGTCGAACGGGCCGGAAGCGGCCCGGCATCCCCGCGCGCCCGTGCGAGGTGAAAGCTGTTGTGCCGCAACAGATCGAACTCGACAGGGCGATGAATTAGGGTACCCTAAGTAAAACTCTGTGAGAGGCGTTGTCGATGGTGGTCGTTCGTTCGGAGACGGATCTCGACGTCCGGGCGGAAGTCGGATCGGTACTGGGAATCGCGCCGGAATCGCTGGATTTCGATGGTGATCTGATCCAGCAGGGCCTGGATTCCCTGCGCATGATGCGGCTCTCCGGGACATGGCGGAAGCGCGGCCACGACATCGATTTCGCCCGGCTCGCCGCCGATCCCACACTCCGCGCCTGGACCACGCTGCTGGTCGGCGAGCTCCCCGCCGAGCCGGAGGCCGCGCTCCCCGAGGTGGATCCGGCCGAGCCGTTCCCGCTGGCGCCGATGCAGCACGCGTACTGGATAGGCCGCTCGCACAGCCACGCCTTCGGCGGGGTCGCGGCGCATCTGTACATCGAGTTCGACGGCGCGCTCGCCGCGCCGGAGCGGTTCGAGGCAGCGGTCGCCGCGCTGCTGGAGCGGCACCCCATGCTCCGGGTGCGGGTGCTGCCGGACGGCACCCAGGTGATCGGCGCCGCGCACCGGGGGGCTATCGCGGTGCACGACCTGCGCGCGGTGCCCGACCCCGAGGCGGCGCTGGCCGCGCTGCGCCGGGACGGCACGCACCGCGCGCTGCCGATCGAGGACGGCGCCGTGCTGCGCGCCGAGCTCAGCCTGCTCGGCGACGGCCGCACCCGGGTGCACCTGGACGTGGACATGATCGCCGCCGACGCCATGAGCTACCGGGTCCTGGTGGACGACCTGGCCCGGCTCTACCGCGGCGAGACGCTGGCCCCGCTCGGCGTCACCTTCCCCGCGCTCTCCGCGGCCCGCACCGGCCGCGTGCCCAAGGACGCCGATCTGGCCTGGTGGCGAGGGCGGATTCCGCACCTGCCCGGCCCGCCCGAGCTGCCGCTGAACGAGGCGGCCCGGCGCGGCGCCACCGCGCCCGACACCGTGCGGCTGCACCATGCCATCGACGCCGCCGACCGCAGGCGGCTGGAGGAGCAGGCGCACCGGCGCGGCACCACCCCGGCGGCGGCGGTGGCAGCGGTCTTCGCGGAGGCGGTCGGCGCCTGGTCGGCGAGCCCGCGCTTCCTGCTCACCGTCCCGCTCTTCGACCGCGAGCCGGTGCACCCCGACGTGGAGCGGGTGGTCGGCGACTTCACCTCCTCGCTGCTGATCGACGTCGACCTCACCGAACCCCGCACACTCGCCGAGCGGGCCCGCGCGATGCGCGCCGCGCTGCACGAGGCGGCCGCGCACGGCAGCGTCGGCGGGCTGGACGTGCTGCGCGAGCTCGGCAGGCACCGCGGCGAGCCGGTGGTCTCGCCGGTGGTCTTCACCAGCGCGCTCGGGCTGGGCGAGCTGTTCTCGCCCGCCGTCACCGAGGTACTCGGCGAGCCGTCCTGGATCGTCTCGCAGGGGCCGCAGGTGCTGCTCGACGCCCAGGTCACCGAGCTCGCAGGCACCCTGCTGCTGAACTGGGACGTGCGGGCGTCCGATCTCGAGCCCGGCGCCGCCGAGGCGATGTTCGGCTACTACGTGCGGCTGCTCGACCTGCTCATCGCGGGCGACTGGGACATCCCGGCCCCCGACCCGCTCGCGGCCGAGGTCCGCGCGCAGCGGCTCGCGGCCGAGCGCCCGCTGCCGGCGACCGCGCACTTCGACGGCACCCTGCACGGCCGGGCGCTCGCCCTCGCCGAGCGGCGCGGCACCGCCCCCGCGGTCGTCGCGGACGATCGCACCCGCTCGCACGCCGAGCTCGCCGACGAGGCCCGCCGGATCGCGGGCGCACTGCGCGCCGCCGGGGTGCGGACCGGCGACACCGTCATCATCGACCTGCCCAAGGGCGGCGACCAGGTCGCGGCCGCGCTGGGCGTGCTCACCGCGGGCGCCGCCTACGTCCCGCTGGCGCCGACCCAGCCCGCCGCCCGCCGGGAGCGCATCGCCGCCGTCGCCGCACCGGCCGCGGTACTCACCGATCGGGTCGCTGCCTGGCCGGACGCGGTGGCGCTCGAGATCGGCGCGGCGCGCGCGGCCGACCCGGCCGAGCCGGTGCCGGTCGGCCCGGACGACCTCGCCTACGTGCTCTTCACCTCCGGCTCGACCGGGCTGCCCAAGGGTGTGCAGGTGCCGCACCGGGCGGCCGTCGCGACCCTCACCGACCTGGTGGCGCGGTACGAACTCGGCCCGGGGGACCGCACCCTGCAGGTCTCCTCGCTGGAGTTCGACCTCTCGGTCTTCGACATCTTCGCCCCGCTCGCGGTGGGCGGCGCCGTCGTCGTCCCCGGCGACGACGAGCACACCAGGGTCGACACCTGGGCCCGGCTGCTCGCGGAGCGGTCGGTCACGGTCCTGAACTGCGTGCCATCGATCCTCGGCATGCTGCTCGACCTGGTCCCGCTGCCGGAATCGCTGCGCGTGGTACTGCTCGGCGGCGACAAGGTCGACGTCGCGCTGCTCGACCGGGTCGCGGCGCAGCTCCCGGAGTGCCGGGTGGCCGGGCTCGGCGGCACCACCGAGACGGCCATCCACTCCACCGTCTGCGCGGCGCCGCAGGTGCCCGCAGGCGCCGCCTTCGTGCCGTACGGCACCCCCCTGGCGGGGGTGCGCTGCCGGGTGGTCGACGCCGCGGGCCGGGACCGGCCGGACCTGGTCCCCGGCGAGCTCTGGATCGGCGGCGCCGGTGTCGCCGACGGCTACCGCGCCGACCCGGAGCGCACCGCCGACCGCTTCCTCACGCGCGACGGCGTGCGCTGGTACCGCACCGGCGACCTGGCCCGCTACCTGCCCGGCGGCTTCCTGGAGTTCCTCGGCCGCGCCGACCACATGGTCAAGGTGCGCGGCTACCGGGTCGAGCTCGGCGAGGTCGAGGCCGGGTTGCTCGGCCTCGACGCCGTCGGCGCGGCGGTGGCCTGGTCGGACGGGCGCGAGCTGCGCGCCGCCGTCGTCGGCGCGGCCGACGGCGCGGCGCTGCGCACCGCGCTCGCCGACGTGCTCCCGCCGCACATGATCCCGCGCACGATCACCGTGGTCGAGGCGCTGCCGCTCACCGCCAACGGCAAGTACGACCGGGCGAAGATCCGCGAGCTGGCCGGCGCCGACGAGCGGGTCGCGGTCGAGCCGCGCACCCCGCTGGAGCGGGCGCTGGTCACCGTGCTCGGCGAGATCCTGCCGACCCGCCCGCTCGGCGTCACCGACGACTTCCTCGCGCTCGGCGGCGATTCCGTGCTCGCCACCGCCTTCGTGGCGCAGGCGAGGCAGTGGCTGGACACCCCCGACCTCACGGTGGCCGACATCTTCGTGCGCCGCTCGGTCGCCGGGCTGGCCGAGCGCATCGCCGAGCTGGAGGGTGAGCGCGCGGGCCGGGTCGCGGAGACCGTACTCGCCGTACTGCGGCTGTCCGAGGTCGAGGTCGAGGACGAGATCGCCGGCGCCACACCGCACTACCCGTTCGAGTCGCGGCCGATGGAGATCGAGCGGGACGCGGAGCTCGCGCACGGCTGGCTCACCGACCCCAAGGCCGAGTACTGGGGGATGCTGAACAGCACCGTCGCCGAGGTCGAGGAGCTCATCCGGCACAGCGCCGAGATCGGCGGGGCCCCGGAGTACGGGCTGCGCATCGGGTACTACGAGGGCACCCCGGAGTTCCTCTTCGAGCTCTACAACCCGGCGACCAGCGAGCTGGCCGACCCCGGCACCGGCTACGCCGCCGAGCCGGGCGATATCGGCATGCACCTGCTGGTGGCGAGCACCGACCGCAGGCTCAGCGGCTTCACCGGCGCGGTGATGCTGCACATCATGCGCACCGCGTTCTTCGAACTCGGCGCGGAGCGCGTGGTGGTGGAGCCGGACGTCCGCAACCTCGACGTGCAGCGGCTGAACGCCGCGGTCGGGTTCGCGGTGGCGGGCGACCACCCGGTCGGCGACAAGGTGGCGCGGCTGAGCTACTGCACCCGCGCCGATTTCGTCCGGGCCACCGGCAACGGCCGCTTCCTGGCCCCCGCCTTCCGGCGCACCGATTCCTGAGAGGCCGACGTGTCGCATTCTTCGTACTGGCCCGCCTATCACCGCCGGATGGCGGTCAAGGTGCTGGCCGAGCTCTGCCACGAGCGCTTCGTCCGCCCGGCGGCGGTCGCGCCGGGGGAGTACCTGGTGCGCTCCGGCGACGGCCGCACCGAATACGCCTTCCACGCCGAGGTACTCGCGCTGGACAGCTGGCACATCGACCCCGCGTCGCTGCGCCGCACCCGCGACGGCGCCGAGCTGCCGATCGACGCCATCGCCCTGGTGATCGACCTGGGCGACGCGCTCGGCATCGCGCCGGAGGCGCTGCCGGAGTACCTGGAGGAGTTCCGCAACACCCTGCTGATCGGCGCGGGCCGCCCGGACGAGCGGCGGATCCCGGCCGCCGAGCTGGCCGCCGCCGACTTCCAGACCATCGAGCGCACCATGACCGAGGGGCATCCCTGCCTGCTCGCGAATGCCGGGCGGCTCGGCTTCAGCGCGGACGACGTCCGGCGCTACGCGCCGGAGTGGGGCGCGCGGTTCGCGCTGCCCTGGCTGGCGGTGCTCAGGGCGAACACCGATTTCGCCGCGATGTCCGGCGTCGACTACCCCGGGCTGGTCGAGGCCGAGCTCGGCGCGGCGACGCTGGCACGCTTCACCGCGGTCCTCACCGGCCGCGGCCTCGACCCCGGCGACTACTACTTCATGCCGGTGCATCCGTGGCAGTGGACCGAGCGGATCCAGCGCGTCTACGCCATCGACCTCGCCGAGCAGCGGATCGTCCCGGTCGGCGAGAGCGACGACCGGTACCAGCCGCAGCAGTCCATCCGCTCGCTCTTCGACACCACGACCCCGGAGCGGCACTACGTGAAGCTGGCGCTCTCCATCGTCAACATGGGCTTCACCCGCGGGATGTCGGCGGACTACATGCGCACCACCCCGCTGATCAACGACTGGGTGCGCGAGCTGATCTCCGGCGACCCCTACCTGGACGAGCTCGGCTTCGCGGTGCTCTACGAGGTCGCCGCCATCGGCTACCGGAACACCGAGCTCACCGCGCTCACCCGCCCCGGCTCGGAGTACCGGAAGCTGCTCTCGGCGCTGTGGCGGCAGAGCCCCGTCCCGCTGGCCCGCCAGGGTGAGCAGCTCACCACCATGGCCGCGCTGCTGCACGTCGACCACGAGGGGACGCCGCTGGTGCGCGCCCTCGTCGAGCGCTCCGGGCTGCCCGCCGCCGAGTGGCTCACCCGCTACCTGCGCTGCTACCTGCACCCGATCGTGCACCTGCTCTACCGGTACGAGCTGAAATTCTCCCCGCACGGCGAGAACCTCATCCTCGTACTGGACGCCGGGGTGCCGGTGCGCGCCGTGCTCAAGGACATCGGCGAGGAGGTCTCGATCTTCGGCGACCCCGCCGGGCTGCCCGAGGCGGCCCGCCGCGCGGTGACCGATGAGCCCGACGAGATCCGCGCCATGGGCATCCTCTCCGACGTCTTCGACGACTTCCTGCGGCACCTCGCGCTGCTCCTGCACGCCGACGGCCTGCTGCCGGACGACCGGTTCTGGGCGCTGGTCGCGGCGAGCCTGCTCGACTACCGCGAGCGGCACCCGGAGCTGGCGGAGCGCTTCCGCCGCTGGGATCTCTTCACCCCCGCCTTCCCCGCCATCCACCTGAACCAGCTGCAGCTCGGCAACAACAAGCGCATGGTCGACCTCGGCAACTCCTACGCCACCCTGGTCGCGGGCGACCACGCCCTGGCCAACCCGGTCGCCGCGTACCGCCCCGCCGAGCGGGAGGTCGCGGTCCCGTGACGATCGAGATCATTCGCGACGCCAACGGCATCCCGCACATCAGCGCCGATTCCGCCGCCGGGGCGCTGTACGGGCAGGGCGTCGCCTGCGGGGTCGACCGGGCCTGGCAGCTGGAGTTCCTGCGGCTGCGCGCCGAGGGCCGCACCGCCGAGGTGTTCGGCGCGACCACCGTCGGCTGGGACGAATTCGCCCGCCGCTCCCGGATGGACGCCGCCGCCCGCCGCATCCTCGCGGCGTCGTCGCCGCGCACCCGCGCGCTGATCGGCGCCTACGTGGACGGCATCAACAGCACCCTGGACGCCGCGGCGGCGCCCGAGCTCACCGAGTTTGGCCACCGCCCCGCGCCCTGGCAGCCGTGGACCCCGATCGCGGTGTTCCTGGTGCACCACATCCTCTTCGGGCGGTTCCTCACCAAGCTGTGGCGGCTGCACGCCTGCCGCGCGCTCGGCCTCGACGCGCTTGTGCTCTTCGACTGCGAAGGGGTCGACCCCGCCGAGCCGACCGTGCCCGCGCGGCCGGACGCGGCTTTCCTCACCGAGTTGCTCGGCCACTGCACCGAAGCAGAGGGGGCGCAACCGGATTCGACGACCCTCGGGGACGCGATCTCCGGCAGCAATGCCTGGGGCGTCGCCGGCGCCCGCACCGCGAGTGGTGCGCCGCTGATCGCCGGTGACCCGCACCGGTTCCTGGAGCTGCCCGGCATCTACCAGCAGTTCCACCTGGCGGCGCCGGAGTTCGACGTGATCGGCTTCGCCTTCGCGGGCGTCCCCGGGGTGCCGCACTTCGCGCACGCCGGGTCGGTGGCGTGGGGGATCACCAATGCCATGGGCGACTACCAGGATCTCTACCTGGAGAAGCTCACCCGGACCGCGGACGGGGTCAACGCCGAGACCCCGGACGGGTCTGCCCCGGCGGCCGTGCACACCGAGCAGATCCTGGTCCGCGACGCCGACCCGGTGCCGGTCGAGATCGTGGTCACCGGCAACGGCCCGGTCATCGTCGGCGGCCCGGACGCGGCCTTCGCACTGAGCCTGCGCACCCCCATGCTCGCCGACCCCGAGGTCACCTTCGACCCGGCGCTCGACCTGCTCTTCGCGACCTCGACCGGCGCGGTCGAGGTGGCGCTGCGCGGGTGGGCCGAGCCGGCCAACCGCGTCGTCATCGGCGACACCGCCGGGCGGCTCACCCACCACGTCACCGGCCGCATGCCGGAGCGGGCCGCCGAGAACTACTGGCTCCCGGTGCCCGGCTGGGACGCCCGCTACCGGTGGCGGGGCTACGCCACCGAATCGGTGCGGGACACCGGCTTCGACGCCGCGGTGCCGGACCACTCGGTCATCGCCAACCAGCGCATCCCCGGCTCGCTCCCGCTGCAACCGGTCACCACCGAGTGCGTTCCGCCCTTCCGCGCCGACCGGATCGACGCCCTGCTGACCGCGAATCCGTCGGTGGGCGTGAACGATTGCGAGGCCATCCACGGCGACGTCCGGCTCGACCAGGCCACCGCGCTGCTCGACCGGCTCCGCGCGCTGACCGAGCTGAGCCCGGAAGCCGAGAAGCTGCGCGCGCGGCTGCTGAGCTGGGACCGCGCCATGGCCGCGGACAGCACCGACGCCTATCTCTTCGCCGAGGTCAGGGCCCGGTTCGTCGCCGGGATCACCCGCGACCCCGCACTGGCCGGGCTGGCCGTCCCGCACGCCTTCCCGCGGGTCTTCGACCCGTGGTTCGTGGCGGGCACCCGGCTCGCCGCCGCGCTCGACTCGGTGCTGGAGCACGGGCCGCGGCTCGGGGTCGGGATCGCGGCGGCGCTCACCGCCGCGATCGAGGCCGTCGCGGTGCTGGAGACCGTCCCGGCCTGGGGGGACGTGCACCTGCTCGCCCCCATCCACGGCATGGACCTGGCCGGGGCCACCCCGCGGCACCCGGAGCTCTCCGCCGCCATCCGGCCCGGCCGGTACCCGCTCGGCGGCGACGCGGAGTGCGTGCTCGCCAACGGCAGCGCGGTCGGCTTCTCGCATGCCTGCGCCGTCGGCTCGGCCGCGCGCTACGTCTGGGATCTCGCCGACCGGGACGCCGGGCGCTGGATCGTGCCGCTCGGCGTGAGCGGCGACCCGCGCTCGCCGCACTTCCAGGACCAGGCGCCGCGCTGGGCCCGCGGCGAACTCATCGACATCGTCAGCGACTGGGCCGTGCTGCGCGCGAACGCCGCCGCCGTCCACCGGTTCACGCAGGGAGAAGCATGACCGTACTGACCGACACCCGGCTGGAGCTGGTGCGCAGGCGACTCGCGGCGGCCGGGCTCGCCGGCGACCACCGCTTCGCCGCCCCGGCGCTGCCGCGGCTGGACACCGGCGAGTTCGGCATCGCCGAGCGCCGCATGTGGAAGATCTACGAGCTCGACCCGGACTCGCTCTCGCACACCATCGGCCTGATCCTCCGCTTCGACGACACCTACACCGTGCCCGGCCTGGTCGAGGCCGTCGAGCTGGTGGTCCGCGAGGCCGCGGTGCTCGGCTCGGTGGTCACCGTCGACGGCTCCGGCGTTCCCCGCCGGGTGCCGGGCGACACCGCGGGGGAGTGGATCGTGCCGGGCGCGGAGTGGGCCTGGAACGCGCGGGCCGCGACCGCGGACGAACTGGTCGCGATCCCCTTCCGGCTCACCGAGGAGCCCCCGCTCCGGGTCCGGGTGACGGCCGACGGCGCCGGCGTCACCGTGCTCTTCGTCGTGCACCACCTCGCGGTGGACGACACCTCGTGGCCGCTGCTGCTCGGCACCCTGATCTCCGGCACCTGGCCGGACGCCGCCGCGGTGCCGCCGATCCAGCGCCCGGCCCCGCAGGTCCAGCGCGCGGTCGAGCACGCCACGCGGACCTGGGCCGCCGAGGGAATCCGCTTCCCGCTCTCCGGCGAACTCCCGCGGGTCACCCCGGAGGAGAGCTGGCTCGCCCCGATGGACGAGGACGCGGGCGCCAAACTGACCGAGCCGGTCGACCCGGCCGCCGTCGCCGCGCTGGACGCGGTCGCCCGCGAGCTCGGCGGCACCGCGAACGCCCTGTTCATCGCGGTCACCGCGCTCGGCGTGCACGCCTTGACCGGCGCCGAGGACCACGTGCTGCTCGTCCCCGCCGACAACCGGCAGCCCGGCGACCGCCCGGACCGGGTCGGCTACAGCGGCAACATCGTCCCCATGCGCTTCGCCGTCGACCCGGCGGCGAGCGTGCGGGAGACGTTGCGCGCCGCCGTCGCCGTGGTCTACCGGGCCATGGAGTTCGCCGGGGTCGACTACGGCACCGTGCTCACCGCCCTGCGCGGCGCGGGCGGGCGCTTCCCGGTCGCCGAGATCATGGCCTCGGTGCGCACCGCGCCGCTGCGCGGCATCCCGGTGCCGGACGGCGCCCGCGTCACCTGCGAATCGGTCTTCACCGGTATCGCCCCCTACCCGCTGACCTTCGCCTTCGAGCTGGCCCCCGACGACCGGGTGCACCTCGAGGTCGACCACCAGCTCGGCACCGTCGACGCCGCCTTCGCGCGGCGCGCCGCGACGCTGCTCACCGCGCTGGTCGCCCGGGTGCCCGCCGCGCTGGACGGCACCGTCGCCGCCCTTGCCCGCGAGCTCACCGAACCGAATCGTGAAACGAGGACTCCCCGTGTCAGCTGAATCCGTGCTCCCGTGGGGGAGAGCGTCCCGCTTCGCCGGTCCCGGCGCGGGCTGGTCCGAGGTCGGCACCGGGCTGGCGCAGCTCGCCGCCGCGGTCGGGGAGCGGCACCACGGCGTCCCGCTGCCGTCGGGCGACCCGCTCGCCGTGCTCGCCGCCGTCGCCGACGCGCTCGGCCCGGAGCGCATCCCGGAGAGCGGGGTCGGCCCGGCCACCGCGCTCGCCCGGCTCGCCGAGCTGGTCGCCGCCTACGGCCTCGACCTGACCCACCCGCTCACCGCCGCGCACCTGCAGCCGCCGCCGCTCACCGTCGCGGTGGTGGCGGACGCGCTGGCCAGCGCCACCAACGCCTCGCTGGACACCTACGACTCCGGCCCGGCCACGCTCGCCATCGAGCAGTGGACCATCAACGCGCTGGCCCGGCTGGCCGGCTTCACCGAGACCGCGGGCGGCGTCTTCGGCCCCGGCGGCTCCTACTCCAACCTGCTCGCGCTGCTCATCGCCAGGGATTACACCGCCGCCGGGCACGGCGTGAACACCAGGCAGGACGGGGTGGGCGGGCTGCACCGCCCGATCGTGCTCTGCTCCCGGATCGCGCACTTCTCGGTGCACCGGGCCTGCGCCGCGCTCGGCCTGGGCGAGGCCGCGGCCATCCCGGTGCCGGTCGACGCCGAGCACCGGATGATCCCGGAGGCGCTGAACGCGCTGCTCACCGAGCTGGGCCACAGCCACACCCCGGTCGCGGTGGTCGCCACCGCCGGCACCACCGACTTCGGCAGCGTCGACCCGCTGCCCGCGCTCGCCGAGATCACCGCGCGGCACGGGGTCTGGCTGCACGTGGACGCCGCCTACGGCTTCGGCTCGCTCTTCTCCGACCGGCTCGCCGGGCTGCTCACCGGCATCGAGCGCGCCGACTCCATCACCCTCGACCTGCACAAGGTCGGCTGGCAGCCGGCCGCCGCGAGCGTGCTGCTCCTCGCCGACCAGCAGCGCTTCGCCTCGCTGAGCCGCTCGGTGGCGTACCTGAACCCGGACGACGACGTCGAGGCAGGCTACGGCGGGCTGCTCGGCCAGACGCTGCAGACCACCCGCCGCCCCGACGTGCTCAAGGTGGCCGCCACCTTCCTCGCCTACGGCCGGAACGGCCTCGGCGCCATGCTGGAGACCTGCCACGACCTGGCCGGGTACGCCGAGCGCCGGATCGCCGCCGAGCCGCAGCTGGAGCTGGTCGCCCCGGTCACGCTCACCACCGTCGTCTTCCGCTACCGCTGCGAGGACCTCGACCTGGACCAGGTCAACGCCGAGCTGCGCAGGCGGCTGATCAGCTCCGGCACCGCGCTGATCGGCCGCACCCAGGTGCGGGTCGGCGGCTCGGGCGAGCCGCGCACCTGCCTCAAGCTCACCCTGCTCAACCCGGAGACCGCGGCGGCCGATATCGACGCGCTCTTCGACGAGCTGCTCCGGGTCGCGCTCGAGGTCGAGTCCGAGGCGCTGGAGCAGAGCGACGAGATGGCGACGATCCATGAGTGACGTCGACATCCTCGCCGTCGGCTGCGGGCCGTTCAACCTCGGGCTCGCCGCGCTGGCCTCCACCGTGGACGACGCGAACGTGCTGGTGGTGGACTCGGCGGAGGAGTTCCGGTGGCACCCCGGGCTCATGTTCGACGAGGCCAAGCTGCAGGTCAGCTTCCTCTCCGACCTGGTCTCCCTGGTCGACCCGACGCACCCGCTCTCCTTCCTCGGCTACCTCGCCGACGTGGACCGGCTCTACCCCTTCCTGGTGCGCGAGGACTTCTTCCCGACCCGCCGCGAGTACGAGGCGTACCTGCTCTGGGTGGTGCGGCGGCTGCCGTCGCTGCGCTGGCGCACCACCGTCGACGAGGTGCGCTGGCTGGACGAGGCGGGCGTCTTCGAGGTCGCGGTGACCACCGCGGGCGTGACCTCGACCATCACGGCCGGGCACGTCGTCGTCGGCATCGGCACCGAACCGGCGCTGCCGCAGGCACTCTCGACCACCTCGCGCGCGCTGGTGCACAGCGCCGACTACCTGACCCATCGGGAGCGCGCGCACGCGGCGGGCGCGGTGACGGTGATCGGCTCCGGGCAGTCCGGCGCCGAGATCGTCGCCGACCTGCTGGAGGCGAACCTGCGTGGCGGCCCCGCGGTGCGCTGGTGGACCCGGACCCCGTGGTTCGCCCCGCTCGACTTCACCAAGCTCTCCCTCGAGATGACCACCCCCGCCTACATGGACTACTTCCACGGCCTGCCGGAGGAGACCAGGGACCGGGTGCGCGCCGGGCACTGGCAGTTCCACAAGGGCATCTCGTCGGAGACCCTGGAGCGGCTGCACGACCTGCTCTACCGCAGGCAGCTGCTGGAGAAGGCGCAGCCGGTGCAGCTGCGCCAGGGCGTCGCGGTCGAGGGGCTGGACGCGCTCGACGACGGCGGGCTGCGGATCAGGGGCAGGCACCTCGACACCGGCACCGCGCTGGCGCACACCGCCGACCTGGTCATCGCCGCCACCGGGTACCGGCCGCGGCAGCCGGACTTCCTCGCACCGATCGCCGACCTGCTGCACCGCGACAGCAGGGGCCGCCCGGTGATCGAGCGGGACCACTCCGTCGCCGCCGTGCCCGCGCTGGCGGGCAGGCTCTTCGTCGCCGCCGCCGAGGCGCACGCCGTCGGCGTCTCCGCGCCCAACCTCGACATCGGCGCGGTGCGCAACGCCCGGATCCTCAACGCCGTGCTCGGCCGCGAGGTCTACCGGCTGCCGCGGCACACGGCGTTCACCAGCTTCGGCGTCACCGACGACGAAGTCGTCCCCGACGTCACCGACGACGACGCACTCGACCAAGGAGACCACTGATGTCCGATCACATCGCGGAAACGCTGCGCAGCATCCTCGAGGAGGACCTCGACCTGCCGATGGCCGACGTCACCCGCTCCTCGCTGCTCATCGAGGATCTCGGGCTGGACTCGGTGGCCTTCGCCATCGGCGTCGTCGCGATCGAGGAGCGGCTCGGGGTGCAGCTCACCGACCGGGAGATGGCCGAGACCGCGTCCGTCGGCGAGCTGGAGGACCTGGTCCGATCGAAGGCGGGCATCGCCCGATGACCGCCTACGACGAGTTGCTCGACGCGGCCTTCGACGAGCGGGTGCGGCAGTGGACCGAGCAGGCCGAGCGGGACGAACGCTTCCCGCGCGCGCTGCTCGAGCACCTCGGCGCGGCCGGGGTCTTCGCGCACAAGTGGCGGGACCGCAAGATCACCGACCTCGGTGAGCACTTCGCGCTCGCCGGGAAACTGGGCGCGCTGAACTCTGCGGGCATCGGCGTCGGGGTGAGCCTGCACGACTCCGCCATCGCCGTGCTGCGCCGCTTCGGCCGCACCGACTTCCTGCGCGACCTCGCCGAGCGGGCCATCCGCACCGAGTCGGTGCTCTGCATCGCGGCCTCCGAGGAGGCGGGCGGGTCGGACCTGCAGCACGTCGGCACGGTGATCGAGCCGCACGACGGCGGCTACCGGGTCACCGGGCACAAGAAGTACGTCTCGCTCTCGCCGATCGCCGACCAGATCCTGGTGGTCGGGCGGGCGCCGGGCGGCGCGGAGGGCAATGTCGCGCTGGTCATGGTGCCCACATCGCAGGTCAGCATCGATACCCCGTACCGCAAACTCGGCGCGGGGCCGCTGGACACCGCCGCCGTCGCCATCGACACCTGGGTGCCCGCCGAGGCGCTGGTCGCCCGCGCGGGCACCGGGCTCGCGGTGATCAGCTGGGGGCTGGCGCACGAGCGCTACTCGGTGGCCGGGCAGATCGCCGCCGCCTGCGAATCCATGCTCGGCATCACCCACGCCCGCATGCTGGACCGCACCCAGTTCGGCAAGCGGCTCTTCGACCACCAGGCGCTGCGGCTGCGCCTCGCCGACCTGCGGGCCCGCACCGACCTGCTGCGTTACGCGCTGGCCGGGGTGGCCGCCGAGGGCAAGATCGACCTGCGGACCGCCGCCGCGCTCAAGGTGACCGCCGCGAACCTCGGCAACGAGGTCGCCTCCGAGTGCCTGCACATCTTCGGCGGCTCCGGCTATTTGGAGTCCGAGACCCCGATCGGGCGCTGGTGGCGCGATATGAAGCTGGCCCGGGTCGGCGGCGGCACCGACGAGGTGCTGTGGGAACTGGTCGCCGCGGCCATGCGACCCGATCACGAACGCTACGAAGCCATGTACGAAAGTCAGGGTGCCCCCGCATGAACAGTCCCGTCGAGCTCGCCCCGGCCGACTTCACCTATCTGCACCTGGACACCGCGCGCAGCCCCATGCACTGGGCCATGGTGCTGGAGCTGGCGCCGGGTCCGCAGCTGCACATCGACGAGGTGCGCGCCCGGGTACGCGAGCGGGTGCGGCTCTTCGACATCTTCCGGCTCGGCGTCCGCAACGGCCGCTGGCGCCGCGCCGAGGTGGTGCTCACCGACCAAGTCGACATCGACAGCCACGTCACCGCCGCCGAGTACCGCGACGCCGCCGACCTGCACCGGCAGCTCGCCGGGCTGCACGAGACCGCGCTGCCGCGCCCGGAACCCCTCTGGCACATCACGCTCCTCACCCCCGCCGACGGCGGCGTGCAGTACGTGCTGCTGCGGGTGCACCACGCGCTCTCCGACGGCATCGCGGGCGCCGCCTTCGCCGCGCTGCTCGCCGACGGCACCCCGGCCGACCTCACCGAGTTCGAGCGCTTCGCCACCGCACCGCGGTACCGCATCGCCGGGATCGAGCCGGAGGTGCTGAAGGAGTCGAAGACCGCCTTCGAGGACCAGTGGAAGGCGGGCAGGGCCGGACGGGCCTGGCCGAGGCTGACCCGCTCCGGCCGCAGGGAGGTCGCGCTGACCAGTGCCTCCACCCGTGAGCTGCGCCGCGCCGCGCGCAATCACGGCGCCTCCGTGCACGAATTCCTGCTCGCCGCCATCGGCCGCACCCTGAGCCTCGCCCCGCCGCGCGGGACCAGCTCCGAGGTGCTGCGGGTGACGCTGCCGGTCACGCACGACCAGGCGTTCCGGCACACCGGCAATGCCGTGCTGGTCTCGCTGCTCAACCTGCTCGGCAGCGAACCGGATATCCGCCGCCAGCTGGAGCGGGCCCGCGCCGAGCTGGCCTTCGTCGCGGCCAGGCGCCCCGAGCTGTCGCTGGCCGCCACCGACGACGCGCCGAAGATTCCGTGGCCGGTGCACCGGGCCATCGCCAACGCCTCCATGAGGCGGATGAGCCCGGACATCCACATCGGCATCAACCCCGGCTTCTCCAAGGTCCGCGCGGTGCTCGGGAACCCGATCGCCACGCTGACCCCGATCTCCCCGCTGGTCGGCTACTCCTTCTCGGTGACGAGCCTGATCCTGGGCGGCCGCACCTCGTTCGGCATCGTCACCGACCCGGCGGCGCTGGCCGACGGCTACGCCGCGACCTTCGCCGAGAACTTCGACCGCGTGCTGCGCGAGGCGGCCGTGCAGGAAGGCGCGAACCGATGAGCAGACTCACCGACATCCTCTTCGGGCAGCCGCCCTCGGAGATCTCCGGGCTGTGGAGCGGCGACGGCGCCGACGCGCTGACCTACCGCACCTGGGCGCAGATCCAGGACGCGGCCCGCCGCGCGGCCACCGGGCTCGCCGCGGCCGGGGTCGGGCCGGGCAGCTCGGTGACGATCCTGGCCGGCGACGCCGCCGACGTCGCGGTGCTGGTGCAGGCCACCTGGCTGCGCGGCGCCGCCTTCACCATGCTGCACCAGCCGACCCCGCGCACCGACCTGGCGAAGTGGCTGGCGGACACCCGCGCCGTGGTGCGGATGCTGGACGCCTCGGTGGTCGCGCTCGGCGCGCCCTTCACCGACGTGGTGCGCGAGCTCGACCTGGGCGCGCCGAGCGTGGTCGTCGAAGAGCTGACCGCGAACGCGACCCCGGCCGAGCCGGTGCTCACCGTCGGCGACGACCTCTGCATCCTGCAGCTCACCTCCGGCACCACCGGCGTGCCGAAGGCCGTCGCCATCTCCGGCGGCAACATCATGCAGAACCAGATCGCCATGGCCGACGCCGCCGGATTCCGCTCCGGCGACGTCGTGGTGAGCTGGCTGCCGCTCTACCACGACATGGGCATGATCGGCATGCTGCTCACCCCCATGCTGGCGCGGGCCACCACCGTCATCACCAACCCGCTGGCCTTCCTGAAGAACCCGCTCTCCTGGGCCGAGCTGATCGGGCGCTTCGGCGGGCACGTCACCGCGGCGCCGAACTTCGCCTACTCGGTACTGGCGCGGCGGCTGCGCCGGGCCCCCGACGGGGCCTACGACCTCTCCTCGCTGCGCGTCGCGGTGAACGGGGCCGAGGTGGTCGACCGCGCCACGCTGGACGAGTTCATCACCGAGGCAACGCGATTCGGGCTGCGGCCGGAGGCGCTCATGCCCGCCTACGGGATGGCGGAGACCACGCTCGCGGTCACCTTCACCAGGATGCGCGAGCGCTTCGCCGTCGACGTGGTCGACGGGGCGCGGGCCGAGCGCACCGGCGCCGTCGTCCGGGACGGGATCGAGAAGCCGCGCACCCTGGTGCGGCTCGGGCCGCCGGTTCCCGGCATCGAGCTGCGCGTCGTGGACGAGCGGGGCGCGGTGCTGCCCGCCGACCGGATCGGCACCATCCTGGTCCGCGGCGCCGCCGTCACCGAGCGCTACCTCGGCCCCGACGGCTACGTCGATGCCAAGGACGCCGACGGCTGGCTCGACACCGGCGACCTCGGTTATCTGACCGGTGCGGGCGAGGCCGTCGTCACCGGCCGGAAGAAGGACGTCATCATCGTCGCGGGCCGCAACATCGCGCCCACCGTGGTCGAGCGCGCCGCCTCCGGCATCGCGGGCGTCCGGCCGGGCAGCATCGCCGCGCTCGGCATCCGGCTGCCGAGCATGGCGCGCGAGGGGATCGCGGTGATCGCCGAATCCGAGTCGGCCGGGGACACCGACGAGTGCGAGCGGATCCGCCGCGAGGTGGCGCGGGCGGTGCACGACGAGGTCGGGATCGCGCCGGCGGTCGTGGTCGTGGTGCAGAAGGGGGCGCTGCCCAAGACGCCGTCCGGGAAGTTGCGGCGCTCCTCGGCCGCGAGCCTCATCCCGAGCTGAGCGGAACGCGCTCCACCCGGCCGCCGAGCTGTCGAGGCCGCGGATCGCGCGGGGCCTCGGCTCTCGGCGCCGCGGCTCGGGCGGTGGCGGGACGGCGGGCGTTTCTCCGGGGCGAGTCGGGCGCGAGTCCGCCCGCTCGTCCCGGGAGCCGGTCGTCGACCGGTGGCCCCGGCGCCCGGCGGTCCCCGACGTTGCCGGACAAAACCCCTGTGCGCGAGCGGGATCGGCGCCCGGACCGATACCCTGTCGTCCAGCACTACCCCGTCGGACGTTGGACGCCCATGAGATCGAGCAGGCCGGACCCGGCCCTCCGCACCCCGCCCGAACCCGCCCGCGAGTGGCGCGAAACCCGGCTCCGGCTCCGCTGGGTCGCGCTGCGCGCCTGGGGTGCGCTGCTCGGGACGCTCGCGCTCGGCCCCGCCACCGGCCTCCTGCTCTACCTGGAGTCCACCGCCACCACCCCCGGCCTGCGGCGCCTCGCCGCCACCGGCTCCACCTTCACCGGCGCCGCCTTCGTCCTGTGGACCCTGGTCCTCGCGCTCCCGCTCTTCCTGCGCTACCGGCGCCGCCGCCGCGCCCTGCGCAACCCCTGGCAGCAGTTCTGGTTCGAACACGTGCCGGAGAACGGGCGCGACTGGGTGATCCTCATCGACCTGGACGGTCAGATCGCGGGCAGCCTCGTGCTCCGCTCCCGCGGCAACACCGCCGCCGCCCTCCTCGATTCCGCCAGCGACGCCATCTGGTTCGCAGGCAACCCGTCCCGCTTCGGCATCCTCTCCCGCCCCGGCGGCCTCGACCTGCACGACGCCCGCCGCCCCCGCCTCCGCAAACCCCCCGCCCCCACCTTCCACACCCCACCCGACGCCCGCTTCGACCCGCCCACCGCCGTCTTCACCATGATCCGCGACGGCGACCGCGTCGTCATGCGCGCCGCCGACGGCACCCCCACCCGGCGCCCCCGCTGAGCTCGGACCTTGTGCGATATCCCGTACAACATAAGCCGCGAGGGAGTCGAGCCGTGCCGTCGCTACCCATCTCCACCGTCCGTCAGAACCTGTTCGGCCTGGTCCAGCAGGTGAACGACGATCACGACCCGCTCACGGTCGTGACCAAGACCGGCGAGAACGCCGTCCTGGTGGCCGAGTCCGACTGGAACTCGCTGCTGGAGGCGCTCTACGTGCTGCGTACGCACGGCGGGGTGCAGCTGCTGAAATCCGCCGAGGACGCCCGCGAGGGCCGGACCGAGGCGCGCGAACTCCTGGACCCGGAGGCGTCGCCGATCACCGAGCCGCGGCCCGCGTCGGCGGTGGTGGCCGCGCTGGAACGGGTCAGGGCCGGCCTCGCCGGCGGCGCCACCGCCGAGCAGCTCAGCGCGCTCGTCCAGCGGGAACTCGACCGGCACGAGACGCAGTGACCGATCGGAAACTCTCCTTCACCGACCAGGGCTGGCGCAGCTACTCCGCGTGGCTCACCCGCGACCGGCAGATATCGCAGGCGGCGAACAAGATGATCGACGCCACCCTGGCCGACCCGTCCGCTGGGATCGGCAAGCCGGAGCGGCTGAAACATCAGCTCGCGGGGAACTGGTCCCGCCGCATCACCCAGGAGCACCGGCTCATCTACTACGTCACCGACACCGATATCGTCGTGATCCAGGTCGGCACGCACTACGAGTGACTACCGCTGCTCCGCCGCCCGCCGATACCCGCGCACCGCGATCGGCCCGAACACCGCGATCAACCCGACCGTCCACAGCACCGTGGTGAGCAGGGGAGCGAGGACCGGTCCGCCCTCGGTGAGTCCCCGGACGGCGTCGATGGCCGGTGTCATGGGCTGGTGCCGCACGAAGGGCTGGATCCAGCCCCAGTACTGGTCCACCGGGGCGAAGCCGCCGTTGAAGAAGAGCAGCAGCAGGAAGAGGCCGCCGAGCTGCTGCACCGCGCCCTTGCCGGAGGCGAGGGTGGCGAGCGCGAGCACGGGGACCGCGATGCCGACCCCGAAGATCATCGGAACCAGCACCGCGCCGACGCCGGCGAGGAGCCCGTGGTCGAAGCGGAACCCGAGCGGCACCGCGACCGCGAAGAGCACGACGGTGGCGAGCCCGGCGCGCACCGCCTCGGCGAGCAACCTGCCCGCGATGAACCCGGCCCGCGGCACCGGCAGCGTCCACATGCGGGCGAGCAGCCCGGTGTCGCGCTCGTGGATGAGCGTGATGGCGGTGGCGAGCGTGCCGAAGAGCGCGCCGACCAGCGCGACCAGCCCGGTATTGCCGTAGACGCTGTCGCCGCCGCCCATGGTGGTCACGGTCTCGCCGAGCACGAGCTGGAACATGAGCAGCATGAACGCCGGGAAGACCAGCGACTGCACCACGATCCCCGGATCGCGCGACCAGGTGCGCAGCAGCGCGCCCGCCTGCACCAGGGACTGCGAGGCCAGCGGCACCGCGCGCCGCTCCGGCCAGGTGGCGGTCATCGGTTCACCTGCGCTCGGCCCGCCGCGACGATGGCCGCGGTCCCGGCCAGGAGCAGCCCGGCCGTCCAGGCCAGCACGGCGGTCAGCTCGGGGTCGGCGCCCGCCGCGAGCCCGCGCAGCGCGTCGGTGAAGACCGACATCGGCTGGTTCCGCACGAAGGGCCGCGCCCATTCCGGAAAGCCCTGCGCCGGAACCAGCCCGGTGGAGGCGAGCACCAGGATCAGCTGCGGGATCATCAGCACCGTCGCCACCGACACCGCGTTCTTCGCCACCGACCCGGCCGCATCGGTGAGCATGCTCAGCGACAGCCCGAACGCCACCACCAGCAGCGCGAAGAGCGCGGTGTCCGGGAGCGACCCCTCGAACCGGAAGCCGAGCGCGTGCCCGATGCCGAGCCCGGCGGCCAGGGTGAGCAGCATCCGCACGACCACCCAGGCCATCCGCCCGAGGAAGGGCGCGGTGCGCGGGATCGGCAGCGACATCATGCGCTCGTGCACCCCGGCCCGCGCGTCGTTGCCCGCGATCTCGGTCGCGGTGATGGCGGTGAAGATCCCCGCCTGCAGCAGGATGATCGGCGTGATGAACTGCGCGTAGTCGCCGCCCGCGCGCTCGAACTGACGGTGCAGCGGGCCGTAGAAGCAGACGAAGAAGACGATCGGCCCGAAGACCGCGAAGAGCACCTCGCCGGAGCGCAGCGCGGCCAGGATCTTCTGCCTGGCCAGGGTGCCGGTGGCCGGGATCAGCCCGACCGACGCACGGGCGGGCGCGGTCACGGCGTCACCTCGGTGAGCTGCAGGAACACCTCGTCCAGCGAGGGCTGGCGGAGCCCGATGTCGACGACCTCGATACCCGCGCCGTCCAGCCGCGCGATGGCCTCGGCGACGGTGGTCATGCCGTGCGGTGCGCGGAACACCAGCCGGGGGTGCGCCTGGCTCTCCTCCGGCGCCTCGACCAGCTCCAGCCCGCCGAGCAGCTCCAGCACCCGCGCGGTGTCGCTGCGGTGTGCCAACGTGACCTCACAGACGGCGGCGCCCGCCTCCTTCTTCAGCCTGCCCGGCGTGCCCGCGGCGACGATCTCGCCGCGGTTCAGCATGACGATGTGATCGGCGAGCCGATCCGCCTCCTCCAGGTACTGCGTGGTGAGCAGCACGGTGATGCCCGCCTCGCGCAGCCCGGCGACGGTGTCCCAGACCGCGGCGCGGCTGCGCGGGTCCAGCCCGGTGGTCGGCTCGTCCAGGAAGAGCACCTCGGGCCGGGTGACCAGCGCGCTCGCGATGTCGACCCGGCGCCGCATGCCGCCGGAGAGCGCGCCGACCCGGCGGTCGCGCACGGTGCCGAGGTCGAACTGCTCGACCAGCTCGGCGATCCTGGCCTTCAGGTGCTTGCCGCCGAGCCCGGTGAGCCTGCCGAAGACGGCGAGGTTCTCGACCGCGCTCAGCCCCTCGTCCAGCGCGGCGTACTGCCCGGTCAGCGAGACCAGCTCGCGCACGAGGGCGGCCTCGGCGACCACGTCGTGGCCGCAGATCCGCGCGCTGCCCGCGGTGGGGCGCTGCAGGGTGGCGAGCAACGTGACCGTGGTGGTCTTGCCGCTGCCGTTGGGGCCGAGCAGCCCGAGCACCTCCCCGCGGGCCACCTCGAAGGAGATGCCGCCGAGCGCCGTCACCTCGCCGTATTTCTTGACCAGACCACTGATTTCGATCGCCGGTACCGTCGACACCCTCACTCCTGGTTCCGCCCGCGCTTGTTCAGGGCAGGCTAACCTAAGCTATCGGAGATCGGCCCCCGGGACCAGCCCGTGCCCTACGATTCGTCCCTCTTGTCCTCGAGTTCGCGGATCCGCGCACCGGCCTGCTCCAGCCGCTTGCGCCGGGACTTGGCGTCGGCCTTCTTGAGCTCCTTGTACATCTTCTCGTCCTCGTCCCCGAAGTGATAGATGAGCCGGGGCACCGAGAGCGTCACCGCCAGCGACGGCCAGACCAGCCACGCCCAGCTCCAGTCGACGGCGAACTGCAGGACCAGGAACACCAGCAGGGTGAGCCCGAGGATCACCCCGTCGACGGTCTCCACCACTTTGCCGCGGTGCCGCAGCGACTCCAGCTCGGCCGCGGGTGAGCTCTCCTCCTGCTTCGCGAGCGGCTGCGGCCCCGCGTCGCCGACCCGCCGGATCGACCCGCCCTCCTCGCGCAGCGGCACGCCGCCGGGCAGCCCGCGGAACGGCTCGCGCAGCGCGCCGACGGTCCGGCCCGCGGCGACCGCGCCGGAGCGCTCGTAGAACTCGTCGCCGTCCAGCCGCCCCGCCGCGTAGTGCTCGCCGAGGACGTTCAGCGCGTGCAGGCGCTCCTCGTCGCTGAGCCGGATGTCGTCACCGTCGGTCATCGTCGCGCTCCGCTGTGAGGGGGTCGGCCGTCACCGCCGATGGTAGCGGCGCGGATTCAGGCGCAGTGGATGAGAAACCGCGTCGAGGCGGGCTCGCCGAGCTTCACCACGACGGTGCTGGTCGCCACCTCGTTCGGGTGGCAGCCGCCGGGCACCGAGAGCACCGTCGCGCGGTAGCAGCCTGCCTCGGTGACGCCGTGCGTGGCGGTGCCGTCGCGATCGGTCACCACGGTGGCCAGCTCGGTGTCGGTGTCGCAGGTGGTGATCCGCACCCGCACGTCGGGGACGCCGAACATCTCGGTGCCGGTGCCCGCCTTGATGGTCACCGGGGTGCCGTTCGGGACCGGCTTCGTGGTGGCCGGGGCGCTCGGGGTCGGCTCGCCGCCGACGGTCAGCGAGGAATCGGCCGCGGCGGCGGTGGTGCCCGCCGAATCGTCGGCAGCACAGCCGACCAGGGCGAGAGCCCCCGTGAGCAGGGAAACGGCCAGCAGCGCGGAGCGCATGGATCTCCTTCCGGTCCGGCGCGGCCATCGCGCCGCCTGTCACTGTAAATACCCCGCCGTCCGGTTCGGCATTCTTCTTGACAATCCCCGCCTTTCCCGGCGCGGCCGGGGAACTCGAACGCGCGGATGATCCGTTCGTGTAGCGGAGTGGAAAGGTGGTGGTCCGGTTTGTTCGCCTGGTGGGGCGCACGGGTTTCGCGCTGGCGGTGGCCGGTGATCGGGGTGGTCGCGGCGGCCATGCTGACGCTGGCGGCCTACGGCGCCGGGCACGCCGACCAGCTGAGCGAGGGCGGCATGTTCGACCCGGGCTCGGAGTCGGCTCAGGCCGGGCAGCTGGCCGACGCCGCGTTCGGGCGCAACCACGACGTGGACGTGGTGCTCCTCTACACCGCGCCCGCCGGGAAGACGGTGGACGATCCGGCCTTCGCGGCCGCCGTCACCGGCAGCCTGAACGCGCTGCCCCGCGCGCACCCGGAGCAGATCGCGGGTGTGAACGCCGCCTACTGGCCGACCGAGACCGGCAAGCTCAGCGGCGCCGCGGCCGCCACCGCCGACCGCACGCGGGCCGTCGCCTCGATCGCGCTGCGTGGCGACACCGACACCGAGGTGCTGCGCAACTACCGGATCGTGCAGGACGCCTTCACGATTCCCGGCGTCGAGGTCGAGGTCGGCGGGTTGCAGCCGGTGGCGGGGGCGCTGAACGACACCATCGCCGCCGACATCCACCGGATGGAGCTGCTCGCCTTCCCCGCCGTCGGGGTGCTGCTGTTCTTCGTGTTCGGCGGGCTGGTGGCGGCGGCCCTGCCGCTGGTGGTCGGCGGGCTGACGGTCTTCGGTGCCTTCGGCATCGTGCGCGGCCTCACGCACCTGGCCGAGGTGAATTCCTTCGTCTCCCCGGTGGTCTCGATGATCGGGCTCGGGCTGGCGATCGACTACGGCCTGTTCATCGTGAGCCGATTCCGCGAGGAGCTGGCCGAGGGGCACGACACCGCCACCGCGGTCCGCCGCACGGTGACCACCGCCGGGCGCACCGTCGTGTTCTCCGCGACCATGATCGTCGCGAGCCTCGGCGGGCTGCTCCTCTTCCCGCAGACCTTCCTGAAATCCATCGGCTACGGCGCCATGGCCACGGTCACCATGGCCGCGCTCACCGCCGTCACCATCCTGCCCGCGATCCTGGCGGTGCTCGGCAGGCGGATCGACGCCGCCGGGCTGCCCCGCTTCGCCCGCACCCGCACCGCCGCCGAGGTGGAGGCCGGGTTCTGGGGGCGGCTCACCCGCTGGGTGATGCGGCACCCGCTGAAGATCGCGGTGCCGCTGGTGCTGCTGCTCGCCATCCTGATCGTGCCGATGAAGAACCTGGCCTTCGGCGGGTTCAGCGAGAAGTACCTGCCGCCGGACAACCCGACCCGGCTGGCCCAGACCGAGATCGACACCCACTTCCCGCTGCGCCGCTCCGACCCCATCGAGCTGATCTTCACCGGCACCGACACCACGGCGATCGGACGGTTGCTGAAGGAGGCGAACAGCTCGCCGAACCTGGCCGAGCAGTTCACCCTGCCCAGCCGCTCCGCCACCGACCCCACCGTCTTCCGCACGAGCGCGGTGCTCGCCGACCCCGACGAGGCCGACACCACCATCGACCACCTGCGCGGGCTCGATCGGCCGGAGGGGGTGCGAATGCTGGTCGGCGGCGTGCCCGCCATGCAGCACGACAGCATCGAGACCCTGCTCACCCGGATGCCGTGGATGATCGCACTGGTCGTCCTGGTCACCACCGCGCTCATGTTCCTGACCTTCGGCTCGCTGATCCTGCCGATCAAGGCCGCGCTCATGAGCGCGCTCGGCCTCGGCTCCACGCTCGGCATCCTGACCTGGATCTTCGTCGACGGCCACGGCGCGGGGGTGCTCGACTTCACGCCGCAGCCGATCCAGGCCAACATCCTGGTGGTCATCATGGCCGTGATCTACGGCCTCTCCACCGATTACGAGGTGTTCCTGCTCTCCCGCATGGTCGAGGCGCGGGCCCGCGGCGCCACCACCACCGACGCGGTGCGCAGCGGCACCGCGCAGACCGGCCGGATCATCACCGCCGCCGCGCTCATCCTGCTCGTCGTCGTCGGCGCCTTCGCCTTCTCCGACCTGGTGATGATGCAGTACATCGCCTACGGCATGATCGCCGCGCTGATCATCGACGCCACCGTGCTGCGCATGCTGCTCGTTCCCGCCGTCATGAAGCTGCTCGGCGACGACTGCTGGTGGGCGCCCGCCTGGATGAAGCGGGTGCAGCGGAGGGCGGGGCTGTCCGAATTCGAGCCGGTGCCGGAGCCCGAGCCGTCAGTGCCGGTCCTGGCCGGCGATCGCCGCTAGGCACCGATCGCCCAGCGCGCGCACCGCCGCCACCAGCTCCGGCGGCCCGTCCACGGTGAAGTCGACGTCCACCGCGGTGAGCATCCAAGTGAGCGCCGCGGGCGAGTCGGCGCCGAGGTGCAGCAGGCAGCGGGTGTCGTCCACGGCCTCCAGGGTGCCCATGCCCGGCCAGATCCGGTCGGCGAGGTGCTCGGCGGAGGCGTGCAGGGTGACGACCGCCCGGTGCGGCCAGGCGTCGGCGGAGAGCCGCTGCGACAGGTAGGCCACCACGTCGCCGCCCGGGAGTTCGCGCGGGGTGAAGCGGGGGCCGGTGGGGATGCGCGGGTGCAGGCGGTCGACCCGGAAGGAGCGCCAGTCCGCGCGGTCGGTGTCCCAGCCGACCAGGTACCAGTGCCTGCTGAAGTTCACCACCGCCTCCGGCTCGACATCCCGGATGGTCGCCGCGCCCGCGCGGTCGCGGTAGTCGAAGCGCAGCCGTTCGCGGCGGTGCGTCGCCTCGGAGATGGCGATCAGCACGTTCGGGTCGACCCGGGGCCCGGACCCGCTCACCCGGACCATGCTGCGCTGCAACGCCGTCAGCCGGTGCCGGAGCCGGGACGGGAGCACCTGCTCCAGCTTGGCCAGCGCGCGCAGCGAGGCCTCCTCGATCCCGCTCACCGTGCCGCCGGTGACGGTGCGCAACCCCACCGCGACGGCCAGCGCCTCCTCGTCGTCGAGCAGCAGCGGCGGCACCGTCGCGCCCGCCGCGAGCCGGTAGCCGACGCTGCCCTGGGTGGCGTGCACCGGGTAGCCGAGCCCGCGCAGCCGCTCGATGTCGCGGCGCACCGTGCGCGCGCTGACGCCGAGCCGGGCCGCCAGTTCGGTGCCCGGCCAGTCGCGGGGGGTCTGCAGCAGGCCGAGCAGCCGCAGCAGGCGTGCCGATGGATCGTTCACGGGTTCCAGAATGCCATCCGATTAGGACAGGATCCGGCCTAAGTCGCTCGTAACTCCGGGCCGCCGGTATACCCGGTGCCGCCGCGACCGAGCGCGCGGCGGTGCTGATCGCCGAACTCATGGCCGGCTCGGCTACGAGCGGCTCGGCGCGCAGGGTGGCGACGCCCGCTCGTTCATCGCACCGGAGCTGGGCCGGATCGCTGCGGAGCTGCTGCTCGGCGTGCATCTCGACGACCCGATCACCATCCCGGCCTGGGACGACGACGGCTCCGGCCGGGGAGCCCGAATCCTGGGGCGCCGCCCTGCGCGATTCCGGCGTGCCGACCGGCGTCGCGGTCTTCCCGAGCCGCAAGTCCGTCGTGCGCGGGATCGCGGAGAAGCAGAACACCGTCGTGCACTGGTCGGAGTTCGACCGCGGCGGGCTCCCCGCGGCGTAGCGTGGCGGCATGGCCGACCGCCCCGCCCGCGTCGACGACGTGCACCGGATCGCCGCCGCCATGCCGCACACCACCCGCGTCGAAGGCGGGCGGGGCAATGCCGTCTACCAGGTCGGCGGCAAGTCCTTCGTCTTCTTCCGCACCCCGCGCCCGGACGCCGTCGACCCGGACACGGGGGAGAAGTACGACGACGTCATCGTGTTCTGGGTGGAGTCCGAGGCCGACAAACTGGCCCTGATCCAGGACCCGGGCACCCCCTTCTTCAGCACCCCGCACTTCGACGGCCACCCGTCGGTGCTGCTGCGCGGCAGCGAGATCGGCCGAATCGGGCTGGCCGAGCTCACCGAGGTCGTCCAGGACGCCTGGCTCTCCCGCGCCTCCGCGCGGCGGGGGCGGGCGTGGCTGGAGTCGGTCAGGTCGTGAGCGGGTTCTCCCGGTGCATGTGCGCGAGCTTCTCCGGGTTGCGCACGGCGTAGATGCCGATGATCCGGCCCGCCTCCAGGTGGATGGAGAGCACCGTGTCGAGCACGCCGTCCGTCCGGAGAACCAGCGCGGGGTGGCCGTTGACGGTCGTCGGCTCCAGCAGCCCGGCGACCGCGCCGACCTTCTCGTTGGCGAGCACCCGGGCCACCCGGTGCGCACCACGCACCGGCCGCGGCAGGGCCTGGACGATGCCGCCGCCGTCGCCGACCAGCAGCACGTCCGGGGCGAGCAGGTCGAGCAGCCCGCGCAGGTCACCGGTGCTCGCCGCGCGCCGGAAAGCGTCCAGCACCGAGCGGGTCTCCTCGGCCGAGACCGTGCTGCGCGGTCTGCGCGCGGTGACGTGCGCGCGGGCCCGGTGCGCGATCTGCCGCACCGCCGCCGGCGTCTTCCCGACCGCAGCGGCGATCTCGGCGTAGTCGAACGCGAACACCTCGCGCAGCACGAACACCGCGCGCTCGGTCGGCCCCAGCGTCTCCAGTACGAGCAGCATGGCCATCGAGACGCTGTCCGCCAGCTCCACGTCGGCGGCGACATCCGGGGCGGTGAGCAGCGGCTCCGGCAGCCACGGCCCGACATACGACTCCTTGCGCCTGCCCAGCGTGCGCAGCCGGTTCAGCGCCTGCCTGGTGACGATCCGCACCAGGTAGGCGCGCCGGTCCTGGATCCAACCCAGCTCCACCTCGGCCCAGCGCAGCCAGCTCTCCTGCAGCACGTCCTCCGCGTCGCTCGCCGAGCCGAGGATCTCGTAGGCCACCGTGAACAGCAGGTTGCGGTGCGCCACGAAGGTCTCGGTGTGCGGATCGGCGTCGGTCACTGGGTCTCCTCGATCTCGGGGGTCACATACCGGACACCGGCCGCCGCCGAGCTGTGACAACCGTCCGTCACAACCGAAGCGGGCCCGGTGTCCAGTGTGCGAATCGATCGACCGAATTCGCGAGGAGAATTCTATGAACCACACCCTCTGGATCGTCGCCGCACTGCTCGCCGCAGTGGCACTGGCAGGAGGGGCGACCAAGACCTTCGTGCCGATCCGGACTCTGGCCGCCGCACCCGGTGGGCAGTGGACCGGCCACACCCACCCCGCCGTCGTCCGAACCCTCGGCGTGCTGGAACTGCTCGCGGCCGTCGGGCTGATCCTGCCCGCGGTCCTCGACATCGCTCCGGTCCTGGTGCCGGTCACCGCCCTGTGCTGGGTCCTGCTCATGCTCGGCGCGATGGCCACGCACTACCGATACCGCGAATCTCTGCCCATCGCCCTGAATTCGCTCTATCTCGTGCTGGCCGGCCTCCTGGTCTGGGGACGCTTCGGCCCGTACGCCTTCTGAGCCGTCACCGTTCAGCGCGGCTGCGGGCCGAGCGCTCCGCCGGCGTACAGCCTGAAGCGGTCCGGCCCGACGGCATCGCGCAGACCCGCCGTCTTCGCGGCGACCACGTCCGGTGTACGACGAGCCCGGTGCGGTTCGAAGAGCCCGGCAGGCTCGGCATCATAGGTACAATTGGTATTCAATCAGTACCTACGATATCGTCTCTCCGTATGTGGAAGAAGGTACTGGCGGTCGCGTCGGCGCTGCTCCTGTCCAACGCCGCCCCCCTGTCGCATGCCGAACCCGCCGCGGCGCCAACGCCTTCGCGCCTGGTTTTCGCAGCCGCCGAGGAGGTCTCCACCCTGCACGGCTTCACCGCAGGCCAGGCTCCGGACCCGGAGACCTACTGGACCGTGCCGCGCGACCTGAGCATGTACACCCCGGAGCTGTGGCAGCTACTCGGCGATCGGCACGCCCGGATCTCGATCAACATGCGGTGGCAGCGCGACTTCGGGCCGATCCCGGCGGGCAAACCGCACTTCGACGAGCTGCCCGCACTGCTGCGGACCGCGGAGCGCAACAACGTCGGTGTCGTGGCGTGGTTGACCGTGCCCTACGGCGACGGCTACTGGGCGACCGAGGACAACCTCGCCCTGCACGAACAGATGGTCCGCGACTTCGACACCTGGGCCCGCGAGATCGGCTTCCGGCCGCGGCAGGTGCTGTTGGACCTCGAGGCGCCCCTTGCCGACACCGCGACGCTCGGCAACCTGCCGCGGCAACCGGTTCCGGTCGTCCGGATGCTCGGGGAGAATATCGACCCCGCGGGACAGTGCGCGGCGATGCGCGGATACGAACGGGTCGTGGCGTGGCTGGAGGACCACGGGTACCCCGCGACAGCGGCCACGTACTCGTTCCTGTTCGACGACATCACCGACGGCGACACCGCGTTCACGGACGGGCTGAACATGCCCCTGTCCCGGCCGGGCACCTTCCGCGAGGTGGCGTTCATGGCGATGCGTTCGGTTTATGCCGGGTTGCTCGGCACCGATCCCGGCCCCTCGATCCACGCCGCCTACATCCAGGACATGCGCCGCTGGTACGGCGATGCCGCCACCTTCAGCCTCGGCGAGGCAGGGGAGGGCCCGTACAAGGACGATCTGAACGAAATGATCACCGACACCCGGCTCGCCGCCGCACTCACGACCGGCGATGTCGGCATCTACTCCCTCGACAAAGCGCTCGCCGACTACGGTCTCGACGGGGTCGCCCGGCTCTTCGACGCCGTCGAGGCCCCGTTGGCCGGGGCCGAGCTCGAGCGGGCGAGCACGCTCTCGCCCGGCGCGATCGCGGCGCGCGGGCTGATCGGGGCGGAGAACATCCTGGCAGGCGCGCTCGCTGCCGGGGTTTCGCGACAGCCCAACAGCTGGCCGCCGAGCTGCTGATCCCCGCGCGGTTCCGGCACTCCCGCCGCACCCGGGCCACGAGCACGCCGCCCTCGTAGGCGGTCACGAATACCGGTGCCGCCCGCGACCACTGCGTCGCGCCAGGCCCGCAGATCGTCTTCCGGTGACCTACTGGGCGGCGCCGACGACCGCGTGCCGGATCACCTCCGCGGTCGTCTGCGCCAGCACGTCCCCCTCCCCGGCCTCTATGCGCAGCCGCAGGGAAGGGCGGCTGCTCGTCCGTCACGACGGCACCGGCTCCGACATCTGCCGGTGCGACCCGGAGGCGTCCCGCCCCGCCGCGAACACTCCCGGACCGCGGTGGCGCCTGCCCCTCCCGGGAAGGCCGAGCACCTGATCAGCGCGGGTGTGCTTGCGCCGAACGACGAGGGAGCACCGGGCCCTGCGCGATCGGTCAGCGCAGCTGCGGGGCCACCTTCGCGCCGAGCAACTCGATGGCGTGGCCGACCTTCTCCGGGGGGAGCGTGCCGACGCTGGTGTGCAGCATGAACCGGTCCAGCCCGAGAGTGTCGCGGGCTCCTGTGAATACCGTCGCTTCGACAGCGTTGCGCACTTCCGAGGCCCGGGACGACCTGGAGGGCATCATGGAGCGCAATACGGCCATGGCGCAGGCACTCGCCAACCCATGTCCGTCGGACTCGGCCGAGCCGCTCGACGTCTGCAATACCACCGCCCGGCTGCTCTCCGACGACTCCGGCACCGGCTCGGTTGTCCCGGACGACGCCGGACAACGGAACAAGCTACAACCCCGCCTCGACGAGAACTGCGCGGACACCGGGCCATCCTGTCCGCGCACACTCTGTCGGCGCACCACCGCGCTACCCTAGGAATCCCCGTGTGCGTCCACCGCTCCGGCGTCGTGCCACGGCCTCGACTCGACCGTCGAGGATTTCTCCGGACCGCCGCGGCGTCCAGCGTCCTCGGTGCGCTGGCACTTGCCGCGGCGGCTCCCGCGCGCGCCGAACAGCCGTACCCGCTACCTCTCGAATCCCGCAGCGTCCAGCTCTACACGCTGCGTGAACTCCTCACGGTCGCATCGGCCGACACCGCCGGCTGACAGCCGCTGCGGATCCTCGGCGTCACGGCGATGGAACCGGAAGGCCCGCTGGCTGTCCCCGTCTATCAGGTTTGGCTGCAAGCGCTGTTCCTCGCACCGGAACGCTGCGACAGCGACTAGCGCGTCCGGCGCGGGGCTACACGAGTGCCTCGCTCGAGGGAACTCTCCCTCTGGTGCGACGACCTCGCCCGGGAGTTCGACAATCGACTGACGCCGACGATCTATCGCATCAGCACCGCGGGCTCGGCGTTCAAGGCCCACGCGCTGGCTGCTGCGGGCGTCGCCGCCGAGCACCGCGGTCGCTTCGAATGCTTCCGCACCCTGAAGAGTGCCGACACCAGCGACCGAATGTGAGGAAATCCAGCGAGCATCGAACTCGGCCGCACCCTTCAACCTCGACCGGCCGTCTGCTGATCCAGGGGCCGTGGGGCGGGGAGCCGGTAGGGGGCGATGAGATTCTCGACGAAGCGGCGGAGTTCCTCGTGCCCCTCCACCATGCCGACCGCACTCTCGTTGCAGATGATGCGCGCGGCGCCGGTCAGCAGTATCGACATCACGACCGGCGGGAATTCGGCGAGATCGACGCCGTGCGCGCGCAGCACCATCGTCACCGCGGCGGACTCGATCTCGCGCACCCGTTGAGCGAAGACCTTCAGTTCGGCGCCGATCACCTTGCGGTGGTTCGCCAGCGCCATCCACTCGGTGCTGAGCCGGGTGTAGCCGGAGTCGCTGTTGATCAGCCACAGCACCCGGAGCGGGTCGTCATCGGTGAGGGCGGCGCGCATCCGGGTCAGCGCCCGTTCACCGCTGTCGCGCAGGACGGCGACGAACAGGTCGTCCATGGTCGGGAAGTAGTAGTAGACCAGCGTCGACCTGACCCCGGCATGATCGGCGACGCGGCGCGAGGTCGCCGCAGCGTACCCTTCCTCCCCCATGATGTGCTCGATCGCGGCCATCAGGCGTTCCTTGGCCCCCGGCGCCCCGCTCGGCGTACGAGGAGCCATCAGCGCGGTTCACTGTTCGTCGCAGTACGCATACGGCACTCTAGCATTTGATCAACCGATAATAACCACTGGTCAAGCTCTGGCAAATACTGCCACTCGATCAGCTCCGGGTTCGCCTGTCAGAGGTTGCCGTCCCGAGGTGTCCACTCGCCCGCGCCGATGTGTCCGTCGACGCGCCGTTCGCTACTTCAGCATGCTGCCGCCGTCGACAGTGAGCGGCAGCCCGGTCACGTAGCGGGATTCGTCGGACGCCAGGAACAGCACCGCGTTGCTGATGTCCTCCGGCTCGACCCAGCCGATCGGCAGCACGTGCATGAACTGGGCGACCACCCGGAAGTCCTCGACGCCGGGGTTTTCCAGGTCCGGGCGGAACATCTTCATGGTGTTCTCGTTCATGAACATCGGGGTATTCACATTCGTCGGGTGCACCGAGTTCACCCGGATCGAGTGCTGCCCCAGCTCCACGGCGAAGGTGCGCATCAGCCCGACGACACCGTGCTTGGCGGCGATGTAGTGGCCGGTGTTCGGGTATGCCTTGAGCCCGCCGACCGAGCTGGTCAGGATGATCGACCCGCCGCGCTCGCCCGCGAGCAGGTGCGGCACCGCGGCCTTCACCGACTTCCACACCCCCGACAGGTTGATGTCGATCATCGTGTTCCAGTCCTGCTCGCTGGTCTTGTCCAGCGTCTCGCCGCCGTTGCCGATCCCGGCATTGGCCACCACGATATCCAGCCGCCCCAGCTGCTCCACCCCCGCGTCCACCGCTGCTGACAGCGCGTCGTAGTCGCGTACATCGACCTGCGCGGCGACGATCCGCCTGCCCGTCTCCTCGACCAGTTTCACGGTCTCGGCCAGGTCCTCCGGCGTCGAATGCGCGATCTTGTCGGTGCCACTGACCGGCGCGCACACGTCCACCGCGATGATGTCGGCGCCCTCGCGCGCCAGCTGCACCGCGTGGCTGCGGCCCTGCCCACGCGCCGCACCCGTGATGAAGGCGACCTTGCCTTCGACCCGACCGGTCATGGAAACACCTCGTCTTTCGTTCGTTAATCGTTTATCACCCGATAAAAGTGGACACCTCTGAGCTGCTCCTGTCAATGACATTCTCTTAAACGAGAATGGGCCTTGACCAGGTTTTGCGGCCTGTGGTACCAATGCACACACTCCGTGCACTTATCGATCGATCAGCGAGTCTCGCCGTGACAGGTACCGGCGGCCCGCCGAATCCCGCACCGAAAGGCGAGCCCGTGACCGATGCGGCGTTCCTCGACTACTTCTCCGACGCGTCGCTGGCCCAGGATCCGTATCCGTTCCTGGCCGGGCTGCGCAGCCGGAACCCGATCCTGCGGGAACCGCACCACGGCGTCCTGGTCGTCACCGGCTACCGGGAGGCCGACACGATCTTCCGCGACCACGATTCGTTCTCGGCGTGCGTCTCGATCGGCGGCCCGTTCCCGCCGCTGCCCTTCGTTCCCGAGGGCGACGACATCAGCGCTCAGATCGAGGCACACCGGCACCGGTTCCCGATCTTCGAGCACATGGTCACCATGGACCCGCCGGACCACACCCGGACCCGGACCCTGCTGAGCCGGCTGCTCACCCCCAAGCGGCTCAAGGAGAACCGCGACTACATGCTCGGCCTGGCCGACCGCAGGCTGGACGCGATTCTCGAGGCGGGGCGCTGCGAATTCCTCGGCGACTACGCCAAACCCTTCGCCACCCTGGTCATCGCCGACCTGCTCGGTGTCCCGGAGGAGGACCGCGCGGAGTTCCGGCGCCGCCTGACCGGGCACGAGGAGCCGGGCAGCCGGGTCGGCGCGCTGGACAGTGAACCGGTCGGCAGCAATCCGCTGCAGTGGCTGGAGGACACCTTCGGCCGGTACCTCGGCGACCGGCGCGCAACCCCGCGCGGCGACATCCTCGGCGTGCTCGCCGCCACCACCTACCCCGACGGCACGCTGCCCGAGCTGATCGATGTGGTCCGCCCGGCAACCTTCCTGTTCGCCGCCGGTATGGAGACGGTCACCAAACTGCTGAGCTCCGCGATCCGGGTGCTCGCCGAACACCCCGAATACCAGGAACTCCTGCGCGCGGACCGCGGCCTGGTCGCGCCGTTCATCGAGGAGGCACTGCGCTTCGAGAGCCCCACCAAGGTCGATTTCCGGCTGGCCAGGAAATCGACCCGGGTCGGCGACGTCGACATCCCCGCGGGCAGCATCGTGATGCTCTGCATCGCCGCCGCCAACCGCGACCCCCGCAAGTTCGACGCCCCCGACGAGTTCCGCCTCGACCGCCCGAACTCGCGCGAGCACATCGCCTTCGGCCGCGGTGTCCACACCTGCGCGGGCGCTCCGCTCGCCCGCACCGAAGGGCTGGTCACCCTGGACCGGCTGCTCGACCGGGTCACCGACCTCGCCATCGATGACGACGCCCACGGCGCACCCGGGAACCGCGACTTCCGGTACGAACCCACCTTCCTGCTGCGCGGACTACAGGAACTGCACATCACCTACCGAACCGCGAACTGACATCCCATCCCGCCATGGCGCGGTCGCAGAGCCAGCCGCCAGCGTGCACTATCACGCCGCCGGCGTCGGGGGCGACGACGGCGAGACGATTGCGCAGCCGGTGGCTTTGCGCGTATGGCCACCAGTTGGTGATCGGGATGTTTCTCCGGTCGAGGTCCAATCGGCCTGCCCGTGCTCGTGAGACTGTGGTCACCACATTGTGACACCAGTCACAGCGCTTCCGATGGGAATTGCGTCGCTAACGTTTGTTGAGCTGCCCGGCGTCGACCGGGACGACGGTGCCGGTCACGTAGCGGGCGTCGTCGGAGACGAGCCAGGCGATCGCGTTCGAGACGTCGAGCGGCTCGACCAGGTCCACCGGCATGGCATTGGACAGCGCCTGGGCCAGCTGGGGGGAGCGCTCCATGATCGCCTGCAGGTCTCCGTCGGCAGCCATCGGGGTGCGCACCGCGGTGGGCGCGACGCTGTTGACCCGGATGTTGTGCGGGGCGAGGTAGTTGGCCCACGACCGCATCAGCCCGACGACGCCGTGTTTGGCGGCGGTGTAGCCGAGGAAGCCCGCGGTCGGGATGCCGACGCCGATCAGGCCGCCGGTGGAGCTGGTGAGCACGATGGAGCCGCCGCGCCCGCGCTCGACCATGGCGGGGATCGCGACGCGCCCGGTGTTCCACACCCCGGTGAGGTTGACGCCGACGACGTCGTCCCACTCCTGTTCCTCGGTGACCGCGGAGCCACCCGCGCCGATTCCGGCGTTGGCGAGCACGATGTCGACCGGTCCCAGCTCGGCGACGCCCTCGTCGAAGGCCGCGCGCAGCGCGGTGACGTCGCGGACGTCGGCCCGGCGTGCCACGATGCGGCGGCCGGTGGCGCGGACCTCCTCGGCGGTCTGTTCCAGCTCGTCGGTGGTGCCCATCGGGTACCGGACCGATTCGAGCTGCGAGCAGATGTCGACCGCGATCACATCGGCGCCCTCCTGCGCGAGCCGGACCGCGTGGCTGCGGCCCTGGCCGCGCGCGGCTCCGGTGATGAAGGCGACCCTGCCGTCGAGCTTTCCCATGATGAATCCTCCTGTGCGTGCGTGTCGTACTACTCGGTGGTGATCGCCTGCTCGGGGCAGGCATGTGCCGCGTCGTCGACGGCGGCGGCTTGCTCCGGCGCGGCATCACCGGTGACGGCGTAGCCGTCGTCGGTGAGGGTGAAGACCTCGGGGCACAGGGCCACGCAGACGCCGTGGCCGCGGCACCGGTCGGCGTCGACGGTGACCTTCACTGCGGGGCCTCGGTGTAGGTGATGTGCAGTTCCTGCAGCCCGCGCAGCAGGAAGGTGGGCTCGTAGCGGTAGTCGCGCCGGTCGGCGGGGCCGTGCACGCTGTCGTCGATGGCGATGTCGTGCAGCCGGTCGAGCATGCGGTTCAGCGTCACCTGGCCCTCGGTGCGCGCGAGGGGTGCGCCCGCGCAGGTGTGGATGCCGCGGCCGAAGGCGATGTGTTCGCGGGCGTTGGGGCGGGCCAGGTCGAAGGTGTCGGGGGCGTCGAACTTGCGGGGGTCGCGGTTGGCGGCGCCGATGGCGAGCATCACCACGCTGCCCGCCGGGATGTCGACCCCGCCGACCTCGGTGCTCTTGCGGGTCAGGCGGAAGTCGACCTTGGTCGGGCTCTCGTAGCGCAGCGATTCCTCGATGAACGCGCCGACCAGGCTGCGGTCCGCGCGCAGCAGCCGCTGCAGCTCGGGTTGTTCGGCCAGCACGCGCACGGCGGAGCTGAGCAGTTTGGTGACGGTCTCCTGCCCGGCGGCGAACAGGAAGGTCGCCGGACGCACGATGTCGATGAGCTCGGGCAGCGTGCCGTCGGGGTAGGTGGTCTCGGCGAGCACGCCGAGGATGTCGCCGCGCGGGGTGGCCCTGCGGTCTGCGATGTAGTCGCCGAAGGTGTCCTCCAGCCATTGCAGCGGATTGCTGCCCACCGGTTCGCTGTCGAGCGCGCCGACCCGGGTGCCCGGCTCCTTGTGCCCGGCGAGCCTGGCCCGGAACTCGTCGCGGTCGCCCTCGGGCACACCGAGCAGGTCGGCGATGACCAGGGTGGCGAAGGGCTTGGCGTAGTCGGCGAGGAAGTCGCAGCGGCCGAGCGCGGCGATCTCGTCGAACTGCCGGTCGGCCTGGCGCCACATGTAGTCCTGGTTCTCCTTGAGCCGCTTGGGGGTGAGCAGCCGGCTCAGCAGGGTCCGCGTCCGGGTGTGCTCCGGCGGGTCCATGGTGACCATGTGCTCGAAGATCGGGAAGCAGTGCCGGTGCGCCTCGATCTGCTCGCTGATGTCGTCGCCCTCGGGCACGAAGGGCAGCGGCGGGAAGGGGCCGCCGATGGCGACGCAGGCCGAGAACCGCTCGGGGTCACGGAAGACCTCGTTGGCCTCCTGATAACCGGTGATCACCACGACGTCGTGGTGCGGCTCGCGGAACACCGGGTTCCGGCTGCGCAGGTGGGCCAGATACTCGTAGGGGCTCTGTGCCACCTCGGCATCGGTGAAATAGTCAACGACTGCCGGCTCGGTCATGCGCCCGGCCTTTCTCTTAGTGGTCGATCATTATTGGAGTAATACTTCGTGGTTTTGACGTGACTGAGTATTCAATTGTATTGCCGTCCAATACAATTGACATTCTTGACAGCTCGATTCGGCAGTGCGACATTTTATCGACCGGTCAAGAATCGCAAGTTGGGAGTACGTAGATGCGGGTAGGTTTCATCGGGCTCGGTAGTCAGGGCGGGCCAATGGCCCGGCGGATCGCGGCTGCGGGGCATCCGCTGGTGCTGTGGGCCCGGCGCCCGCAGATGCTGGAGCCGTTCGCCGATTGCGGAGCCACGGTGGCGGACAGCCCCGCCGCGCTCGCCGCCGCCAGCGACCTGGTGTGCCTGTGCGTGGTCGGCGATGCCGATGTCGAGCAGGTCGTCGGCGGACCGGAGGGGGTGCTGAGCGGGCTGGCGCCGGGCGGGGTGATCGCGGTGCACAGCACGGTGCACCCCGACACCTGCCTGGCGCTGGCCGAGACCGCGGCCACGCGCGGGGTCCACGTGGTCGACGCACCGGTCAGCGGCGGCGGCCAGGCGGCCGCCGAGGGCAGGCTGCTGGTCATGGCCGGTGGCGAGAGCGGCGTCGTGCAGCGCTGCCGTCCGGTGTTCGACGCCTACGCCGGTCACGTGCTGCACCTGGGCTCGACCGGGGCGGGGCAGGTGGCCAAGCTGCTGAACAACCTGCTGTTCACCGCGCACCTCGCGGCTGCCGCCAGCGCCTTCACGCTCGGGGAAGAGCTGGGCGTCGACCGGGCCCGGCTGGGTGAGGTCCTCACCAACGGCACCGCCAACAGCTTCGCGCTGTCTGCGATCGCGCCGATGAACGGCAGCCTCGAGGTGTTGGCGGCTCATGCCGGTGATCTCCTCCGCAAGGACGTGGGGCTGGTCGGTGATCTCGTCGGGCGCGCCGGTGCCGCCCGCGGCGCGGTCGTCGAGGCAGCCGAGGCGGCGCTGACGCTCATGTCCGCGCACCGCTGACCGAGCACGGGTGCCCGGCATCGCGTGCCGGGCACCCGCACCGCTCAGCTCATGCCGATGCGAATGTTCTTGACCTGCAGGAACTCGTAGAGCCCGTCCAGGCCGCCGGTGCGGCCGAAGCCGCTCTGCTTGTAGCCGCCGTAGGGCCCCTGCGGCGAGATATCGCTGACCTGGTTGATCCAGATCGACCCCGCCTCCAGCTGCCGAGCCACCCGGTGCGCGCACACCAGATCGGTGGTCTGGATGAAGGCGTTGAGCCCGTACGGACTGTCGTTGGCCAGCCGCACGGCCTCGGCCTCGTCTCGGAAGCGCAGGATCGACACGACCGGCCCGAAGGTCTCGGTGCGCGCCAGCGGCGAGCCGTTGTCGACCTCGCCGAACACCGTCGGCTCGAGGTAGTAACCGCCGGCCAGCGCCCCGCCCATCCGTTTGCCGCCGGTGACGAGTTCACCGGCGCCGGTCGCGACGGCCTCGTCGATCACCGACAGGATGCGGGTGGCATCGAGCTCGCTGATCACCGGGCCGAAGACGACGGCGGGATCGAACGGGTCGCCCACCGCCGCCTGCTCGACGGTGGCGACGAACTTCTCCACGAAGGCGTCGTAGACCGATTCGTGCACCAGCACCCGGCTCGCGGACGCACAACTCTGCCCGGACTGCACGATCGGCCCCTGGTAGGCCGACAGCCGCGCGGCATAGTCGAGATCGGCGTCGGCGAAGACGATGTTCGCCGACTTGCCGCCGAGCTCGGCGACCACCGGGATCAGGTTCTCCGCCGCGGCCGCCAGGATCTTGCGCGCGGTCACCCCGCCCCCGGTGAAGTGGATCTTGCGGATCCCCGGGTGCCGCACCAGCGCCTCGCCGCCCTCGGCGCGGGCGGGCACGACGTTCACCAGCCCGGGCGGCAGCCCGGCCTCGAGGCACAGCTCGCCGAAGCGCAACGCCGCGAACGGCGCCAGCGCCGACGGCTTGAACAGCACCGCGTTGCCCGCCGCCAGTGCGGGGGCGACGCACGACCCCGCGACCACCATCGCGCCGTTCCAGGGCGCGATCACCCCGACCACGCCGTAGGGCTCGCGCTCGACGAGATTCAGGTCGGGGGACTCGGCGACCGGCGTGCTGAGCCCGTGCGGCTTGTCGACGTAACCGGCGTAGTGCCGCAGGAACCGTTCGAGCACAATGGTATTGATCGCGAAGGAGATCGGCACCCCGTAGTCGTGCACGTTCAACCGGCTCAGCTCGGCCGTGTGCTCGTGCACCGCGTCGGCGAGGTCGATCAGCAGGTCACGGCGGCGATCGGCGGAGTAGGAGATCCATTCCCGCTGCGCTTCGCGCCCGGCTCGAACGGCGAGTTCGATGTCTTCGGCGCCCGCGAGCGCGACCGTCCCGTTCGGCTGCCCGGTGGCCGGGAAGATGTGGTCCTGCGACCCGCCCGCGGCGGCGGTGATCCGGTCCCCGCCGATGAGCAGCGCGCCGTTCAACGTCTCGGTGGTGCTCACGACTGCTCCTGCTCGGCTTCGACGCGCCACTCGTGCACGACGCGACCCTTCTGTTCCCGGATGACCTGGCTGAGGTAGGTGCCCTTGGGCAGCCCGCAGTAGGCGCCGAACTGGAGCGCCAGCTCGTCCATCTCCTCGAACGACACGTCCCGGCTCTTCAGCGCCGCGTAGACGTGGGACAGGATCGGCAGCGGGGCGTCCTGGAACCCGACGCAGGCCACCGTGATCAACCGGCGCGCCTTCATCGAGAGCCCCGGGCGCAGCCACATTTCGCCGAAGACGAAGTTCAGGATGCCCGCGCCCTGGTAGGGGTTGTTCCGGTCCGGGGCGAACGGCATGCAATTGACGTCCTTGAACGACTGCGTGCCGCGAACCAGCCGCTCTTCGGGGTCGCTCGGGGTGACCAGCGGCAGCAGCGGTTCGGGGGCGGGGACCGGCAGGCCGCGCTCGCGGTGGATGCGGTCCCACTGCTGGTCGACGACGATATTGAACCGCGACGCCTTGGGCCAGCCGGCATAGACCGCGAAATGCAGCACCGTCTCCCGCATTTCGACGATGGAGAGGTCGCCGCTGTTCAGCGCGGCGTAGACGTGGTCGATCAGTAGCTGCTCGGCGTCGGAGTCGGCGACGCAGGCCAGGGTGACGAAGCGCCGGTCGCGGCGGCTGAGCACCGGACGGGTCCACACCTCGGCGAAGACGTAGTCCAGCAGGCTGTCTGGTGCCGCGGGGCCGGGGGGCGGGTCGAAGGTCATGACTTCGGTGAAGGCCTGGCGCCCTCGCTCCGAGCGTGAGCCGGTGGCGGTATCGGTGGTTTGCATGTGTTCCGCTTTCAGATGAGCGTGACGCCGGCGTCGACCTTGAACTCCATCCCGGTCACGTGCCGGGCCTCATCGGAGATCAGGTAGAGCACCGCGTTGCTGATGTCGATGGGTTCGGTCATCACGACCGGCAGCGCATTGCCGAACAGCGGGGCCAGATCCGGGCGGACCTCGGTGAGCAGGGTGAACAGCGACGCCGGTGACATCCCGGTCGCGACCCCGGTCGGATGCACGGTGTTGACCCGGATGCTGCGCGCCGCCAGTTCGTTGGCGAGGGCCTTGCTCAGGCCGACGACGCCGTGCTTGGCCGCGGTGTATGGCGTGTGCAGCGGGGTGCCCTTGAGCCCGGCGGCCGAGCTGATGTTGACCAGGCTGCCACCGCGCTCGATCAGGTGCGGCAGCGCAGCGGCGCAGGTGTTCCAGGTGCCGATCAGGTTGACATCGACCACCGTGCGCCACTGCTCGGGCGTGGTGTGCTCCCAGGTCGCCGCGGTCAATACTCCGGCGTTGGCCACCGCGGCGTCGAGCCCGCCGAGCTCGGCCACCGCGGTGTCCACCGCCGCGCGCAGCTCCGCGGCGTCGCGCACGTCGGCGACCGCGGTGATCACCTGCCCGCCGTGCTCGGCAGCCAGCCGCTCGGTCTCGGCCAGATCCTCCGGTGTTGCCAGCGGGTACTCGAGCTCGGGCAGTGAGCGGCAGATGTCGATCAGCACCAGGTCGGCGCCCTCCTCGGCGAGCCGGACCGCGTGGCTGCGTCCCATGCCGCGGGCGGCCCCGGTGACGAGCACCCGCTTGCCCGCGACCCGCCCGGCCCTCGCGGTGCTCACAGCTTGTTGACGAAGCCGGCGTCCACCGGCAGCGTCACCCCGGTGATGTACTTCGCTTCGTCCGAGGCGAGGAAGGCGATCGCGGCGCTGATGTCCTGCGGCTCGAGCATGGCGACCGGCATCGGGTTCATCAGGTGCGGGCCGCCGTCGGGGTTGTTCGCCGCCCACTCCATCATCTGCGGATTGACCGCCATCATGGTGTTCACCGCGGTCGGATGCACGGTATTGACCCGAATGCTGTACTGCGCCAGCCCGTTCGCCAGACAGCGCATGATGCCGACAATGGCGTGCTTGGAGGCCGCGTAGCCCAGGCCCCCGCCGTCCATCCCGCCCATACCGACCAGCCCGGCGGTGGAGCTGGTGAACACGATGCTCCCGCCACGCCCGCCCGCGATCAAGTGCGGCAGCGCGGCGCGCGCGGTGTGGAAAGCCCCCGACATGTTCACCCCGATCACATCCGCCCACTGCGCGAGCTCGGTCTCGATCGGAACCTCCTCCAGCGACAGCGGCGCGATACCGGCATTCGCGCAGACGATGTCCAGGCGGCCGAGCTCAGCGACCCCGGCATCCAGCGCGTCGCGCAGCGCGATGAAGTCCCGCACGTCGGCCACCGTGCCGATCATCCTGCGTCCCTCTGCCTCGACCAGCGCCACGGTCTCCGCCAGCTCGGCGCGGCTCGCCATCGGGTAGGCGTTGGAAGCGATATCGGCGCAGATGTCGACGCCGATGATGTCGGCGCCCTCGCGCGCCAGCCGCAGCGCGTGGCTGCGGCCCTGTCCTCGTGCCACCCCGGTGATGAAAGCGACCTTGCCGTCCAGGGAACCCATTGATCCTCGATTCGATGCCGAGCAGCTCAGCGTCGCCCCGGATGAGTCACGAGTGCACGCCGATGCCGATGAAAATTTGCCTTCTAGCTGTGGTAATCTGATTACCACTTGGCGAGAGTAGCAGTCTCTGAGGCGATGGGGGAAGAAGTTGGACCGAAAACCGGAGAACCGGCCCGATGTCATGGAGTCGGCCGTCGGCCAAGGGGAGCAGCGCATCCAGGCCGCCGTCGTGCAGCTGCTGGAGGCCGGTGGCTACGAGGCGGTACAGGTACGCGAGGTCGCCCGGCAGGCGCGCGTGTCGCTGGCCAAGATCTACAAGCTCTACGGCACCCGTGACGAGCTGATCCTGGCCGCGCTGCAGCGCTGGCTCGCAGACAACCGTTATGCCGGCCTGGACTCCTACGCTCCCGTGCCCGGCGAATCCCTGCGCACCGCGCTCATGGGTGTGCTGCGCCCCATCTTCGAACCCTGGGAAGACCACCCGGGACTGTTGATCGCCTATTTCCGCGCCCGGGCCGCGACCGGCGGCGAAGTGCTGGTGCAGCGCGGATTCGAGGCCGTGGTCCCCGCCGCGATGACGGCACTGGCTGGAGTCGACCCCGCGTTCGTTCGCGACCTGGAGGTGATCCTGTCCAGCCTGGTCTACGGGCTCCTCGGCCGCTTCGCCGGTGGCGAGATCGCGGTGACCGAGATCCTGCCCGCGGTCGACCGCACCGTCTACTGGCTTACCGCGGGCTACGCCGCCGAGCATCACGGCGGACCCTCCGGCCATTGAACCGAACCCTCCGACCGAAACCCACCGATTCTCCGGCATGCAGAAGAGAGCCCGATGACGTCGACCACCCGAGCAGTCCCGCCCGCGCGGGTGCGCCGCGATCTGCTGGACGAACTGCGCAGGTACGCCGCGCAGTCAGTGGTGTTCCACTCGAACCTCGCCAGCCGGCTCGGCATACGCGTCATCGACCTCGGCTGCCTGATCATGCTGAGCACCGACGGCCCGCTCACGCCGGGCGAGCTCGCCACTAGGCTGGGTATCAGCCGCGGCGGAGCTATTACCTCGGTCATCGACCGACTCGAAGGCGCCGGGTTCGTACGGCGCAGCCCCGACGACTCCGACCGGCGCCGGGTCCGCGTGGAGCCGGTCGCGGTCCGCGCCGGAGTTGCCATCGCACCCGTGGTCGGGGTGCTCGGGAACGAATTCCCGAGCGACCCCGAAACACTCGACGTCGTTCTCGGCTTCCTCCACACGATGAACACCGCTCTGCAGGCAAGCAACGAGCAGTTCAGCCGCAGCTGAGCCGCGCTGAATCATGCGGAGTCACAGCGGGAACCGACGCCGGTACCGAATGAACGGTGAGTGCGTTCCTTGGTAACAGGCGTGCGGCTCTTCGTAACCGCGTGCCACGCCGACAGCGTTCTCGGTGCCGATGGCGCACCACAACCACGACCCGGCCTGGTGTTCAGGAGCCGTTGCCCGGCTGGGTGTAGGTGTGCCCGTCCAGCACCGTGGTGAGTGTGCCCGCGGCCTGGAAATCGTTGCGGATGACTTCGGTTCCGAGGGTGAGGCCGCCCGGCTCGGAGGTGCGCCGGGTTCCGGTGTGCGTGCCGGAGACGCTGAGATCGCTGTGCCAGGTGATCGGCGCGAACCCGCTCTCGGCGCGCCGCTCCACACTCTCGGTGCCGTCGACGGTGATCCCGTCGCCATCGCGATAGCCACTGTAGGTGACCGCGATGCGCATGATCATGGTGCGTGCGGGGTTCTCGGTGATCTCGACCCGGGCGCTGCCCGCCTCGGCGCCGGGCGCGGTATAGACGCCAGCGGACAGGTGCGGGACGATCGGCAGCGCGTCACCGCGACGGAAGGCGCTGCCCCACTTCGGCATCGGCTCCGCGGAAACAGACTGCGGCGCGACGGGCTCGGCGTAGTCCAGGCGCGCGAGCACAACCCTGCTGCGGCGCCCGCCGGGTTCGGTGGACTCCGCGCAGGGCGGCGGATTTGCGCCGCCGCAGGCCGGTGTGGTGGCCAGGTTCTCGGCCCACACCACGCCGGTGCTGTCGGCGAGCCAGGCCGGGTCGGCGGCGGACCCGGCGCCGGAGCCCGGATGCCGCCCCGATCAACTTGATCCCGATCATGCGCCTGCAGATGGCGTTTTGGTTCGGGGCCCGGCTCGGCTACACCCACCCCCGCGAGGTCGCGGTTTATGCGCTGCGCCAGGGAACCGGGAGCCCGTCGTTCTTCCATGCCACGAGCCTGCGCGCTGTTCGTAGCCGCAACAGCCCCTGACTGTGACCGCGGTCGAGACCATCCCTGGTGCCGACCCCGCGCGAGTCGCGCTGGCGCTGGATCTGCAGAACCACGGCCAGGGTTTCCACGATCAAGTACTGCAGGATTGCCGCGCCCGCGGCGTGGGGGCGCTGTTGCTGCTGCGTAACCCGCGAGAGACGCTGCCCGAGAACACCGCGGCCTTCACTGCGGTCGTCGATCAGGTTTGCCGGGTGTGGCGGGATACGAGCCTGCCGGCCGGGGCACGCAGCAGTGGGCACACAATCTACCTCAGCGGGCCGGTCTCGATCGCGGTGGCGCTCGGCGCCCGGCTGGCCGCCGCCGATCAGGGACGCTGGACTGCCTTGTCCTACGACACCACTACCGGTAGTTACACCCCCTTCCCCGAACCCTGACTCGGCAGGCAACGACGGCAACAAAGCGATCATGACCCGTCAGCCCGACCGGTGGGGCAGACCAGGAGGTGTAGTCCAGTATCTGTTCGCTCCAACGCACTGAGTTCTGAGGCAGCATCGCGCGCCGTGTAATCGCTCAGCCCAGCTGCGGCGCCACCTTCGCCCCGAGCAGCTCGATGGTGTGCAGCACCTGCTCCGGCGGCAGCGTGCCGACGCTGGTGTGCAGCATGAAGCGGTCGAGCCCGAGGGTGTCGCGGACTCTTCCGATCTTCTCGGCGACCACGTCCGGGGTGCCGAGGAAGAGCGAGCCCTCGGGGCCGCGCATGGCGTCGAACTGGGCGCGGGTCATGCGGCCCCAGCCGCGCTCGCGGCCGATGACGTTCATGGCCCGGGTGTAGGGCTCCCAGAACTCGCTGATCGCGGCCTCTTCGGTGTCGGCGATGTAGCCGTGCGCGTGCACCGCGACGGGCTGGCGCTCGTGCCCGCCCTCGGCGAGGGCGCGGTGGTAGAGGTCGACCAGCGGCCTGAAGCGGGCGGGTTCGCCGCCGATGATGGCGATGGCGAGCGGGAGGCCGAGCAGGCCGGCGCGGGCGACGGATTCGGGGCTGCCGCCGACGGCGATCCAGACCGGGAGGGGGCGGTTGTCGGTGCGCGGGTAGACGATCGCGTTGTCCAGCGGGGCGCGGAACTTGCCCTGCCAGGTGACCGGCTCCTCCTCGCGCAGCTTCAGCAGCAGGGCGAGCTTCTCGTCGAAGAGCTGGTCGTAGTCGGCCAGGTCGTAGCCGAAGAGCGGGAAGGACTCGGTGAACGAGCCGCGCCCGGCCATGAGCTCGGCGCGCCCGCCCGAGAGCCCGTCCAGGGTGGCGAAGTCCTGGTAGACGCGCACCGGGTCGTCGGAGCTGAGCACGGTGACCGCGCTGGTGAGCTGGATGCGCTCGGTGCGCGCGGCGATGGCGGCCAGCACGACGGCGGGGGCGGAGGCGGCGAAGTCGACCCGGTGGTGCTCGCCGACGCCGTAGACGTCGAGCCCGGCGGCCTCGGTGGCGACGGCCTCGTCCACGACCTGGCGCAGCCGTTCGGCCGCGCTCGGCGCCGGGCGGCCGTCGGCCGGATAGCGTTCGGCGAAGGTGGTGAGTCCCAGTTCCACGGTGCGTCCCGTCTCGAGATGTTTCTACGTCAACTACTCGTCGGAACGCCGGGGGTGCGCCGAAGATTCCCTACTCGCCGGTGGCCCGGCTGATCTGCTGGGACACCTCGGGCAGGTCGATCCCGATGCGCCGATCCATGGCGCGGGCCAGGTGTTCGTCCGCGATCATCCGGACGCTGGGACGCAGCTCCGCCAGGGTTTCGGCGAGCTGGTGCAGCTGGGCGGGGGAGGGGTGCTCGAGCACCTTGCTCACCAGGTGCGTGCGGAAGATCTGCACGAAGGCGAAGGCCATCCGGTCGAAGGCCGCCTCGAGCTCCCAGCTCACCGCGAGGATGGCGTGCAGCGGGATACCGATCGCCACCAGCGCGGAGGCCCCCTCCAGCAGCCGCGCGCTGGTGTACACGAACTGGTCGCCCTCCATGCGCAGGTAGCCGAGCGCGACCGCCTCGGCGATGGCCTGCGGCGTCACCTGGTCGCCGAACTGCTCGAGCATCTGCTGCAGGTCGAGCGTGACCTCGCCGTCGCCCCACGCCGTCGCGGCCGCCGACTGGAAGCCGAGCAGCTCGGAGACGCCGCCGCCCTGTTCGGCGCTGGTCAGCAGGTCGGCGATGCCCTCGAGGCTGTGTCCGCGGCCGAGCAGGTCGGCGATCAGCCGCAACCGCTCCAGGTGCGTTTCGCCGTAGAAGGCGTTCCGGCCCCTGCGCTCGGGCGGCGCGAGCAGGCCGCGCTCCTGGTAGTAGCGCACCGTGCGCACCGGTACCGCCGCGGCCTCCGCCAGTTCGGCGACCCGGTACTCCCTGCCGGTCATCCGTTTCCCTTCGATCCGGCCAACTGTCTCAGTAGATACTGAGTCAATCTTCCCTGCTTCGTCCAATGTCGTCGGGATCGGCGGGCGGAAAATGTCTGTAGCCGAATATGTCCACTGATAGTTACAGTTATTACTGAGAGAGTTGAGTCACGATACTACGGAGGACGGATGCGGACGAGCAGCCCGTGCGCGACCAGGGAACTCAGGATCGCCGGGATGCCTGCCGCGGGCTACCTGCGCCACGACCCCCGGCTCTCGCACCAGCTACTCGGGCACGTCGCGGGCGGCGCCGAGCCGCGCGGGGCGACGATGCCGTGCGGGGCGTCCCGCCGCGAGGCCGCCGAGGTGATCAGGGGCTGCCTGGATCTGGTGGCCGTCGCGCTGCAGGGCGACCCCGCGGTGGAGGTGCCGGAGCGGCTGCATGCCCGGATCGGTGACTGGGCCGCCGACGGCGTCGACCTGGAGGCGGTGCAGCACGCCACCCACCTCGGCTTCCGCTTCGTGCTCGAGCTGCTCGGCAGGCGCGCCACCGGCGCGGACAGCAGGGCCATGGTGGTGGCCGGGCAGCGCCTCGCCGAGGTGCTCGATCGCCTCGTCACCGCCTTCACCGGCAGCTACCTGCGCGAACTGCGGGCGCAGAGCACCGCGCGGGACGATGCGGGCGGCCGGCTGGCGAGCGCGCTGATCGCCGGTGACGCCGGCGCGGCGCAGCTCCGCGGCAGCGGCTTCCCGGCCGCGGACGCCTACGCGGTGCTCGCGCTCGGCGTCGCGACCGAGACGTTGGAGGACCGCGCGGTGCGCGACGAGAGCGAGGCCGGGCGCAGACTGCGCCGGATGCGGCTGGAGCTGGCGACGCGGCGCGATGGCCCGCCGCCCGCGCTGCTCGGCCCCGATGGCGGTACCGTGCTGCTCGCCGAGGATCGGCTCGAGGACACCGCCGCCGCCGACCTGCTCGCCGGGTTGCAGCGGGCGGCCGGCGTCCCGCTGCTCGGCACCGTCGTGCACGCGCTCACCGGCGCGGTGCCCGCCGCGACCAGGGACGCACACGAGCTGCTCGATCTCGCCCAGCGGCTGCGGCGCCCGGCCGGGCTCTACCGGATGGCGGATCTGGCCGTCGAGTACCAGATCACCCGCCCCGGCCCCGGCCGCCGCAGGCTGGCCGCGGTGCTCGATCCGCTGCACGCGCAGCCGGAGCTGCTGAACACCCTGGTGGTGCACCTGCGCAACGACCGCAACCGGCAGCGCACCTCGCGCGCGCTGCACATCCACGCCAACACCATCGACCACCGGATGCGCCGGATCGCCCAGCACACCGGTTTCGACCCGATGAACATGGACGGGCTCTGGTACCTGCGCGCGGCGATCGTGGCGCGCGCCTACGAGGCCGAGACCGGGCCGGTGCGGAGCGCCGAGCTACCCGCCGCCGCCGGCTGACCGCGGCACCGCGCCGCCGGGGAGGGGCGCGGGCCCCGCCGGGTTACCCGGCTGCGGCCGGTCGATCCGGTCTACCCTGTTCGTCATGTCCGTGCGCACTCGCCAGCCCCTCGTTCCCGGCATGCTCTCGCCCGAGCGGGAGGTGCCGCGCGCCATCGCGCGCCCCGAGTACGTGGGCAAGCGGACGGCCGTCGAGGGCTCCGAGCCCTGGGTGCAGACGCCGGAGACCATCGAGAAGATGCGGCTCGCCTCCAAGATCGCGGCGCGCGCGCTGGCCGAGGCGGGCAAGGCCGTCGCCCCCGGCGTCACCACCGACGAGCTGGACCGGATCGCGCACGAGTACATGATCGACAACGGCGCCTACCCCTCCACGCTCGGGTATAAGGGCTTCCCCAAGTCCTGCTGCACCTCGCTCAACGAGGTGATCTGCCACGGCATCCCGGACTCCACCGTGATCCAGGACGGCGACATCGTGAACATCGACGTCACCGCCTACATCGACGGCGTGCACGGCGACACCAACGCCACCTACCTGGCCGGCGAGGTCGACGAGGAGGTCCGGCTGCTGGTGGAGCGCACCCACGAGGCCACCATGCGGGCCATCAAGGCGGTCAAGCCCGGCCGCGCGCTGAACGTCGTCGGCCGGGTGATCGAGTCCTACGCCAACCGCTTCGGCTACGGCGTCGTCCGCGACTTCACCGGCCACGGCGTCGGCCCGACCTTCCACAACGGCCTGGTGGTGCTGCACTACGACCAGCCCGCGGTGGAGACGGTCATCGAGCCGGGGATGACCTTCACCATCGAGCCCATGATCAACCTCGGCGGCATCGACTACGAGGTCTGGAACGACGGCTGGACCGTGGTCACCAAGGACCGGCGCTGGACCGCGCAGTTCGAGCACACCCTCGTGGTCACCGAGACCGGCGCCGAGATCCTCACCCTGCCGTGACGCCGGGCGGCGCGCTGCTCGTCGCCGGGACCACCTCGGACGCGGGCAAGAGCGTCGTCGTCGCCGGGCTGTGCCGGGCCCTGGCCCGCCGCGGGGTCCGGGTGGCGCCGTTCAAGGCGCAGAACATGTCCAACAACTCGGTCGTCACGCTGGACGGCGGGGAGATCGGCCGGGCGCAGGCGCTGCAGGCCCGCGCCTGCGGTCTGGAGCCGAGCGTGCGGTTCAACCCGATCCTGCTCAAGCCGGGTGGTGATCACCGCTCCCAGCTGGTGGTGCGCGGCAGGGCCGTCGACACCGTCGGCGCGCGCGACTACTTCCGGCATCGGACCGCGCTGCGGGAGGTGGTGGCCGACGAACTCGCCTCCCTCCGTGCCGATTTCGACGCGGTGCTCTGCGAGGGCGCAGGCTCGCCCGCCGAGATCAATCTGCGCGCCACCGATCTCGCCAACATGGGGCTGGCCCGCGCGGCCGGGCTGCCGGTGATCGTGGTCGGCGACATCGACCGCGGCGGCGTGCTCGCCCACCTCTTCGGCACCGTGGCGGTGCTGGAACCGGCCGACCAGCGGCTCGTCGCGGGCTTCCTGGTGAACAAGTTCCGCGGCGACGTCGAGCTGCTGCGCCCCGGGCTGGACCAGCTCGCCGCGCTCACCGGCCGCCCCACGCTCGGCGTGCTGCCCTACACCGACGAGCTCTGGCTGGACGCCGAGGACTCGCTCGGCACCGTCGCCGACGCCCCGGTGGGCCGCCCCGCCCCGGCGCGCGGCCGGGAGTGGCTGTCGGTCGCCGCGATCCGGCTTCCGCGCGTCTCCAACTCCACCGACGTGGAGGCGCTCGCCTGCGAACCGGGCACCGCGGTCCGCTGGGTGGCCGAGCCCTCCCGGCTCGCCGGCGCCGACCTGGTGGTGCTCCCCGGCAGCAAGGCCACCGTCGACGACCTGGCCTGGCTGCGGCGCACCGGTCTCGCCGATGCCTTGCAGACCAGGGCGGCGGAGGGGAAGCCGATCCTCGGGGTGTGCGGCGGGTACCAGATGCTCGGCAGCCGGATCGTCGACCCGGTGGAGTCCGGCGCGGGCGCGGTGCCCGGGCTCGGGCTGTTCGACCTCGAGGTCGCCTTCGCCGACCCGAAGGTGCTGCGGCGCAGCGCCGGACGGGAGCTGGGCAGCCGCATCCCGGTGCACGGCTACGAGATCCACCACGGCCGGGTCACCCGCACCGGCGACCCCGCCTGGCTGGAGCTGGAAGGGCAGCCGGAAGGCAGTGTCCGCGGCGCGATCTGGGGCACCCACCTGCACGGGCTGCTGGAGTGCGACGAGCTGCGCCGCGGCTGGCTGCGCACCGTCGCGGCCGCGGCGGGCCGCACCGGCTTCGAACCGGCGGCCGACGTCTCGGTGGCCGCGCTGCGCACCGCCCAGCTCGATCTGCTCGCCGACCTGGTGAGCGAGCACGCCGACCTGCCCGCGCTGGAGCGGCTGCTCGCCGACGGCCCGCCCGCCGGGCTGCCGGTGATCGGCAGCGGGCTCACCGCGCCCTGTTGACGAACCGGGCAGTGCCCCTTACCTTCTGGTAAGGATCGGCGGGGTTCGTAAGGAGGGGTGCGGTGGCGGAGCGCAAACGCGGCGCGCCGGTGCTGTCCGCGGCGGTGACCAGCAAGGGGCAGATCACGATTCCGGTGGACGTCCGGGTGGCGCTCGGGTTGCGCGCGGGGGTCAGGGTGGCCTTCGTGCCCACCCCGAACGGCAGCTACGAGCTGGTGCCGGAGACCAGGACGGTCAAGGCGCTCAAGGGCATCGTCGGCTGGGGCGCGGCGCCGCTGGAGCTGGCCGAGATGGACGCCGCGGTCGCAGGCAACGTGGTGGAACGGCCGCGCGGATGATCGGCCTCGACGCCAATGTCCTGATCCGCTACCTGACCCAGGACGACCCGGAGCAGTCCGCCGGCGCCAACGCCGTGATCGACGGGCTCACCGAGAGCGACCCCGGCTACCTCACCATGCTGGTGCTCGCCGAGATCTACTGGGTGCTGCGCCGCGGCTACCGGCAGACCCCGGAGGCCGTCACCGATGTGCTGCTCGGGCTGCTGGACTCGGCCGAGATCGTGGTCGAGCGGGCCGACACCGTGCGCCAGGCGCTGCGCCGCGCCGCCGATGGTGCCGATTTCGCCGACGCGCTGGTCGAGCAGCTGGGCCGGGAGGCCGGGTGCGATCGCACCGTCACCTTCGATCCCGAGGCGGGCGACCACGCGGGCATGCGGCTGCTCTCCTGAACGCCCGCCATCCGGGCGAACCCGGCATCGCGGATCGGGCGGCCGTGTACCGTTTCCGGTCATGACAGCGCGCCAGATCACGGTCGGTGACCGCTCCTGGACGGTCCGGGTGGACGGCCCGGACTCCAGGCACACCGTGCTGCTGCTGCCGGACGCGGGCGCCCCGCCCGACGTCTTCGACGGGGTCTGCGCCCGGCTGCACGTCTCCGACCTGCGCACCGTCACGCCGGAGAGCGTCGACGGGCTGGAACCGGCCGACCTGCACGCGGCGCTCGACCAGCTGAGCGTGCCCTACACCCACGTCGCCGGCTACGGCCGCGGCGCCGAACTGGCCTGGCAGCTCTGCGCCGGGCCGTTCGGCCGCTTCATCAGCCTGACCGTCGCCGACCGCGGGCACCCGGCGGGCGCCGACCCCGATGGCGCCGTCGCCGACTCCGCGGTTCGGCCGATGGAGCTGCCGGTGACCATGGTGGTCACCAAGCGCACCACCCGCGCGGTGGCGGACGGCTCCGGCCGCTTCGTCTACGGCGAGTTCCGGGTGGTCGAGCTGGACGTCGACGACGTCGCCGCCGAGGCGACGCACGAGTTCGCGACCGAGATCGTGCTGCGCACCAGCCCCTGGTGAGTCAGTTCGCGCGGAACGCGGCCAGCCAGTCCAGCCAGTTGTCCAGCTCGGCGAAGGCCTCGTCCCTCGGCTTCTCGCTCGACAGGAAGACGTCGTGCCGCGCGCCCTCGATCGGCACGATGTTGGTGCGGTCGCCGAGGCAGCCGGACCAGCGCTGGATCTGCTCGACATCGAGCACCGCGTCCGCCACGTCGACGGCGGGGCCGTACCGCCGGGCGAACTTGGTCAGCCGGGAGCGCAGGATGAGCGCGGGCACCCCGATGCTCAGCCCGCGGTGCAGCCTGGCGTGGCCGCGGCGGATGGCGCGCAGCCAGCCGAACCGCACGGGGAACCCGCTCAGCGGCTTCCAGTCCAGGTTGTACTCCCACTCCCCGGACACCGTGTGGTGCAGGCTGTCGCCGTAGGCGGTGATCGCGGGGGCGGGCAGCGCCGCGGTCTTGCGGAAGCGGCCGAGCACGTCGATCACCGGGGTGCCGACGCTGCGGTAGTAGGCCGGGCCCTGCAGGTCGAACCACGGGCTGTTCAGCACCAGCCCGATCACGCCCGCGGCGGCGGTGCCGGTGCGGGCGTTCAGCCGGTCCAGCCACAGCGGCAGGATCAGCCCGCCGGTGGAGTGCGCCACCAGCAGCACCGGGGCGCCGGTCTCGGCGCGCACGATGCGCAGCGCCTCGTCCAGCTCCGCGTCGTAGGAGGCCAGGTCGGTGACGAAGTGCGGGCTCTGCCCGTCGCGCAGCGAGCGGCCGCACTTGCGCAGGTCGAGCGCGTAGAAGCGGTGGCCGCGGGCGGCGAAGTGCTCGGCCACGTGCTGCTGGAAGAAGTAGTCGGTGAAGCCGTGCAGATAGAGCACGGCGGGCGTCTCCGTGTCAGCGGGGCTGGACGCGGTCTCCTCGGGCCGGTAGCGCACCAGGGTGCCGAAGATCTCGCCCTCGCCGTCCGGATCCGGGCCGAGCGGAAGCGTGCGCTGCTGGTAGTTCGTGCCGAGGACATCCGGCTGCCACGGGTCGCCACCGGACGAGGTCCGCGCCGGGTCGAGCGAGGTTTCGTTCGTCACAGTGCCCAATCTATCGCGGCGGAAGCGCCCTGCCGAGCCCGGCTTACCGGGAGGTATCTATGTCACATTCGGCAGGTTCGCTGCGGGAACGCCGATTCCCGAGGTGCACAATTGGGCACAGGTGAACGGTGGGTAACCTCCAGCCGGAAGCCGCGGGCAACCGCGCAGAGTGACAAGGAAGTCGACACCCGTGCCGAATGCTGCTCAGACCCAGAAAACCGATGTCGTACTCATCGGCGCAGGCATCATGAGTGCCACACTCGGCGCACTGCTGCGGCAGTTGCAGCCCGAGTGGTCGATCTCGCTCTTCGAGCGGCTGGACGCCGCCGCGGCCGAGAGCAGCGACCCGTGGAACAACGCGGGCACCGGACACTCCGCGCTCTGCGAGCTGAACTACAGCCCGCAGAACCCCGACGGCACCGTCGACATCAGCAAGGCCGTCGACATCAACGAGCGCTTCCAGGTCTCCCGCCAGTTCTGGTCCTACGGCGTGCAGAACGGACTGCTCGGCGAGCCGTCCCGCTTCATCAACCCGATCCCGCACGTGAGCTTCGTGCACGGCGAAGAGAACGTGCGCTACCTGCGCGCCCGCTACGACGCGCTGGCCCCGCACCCGCTCTTCGAGGGCATGGAGTACATCGGCAGCCCGGACGAGTTCGCCCGCAGGCTGCCGCTCATGGCGCGCGGCCGCGACTTCCGCGACCCGGTCGCGCTGAACTGGACGGACGCGGGCACCGATATCGACTTCGGCGCGCTCACCAGCGAGCTCCTCGCCCACCTCGGCCGCACCGGGGTGGACCTGGCCTTCGGACACGAGGTGCTCGACCTGTCCAAGCAGTCCGACGGCCAGTGGCTGGTGCGGGTGCGCAATGTCCGCACCAGGCAGACCCGCACGCTGATCAGCCGCTTCGTCTTCGTCGGCGCGGGCGGCGGCGCGCTGCCGCTGCTGCAGAAGGCCGGCATCAAGGAGGCGAAGGGCTTCGGCGGCTTCCCGGTGAGCGGCCAGTTCTTACGCAGCACCAACCCCGAGCTCATCGGGCAGCACCACGCCAAGGTGTACGGCAAGGCCGCCGTCGGCGCCCCGCCCATGTCGGTGCCGCACCTCGACACCAGGGTCATCAAGGGCCGCAACGGCCTGCTCTTCGGCCCCTACGCGGGCTGGACGCCGAAGTTCCTCAAGGACGGCAAGAACACCGACCTGTTCAAGTCGATCCGCCCGGACAACCTGTTCTCGCTGCTCGGCGTCGGCGTCACCGAGCTGAGCCTGACCAAGTACCTGATCTCCGAGCTGCTCAAGTCCGAGGCGGGCCGGGTGGAGACGCTCGGCGAGTTCGTGCCGCGGGCCAGGGGCAAGGACTGGGAGCTGATCACCGCGGGCCAGCGCGTCCAGGTGATCCGGCGCAAGGGGCTGGGCGGGGTGCTGGAGTTCGGCACCGCCGTGATCGCCGCGGGCGACGGCAGCATCGCCGGGCTGCTCGGCGCGTCGCCGGGCGCGTCGACCGGCGTCAGCGCCATGATCGACGTGCTGCAGCGCTGCTTTCCGAACGAGTACGAGGGCTGGACCCCGAAACTGCGCGAGATGGTGCCCTCACTCGGCGTCAAGCTCTCCGACAATCCGGAGTTGTTCCGCGAGGTGTGGAGCTGGACCAGCAAGACGCTCAATCTGGACACCGCCGGAGTCGCGGCCCCCGCCCAGGTGTGATAGCAAGAGGCGATGATCTCAACGGTTGCGCTCAAGCGGTCCTGGGCCCAGGACCTGGACACCGCCACCCTCTACGAGCTGCTGAAACTGCGCGTGGAGATCTTCGTGGTCGAGCAGAAGTGCGCGTACCCGGAGCTGGACGGCCGCGACCTGCTCCCGGAGACCAGGCACCTCTGGCTCGATGACGAGGGCACGGTCATCGCCACGCTCCGGCTGCTGGAGGAGCACGAGGACGGCGTGAAGTCGTTCCGCATCGGGCGGCTCTGCACCGCGCGGCCGGTCCGCGGCCAGGGCTACACCACCCGGCTGCTGCAGGCCGCGCTGGCCGAGGTCGGGTCGCACCCCGTGCGGCTGAACGCGCAGAGCCACCTCGTCGAGCTCTACGCCAGGCACGGCTTCACCGCCGACGGGCCCGAGTTCGTGGAGGACGGCATCCCGCACACCCCCATGCGGCGCGGGTGAGCCCGGCGCTGCCCGCGGGCCGAGGCGGTGTCCGGCGGCGCCCCCGCCGCGCCTAGAGTCGAAGCCGTGTCGGTGTACCAGGTGGAAGAGATCGAGACCGGAAATCCCGCCCCGATCGCCGAGGCGGGGTTCCCCTTCTCCGCGGTCGTCGGGCAGGAACGGCTGCAGCTCGCGCTGATCCTGTGCGCGGTGCACCCCGGGATCGGCGGCGTGCTGGTGCGCGGCGAGAAGGGCACCGCCAAGTCGACCGTGGTGCGCGCGCTCGCGCAGCTGCTGCCGCCGGTGGTCGACGAGACCGGCTCGCGCCCGGCCCGGCTGGTCGAGCTGCCGGTCGGCGCCACCGAGGACCGGGTGGTCGGCTCGATCGACCTGGAGCGGGTGCTCCGCGCCGGTGAGCAGGCGTTCCGGCCGGGGCTGCTGCACGCCGCGCACCGTGGCGTGCTGTACGTGGACGAGGTCAACCTGCTGCACGACCACCTGGTCGACGTGCTGCTCGACGCCGCGGCCATGGGCCGCGTGCACGTCGAGCGGGACGGCGTCTCGCACACCCACCCGGCGAAGTTCGTGCTGGTGGGCACCATGAACCCGGAGGAGGGGGAGCTGCGGCCGCAGCTGCTCGACCGGTTCGGGCTCACCGTCGACGTGGCCGCCTCGCGCGAGGTCGACGTCCGGATGGCGGTGGTGCGGCGCCGGCTCGACTACGAGGCCGACCCGGCCGGGTTCGCCGCCCGCTACGCGGGCGCCGACCGCGCCGAGGCGCTGCGCATCCGCGACGCCGTCGACCGGCTCGCGCACGTCCGGCTGGACGATGTGGAGCTGCGCCGGATCGCCGCGCTCTGCGCCGCCTTCGACGTCGACGGGATGCGCGCCGACCTGGTCGTCGCGCGGACCGCCACCGCGCACGCGGCCTGGCGCGGGGCGGATGCGGTGACCGAGGAGGACGTGCGGGTCGCGGCGGAGCTGGCACTGCCGCACCGGCGCAGGCGGGATCCGTTCGACGAGCCCGGGATCACCGGGGAGCAGTTGGACGAGGCCATGCGGGATGCCGCCGCGGAGGTGGAGAAGGCGGGGTCGGCGTCCGGTGCGGACGGCCCCGATTCCGCCGACGGCGCGGCGGACCGGGCGCCCGGTGCCGGGCGTGGGCCCGCCGACGGGCGGGACCCGGCAAACGGCGGCGGGCCGGATTCCGCGGGTGGCGGGCACGGATCGGAGGCCACCGACGACTCGCGCCGCGAGTCCGGCGATTCGGCCGCCGCAGACCTGGACGCCGACGCTGCCGACGGTCCCGGCTCCGATCCAGCCGGTGGTCCCGGCGCCGACCCTGCGGATCGCCCCGAGTCCGGCCTCGGCCGGAAGCGCTCCGGCCCCGACGGTACCGACGACGACCCCGACTCCCCGCCGGACGGCCCTGGCTCCGGCGGCCGGGAACGGCGTGCGGGCACGCCCGTCTCCGCCAAGGTCGCGGCCCCGCGCTGGGAGGTCCCCGGCATCGGCGAGGGCGCCCCCGGCCGCCGCTCGCGCGCCGAGAGCCGCCTCGGCCGCGTCGTCCGCCCGACCGCGACCACCGGAACCGGCCTGCACCTGCTCGGCACCGTCTTCGCCGCCGCCCCGCAGCAGCGGGCCCGCGGCCGGGTGACCGGCCCGCTGCGGCTGGCCGCGGGCGACCTGCGCGGCGCGCACCGCGAGGGCCGCGAGGGCAACCTGGTGATCTTCCTGGTCGACACCTCCGGCTCGATGGCGGCGCGCGACCGGATCGGCGCCGTCACCGGCGCCGTCGTCACCCTGCTGCGCGACGCCTACCAGCGCCGCGACAAGGTCGCGGTGATCACGCTGCGCGGCAGCGAGGCCGAGCTGGTGCTCCCGCCCACCTCGTCGGTCGACATCGCGGTGCGCAGGCTCGCCGGGCTGCGCACCGGCGGCAAGACCCCGCTCGCGGCCGGGCTGCTCGCCGCGCGGACCCTGGTGGCCAGGGAGAAGGTGCGCGACCCGCGCCGCCGCCCGATGCTGGTGCTGCTCACCGACGGCAGGGCCACCGGCGGCGTCGAGCCGCTGCCGCGGGCCCGCGCCGCCGCCCGCGGGCTGGCCGCGGATGCCGTCACCGCCATGGTGGTCGACTGCGAGCGCGGCCTGGTCCGGCTCGGGCTCGCCGCCGAACTGGCCCGCGAACTCGGCGGCGGCTGCGTGCGGCTCGCCGAGCTCACCGGCGACGCCGTCGCAGGCGTGGTCCGCTCTGCCGCCTGACCCGTTCCGAAGGAGATCTCCGTGCCGCAGGGCATTCCGGCCACCGTCCCGGACGACGGCCTCACCACCAGGCAGCGCCGCAACCAGCCGGTGCTCGCCGTGCACACCGGGCCGGGCAAGGGCAAGTCGACCGCCGCCTTCGGGATGGCGCTGCGCGCCTGGAACCAGGGCTTCGACATCGCCGTCTTCCAGTTCGTGAAGAGCGCCAAGTGGAAGGTGGGCGAGGAGGCGGCGTTCCGCACCCTCGGCACGCTGCACGAGCAGACCGGGGCGGGCGGCGCGGTGGAGTGGCACAAGATGGGCGAGGGCTGGTCCTGGACCCGCAAGCAGGGCACCGAGGACGACCACGCGGCGGCCGCGCTGGCCGGCTGGCAGGAGATCGCCAGGCGGATCGCGGCCGAGCAGCACCGGTTCTACGTGCTCGACGAGTTCACCTACCCGCTCAAGTGGGGCTGGGTCGACGTGGACGAGGTGGTGCGCACCCTGGTCGAGCGGCCCGGGCAGCAACACGTGGTGATCACCGGCCGGGACGCCCCGCAGGCGCTGCTCGAGGCCGCCGATCTGGTCACCGAGATGACCAAGGTCCGGCATCCGATGGATGCCGGACGCAAGGGACAGCGCGGGATCGAATGGTGAGCAGTTCCCGGTCGGGCATCGGCCGCGCCGACGTACGCGGCAGGCACGCCGACGGCTCGACCCGGGCGCTGCGGCGCCGGTCGGTCGAGCGCCGAGACCGGGGAGTGGCCCGATGAGTGCGGTTCCCGCCGTGGTGGTGGCGGCGCCCGCGTCGGGGAGCGGCAAGACGACGCTGGCCACCGGTCTGATCGGGGCACTGCGGCGGGCCGGGCACCGGGTGGCGCCGTTCAAGGTGGGGCCGGACTACATCGACCCCGGGTACCACGGACTGGCCGCCGGGCGGCCGGGCCGCAACCTGGATCCGGTGCTGGTCGGCGTCGAGCGGGTGCCCGCGCTGTACCGGCACGGGTCGCGCGGGTGCGACCTGGCCGTGGTCGAGGGCGTCATGGGGCTCTTCGACGGGCGCATCGACGAGAGCGCGGGGCCGATCGCGGAGGGGTCGACGGCGCAGGTCGCCGGGGTGCTCGGCGCGCCGGTCGTGCTGGTGGTCGATGCTCGCGGGCACAGCCAGTCGCTGGCCGCGCTGCTGCACGGCTTCGCCACCTACGACAGCGGGGTGCGGCTCGGCGGTGTGATCCTCAACCGGGTCGGCAGTGAGCGGCACGAGCAGGTGCTGCGCTCGGCCTGCGAGCGGGTCGGGCTGCCGGTACTCGGGGCGCTGCCCCGGCTCGCCGAGCTCGAGCTGCCCTCCCGGCACCTCGGGCTGATCCCCGCCGTCGAACACGGCGCCGCCGCGCGGGCGGCGGTCGCCGCGATGACCGATCTCGTCGCCGCGCACGTCGATCTCGCGGCGGTCGCCGCCATGGCCGGTGCCACCGTCGCGGGCGAGGCATGGGATCCGGCCGCGGCGCTGCGGGAGGCCGTCGACGCGCGCGGCGGTCAGCCGGAGCGGCGGCCTGGGAGCCGTCGTGGTGGCGGTCCGCCGCGCACCGCCGAGCAGGGCGACCCGGCCCGGACACCGACGGGCGGTGCGGGGCTCGCCGCGTGGTCGTCGGCCGACGCGGAGCACGCGCGTCCGGTGGTGGCGGTGGCCGGGGGAGCGGCGTTCACCTTCGGCTACGCCGAGCACCGCGAACTGCTGGACGCGGCGGGCGCGCGGGTCGAGGTGTTCGACCCGCTGCACGACCCGCTGCCGCCAGGCACCGCGGGGCTCGTCGTCCCCGGCGGCTTCCCGGAGGAGCACGCCGAGCGGCTGGCGGCGAACACCCCGCTGCTCGCCGAGGTCGCCGCGCTCGCCGCGGCGGGGCTCCCGGTGCACGCGGAGTGCGCCGGGCTGCTCTACCTGGCCCGCTCCCTGGACGGTCACCGCATGGCCGGGGTGATCGACGCCGACGCCGAGTTCGGCCCGCGGCTGACCCTCGGCTACCGCGACGCCGTCGCGCTCGCCGACTCCCCGCTCTGGCCGGCCGGACAGCGGGTGCGCGGCCACGAGTTCCACCGCACCCGGCTGCTCCGCACCGGCGCCCCGGTGCGGGCCTGGGGCTGGCGCGGCAGCGACGGCGGCCCGGTCACCGAGGGCGCGATCACCCGCGCGGTGCACGCCTCCTACCTGCACACCCACCCCGCGGGCGACCCCGCCGCCATCGCCCGCTTCACCGCCGCCGCAACCGTTTTCGCCGCCACCCGGATCGATGCCTGATCCCCGGAGCCCGCTGACCGTCGGCATCGGGCTGCGGCCGGGAACACCGGGGGGCACGATCCTCGCCGCAATCCGGAGCGTCCTCGGCGACCACGCGATCGCGCGGATCGCCACCCTCGACACCCGCGCGGCGGAACCCGGCCCGCGCGCGGCGGCCGAGCGGCTCGGCGTCCCGCTCCTGGCCTGCACCGCGGCCGAACTCGCGACGGTCCCGGTGCCGAATCCCGGCCGCTACCCGAGCGTCGCCGAGGCCGCCGCCCTGCTCGCGGGCAGCGGCCCGCTCGTGGTCCCGAAGACGCCGTACGCGGGCACCGTCACCGTCGCCGCCGCGCACTGACTACGGCGCCACCGAACCCGGATCGGCGAACCCGCTCGGATCGTGCCGCCCGCTGCTCGCGTGCTCGATCCCCCGCATCGCGCCCGCGCCACGAAATCGCCGACCCCCGCAGCCGACGGGCAGCGCATTCACTCCCAGCGGTAGCTTCCGTCGAGCAGCGCCTCCAGGCTCGCCCGGTGCATGACGTAGTCGTCGCGGTCCGCGGTGTCGGTGTCCTCGCCGAAGTGGATCATCCTGCGCTTGATCCGCGCCATCACGATGGCGTGCCGCAGCGCCGCGTAGACGAGGTAGAAGTCGAGGTCGCGCACGGTGTGGCCGGTGCGGGACTCGTACCGCGCCACCACGTCCGCACGGCGCAGGAAGTCGGGTAGCCCCGGCTGCTCGAAGCGCTCCGCGATGTCCTGGAAGAAGCGGTGGATGAAGATGATCCAGCCCAGATCGACCTCGCGCGGGACGATCGCGGCCATCTCCCAGTCCAGCACGGCGAGCGGGCGCCACTCCGCCCAGATGATGTTCCCCGGCCTGGCATCGCCCCAGCACAGCACCGCGGGGCCGGAGTCGGCGGGCCAGTTCGCGTCCAGCCAGTCGAAGGCGCGCTCGATGATCGGGATGCGGTAGCCGTCGTCGGCCAGCGCCCAGTCGTACCAGGCGCGCTGGGCCCGCACGTGCCTGCGCAGCGGCTGCCCCGGCCCGGATGGCAGCCCGAAGCGGGCCTCCGCGTGCGGGATGGCGTGCACGTCCGCGATGACGTCGACGGTGGCCCGGCCGACCTCGGCGCGCTGCTCCGGGGTGGCGTCGAAGAGCCAGCCGACGAAGACGTACGGCGGATTGTCCGCCGGGACGACGCCGTCCACCCGGCGCATGACGAAGAACGGCGTGCCGAGCGGCGCTGCGCTCTCCTCCAGCCACACCAGCGGCGGCACCGGGACCGGACTCGCGGCGCCGACCTCGGAGATGACCCGGAACTGGGCGGCGAGGTCGTACTCGGGAAAGACCGGGAAGGCGTCCGCCTCCGGCGCCATCCTGGCCACGAACGAGCCGCCCTCGGCGCGGCCGTCGACGGTCCAGTGCGCGTCGAAGAGGATGGTGGTGCTCGACATGCCGCCGGATTCCGGGCGGCCGGTCACGGTCACGGCGGGCGGGTGGTCCGCGCTCACCCGCTCGTCCAGCCACGCCGTCAGGCGCGCGCCGAAATCGTCCAGATCGCCTGCGCTGACGGTCAATCGGTGTCGCTGCGTCGGGTCGGCCTCGTCGCCCATCCCGGTACCTCCTGCTCCCGCGCCCCCGGCGGTGAATGTAACGGGTTCTAGTTGGGGCGGAGGGGGAAACGGAGAGAATCCGCGGGCGCTACCCGCGCAGCGCCTGCCGCCAGGAGACCGTCCCCCCGGTGCGCAGCACCGACCGCTCGTACACCCGCGCGGCGAGCAGCGAGAGCCCGGCGGTCACCGCGACCATGAGCAGCACGGTGCCCGCGATCTGCGCCGGCGTCGCCACCCCGGCCGCGATCCGCAGCGGCATGAGGATGGCGGAGAACGGCGGCACCCAGCTCAGCGTGGCACTGAGGGTGCCGTCCGGATCGCGCACCGCCACCGAGGCGATGCCGAACATGGCGACGATGAGCACGGTGAGCGGCGTCGTCGTGGAGTTGACGTCCTCCTGCCTGGAGACCAGCGAGCCCGCCGCCGCGTAGAGCACCGCGAAGAACAGGAAGCCGAGCACGAACCAGCCGAGCGCGCCCGCCAGCGTGCCGAGCGCGGTGCCGGTGAGCGTGAGCACCCCGGTGCCGAGCGCGGTGCCGACCCCGGCCACCCCGTACAGCGTGAGCTGCAGCAGCCCGGCCGCGCCGAGCCCGATGATCTTGCCCCAGAGCAGCTGCAGCGGCCGCACCGTCGCCAGCAGCACCTCGACGACCCGGCTCGACTTCTCCTCGACCACGCCCATCGCCACGTACACCCCGAAGAGCAGGATCTGCAGGTAGAGCACGAAGGCCACCGACATGGAGAGCACGGCGCGCTCCCCGGCGGCCGGGTCGGGCGGATCGATGGCCCGCTCGTCCAGCCGCACCTCGGCGGCGGCGCGCACCGCCGCCGGGTCCACCTCGAGCGCGCGCAGCGCCTGCTCCTGGGCGTGCCCGGCCAGCGCGCTCGCCAGGACCGCGCGCAACTCGTCGTCCAGCCCGGTCTCGGTGACAACGACCGCGCCCCCGGTGCCGGGAACCAGCGCGGCATCGGCAGTCCCGGAGGTGACCTCGTCGCGCGCGGCAGGCTCGTCCGCGACGACCGCCACGGTGACCGCGGTCCCGATGGCGGCGCCGGAGCTCTCCAGCCACGGGGTGAGCGTGTCGTCCCCGACCACCGCGACGGTCGCGGTGCGCTCCTCGGCGTCGCCGCCGAAGACCGCGATCCCGGCGATCCCGGCCACCAGCGCCAGCAGCACGACCCCCGTGCTGATCAGGAAGCTCTTGGCGCGCACCTGCACCAGGAACTCGCGCCGGGCGATCAGGGCGACGGTGCGCAACCGGTTCGGCGCGGTCATCCCGCCACCACCTCTCGGTACAGTTCGGTCAGGGTCGGCTGCTGGGGGGCGAATTCGCGGACCGGGCCGGTGCGCAGCGCCGCCGCGAGCAGCGCCTGCTCGTCGGCGTCCGCGGCGAGGGTGAGCACGGTGCGGTCGCCGTCGCGCGCCCAGCCCAGCACGCCGGGCAGCGCGGCCGCCCAGTCCGGCGCGGCGTCGGGTGCCCGGACCAGCAGCCGGGGCTGCCCGCCCGCGCGCAGCTCGGCGACCGAGCCGGTGACCCGCATCCGCCCGGCCGCGATGATCCCGACCCGGTCGCAGAGCCGCTGCACCAGCTCCAGCTGGTGGCTGGAGAAGACGACCGGCACCCCGGCATCGGCCTTCTCCCGCAGCACCGCGCTCATCACGTCGACGGCGACCGGGTCGAGCCCGGAGAACGGCTCGTCCAGCACCAGCAGAGCCGGGTCGTGCACCAGCGCGGCGGCCAGCTGCACCCGCTGCTGGTTGCCGAGGCTCAGCGAGTCGACGGTGTCGCCGCTCCGATCGGCCACGCCGAGCCGCTCGGTCCAGCGCCGCACCGCCTTCCGCGCCTCCGCCCTGCTCGACCCGTGCAGCTCGGCGAGGTACTCGAGCTGCTCGCCCACCTTCATCTTCGGGTAGAGCCCGCGCTCCTCCGGCATGTAGCCGATGGTCCGGCGCAGCGCCGCGTCCACCGGGCGGCCGCCGAGCCGGACGCTGCCCGCGTCGGCGGCGAGCACGCCGAGCACGATCCGCATGGTGGTGGTCTTGCCCGCGCCGTTGCTGCCGACGAAGCCGAAGATCTCGCCCGGCGCCACCGCGAACCCGACCCCGTCCAGCGCGGTCACCTCGCCGAACCGCTTGCGCAGCCCGTCCAGCTCCAGCGTCCCGCTCACAGCGCTGCCTCCGGCTCCGGATCGGGGCGGTTCCAGGCCAGGATCATGGCGGGGGAGCACCCGCCGATCAGCAGCGCCGTGATCGTCCACAGCCCGCAGGCGTAGCCGAACCCGACGCTCAGCGACTCCAGCGAGGCGCCGATGACCAGCGCGAAGGCCGGGATGATCGCGACGCTCTGGGTGACGGTGAGCCCGATCGACCTGGCGGCGTCGCGCTCGGCGACCTCGTACTCGTCCAGCGCGTTCCGCGGCGCGTCGCTCTGCCTGCTGGACACCACCTGCAGCACCGTCCAGGTCGGCAGGAAGAGCAGCACCGGGACCATCCAGAGCAGCGGCCCGATCCGCATGTTCCCCACGCACACCGCGCCGACGGCGACCATCGCCGCGAAGAGCGCGGCCAGCGCGAGCACGAGCGCGCGGCGGCGGGAGCGGGTGCGCCAGCCGGGCAGCCAGGCACCGGTGCGCGCCTCGTTGCGCAGGAATCGCCTGGTCCGGAATTCCTGATAGTTCGCGAGCAGATCGGTCGCGGACATCTCACTCTCCTGTACGTCGATAGATCTCGGCCGACAACGGCGTGAACTCGGTGCGCGAGAAGACCGCCTCCACCGGCAGCCCGAACACCTCGCAGAGCCGCAGCGCGAGGTCCAGGCTCGGGTAGTGGTCGCCGCGCTCCAGCGCACCGACGGTCTGCGGGTTCACCTCGACAAGCTCGGCCAGCCGGGCCCGGCTCAGCGAGCGCTCGGCGCGCAGCACCGCGATGCGGTTGAAGATCGGACGGGTTTCCCCCCGTCGCACTGGGCTCATACATCGAAGTATTAGGAAAACCCAACAACCTGTCAAGAAAAAACGCCGCCACCCGGTGGGTGGCGGCGCTCGGCGGTCGACCTCAGATGAGCGGCTTGTCCCGCCGCATCCGCCTGCGCGCGTCGGCCATCAGCGCCAGGCTGCCGCCGTGCCGCAGCGGCCGCGGGATGAAACGGTTGACGAAGCCGACGAAGACGAAGAGGTGTTCGAACCGGCGCTGGTCGGCCGGGGTCCAGCGCAGCCCCAGCTGCTCGCGGAAGTGTGGCGCGAGGAATCCGGCGGTGAGGAATTTCAGCAGCCCGCGGAACGGGATCCGCAGGTACCAGTGAATCATCCGCAGGTTGATCAGCACGTCCAGGTAACTCCGGACGAAGTCGTCGAGCACCGCGTCCTGGCAGGCCCGCACCCAGTACTCGTCGAAGGCGGCGCGGGTGGGCGGCCACTGATCCTCGGTGACCTGGAGCGTGGTGCCCAGCGTCGAGGCGGTGGCGTAGAAGGCCTCCCGCTGCTCGTCGTTCATCCGGCCGTTGAGCAGCTGGTAGGTGTCCTCGAAGCCGACGAAGAGGCAGGCCGCGACCCACATCTGCAGCTTGCGGTCGAAGGCGTTGTACTTCACCGGGGCGCCCGGCTCCGAGCGCACCTGGCGGTGCGCCACGTTGATCGCCTCGCGCAGCGCGTTCCGCTCCTCCTCGGTGCCGAGGATGGCGACCGCGAGGTACTGGGTGGTGGTGCGGCCCCGCTTCCACGGGTGCTTCAGCAGCGAACCGGACTCCACCCGGCTCTCGGCGACGCCGTAACCGACCCCGGGATGCGCCATCTGCATCACCACGTTCGCGGCGGCGCCGGCGAACTGCCAGAAATCGAGCGCGTCGGTGATCGCGAGCGGCCGCTTGGTGAACGGGCGGTGCGCACCGTGGATGGGGATACGCGTCCGCTCCAGCGTGAGCACGCGGGCGGGCAGCGGTTCGGCGGCGGTCATCGGTCTCCTCCGGATCGGGTGCTCCCGTGTATGTTATCGGTGATTCGCATCCATGAGAAGCCGGGTACCCGGCGTTTTGGTGGCGTTTCAGAACTTGGAAGCGAAATAAGTGTCGGGATGTTCTTTCCAGATCGACGAGATCGTGCGTACTATCGCAGCGTTCCGCCGTGGCGGAGAACGGAAGGAGCGGTACGTGCTCGCGAAGCTCGACCGGTTGTTGAGTTACGAGATGAAGGTGTCCGAGTTCATCGGCACGCTGATCATCATCGGCATCCCCTACGGCATCGTCGGGGTCGTCTGGAGCATCACCCACACCGCGCACCTGCGGAGCCTGCACGGCATCGACGTGATCGTCTCGTTCCTCGGGTCGATCCTGTGCTGGCCGGTGCTGCTCTTCGCGAACGTGACGATGACGTGATGGCGCTGGTCTGGATCATCGACATCGTCGTGATCCTGGTGAAGATCCTCGGCGGCCGGATCCGGGTGAACCCCGTGCTCCGGTTCGGCCTCTGGCTCGCCGTGCTGGCCGGCGCCGCGGCCGGGGTACTGCTCCTCGGCGTCCTGCTCGTGCTGCTGCAGCGCGGCCTCACCGGGCAGGACCTGCTTCCCCTCCTTCCGCTCTGAGTAGCGAACATCGCGAAACATCCGAGCCTGAGTCTCTCATGTCAACCGGTTGTTTCGGGTCCGCAACAGCGGAATCCGTATTAACATCCGCAGGGCTCCGGCAAGAAAGGCCAGCGTGACCATCACCCAGCGACCGGCCGGTCGTACCGATCTGGATCGGGCCTTCGACGACCTGCGCGGGCTGTGGCGCAGGCATCCGCAGCGGGCCCTGGAGACCCTGGGCAGGCAGGTGCTGCTCGGCCGGGACGCGCTGATCGGGCTCGTCGAGGCGATCATCCAGCGCCGCTTCCCGTACCAGGAGTTCATCAAGCAGTGCGCCTTCATGGTCGGCGTCTCGGCGGCGCCGACGGTGCTGGTGGCCATCCCGATCGCGGTGGTGGTCTCGATCCAGGTCGGCGCGCTGGTCAACCAGGTCGGCGCGACCACCTTCATCGGCGCGGTGGCCGGGCTCGGCATCATCAGGCAGGGCGCGCCGCTGGTGACCTCGCTGATGATCGCGGGGGCGGTGGGGTCGTCGATCTGCGCCGATCTCGGCTCGCGCACCATCCGGGAGGAGATCGACGCGATGAAGGTGATGGGTGTCGACCCGGTGCGCAGGCTGGTGGCGCCGCGGCTGGTGGCCGCGATCCTGGTGAGCATCCTGCTCTGCGGCTTCGTGGTCTTCGTCGGCTTCGCGACCGCCTACATGTTCAACGTCTACGCCCAGGACGGCACGCCCGGCTCCTTCATCGGCTCGTTCGCCTCCTTCGCGGTCGCCAACGACCTGATCGTGGCGCTGGTCAAGGCGGCGATCTTCGGGCTGCTCACCGCGATCATCGCCTGCGACATCGGGCTGCACACCAAGGGCGGGCCGGGCGGCGTCGCCAACTCGGTGAACTCCGCGGTGGTCACCTCGGCGCTGATGTTGTTCGCCACCAACGTGATTCTCACGCAGCTCTACAACACGCTCTTCCCGACGAAGGTGATCTGAGATGGGCAGCACGTACACCCCGCCCGCGCTGCGGCCGCTACGCCGCACCGGGCAGGTGCTCGCGGTCCCGTACCGGGCCAACATGCGGCTCGGGCACCACGCGCTGACCTTCTTCGAGGCGCTGGCGGCGATCCCGTTCGTGCTGCGGCACTACCGCAAGGAAGTGCTGCGGCTCACCGCCGACGTCGGCTGGGGCAACGGCTCGCTCGTTGTCGGCGGCGGCACCGTCGGGGTGGTGATCATCCTCTGCGCGTTCGGCGGGCTGACCGTCGGCATGGAGTCCTACAACGCGCTCAACCTGCTCACCATGGGCCCGCTCACCGGCGCCATCTCCGGCTTCGCCACCACGCGCGAGCTCGCGCCGATCCTGGCGACGCTGGCCTTCGCCATCCAGGCGGGCTGCCGGTTCACCGCGCAGCTCGGCTCGATGCGCATCTCCGAGGAGATCGACGCGCTGGAATCCATCGCCATCCGGCCGCTGCCGTACCTGGTGACCACCAGGATGATCGCGGCGACGGTCACCATCGTCCCGCTCTACACCGTCGGGCTGGCCACCGCGTACCTGGCGACCAAGCTCTCCGTGCTGTTCCTCGGCGGCACCTCGGCGGGCACCTACGACCACTACTTCTTCCAGTTCCTGATCGGCACCGACGTCTTCTTCTCGGTGCTGAAGGTGGTGATCTTCGTGCTGATCGCGACCTTCGTGCAGTGCTACTACGGCTACACCGCCAGCGGCGGGCCGGAGGGCGTCGGGGTGGCGGCCGGACAGGCGATCAAGATGGTGATCGTCCTGATGGTCTTCGCGAATCTTGTTCTGACACTCGCAATCTGGGGCATCGACCCCGGTTTCCGGATCTCCGGGTAGGGGGGACGATGCTGCTCGATCCCAGCGGCCGCGGCCCCACCGCGGCCAAGCTCTCGATCGCCGGGCTGGCGCTGATGCTGGCCACCCTGCTCGTGCTGGGGCTGCTCGCGCTGCGCTACGAGGGGTACTTCGAGAAGAAGGTCCCGGTCACCGCGCTGCTCACCAGTACCGGCGACGGGCTGCCCGCCCGCGCCGACGTGAAGTTCCGCGGCATGGTGGTCGGCACCGTCGACGCCGTCGAGGTGGTGGCACGCGGGCAGAGCCAGCGCGCCGAGATCCACCTGAAGCCGGGGATCGCGGGCACCATCCCGGCCGACGTCACCGCGCGGGTGATCCCGAACAACCTGTTCGGCGTGACCGCGATCGAACTGGTCGACCAGGGCGGCAGCCCCGACGGGCTGCGCTCCGGCGCCGTCATCCCGGAGGACACCGGCGAGGCGACGGTGCAGCTGCAGACCACGCTCACCGTGCTGCGCGACGTACTGGAGAACATCCAGCCGGAGAAGCTGGGCCGGGTGCTCGCCACGCTCTCCGCCGCGCTCGACCCCGGCGCCCGCGCCCCCGGCTCCACCATCGAGCGGCTGGACCGCTGGATGACCGAGGTGCACGCCATCCCCGAGGTCGGCTCGCTGCTCGGCGACCTGGGCCGGGCCACCACCGAGCTGAGCAAGTCGGCGCCGGAGCTGGTCGGCGTGCTCGCCGAGTCGGTGACGACCGCGCGCACGCTCACCGAGCGCAGGGAGGGGCTGGTGAACCTGCTCGCCACGGCGGGCGGCGCGGTGGACTCGGTGAACGAGCTGTTCGCCCGCAACCCGGACTCCGCCAAGGAGCTGGTGCCCGGGCTCGCCGGGCTGTTCGGCAGCCTGGCAGGCGACGCCGAGACCATCCCGCTCGCCGTGCACAACCTGAACTACGCGCTGCAGCAGCTGGAGGGGGTGTTCAGCTTCGGGCCGAGCAAGCAGATGGTCTGGAAGATGGACGTCAGCTTCACGCCGTTCCAGCAGTACACCGCCGCGGACTGCCCGCACTACGGCGAGCTCGCCGGGCCGCGCTGCGGGGGGCCGACGGTCCCCGAGGTCGCCCCGGAGCAGGAATACCCCGCCGCGATGCTGCCGCGCTGGCTCGACGCGGCCGGGCCGCCCCCGATCGCCGCGCCTGCGGTCGTCCCCGGCGCGCCCGCCGCGCAGCCGCTGATCCCGGGGCTCCCCGCGATCCCCGGTCTGCCCTCCATCCCCGGCCTCTTCGGTTTCCCGGGGGGCCAGACCCCGGATGCCGTCCCGGGTGTGGCGCCCGCGCCGTCCGCCGCCGACGATCTCGCGCCCGGCATGGGGCAGCCGGACGGCGAGGAGTCCGGCGTGCCGGGCGCCGAAACGCCCGCCGACCGGCAGGGCGTCGGCCCGGCCGCGGCCGGCATCGACCCGGCTCGATCCGGCACACCCGCCGCGGCTCTGCCCGGCGCACCGGGAACGGCTCAGCCGGTCGCCGCGACCGGACCCCTTCGCCTGCGCGGCGCCGCGGCGGTCGCCGCCCTCACCGGCGGCAGACCCACCGCCGCGCAACTGCTCCTGCTGACCCCGCTGCTCGCGGGCGGCTCCCTGGAGATCCACGACGGAGGTGCGGCGTGAAATCCGCCAGGGCACTTGTCACGTTCAGCCTGTTCGCGGTGCTCGCCACCGTGCTCACCTACACCATCTGGTCGACCCTGCAGCGCTCGGTCTCCGGCGACACCGACGGCTACTCGGCGGTCTTCACCGACGTGCTCGGCGTCCGGGTCGGCGACGACGTGCGGGTGGCGGGCGTGCGGGTCGGCCGGGTCGACGACATCGACTTCGTCGACGGCTACCACGCCAAGGTCGACTTCAGCATCCAGGACCGCCAGCACCTCACCACCACCACGAAGGCGCTGGTCCGCTACCAGAACCTGATCGGCCAGCGCTACATCGCGCTGATGCCGGGCGAGCAGGCGGGCAACCAGCTGAAGCCGGGCGGCGTCATCCCGGTCGAGCACACCGAGCCGTCGTTCGACGTCTCGGCGCTGCTCTCCGGCTTCGAGCCGCTCTTCGGGGTGCTGCAACCGGACCAGGTGAACTCGCTCTCGGAGACGCTGATCCAGGCGCTGCAGGGCGACGGCGTCTCACTGAGCGCGCTGGTCACCCAGGCCGCCGAGCTGGCGAGCACCTTCGGCGAGCGCGACGAGCTGCTGGCCGCGGTGATCTCCAACCTGAGCAGCGTGATGGCAGGCCTTGCCAACCGCACCGACGAGCTGGAGACGCTGATCACCCAGGCCAGGGCGCTGATGGACGCGCTCTACGCCCAGGGCGAGAACCTGAAGAGCTCGGTCGAGACGGTCGCCCGCTCCACCGACTCGCTGGTGAACCTGGTCGGCATGGTGCAGCCGGATCTGGCCCGCGCCCAGGACACCGCCACCACCGGCGTCGCGCTGCTGCTGCTCAACGGCGCCTCGCTGGACCGGGCCGCGGTCGAGCTGCCCGACTTCCTGAACGGCCTCGCGCGCTTCTCCAGCTACGGCGCCTACGGCAACGCCTACATCTGCCGGCTCGACGTCTCGCTCTGGGGCGTCCTGCTTCCGCCCGGGCTGGTCTCGCAGGTCGGCGGCGAATCACAATCGGAGGTCTGCCGATGAGGCTGCCGCGTTATCGGGACAACCGCTTCCTCTGGCTCGGCTTCGCCGCGGCCGCGGCGGTGGTGCTGCTGCTGGTCGGCTCCAGCGTGATCTCCCGGGCCCAGCTGGGCAGCAAGACCGTCGAGGCGGAGTTCGCCCAGGCCGCCGGGTTGCGGCCGGGCGCGACCGTGGACATCTCCGGCATCGAGGTCGGCGAGGTGCAGAAGGTCGAGCTCGAGGGGCAGAAGGTGGTCGCGGTGCTCCGCGTCCGCCGCGACATCGAGCTCGGCGCGGACGCCAGGGCCGCGATCGAGATGTCCACCATCCTCGGCAGGCTGCACATCGACCTGATCCCCGGCGACGGGAAGGGGCTGCCCGGCGACCGGATCCCGCTGAGCAACACCGCCGTCCCGTACAACCTGGCCAAGGTGATCCAGGACTCCCGCTACACCGCCTCCTTCGAGCGGATCGAGCGGATCGACCCGGGCAAGCTGCGCGAGGCGCTCGACCTGCTCACGCAGCAGATGGGGGAGTCGCCGCAGCTCACCGTGGCCGCGCTGGACAGCATCGGCTCGCTGGCCAGGGTCGTGAACGACCGCCGCGACGAGGTCGACACCCTGCTGAAGAGCATGGACCAGGTCTCGCAGCTGGTGGCGGACAACCGCAACAGCGTGCTGGTGCTGCTCACCCGCGGTGAGGCCATCGGCAACGCGGTGGCGCTGCGGCAGGACCTGCTGCGGAAACTACTCGACAACGTGGCGGCGCTCTCCGCGCTGCTGCAGGAGATGGGTGTGCAGAACAACGGCCAGTTCGGTCCGCTGATCGAGAACCTGAACACGATGACCGAGGGGCTGGAGAAGAACCGGGACAACCTGGACCGGCTCTACGAGATCATGCCGGTGGGGTTGCGCCAGTTCAACAACGTGCTCGGCAACGGCCCCTACGGCGACGTCTGGGCGCCGTGGTTGCTGCCGGACAACTGGCTCTGCTCCGCCCAGCTCGCACCGGGGTGCAACTGATGAAGAACACCGCGCACACGCGCTTCGCCAGGATCGCCGCGCTCGCGGTCGCCGCCCTCACCGCGGCGGGCTGCTCGCTGCTGCCGGACACCGTGAGCCGGCTGCCCGGGCAGTACCTCGGCGAACGGATCAAGGTCAGCGCCGACTTCGAGAGCGTCGCCGGGCTGTACGCCGGCAACGAGGTGGCCGTGCTCGGCGTCCCGGTCGGGCAGGTCGACACCGTCACCCCGCGCGGCTCCTACGTCGAGGTCACCATGTCGCTCGACGCCGGGGTGCAGGTGCCCGCCGACGCCATGGCCGCGCTCATCTCGCCGCAGCTCATCACCAACCGGCACGTCGAGCTGGCCCCCGCGTACGGCGGGGACGGCCCGACCCTGGCCGACGGCGACCACATCCCGATCGCCCGCACCAGGGTCCCGGTGGAGCTGGACCGCATCCTGGAGAACTTCGACCAGCTCGGCGCGGCGCTCAAGGGCGACAGCGAGGAGGGGCCGCTGGCCAGCCGGGTGCTCTTCCCGCTGCTGGAGGGCAACGGCGACCGGCTCGCCGAGACCCTGGACGCGCTCAGCTCGGCCTTCGAGGTGACGCTGGCCAACAAGGACCAGATCGCCACCACCATCGCCAAGCTGCAGGAGATCACCCAGGTGATCGCCGAGAACGACTCCACCGTGCGGGATTTCAGCGGCAGGCTCACCGAGCTGGTCGCGCTGCTCGGTGAGCAGGCGCCCGGGTTGCAGGCGGTGCTCACCCAGCTGAACGACTTCGTCACCAACACCGCGACGGTGGTCGGTGACCACCGGGACCAGTTGGCCGGGGCGATCACCCGCTTCGTCGAGATCGCCGCCCAGATGCGGGCCAACGCCCGCGGCCTGACCGAGATCGTCGACGTGGGGCCGCTGGTCTTCCAGAACATCTCCAACTCGGTGAGCCGGGAGCACCGGGCGCTGCGGCTGCACGGCCTGCTGGACAAGGCGGCGCTGGACAGCGAGCAGCTCAGCCTCTTCTGCGAGCGCATCCAGGCGCGGCTGGACGGCTGCCGCACCGGCAAACTCCAGGACATGGGGCCCGACTTCGGGCTCACCGCCGCGCTGCTCGGACTCACGAAATGAGGCGGGCCCTGCTCCGCGCCGCGGCCTGCGCCACCGCGCTGAGCTTCACGCTCACCGGCTGCGCCGTCACGGTGGACGACGTCCCCATGCCGGAGCCCGGCATCGGCGGCCCCGGCTACACCATCCGGGCTGCCTTCCGGGACGCGCTGAACCTGCCGAACCGCGCGCACGTGCGCATCGGCGGCACCGACATCGGCGTGGTCAGCGCCATCCAGACCACGAACTTCGTCGCCGAGGTGACGATGGAGATCCGCGAGGACATCAAGCTCCCCGCGGGTACCACCGCGGAACTGCGCCAGGGCACCCCGCTCGGCGACGTCTACGTCGCCATGACGCTGCCCGCGGCGAGCGCGGGCTCCGGCCTGCTCGAGCCGGGCGACGTCATCCCGGTGGAGCGCACCGCGGCAGGCGCCTCGGTGGAGGAGCTGATGCTCTCGGTCGCCATGCTGCTCAACGGCGGCGGGCTGAACCAGGCCGCGGAGATCACCGCGCAGATGAACTCCATGTTCGGCGGGCGCGCGCCGCAGCTGGCGCACCTGATCACCGAGATGACCGCGGTGATCGCGGCGCTGAACGCCCGCACCGCCGACATCGACGGGCTGCTCAACGGCGTCAACGCGCTCACCGGTGAGCTGGCCGCGCGCAAGGCCGAGCTCGGCGCGGCCGCGGACACCTTCCCCGACCTGCTCGGCCTGGTCGCCGAGAACAACAGGGACATCACCGGGCTGATCGACAAGGTCGCGGTCACCATGGCCGCGCTCGGCGACTTCTCGCAGACCAGCGGGCAGGACTTCGTCAGCCTCTTCGACAGCATCCAGCGGCTCATGACCGGCTTCACCCAGACCGGCGACGAGCTGAACCAGATGCTGGAGGGGCTGCACACCATCTACCCGTCGCTGATGAGCTCGATCGAGGGGCCGACGCTCGCGGTCGCCGCCACCGTCTCCTACCTCAGCGTCGGCGCGCTCACCGACCCCACCGGCAGCCGCCTGCCGGACGGCACCGACATCCCCGCCTTCATCGGCAGCCTCACCCAGGTGCTGGAGAAGGTCATGGGCAGGCTGAACGGCCTGCCCGCGCCGCAGGAGGGCCCGCGATGAACATCCCGCTGTGGAACTGGCTGGTACGCAACCGGATCGCGGTCGCCAACCTCGGGCTGGTGCTGGTGCTGATCTTCGGCAGCGGCTACCTGGCGCTCGCCATCATGCGGCTGGACCTGCTGCCCGCCCGCACCTACGCGGTCACCGTGCAGCTGCGCGACTCCGGCGGGCTGGCGGCGAACAACGACGTCACCTTCCGGGGCAGCCGGATCGGCAAGGTCACCGAGGTGCGGGTCTCCGGGCCCGGCGTCGCCGCGGTGGCCGAGATCAAGTCCGATGTGCGGATCCCGGTGGGCGGCACGGTCGCGGTCGGGCGGCTCTCCGCCGCGGGCGAGCAGTACCTCGACTTCCGCCCGGACACCGAGGGCGGCCCGTACCTGGGCGACGGCTCGCTGGTCGACGTCTCCCGCACCGACACCCCGGTGCCGGTGCAGTCGCTGCTGCTGAACCTGAGCGGGCTGATCGGCAGCCTGAACCCGGAGCGGCTCACCGTGATCGTGGACGAGCTGGACCGGGCGCTGCGCGGCGGCCCGGACCGGCTGCGCAACATGGTCTCCGGGATCAGCCAGGCGCTGGCCGGGCTGGACGGCATGCTGCCGCAGACCCAGCAGCTCATCCGCAACCTCGCGGTGATCGCCGACACCACCTCGCTCGCCCAGCCCGACCTCACCACCCTCACCACCGGGGCAGGCGCGCTCTTCCGCCAGCTCACCGCCGCCGACGCCGAGGTGCGGGACTTCCTCGACCTGGCGCCGGGGCAGCTCGCCACGCTCGGCGGGTTCATCGAGGAGACGCAGGACCCGATCACCAACCTGGTGACCAACTTCGTCGCCATCACCAGGGCGGCCAAACTGCGCGCCCCCGCCATCGCCGCGCTCTTCCCCGCGCTCCGCGAAGGCAGTGAGGCGCTCGGCATCCCGGCGCACGACGGCGCCTTCCACACCCTCGTCGACCCGTGGCCGCGCCCCACCTGCGACTACGACACCATCCCGGTGGTGCCGACGCTCACAGCCACCGACACCAGGGTGCGGCTCTACAACTACTGTGTCACCAGCAACCCCGCGCTGCAGGTGCGCGGGTCGGCCAACGCACCGCGCCCCAACGTCCCGGACAACGGCTCCGGGCCGCCGCCCGGCGTCACCGGCGACGAACTCTCCCGACCCATTCCCGGCAGATAGGACTCTCCCGCTCATGAGCGATCCGACCGACAAGGACGAAATTCCCGCCGAAGGCGGGGACTCGGCTGCCGCCGAGCCGAAATCGGCTGCCGCCGCCGAGGTGAAGCCGATGACCGGCGCCGAGTCGGCTGCCGAGAAGTCCGCTGCCGCCGAGACCTCGCGCGCCGTCGCGTCGCCGACGGCAGGCGCAGCCGCCGGGAGCGACGCGACGCGCGCGAAATCCTCTACTGCCGAGGCCGAAGGCGAGTCGTCCGCGACCGCGAAATCGGCCTCCGGGCGCAAAATCACCCGCCCGGTGATCGCCCTCGCGGCGACCGCGGCACTCCTGATCGCCGCCATCGCGACGTCGATCACCCTGTTCGTGCAGAACAACAACCTCGACGCCCTGGAGGACGCCAGAGCCGAGGCCCAGGAAGCGGCCTGCACCTACGCCCCCGTCCTGGCCGAGTACGACGCCGAGAACCTGGACGCCTACTTCCAGGGCGTCCTCGACGGCGCCACCGGCGACTGGAAGCAGCAGTTCGCCGACACCAGCAAGGAACTCCGCGACGTCCTCGCCAAGGGCGAGGTGATCTCCGAGGCCGACGACGTGCAGTGCGCCATCAAGAGCGCCGACGAGACCTCGGCCGAGGCCATCGTGGTGATCGGCCAGACCATCACCTCCCTCGGCACCCAGGGCAAACCGGCCCCCGGCCAGCTCTCCATGGTCATGCGCCTGCAGAAGATCGACGGCCGCTGGCTGGTGAACAACGTCAACTCACCGCTGGCGCCGAACCAGCCCTAGTCCTCGGTGCCGAGCAGGATCACCCGCATCAGGTGCACCACCCGTGCCCTGGTGCACTCCGGGTGCTCGGGCCCCATCCACTGCCCGAGATCGACCACCAGCGCCAACGCCGCGTGCACCAGCACCCGCGCCTGCGCCGCGCTCAACCCGGGGCGCACCGCCGTCACCAGCTTGGCCCACTCCTCGACATTGAGCCGCTGGATATTGCGCAGCGTGGTCCGGTCGGCCGCGGGCACGTTGCCGATCTCGGCGTAGTAGACGAAGGTCAGCTCGCGCTCGGCGAACGACCCGTCCACGTACAGCTCGATCAGCCGGGTGAGCGCGGCCCCCGGCCCGTCGGTGCCCGCGATGGCCGGCCCGATCACCGCCGACACCCGGTCCGCCGCGCGCCGGAAGGCGGCGGCGAGCAGGTCGCCCTTGCTCCGGTAGAAGCGGTACACCGCCGAGGAGGCAGGCAGCCCGGCGGCGGCCGCGATGTCCTCGACGCTCACCCCCGGGTAGCCGCGCACGTGGAAGAGCTCCACCGCCTTCTGCAGCACCACCTCGTGGGTGAAGGTCGCCGCTGCCGGTGGCGGCGTGCGCTCCTCGGCGCCGGTCCCGGCGGGCAGCGCGCAGCCGGCGATCTCCCGGCAGGCCCCGGCCAGCAGCGCGGTGAGCGGCCGGGTCGGCACCGCGACCCGGTGGTCGGAGATGCTGCCGATCACGCTCATCACCGCGGCGGTGAGCACCGCGCGCTCCGCGCTCGGCAGCCCCGGCCGCAGCTCCGCGATCCGCTCCCGGATCGCGGCATCGGTCGCCGCCATCTGGGCGACCAGCGTGCGCCGGTCCTCTTCTTCGAGGTAGCGGTGCTGCCAGCGGAGCAGCGCGCCGCGCCGCCGGTTGGTGATGGAGACCGCGAGCAGCGCCTCGACGACGTGCGCGCAGCGCCGCTCCGCGTCCCATTCGACCGATTCCGGCGGCAGCCGCACCGCCTCCGCGCTGATCCCGCTGAGCCGCAGCGCCTCCTGCCGGAACAGCGCGTACTTGCTCGGGTAGTGCCGGTACAGCGCGGTGGAGGTGATGTCGAGCCGGGTCGCGATCTCCTCCATGCTCACACCGTGGTAGCCGTGCGCGCCGAACGCCTCCGCGGAGACGTTCGCGATCTGCGCCCGGCGATCCGCAGGCCTGCGCCGCACCGGCCGGTTCTCCGGTGGGTCGTCCGCTCGCGTCGAGCGCCGGTTACCAGCAGCCATACCGGCGAGACTATCGGAGAACCGGGCACCGCACGGCACTCTGTCCCGCTCGTGACCGGAATGAACCGGAGATCACACGAAGCTCGACTGATCAGGACATAAGTCCAACAGTGATATCCGAATTCGGCGTAACTTATCCGGTGCGCGGAACGATAGAGGTGGTCGGCGCCGGGGTGCCCACCGGTCGGTTCTGCGGCGCTCCGTAGGCTGATTCCCCGTGTCCGATACTCCTCCCGATGCCGGCGATCCCAACTATCTCGTCGGGCTCGATCTGAACGGCAGGCGCGTCGTCGTGGTCGGCGGCGGTTCGGTTGCCCAGCGCAGGCTGGGGCTGCTCATCGCCTCCGGGGCCGAGGTGCACGTCGTCAGCCGCGCGGTCACCCCCGCCGTCGAGGGAATGGCGGGCGCCGGGCAGCTCACCCTGGAACTGCGCGACTACGCCGACGGCGACCTCGACGGCGCCTGGTACGCCATCGCCTGCACCGACGAGCCGGAGACCAACGCCGCCATCGTGGCCGAGGCCACCGCGCGCCGGATCTTCTGCGTGCGCGCGGATGTCGCGCGGCTCGGCACCGCCGTCACCCCCGCCACCGCGCGCTACGACGGGCTCAGCCTCGGCGTGCTGGCAGGCGGTGCGCACCGCCGCTCGGCCGCGGTGCGGAGCGCGCTGCTCGAGGCGCTGCAGTCCGGGGTCGTCACCGACGACTCCGACCCGGTGGTTCCCGGCGTCGCGCTGGTCGGCGGCGGGCCCGGCGACCCCGATCTGATCACCGTGCGCGGCCGCAGGCTGCTCGCCAGGGCCGACCTGGTGGTCGCCGACCGGCTGGCCCCGCCGGAGCTGCTCGCCGAGCTCGGCCCCGAGGTCGAGGTGATCGACGCCGCCAAGATCCCGTACGGCCGCTCCATGGCCCAGGAGGCGATCAACCGGGCCCTGGTCGACGGCGCGAAGGCGGGCAAGTTCGTGGTCCGGCTCAAGGGCGGCGACCCGTACGTCTTCGGCCGCGGCTACGAGGAGCTGGAGGCATGCGTGGAGGCCGGGGTCGCGGTGACCGTCGTGCCCGGCATCAGCAGCCCCATCTCGGTGCCCGCCGCCGCGGGGATCCCGGTGACCCACCGCGGCGTCACCCACGAGTTCGTCGTGGTCAGCGGCCACGTGGCGCCGGACCACCCGGACTCGCTCGTCGACTGGGCCGCGCTGGCCAGGCTGCGCGGCACGCTCGTGCTCATGATGGCGGTCGAGCGGCTGGACCGCTTCGCCGCCGCGCTGCTCGACGGCGGGCGCGCCGCCGACACCCCCGCCGCGGTGATCCAGGAGGGCACGCTGCGCACCCAGCGGGTGCTCCGCGCCGAGCTCGGCACCGTGGCCGAGCGGGTCAAGGCCGAGGGCATCCGGCCCCCGGCGATTGTCGTCATCGGCCCGACAGCCGGGTTCGACTCGACCCCTGCGTAACTGGCGCGCGGCCCGGAACCCGCTGGTCGCCGCCCGGCATCCCCGGCCATGCGGCCGGGTGGGTGTCTGTGACGCATGATTTACAGTGGCCGGGTGCTCAGAGACCCCGCGGTGACCCCGCACTACCCGGTGACCGGGCGCGCCTTCGGGCTCGCCATCCTGGTACTGAGCGGTCTGCAGCTCATGGTGGTGCTGGACGGCACCGTCGTGATCTTCGCGCTACCCCGGCTGCAGGAGGAGATGGGGCTCTCCAGCGCGGGCAGCGCCTGGACCGTCACCTCCTACGGCCTCACCTTCGCCGGGTTGATGCTGCTCGGCGGCCGCCTTGGTGATTCTTTCGGCCGCAAGCGCATGCTGATCAGCGGCGTCGCCGTCTTCACCGTCGCCTCGCTGCTCTGCGGCCTCGCCCAGGCCGAGTGGATGCTGCTCGCCGCGCGCGCCCTCCAGGGCGCCGGCGCCGCGATCGCGGCGCCGACCGCGTTCGCCCTGGTCGCCACCACCTTCGCCCCCGGCAAAGCGCGTAACCAGGCGGTCGCGATCCTCGGCTCGATGGTCGGGGTCGGCTCGGTCGGCGGCCTGGTGGTCGGCGGCGCGCTGACCGAGGTCTCCTGGCGCTGGATCTTCCTGATCAACGTGCCGATCGGCGCGCTCATCATCGCGGGCGCGGTCGCCACCCTCTCCGACACCGCGCACCAGCGCACCACCCTCGACGTGCGCGGCGCGCTGCTCGGCACCATCGCCTGCGCCGCCATCGTCTTCGGCGCCACCGAGGGGCCCCAGCTCGGCTGGGACAGCCCCTACATCATCGGCGCGCTGGTCGGCGGGTTGCTGCTGCTGATCGTCTTCGTCCTGCTGGAACGCCGCGTCGATTCCCCCCTACTGCCCTGGTCGCTCTTCGACCGGCGCGACCGGATCGCCACCTTCCTGCTCATCTTCCTGGCCGGCGGCATGCTCGGCGCGATGACGTTCTTCGTCGCCCAGTTCCTGCAGAACGTGCTCGGCTACAGCCCGCTCACCGCCGGGCTCGCCGCCATCCCGTTCACCGTCGGCATCGGCATCGGCGGCGCGCTGGCCTCCAAGCTCGCGCTCCTGGTCGCCCCGCGCTGGCTGCTCCTGGTCGCCAGCGCCGTCCTCGCCTGCGGCCTGGCCTTCGCCTCCACGTTGAAGGGCGACGTCGACTACTTCACCATCCTGCTGCCCCTGCTCGTGGTGATCGGCTTCGGCGTCGGCGTCGCCATGGTGCTGGCCCCGATCTGCGTCCTGGTCGGCGTCCCCGCCGCCGACATCGGCCCGCTCGCCGCCGTCGGCCAGATGTTCATGAACCTCGCCACCCCCATCGCCATCGGCCTCTTCACCCCCATCGCCGCGTCGCGCACACTCGCCGTCGGCGGGGTTGTCGGTGTGCCTGCCACCGACATGACCGAGCTGGAAATCGACGCGCTGGGCAACGGCTACACCCTCGTCCTCTTCTGCTGCGCCCTATTGGCTCTGCTCATCGGCGCCGTCGCGTTGACGTTGCGGTACACGCCCGCGCAGTTGGCCGAGGCGCAGCATGCGGAGAAGGAAGCCCAGCTGGGGTGAGTGGTACTCCCTAAGGCGGCAGGTCGCCGCCGATCGGCAGTTCGATGTCCATCAGGACTCGGGTGCCACCCCAGTCGCAAAGCTCGAGTGTGGCCGGGTTGCCGTGGGCGACCATCCGGCCCTCCGACACCTCCGGTGTGGCCTGGCAGGCCACGCCGGGACACTTCACCGCCAGCAGCCTCCCGTCCCTACGGTCGTAGGTGACCACCGTCGTCTGTGAGGCGAAGATCCAGGGCCCGTACCCCATCTCGCGAATATGCGACCAGTGGTCGATCGTGCCCTGGACGAGTTCGGCCGGCATTTCCTGCCCGAGGCAATCGCCGAGCACCGGTGCACCGGGAAGCATCGTCTTGCTTCCGTCCGCCGCGCTCACCGCCACGATCCGGAGCAGTCCGTGATCATCGATCCAGTGGACGGACCTGCCGGAATCGAAGGGAACGATGTGAACCGGCACCGAACGTCCCGCACCGTCCTTCATGCGCCCACCCCCTGAGGATATGGCCGGGCTCCACCCGGACAGCCGAGGGAACTCGAAGCCATCCGGGCGGCCCGTTGATGACGCGGACTCTCCGCTATCGCTGTCCAGGGTTCCGCTCAGTGATGTTGATCAGTAGTGGCAAAGCCAGTGGCACGCGCCGTCGCGTTCGTTCCCGGGGGCATCATGGAATTCATGCACACGGGGAAGCTGATTCGCGATCTGCGTGAGGCGCGCGGGTGGTCGCAATCTCGTCTGGCCGACGCTTTGACCGACCATGCCGGGCAACCGATGAGCCGGGAGTACATCTCCCGACGATGGGAGTCCTGTAAGAGCGTCCCGTCCCCGTTCTGGATGCGGCACCTCGCTGCCGTGCTGGATGTCCCTCTGGCAGCGATGGAGTCCGATGTGAACCGCCGCAAGTTCCTGTCCGCCATAGCGGCAACGACGGTCGCTCCCGCTGTGGCGGCAGACCTCCTGGCCGAGGGCTTCTCAGCGCGGCTGCAAGGGGCGGGACCGAGCGTCGAGGAGTGGGGCTCGACGCTGACCGGCTACGGCGCGGACTATATGACCCTCGGCGCCGCCGAGATTCAGAAACGGCTGGCTATCGACCTGGCGGTGATCCAGCAGCAGTGTGACACACCCCGGATGTGGGCTCATGCCTCGCGACTGATGACGCTGTACGCGAAGACATTCCCGGGCTCCGACGGCTCGAAAGCCGTGACCTGGTATCGCATGGCGGCAGAGTCCGCTGACCGTTCTCGCGACATTCACACCCGAGTCTGGGTCCGCGGCCGGGCAGCCATCGCGCTCGGATACGAGGGGGCGTCCCTTCCCGTCGCGAACATGTTCGCCGATCAAGCCCTGTCACTCGATGACCGGCCCTCGCTCGGGCGCTTGAACGCTATCTACGGCAAGGCGCATGCCGCGGCTATCACGGGAGACACCGAGACCGCGCGAGCACTCGACATCGAGGGACGCCGGGTATTCGACCGTACGGGCTCCGGAGACGGCGAAGCATCCGATTACGCGGTCCCGTACTGGCGGCTCGGAGTCTTCCGGTCGCTGCTGTCGGCCCGAATCGGGGACCAGGCAACGGCGGTCGAGGCACAGGACGAAGCCCGCAAACTCCTACCGGCCACCATGCCGAGGTTCGCTACTCACCTGGAGATGCACCGGGGGCTCATGCTGGCCCGGACGGGAGACCGGGAGGGCGGCATCGCCTATGCCCGCGCCGCACTCGACGCGCTACCTCCCGAGAAGCACTCGCTGACACTCCGCATGCTCATGGACGAGGTCTCGGCGTAGCAGACGAGAGGGACCCGGGAGCTTGGCCTGCTCCCGGGCCCCGGAAATGAGTCGCCCCGTGCCTGCGCCGACCTCCGCGGCCGGATCATGGTGACTGCGACGTGCCCTTCCGTTGGACCACCTCGGTAGGAGAACACCGAGAACCGGATTCGAACCGGCACCCCGTCGCCGTGCGTCCGGGCCGCGAGGCCGGAACAAGGGCGACGAATACTCGTGCTGGAGCGAGAGTCTGAACTTGAGAGTCAGGCTGATCGATCAGCGTGAGTTTTTGCGCTCAGGGAGCGCATCCCCCGGCTCGCGGCGGGGGAGTTCGTGGGGTCAGCGGAACAGGTAGCGGAAGACGGCGTCGCCGGTGCGGCGGTCCGCCACCTCGGCGCCGTTGGCCTCCTCGCGGGCGAACTGCACCGCCTCGCGCAGCGTCTCGACCCGCTGCACCAGCTCGTTCACCCGCCGCGCGGGCAGCGCGCCGGAGAACTTCACCGTGGTCCAGTAGCCTACCGCGATGTCCTCGTAGTACACCTCGACCTGCGCCGGGTGCTTCTCCGTCGCCTCCGCTTTGACGTGGTTGCGCGGCACCTTCCTGGTCCGGATGGTGCGCACGGCGTCGGTGCGCCAGGTGTCGGTGGAGTCGTCGAAGGACCAGGACTCGGCGGCGTCCAGTACCGGCAGCGACTTCACGAACTGGTGCAGCTCGGCCAGCTGCTTCTCCAGGAAGAGCAGGTACGAGACCGGTACCTGCGGGAGCAGCACCTCGCCGTCCACGGTGACGTCGGCGGTGGCCGTGGTGTTCGCCCAGTCCTTGGTCGCGGTGACGTCGAAGAGCCGGGTGAGCGTGGCCGCGGTGCGCCGCAGCACCTCCTCGGAGGTGACCTGCACGCGGGTGGACTCGGCCGGAAGCTGCTCGCCCTCCTCGTCCTTGGGCTGGTACGTGCGGGCGATGCCGGCGAGCAGCGCCTGCTTCTGCAGCAGCGCCCTCGCCTCGGCCAGCTCGCGCGCCGAACCGCTCTTCACGCCCTTCTCGACGGCGATGATCTGATTGAGCTTCGTCATGGTCCTCCTCCCCGAATCGTTGCCTCACACCGTCTTTCGCCCCCCGGTGCGGGGACGACGCTACGCGAGCACGCCCGGAGCGCGCCACTGATTAAGTGCCCGTCGAGCGGAAGCGCAACATTCTCGTCGTTCGGCCGTATTACCAGGGCACGACGAGTAACCGGCTCGTCCTTCCCCGGGAGCTCCGATGGCCGCCCGTCTCCGTCGCTTCGTTCGCCTCCTGTTCGCCGCCCGCGATCTCCCGCGGCGATCGCCGCGGCCCGTTCCGACCCCGAAGCCCGCACCCACCCGCAGGCACGCCGCCGTCATCCTCGCCGCGGTCTGCGCCGACGGGATGGCCCGCGCGGTACTCGTTCTGGCCGAGAACGCCGATGCCGAGACGATCGTCGACACCGTGTTCCACGAGGGTGAGCACTGCGGGGCGGTGACGGTCGACGCCTTCGCGCACCTGCAGCGCATCGTGGTCGACCGGAACCTGCACGCCGCGGTGGACATCGGCGATCCCGCCGTCCGCGAGTGGTTCGCGGGGCAGCGGCACAGCCACCTGACCCTCGCGACCGGTGCCGAGCGGTCGGGGGTGCGGATCGCGGCCGAGGCGGCGCTCGCGCGGCACCTCGAGCCGGAGTCCGTCGCGGCCGACGTTCCCGCGCCGGTGGTGATCGCCACCGACGCCTCGGCCCGGGCCGGGCGCCGCGGTGTCGGGGTGGCCTACGTGACGGCCTGCGGCCGGTGGCGCCAGGCGTACCTGCCCGATACCTCGGCGGTCGCCGTCGGCGAGCTCGAAGCCATCCTGCTGGCACTGAGCGACCACCCGGGCCGTCGGGTCACCGTGCTCACCGACAGCAGGAGCGCCATCGACTGGATCGAGGGCCGTGCGGTCATCCGCAGCCAGAGGGTGGCGAAGCGCGTCGACGCCATCCGCCGTCTGCGCACCGACGACGTCGAGATCCATTGGGTGAAGGCGCATTCCGGGCACCTGCTCAACGAGGCGGCCGACCGGCTCGCGGTGGCCGCCCGGCGCAACGTCACGGCCGAGGTGCCCACGGCGGTGCGGGAGTCGATCGCGCGCAATATCGTCGATGAGATGCTGACGAACAGCGACCCCGCGTGCCGGGACGGTCGCGGCTCGCTGCTCAGGTGAGGACGAGGAGTTCGGTGGGGGAGGCGATCTCGACCCGCAGCCCGGCCTTGGCGGCGATCCGGCCGACCCCGCGCACGTCCGAGGGGTCCGCGCGGGTCAGCACGAGGGCGCGGGCCAGCAGCCCCTTGTGGTGCTTGTTGAAGTGGCTGACCACGGTCCGGCTCCCGTCCGGCTGCTCGGTGAGCACGGTGGCGGTGACGGCGCCGGGGACCGGCCCGAGCGCCTGGTAACTGCCGGAGCGCAGGTCGACCACCAACCCGCCCGCCGCCTCGGCGAGCAGCGCGGGGGTGAGCGCGTCCTTCCAGAGCGCGGGCAGGGTGGGCAGCCCGGGGAGGCGGGTGCCGCCGGAGAGGCGGTAGGCGGGGATCGGGTCGCCCGCGCGGACCACGCCGAAGAGCGCGGAGCCGACGGCGAGCCGCTGCAGCGCCTTCGCCTTCTGCGCGCGGGTGAAGGAGCGGGCGTCGAGTGCGTCGTAGAGGACGCCGGTGTAGCGCTCCAGCGCGGGGCGGGTGCGGGAGGTGCGGACGGCGGCATTGCGGGCGATCTCCGCCTCCGCCGATTTGCCGAGCCCGAGCACAGTGGCGGCCGTCGCGGGGTCGGCGGCCAGCTTCTCCACCGCGTCGAGCAGTTGCGCTCGGACCGGGGTCAGCGCGGGCAGCGAGAGCGAGCCGAGGTCGAGCGGGCCGCCGCGCCCGCCGTCGGACTTGGTTTCGGAGGGAGGCAGCAGCACCAGCACGAGCGACAACGGTAGTTCAGCCGGGAAAGCCCTCGCTGCCGACCACCGCCGGCAGCATCGGCCGCTCGGCGTGCGAGGTGCGTTCCCGTGGGCGGTGAACACCGCACCGGAGCCCTGCATCTCTACGATCCCTGCGGTCGGAACATCGATTCGGTGACCGGTGTCATCGGCGCGACAAGCCCTCCTGGCGGATCGGTGTCGAGAATCCAGCGCCTGGTGCGCGGCACGGCGAGACGCACCTGCAAACCGTCAACGGCAAGGGGGTCGGTGCCGCTTGACCGGCCGGGCGGTCTGCACTTTTCCGATTCCTATGGCGTGAGCGATGGCGACATCGAGTTCTCGCTCGGAATCGAGAACGAAGGAGAGGGGCCGGTTCATCTCTACTCGACAGTCTCCGTCCCCCTCACCGAGGTCGAGTGGTCTCCCGGAGGGTGGCCGGAATTCGCGCTGGAACCATCGGCCGGCGCCGGGATAACGACTCCCGCGCCGCCTGCCCGGGTTCCGCGACCCGGCGTGCGGCTGTATGCCGTCCGCCTCGCGCCGAGGGAGGGTCGGCGGGGCGAGGTCCGCGTTCGCGCTCACGGGTATCGGATCGCCGACGACGCCGTCTGGTTCCACTTCGAGTCGCCGCGGCCCGGGGAGCGGTTCGATATCGCCTCGCTCTCCGTGGACCTTCTGGACGGCGATCCCTCGGCTGCGGTCACACGGGTCGACGACCACCCGGGGCCGTGACCTTCGAACGACGCGCGTATCCGGTCTCCGCACTCGGGCACCGGATACGCCCGGTGAGGCGACACCGAGTCTTCGTTTCGCGCCGGACCGGCGGGGCGGCCCGACACCCCCGGTCACTGCCGGACCAGCACGGACTACCCTGTGCAACCGTGATCACCCGCCTCTCCCGCCTCTTCCTGCGTACCCTGCGCGACGACCCGGCCGATGCCGAGGTGCCCAGCCACAAACTGCTCGTGCGCGCGGGTTACGTCCGCCGGATCGCGCCGGGCGTGTACTCGTGGCTACCGCTCGGGCTGCGGGTGCTGCGCCGGGTCGAGGACGTGGTGCGCGCGGAGATGAACGCCATCGGCGCGCAGGAGATCTCGCTGCCCGCGCTGCTGCCGCGCGAGCCCTACGAGGCGACCAAGCGCTGGACCGAGTACGGCGACGCGCTCTTCCGGCTGCGCGACCGCAAGGGCGCCGACTACCTGCTCGGCCCCACTCACGAGGAGCTCTTCGCGCTCACGGTGAAGGGTGAGTACAACTCGTACAAGGACCTGCCGGTCACGCTGTACCAGATCCAGACCAAGTACCGGGACGAGGAGCGGCCGCGGGCGGGCATCCTGCGCGGGCGCGAGTTCATCATGAAGGACTCCTACTCGTTCGACCTGGACGAGGCGGGGCTGAAGGCGAGCTACGCGGCGCACCGCGAGGCGTACCAGCGGATCTTCGAGCGGCTCGGGGTGAAGTACGCCATCGTGGCGGCCACCTCGGGGGCGATGGGCGGTAGCGCGTCGGAGGAGTTCCTGGCCGAGAGCGAGGTGGGTGAGGACACCTACGTGCGGTCGGAGTCGGGGTACGCGGCGAATGTCGAGGCCGTGGTGACGCCGGCGCCGGAGCCGCTGCCGATCGAGGGGCTGCCGGAAGCCGTCGAGCACGACACCCCGGACACCCCGACCATCGCGGCGCTGGTGGAGTGGGCGAACGGCGCGGGAATCGGGGCGGTGACCGCCGCCGACACGCTCAAGAACGTCATGGTCAAGCTGCGGCACCCGGACGGGAAGACCGAGATCGTCGGCATCGGCATCCCCGGCGACCGCGAGGTGGACGGCAAGCGGCTCGGCGCCGCGCTGGAGCCCGCCGAGTTCGAGCTGCTCGACGATGCCGACTTCGCCGCGAACCCGTTCCTGGTGAAGGGGTACATCGGGCCGCGCGGGTTGCAGCGCAACGGGATTCGCTACCTCGTCGACCCGCGCGTCGGCACCGGGACGGCGTGGATCACCGGCGCGGACGCGCCCGGGAAGCATGTGGTCGGGCTGGTGGCCGGGCGCGACTTCACGCCGGACGGGACCATCGAGGCGGCCGAGGTGCGCGACGGCGATCCGGCACCGGACGGGCGCGGGACGCTGGTCACGGCGCGCGGCATCGAGATCGGGCACATCTTCCAGCTCGGCTACAAGTACACCGACGCGTTCGAGGTGGACGTGCTCGGCGAGAACGGCAAGCCGGTGCGGCTGGTCATGGGGTCCTACGGGGTCGGCGTCTCGCGGATGGTCGCGGTGATCGCCGAGCAGCAGCACGACGACAAGGGGCTGCGCTGGCCCGCGGAGGTCGCGCCGTACGACGTGCACGTGGTGATCGCCAACAAGGACGGGGCCGCGCGGGACGGGGCCGAGGAGGTCGTGGCCGGGCTGGATGCCGCCGGGCTCGAGGTGCTCTTCGACGATCGCACCGCCTCGCCGGGCGTCAAGTTCAAGGACGCCGAGCTGCTCGGCATGCCGCTGGTGCTGGTCATCGGCCGCGGCTGGGCGCAGGGCGTCGTGGAGCTGCGCGACCGGTTCAGCGGGGAGGCCGAGGAGATCCCGGCCGCCGAGGCGGTAGCCGCGGTCGTCGCGCGCGTGCGCGGCTGATCGGTCGCGCCGCGAGCGGCCGCTGGGAGGGCCGGGTCCGCTCGTTCGGCGCGGGAAGTCGTGCCCCGGCCGCAACGATCGCTGTTCGCGCGGGGGAGGTCGCCGCGCTGATGAGACGGCACTGCTCGCGGCCGGGGCATCCAGTTCGCGGGCCGACGGCCCTTCAGACCGTCCCGGGAAACGCCACGGTCGGCGGCTCGGCGCCGAGGATGGACTGCCAAGCGGCCAAGCGGAGCGTGGCCTCGGTGAGCGCCTCCACGCCGGTGGTCCGCACCTCGGGCGTGGTCCCCTTCTCGACCACCGAACGCCAGGCGACGGCGCTGTCGGTCTCGACGGTGACCGCGAGCCGGGCCGCCGCCACCGGGTCGGTGACCGGGAACGGGGCGGTGTAGGCGGCGCTCGGGGCGGGCGGGGTGAGCCCGCTCGCGGCGAGCGCGTCGACGGTGGCGTCCCGGCGGGCGCGGTGCGCGGCGGCGTGCTCGGCGAAGACGGTGTAGCGCTCGTCCGCGGCGTAAGCGGCGATGACCCCGTAGGCGTAGACGGCGGCGTACTCGGCGTCGAGCGCGGTGCTCAGCGCCTCCTGGTCCGGGGTCATGCGAGCAGTACCTCCGCGTGCGCGGCGCACGCCGCGCTGATCGAGGCGAGCAGCCCGGCGCGGTACCCGGTCTGGGTGCGCGCCAGGTCGGCCGCCGAACGGCGGGAACGGGTGAGCCGGTCGCGCAGCTGCTGCAGCGTGGGCGGTGCGGTGCTGCCGCCGGTCGCGCCGGTGATCGGGTCGACGGTCGGCTCGGCGGGCAGCGCGGCGCGGGTGCGGTGCACGGGGGTGGTGCCGTCGCCGTAGTGGCCGACCACCCTGGCGATCTCGGCGCGCAGCGCGTCCGCGTGCGCGGTGCGCTCGGCCGCCACCGTCGCGAGGGCGCGCGCTCGGGCGGGTTCGGTGGCCGCCATGGCGGTGGCCGCGGCCGCGTCGACGCGGGCCCGTTCCTCCTGCCCGGCCAGCTGGTCCGGATCGTGCACCGGGTCGCTCGCGCAGCCCGCGGCCGCGCCGAGCAGCAGCACCCCCGCGGCGGCACCGGCCCCGGCGCGCAGGGCGGTACGGCGATCGACCACGGGTCGGGACGCGGGAGGGCGGTTCGGCACGCGCCCCATCGTGCCAGACCGCGGCGGCCGGGCAGGCATCGGAACCCGGGCCCCGAAGTTGTCCGCGCGGAACCGATTCCACCGGGTCCGGTACCGTGGCTGCGGGGCGGGGAACTACGAAGAACGGCAGGTCCGAGACGAATGAGCATCCGAGACGTACCGGTGCGCACCCTGGCTGGCGAGCAGACCACCCTGGCCGACGTGGCCGGTGACCGCGCTGCCCTCGTGGTGAACGTCGCCAGCAAGTGCGGGCTGACGCCGCAGTACAGCGCCCTGGTCGAGCTGCAGAAGCAGTACGGCCCGCGCGGCTTCACCGTGATCGGCGTCCCCAGCAACCAGTTCATGGGCCAGGAGCCGGGCAGCGCGGAGGAGATCCAGGAGTTCTGCTCCACCACCTACGGTGTCGACTTCCCGCTCCTCGAGAAGACCGACGTGAACGGTGACGAGCGGCACGAGCTGTACCGGACGCTCACCGAGACCGCCGACGCCGACGGCACCGCGGGCGATGTCCAGTGGAACTTCGAGAAGTTCCTGGTCGACCGGGAGGGCAAGGTCGTCGGCCGTTTCCGGCCGCGCACCACCCCGGACGCCCCCGAGGTCACCGCCGCCATCGAAGCGGCGCTCTAGCCACAGCCCCCGACCGGAGCCGCCGCCCCGCCGGGAGCGGCGGCTCCGTCGCGTCTCGGATGCCCGGAGTTCGCTCCGGCTCGCCGCCGGGGGGACCCCGCCGACCAGCGGATTGCGTTCTACACTCTCCGGGCGCGTTACGCTAGACCCTCGGCACAGGAACTTCCGACCCCCGTACAACTGAACCAGGAGCCGCCCACATGTCGTTGCCGACCGAGGAGAGGGTGAGCCAGCTCGTCGCTGGCCTCGTCGAGGGCCGAGGTTTCGATCTGGAGGGGGTCTCGATCGCGGGCGGCCGCAGCGGGCAGGCGAAGGTCACCATCGTGGTCGACCGGGACGCCGCCACCGACCTGGACACCGTCGCGGAGCTGAGCGCCGACCTGTCCGAGGTGCTGGACACCGCGGGCGACTTCGGCGAGGCCGCCTACCTGCTCGAGGTCACCACTCCCGGCGTGGAGCGCCCGCTGGACGCGGAGCGGCACTGGCGCCGGGCGCGGGGCCGGAAGGCGCGGATCACGCTGCGCACCGGCGCGCCGCACCCGGAGCCGGGAGCGGGCAGCCGCTTCGAGGCGCGCATCGGCGCGCTCACCGGGGACTCGATCGCGCTCGTGCTCGGCGGCAGGCGCAACCCGCACCGGGTCACCGTGCCGCTCGCCGATATCGCCGAGGCGGTGGTACAGGTGGAGTTCAACGCCCCCGGCGCCGCCGAACTCGAACTGGCCGGTGGCGTCGTTCCCGGCCGGCCCGACCCGCGCACCGAGAGCGCGACCCCGCTACCCGGCGACGATTCGTCGTCCGACAGTGCCATCGAGCCGCAGAGCGGCAGCGCCACCGAGCCGCAGACCGAAGGGATCGTGGAATGAACATCGAGATCGAAGCTCTGCGCGCCATCGTCACCGACAAGGGCATCTCCATCGAGACGGTGATCGCCGCGATCGAGTCGGCGCTGCTCACCGCCTACCGGCACACCGAGGGGCACCAGCCCGACGCCTACATCGACATCAACCAGAAGACCGGCGTGGTCCGGGTGATGGCGCGCGAGGTGGACGCCGACGGCAACGTCCTCTCCGAGTGGGACGACACCCCGGAGGGGTTCGGCCGGATCGCGGCCACCACCGCCCGCCAGGTGGTGCTGCAGCGGCTGCGGGACGCCGAGAACGAGAAGTCCTTCGGCGAGTTCGCCACGCACGAGGGCGACATCGTCGGCGGCGTGGTGCAGCGCGACGCCAGGGCCAATGCCAGGGGCACCATCGTGGTCCGGATCGGCAGCGAGGTGAACGGCACCGAGGGGCTCATCCCGCCCGCCGAGCAGGTGCCCGGCGAGCACTACGAGCACGGCGACCGGGTCAAGTGCTACGTGGTCGGGGTCTCCCGGGGCCAGCGCGGCCCGCAGATCACGCTCTCCCGCACGCACCCGAACCTGGTGCGCAGGCTCTTCGCGCTGGAGGTTCCGGAGATCGCGGACGGCTCGGTGGAGATCGTCGCGGTGGCCCGCGAGGCCGGGCACCGCTCCAAGATCGCGGTGCGCAGCATGGTCTCCGGGGTGAACGCCAAGGGCGCCTGCATCGGGCCGATGGGGCAGCGGGTGCGCAACGTCATGAGCGAGCTGGCCGGCGAGAAGATCGACATCATCGACTACGCCGACGACCCGGCGTCCTTCGTCGGCAACGCGCTCTCGCCCTCCAAGGTGGTTTCGGTCACAGTGGTCGATCCGGACGCCCGCGCGGCCCGCGTCGTGGTGCCGGACTACCAGTTGTCGCTGGCCATCGGCAAGGAAGGGCAGAACGCCAGGCTCGCCGCGCGGCTCACCGGCTGGCGGATCGACATCCGCAGCGATGCCGCTCCCGAGGTCGGCGACGGGGTGCGCAGCGAGGCCAACCGGAGTTGACCGAATCGATCGGGGGGGAGCGGTTCGATCTTCCGGCCCCGGCAGCGGTATCATGGAAGAAGGTTCAGCACGCGGGGCCGGTCCGGACTTGTATCGGATGCCGGAAACGCGAGCTGGCCGCCGATCTGTTGCGGATCGTGGTGCGAGCGGAAGACGCCGGAGACGGCGCCCCGACGGTCGTCCCCGACCCGCGGCACAGACTTCCCGGAAGGGGTGCCTGGCTGCACCCCGTTTCGTCTTGTCTGAGCGCGGCGCACAAGCGCCGGGCGTTCGGCAGAGCACTACGAGTGTCCGGACATCTGGATATCTCAGCCCTGGAGCATCACCTCGAGAACAGGCACGAGCACTCATGAGCACACCGTGAAGTACCAACGATGATCGTCCATCGGAGATAATCCGAGGTCGTGCGGGCTGCCGTCCCAGGAACGGCGGAGCTGCTCGACCTCTCAGTAGAGGAGAGCAGTGGCAGGCAAGGCCCGCGTGCACGAGTTGGCCAAGGAACTCGGTGTCACCAGTAAGCAACTACTCGCAACGCTCAAGGAGCAGGGCGAGTTCGTGAAGTCGGCGTCGTCGACGGTGGAAGCCCCCGTCGCCCGCAGGCTGCGTGAGTCGTTCTCGAGCAAATCGTCGAACGGCACCAGGTCCGGGGCGCGCCCCGGCGATTCCGGAGCTCGCTCCGGTGGCGACGCCGCGGCCAGGCCGGCCGCGCGTCCGCAGCCCGGTGGCGGTCCCCGCCCCGGCCCCCGCACCCCGTCCGATCGCGGTCCCGAGCGCAACGGCGCCCCGGCACCCGCCCAGCGGGAGAGCAACGGCACCGCCGCGGCCGCCCCGCAGACCGGCGCTGCCCCCGCGCAGCGCCCGGTCGACGCCCCGCGTCCCGGCCCGGCCGTCAAGCCCGGCCCGGCTCGCCCGGCCACCCCGCCGCCTGCACCGGCCGCACCGGCCGCGCAGAGCGCGCCCGCCGGTCAGCGCCCCGCCCCCGGTGGCGCGCGTCCCGGCCAGCAGCAGCCGCAACAGCAGCAGCGCCCCGGTCAGCCGCAGCAGCAGCGCCCCGGCGGCCCGCAGGCGGGTGGCCCCCGTCCCGGTGGCCCCAAGCCGGGTCCGAAGCCGCCGCGTGTCGGTAACAACCCCTTCTCTTCCGCGCCCGATCGGGAGCGGCCCGCGCCGCGTCCGGCCGCTGGTCCCGGTGGCCCCCGTCCGGGGCCGCGTCCGGGCCCGGCTCCGGGTGGCGCGCCGCGTCCGGCCGCAGCGGCCGGTCCCGGTGGCCCCCGTCCGGGTGGCCCGCGGCCGAGCCCCGGCTCGATGCCGCCGCGCCCGAACCCGGGTGCGATGCCGCAGCGTGCGGCGCGTCCCGGCGGTGCGGGCGGCGCCGGTCGTCCCGGCGGCGGTCGTCCCGGCGGTGCGCCCGGCGGCGGCGGTCGTCCCGGCGGCGGTGGCGGTGGCGGTGGCTACCGCGGCGGCGGCGGTGGTACCGGCGCTCCCGCAGGTACCGGTGCTCCCGCTGGTGGTGGCGGTTTCCGCGGCCGTCCCGGTGGCGGCGGTGGCCGTCCGGGTGGTCCCGGTGGCCGCGGCGGTGCCGCGGGTGCCTTCGGCCGTCCCGGTGGCGCGCCCCGGCGCGGTCGCAAGTCGAAGCGGCAGAAGCGCCAGGAATACGATTCGATGCAGGCGCCCGCCGTCGGCGGCGTCCGGCTGCCGCGCGGCAACGGCGAGACCATCCGGCTCGCCCGCGGCGCCTCGCTCTCGGACTTCGCGGAGAAGATCGACGCGAACCCGGCAGCCCTGGTGCAGGCGCTGTTCAACCTCGGCGAGATGGTCACCGCGACCCAGTCGGTGAACGACGAGACCCTCGAGCTGCTCGGCGGCGAGATGAACTACGTCGTCCAGGTGGTCAGCCCGGAGGACGAGGACCGCGAGCTGCTGGAGAGCTTCGACCTCACCTACGGCGAGGACGAGGGCGACGAGGGCGACCTCGAGCAGCGGCCGCCGGTGGTCACCGTCATGGGCCACGTCGACCACGGCAAGACCCGCCTGCTCGACACCGTCCGCAAGGCCAACGTCCGCGAGGGCGAGGCCGGTGGCATCACCCAGCACATCGGCGCCTACCAGGTGCTCACGCACCTGAACGACACCGACCGGCTGATCACCTTCATCGACACCCCGGGCCACGAGGCGTTCACCGCCATGCGTGCCCGCGGCGCGAAGGCCACCGACATCGCGATCCTCGTGGTCGCGGCCGACGACGGCGTCATGCCGCAGACGGTGGAGGCGATCAACCACGCCCAGGCGGCCGACGTGCCGATCGTGGTGGCGGTGAACAAGATCGACAAGGAGGGCGCGAACCCGGAGAAGATCCGGCAGCAGCTCACCGAGTACAACCTGGTCGCCGAGGAGTACGGCGGCGACACCATGTTCGTCGACATCTCCGCCAAGCAGGGCACCAATATCGACGCGCTGCTCGAGGCCGTGCTGCTCACCGCGGACGCGGCGCTCGACCTGCGGGCCAACCCGGAGCAGGACGCGCAGGGTGTCGCCATCGAGGCGCACCTCGACCGCGGCCGCGGCCCGGTGGCCACCGTGCTGATCCAGCGCGGCACGCTGCGGGTCGGCGACTCGATCGTGGCGGGCGACGCCTACGGCCGCGTCCGCCGCATGGTGGACGAGCACGGCGACGACGTCGACGCCGCACTGCCCTCCCGGCCGGTGCAGGTCATCGGCTTCACCTCGGTGCCGGGCGCGGGTGACAACCTGCTCGTGGTCGACGAGGACCGGATCGCCAGGCAGATCGCCGACCGGCGCAACGCCCGCAAGCGCAACGCGCTGCAGGCCCGCAGCCGCAAGCGGATCAGCCTCGAGGATCTGGATGCCGCGCTGAAGGAGACCAGCGAGCTGAACCTGATCCTGAAGGGCGACAACTCCGGCACCGTCGAGGCGCTGGAGGAGGCGCTGCTGCAGATCGACCTCGGCGACGAGGTCCGGCTGCGGATCATCGACCGCGGTGTCGGTGGCGTCACCGAGACGAACGTCAACCTGGCGTCCGCCTCGAACGCGATCATCATCGGCTTCAACGTCCGTGCGGAGGGCAAGGCCACCGAGCTGGCCAACCGCGAGGGCGTCGACATCCGGTACTACTCGGTGATCTACCAGGCGATCGACGAGATCGAGAAGGCGCTCAAGGGCCTGCTCAAGCCGATCTACGAGGAGGTCGAGCTGGGTCGCGCCGAGATCAGGCAGATCTTCCGCTCCTCGAAGTTCGGCAATATCGCCGGCTGCATGGTGCTCTCCGGCTCGGTCAAGCGGAACGCCAAGGCGCGCCTGCTGCGGGACAACGTGGTGATCGTGGAGACCATGACCATCTCCTCGCTGCGCCGGGAGAAGGACGACGCGACCGAGGTCCGCGAGGGCTTCGAATGCGGTATGACCGTCACCTACTCCGACATCAAGGACGGCGACATCATCGAGGCGTACGAGCTGCGCGAGAAGCCGCGCGACTGACGGTTCGCACCGTCGGGGCGCCCCGGCCTCCGGGTCGGGGCGCCCTCGTGCGGCCCTACCCGGAGGTGAACGTGTACCTCGATGCACTGGAATTCGACATCCTGCTCGGGGACGTGCACTCGCTCAAGGAGAAGCGCAAGGTGATCCGGCCGGTACTGGCCGAATTGCAGCGCTTCGGGGTGAGTGCCGCCGAGGGCGGGGACCACGATCTCCATCGCCGCTCCCAGCTGGGTGTGGCGCTGGTGAGCGCGGGAATGGATCAATTGACAACGGTCCTCGACCGTTGTGAGCGGCACGTGGCCGCGCGTCCGGAGCTAGAGTTGCTGGCGGTGCGCCGCCGCATCTTCGGACCGGAGGACTGAGAACGTCCTCGCCGACGCCGTTCCCATATCAGGACAGGAGGAACCGGCCATGGTGGATCAGGCCAGGGCACGCCGGCTCGCGAAGCGGATCTCCTCGATCGTGGCGACCGCGATCGAGTACGAGATCAAGGACCCGCGTCTGCGTTTCATCACCATCACCGACGCCAAGGTCACCGGCGACCTGCGCGACGCCACCGTCTACTACACGGTGCGCGGTGAAACCCTCGACGCGGAGCCGGATTACACCGCCGCCGCGGCCGGGCTGGAGAAGGCCAAGGGGGTGCTGCGCTCGAAGGTGGGCGCGGGCACCGGAATCAAGTTCACCCCGACGCTGGCGTTCGTGCTCGACACCGTGCCGGACGCCGCGCGCGAGATGGAAGAGCTGCTGGCCCGCGCCAAGAAGCTGGACGACGAGGTGGCCAGGGTGGCGGCGAACGCGACCCCGGCCGGCGAGCCGGATCCGTACAAGAGCGAACGCGGCGACGACGAGTAACCGGCGTCGAGCATGATCTCCACGGATGAGCCGGTCGAGCTCGGCCCGGCGGTACGAGCGCTGGACGCGGCTCGATCGGTCACCATCCTCTGTCACGTGCAGCCGGACGCCGACACCGTCGGCAGCGGGCTGGCGCTGGCGCTGGTGCTGCGCAGGCGCGGGATTCCGGTGCGGGTCTCGTTCGCCGAACCGGCGGCGCTCGCGGTCTCCCTGCGCACGCTGCCCGGCGCCGAGCTGCTCGTCCCGCCCGCGGAGGTACCCGCCGAGGTGGACCTGCTGGTCACCGTCGACTGCGGCAGCGCGGGGCGGCTCGGTGCGCTCGGCGATCGGCTGGCGGGCGCGGGCACCACGCTCGTGATCGACCACCACCGCTCGAACACCCGGTTCGGGGCGATCAACCTCATCGACCCCGACGCGGAATCGACCGCGGGCCTGGTCGCCCGGGTGCTGGACGCCTGGGGCGAGGAGATCGACGCGCCGGTGGCGCACTGCCTGTACGCGGGGCTGGTCACCGACACCGGGTCGTTCCGCTGGGTGCGGCCCGGCACGCACGGGCTGGCCGAGCGGCTGCTCGGTACCGGGATCGACGGCGCCGAGATCTCCCGCGGGCTGCTGGACACGCACCCCTTCGGCTGGCTGCCCATGCTCGCCTCGGTGCTCGGCAGCGCGCGGCTCGCGCCCGGCGTGCGTGGCGGGATCGGGCTGGCGTACGCCTTCGTGCGCCGGACCGACCTGCGCGGGCTCGGTGCGGAGGAGGTGGAGAGCGTGATCGATATCGTGCGCACCAGCGCCGAGGCCGGGATCGCCGCCGTCTTCAAGGAGCACCGGACGGTCGACGGCCGCTGGACCGTCTCGCTGCGCTCCCGTAACAGCGGGCCGGGAGCGGCCGACGGAGTCGACGTGTCCGCCGTTGCCACCGCGCTCGGCGGCGGCGGGCACCGCTTCGCGGCCGGGTACACCGCGCACGGAACCGCCGACGACATCCTCGCCGCCCTGCTCGCCGCACTCGAATGAGCGAGGGTGACCTGCCCGGCCCGTCGGTGACCCAGCGAGATCTCGTCGCGCGTGCTTCCGGCACGGAACGCCCCCACCCCGAACCTGCCACGGTCGGCGCCGCTCCGGAACACGCTGCCCCCGAGCCGGCCGCGAAGGGTGCCGACACCGGTCAGGGACGTGCTGCCGCCCCCGGTGCGGCGCCGGCCACCGCCCCCGCACCTCCGGCGGCCGACGCCGGACCGCGGCGGCTGCTGGCACTGGCCGTTCCGACGCTCGGCGTGCTCGTCGCCGAGCCGATCTACCTGCTCTTCGACCTCGCCGTGGTCGGCAGGCTTGGCGCGCAGGCGCTGGCCGGGCTCGCGGTCGGCGGGCTGATTTTGACGCTGGCGAGCACTCAGCTCACCTTCCTCTCCTACGGCACGACGGCGCGCTCCGCGCGCAGGCACGGCGCGGGGGACCGGGCCGGCGCGGTTGCGGAGGGTGTGCAGGCCACCTGGCTGGCGCTCGGCATCGGGCTGGCGCTGCTGCTCGCGGTGCAGGCGGCGGCAGCCCCGCTCACCCGGGTGATCGCGGGCGGCGCCGAGATCGCGGGCCAGGCGCTGCCCTGGGTGCGGATCGCGCTGTTCGGGGTCCCGCTGATCCTGATCGCCATGGCGGGCAACGGCTGGCTGCGCGGCGTGCAGGAGACCAGGCGGCCACTGATCTTCGTGGTGTGCGGCCTCGCGCTCTCGGCGGTGCTCTGCCCGCTGCTCGTGCACGGGCTGTGGTTCGCCCCGCACTGGGGGCTCCCCGGCTCCGCGGTGGCGAACGTCGCCGGCCAGGCCGTGACCGCAGTGCTCTTCCTGTTCGCACTGGTCAGGGAGCGCGCGGCACTGCGCCCGCGCGGAGCGGTCATGCGCAAGCAGTTGGTGCTCGGCCGCGACCTCATCGTGCGCAGCCTCGCCTTCCAGGCCTGCTTCGTCTCCGCCGCCGCGGTCGCCTCCCGGTTCGGCGCGGCCTCGGTGGCCGCGCACCAGGTGGTGCTGCAGCTCTGGAACTTCCTCGCGCTCACCCTCGACGCGCTCGCCATCGCCGCCCAGACCCTGGTCGGCGCGGCACTCGGCGGCGGTGACGCGCGCGGCGCCCGCGGGCTGGCCGGCCGGGTGACCCGGTGGTCGCTGCTCTTCGCGGTGGCGCTGGCCGGCTGCTTCGCGCTCGCCGCCGCGGTGCTGCCGCCGCTGTTCACCACCGACCCGGCGGTGCTGGACCGGATCGCCGTCATCTGGTGGTTCTTCGTCGCCATCATCCCGGTGGCCGGCGTGGTGTTCGCGCTCGACGGCGTGCTGCTCGGCGCGGGCGACGCCGCGTATCTGCGCACCACGACCATGGCGGCCGCGCTGGTCGCCTTCCTGCCCGCGATCTGGCTGGCCCTGGTCTTCGGCTGGGGTGTCGCCGGAATCTGGTCCGGGCTGGTCGCCTTCATGCTCGCGCGGCTGCTCGCGGTCGGTTCCCGGGCGATCTCCGGACGCTGGGCCCGGGTCGGCGCGGACCTCCCGGTGCGCTGATCGAGGAGCGCCACCCGTGTGCTGCCCGACCGGCCCGCCGCCGGGTGTGGCACCGTTGATCGGGTGATACCCAAGTTGATGGCGGTGAGCGACATCCACGTCGGCCACCAGGGCAACAGGCCCGTGGTCGAGCAGATCCGCGCGGACTCGCCGGAGGACTGGCTGATCGTCGCCGGCGACGTCGCGGAGAAGACCGAGGACATCCGCTGGGCGCTGGAGCTGCTGCGCAGCCGGTTCGCCAAGGTCATCTGGGTGCCGGGCAACCACGAGCTCTGGACCACAGCGAAGGACCCGGTGCAGATGCACGGGGCGCCGCGCTACGACTACCTGGTCTCGCTCTGCCGCGACCTGGACGTGCTCACCCCGGAGGACCCGTACGCCGTGTGGCGCGGCGCGGGCGCCGAGGAGCACGGCGGCGCCGTCACCCTGGTGCCGATGTTCCTGCTCTACGACTACTCGTTCCTGCCCGCGGGCACGAACACCAAGGCCGAGGGGCTCGCGGTGGCGCGCGAGCGCAATGTGGTCGCCACCGACGAGTTCCTGCTCGCGCCGGACCCGTACGTCACCCGCGACGCCTGGTGCCATGCCAGGGTGCAGGTTACCGAGCGCAGGCTGAACGCGCTCGAGCCGAACACGCCGGTGGTACTGATCAACCACTTCCCGCTGGTCAGGGAGCCCACCGACGTGCTCTTCTACCCGGAGTTCGCGCTCTGGTGCGGCACAACGCTCACCGCCGAGTGGCATCTGCGCTACAACACGGTCTGCTCGGTCTACGGGCACCTGCACATCCCGCGCACCTCCTGGTACGACGGCGTGCGCTTCGAGGAGGTCTCGCTCGGCTACCCGCGCGAGTGGCAGCGCCGCGGCCTGCCGGACAACCTGCTGCGCCAGATCCTGCCCGCCCCCGAGTACCCGCCGGGTTCGCTGAACGAGTTCGGTGGCCACTTCCGGATCACCCCGGAGATGGCGGCCGCCGCCGAGGAGATGCGGGCGAAGGCGCAGCGGCGGCGCGGCATCTGACGGCGGCTGGACTAGGCTCGTCGCCGATGATCGAGAACATTCTGCCGTCCGGGATCGCCGCCGCGGAGCTGCTGGAGTACCCGGAGGGGCTGCGCGCGCACCCCGCCGAGGAGCACCTCATCGCCAAGTCGGTGGAGAAGCGGAGGCGCGATTTCATCGGCGCGCGGCACTGCGCCAGGCAGGCGCTGGCCCAGCTGGGCGAGCCCGAGGTGCCGATCGGCAAGGGGGAGCGCGGCATGCCGCTCTTCCCGCGCGGGATCGTCGGCAGCCTGACGCACTGCGACGGCTACCGCGCCGCCGCGCTCGCACACGCGCTGCGCTTCCGCTCGGTCGGCATCGACGCCGAGCCGCACGCGGAGCTGCCCGACGGGGTGCTCGAGTCGGTCAGCCTGCCCGAGGAGCGGCAGTGGCTGCGGGAGACCGAGAGCCCGCTGCACCTGGACCGGCTGCTCTTCTGCGCCAAGGAGGCCACCTACAAGGCGTGGTTCCCGCTGACGCTGCGCTGGCTCGGCTTCGAGGACGCGCACATCACCTTCACCGTCGACGCCGCGGACGGCGACTCCGGCTCCGGAACTTTCCACACGAAGCTGCTGGTCCCCGGCGGCACCAACGACGGCGGCAGGCCGCTGCTCGACTTCGACGGCCGCTGGCAGGTCGCCGGCGGGCTGATCCTGACCGCGATCGCGACCGCCTGATGGACGCGCTCGGCGGACTGCTGATCGTCGACAAGGATCCCGGCATGACCAGCCACGACGTGGTCGGCAGGTGCCGGAGGATCCTCGGCACGCGCAAGATCGGGCACGCGGGCACGCTGGACCCGATGGCGACCGGGGTGCTGGTGCTCGGGGTGGAGCGGGCCACCAAGTTGCTCGGGTTGCTGACGCTCACTACCAAGGAGTACTCGGCGGTCATCCGGCTCGGGGCGAGCACCACGACCGACGACGCCGAGGGTGAGGTGCTCGCCACGGCGCCCGCCGGGCACGTCACCGACGCGGCCGTCGCGGCGGGGGTGGCCGAGTTGACCGGGGATATCCAGCAGGTACCGGCGACGGTCAGTGCGATCAAGATCGATGGGGAGCGGGCGTACGCCCGGCATCGAGCCGGGGAGGAGGTGCGGCTCGCGGCGCGGCCGGTCACCGTCTCGCGGTTCGCGGTGCTCGCGCGGCACGATCGGGGGGAGTTCGTGGATCTCGAGGTCGAGGTGGAGTGCTCGTCCGGGACCTACATCCGGGCGCTGGCCCGTGATCTCGGCGCCGCGCTCGGGGTCGGGGGGCACCTGACCGCGCTGCGGCGCACGCGGGTCGGGCCGTTCACCCTCGAGCACGCGCGCACCCTCGAGGCGCTCGCCGAGTCGCCCGCGCTCTCGCTGCCCATGGACGAGGCCGTTCGCGCGGCCTTCCCGCTGCGCGATATCGACCCGACGCAGGCGGAGGATCTGCGCAACGGACGGTGGCTGGAGCCCGTCGGGCGGGACGACGTGTACGCCGCGGTCGATCCCGAGGGGAAGGCTATCGCGTTGCTTCGGGAGAGCGGGAAGCGCGCGGCATCGGTGATGGTGGTGCGTCCGGCGGGGTTCTGACCGCCGAATCGCCGAGCAGCGGGGTGAGGGCGCCGAGCAGGGCGCCGGTGCTCACCGCGTGCATGTCGGCGCGGGTGAGGGTTCCGTGCTCGAGCCAGTCGACAGTGAGCACCCGGACGAAGGTGAGCCAGGCGCCGATCACCGACTCGGCGGCGGCCCGGCGCGCTTCGGGCAGCCCGAGCTCGTCGAGCATGCGTCGGCGCAGCTCGCCGAGTTCGCCCGCGATGATGCCCTGAACGGTCGGGTCCGCGGCGAGCACCTTGTTCGCCGCGAGCACGGCGTGCGGATTCGCCTCGAAGTAGTCCAGGTGCGTGTCCAGCGCGGCCGAGATCTGCTCCGGCACGGGAAGTTCGGGGTCGAACGAGGAATCGACAAGCAGCCGCGCCGCGGCCTGCTCGTAGACGGCGACGAAGAGGTCCCGCTTGGCGGGGAAGTGCCGGTAGAGCAGCGCGCGCGAGATCCCCGCGGCGGCGGCGACCTCCTCCATCAGCACCGCCTCGTACGGCCGGTCGGCGAAGAGGCCCGCTCCCGCTTCGACGATCTGGGCGCGGCGCTGCTCCGGGGTCAGACGACGGCGAACCATACCGGCAGCTTAGTTGACGCGCGTCTACCCGAGCGTCATAGTAGACAGACGTCTACTAACCTCGGGAGGGAATCATGGGGTCGTCGGTACTGCGCTGGCTGGCACTGGTCATGGGGGCGGTGTGCACGCTCATCGGGCTGTCGCACGTGGCATTCGGCGAGGCCGTGTTCCCGGACATGGGCGCGCCCGGCGCCACCGCGGACAGCCAGGCCCGCTTCTTCGGCGCCGTCTTCGCCGGCTACGGCCTGGCCTGGATCCTGGCCGCCCGGCGTACCCCGATCCCGGCGACCGCGATTCGGCTCCTGGCGGGCATCATGCTGCTCGGCGCGGTGGGCCGGTTCCTCTCCATCGCCGTGCACGGCCTGCCGCACCCGTTCGCGCTCGCGCTCACCGCGCTCGAGGTCCTGCTGCCGCTGGTCTACCTGGCGCTCGCCGACGCCGACGAGAAGAAGCGGGTCACGAGCTGATCCGTGGGCGCAACCGCTCGACCGCGTCGGTCATGTGCTCGACCAGCAGCTTCCGTGCCCGCTCCGGCGCACCGGCGGCGACCGCCTCGCGCAGCCCGACGTGCTCGCGCGCCTGCTCGCGCAGGTCCGGGTAGGTGGTCTGCAGCGCGCCGAGGCACATCCGGGTCTCGATCAGCAGGGTGCGGGCCGCGCGCACCAGCCGCGGGCTGCCCGAGCTCTGCACCAGCGCCTCGTGGAACGCCTGGTCGGCGTCGGAGACGCCGGCCGCGTCCCCGGCCTCGGCCCTGGCCGTCATCTCGGCGACGCTCGGCGCCAGGGCCGCGGCGGCGAGCTCCCTGCGACCGTCCAGGATCAGCTCCAGCGCACCGCCCTCGAGCGCGGTTCGGGCCCGGTAGATGTCGACCACGTCGTCGAAGGCGAGCTCGATGACGAAGATGCCGCGGTGCCGGATGCTGTGCAGCAGCCCCTCGGAGACCAGCCGCTGCATGGCCTCGCGCACCGGCCCCCTGCTCACCGCGAACTGTGCCGCGAGATCGGCCTCGCCCAGCTGCGCGCCGGGCGCGAGACTGCCACGCATGATGGCGTCCCGGAGCCGGTCCGCGATCATCTCGGCGGTCGACTTCCGGTTCACCGGCTGGAAGAAGACGTCGCGCTGGGCGACAGGATGCTCGATACCCGGGAAACTGAAATCCACTGCGGCCCCTCTGCCAGCGCGCTTCCGACGATCGGTGCGGCGACACCCGATCGGATTGTTGACAATCATACGATGCGATCCTACGGTGTCAACGTGGACAAGGCCCCTGTGATCACCATCCTGCACGGCGGCCGCCCGCCCGAGCCGGGTGCGCTCGCCCGGGTCGCCGAGCGCGCCGAGCTGCGCTGGACGGACGCCGCCGGGCTTCCCGCGGCGCTGCCCGGGACCGACGTGCTCTTCGTGCTCGACTTCGGCACCGACGCACTGCCCGCCGCCTGGCCGCGGGAGAATCCGCCGCGCTGGGTGCACATGGGCTCGACCGGCGTTGACGCGGCGATGTTCCCGGCGCTGATCTCGAGCGACGTGGTGGTGACCAATACCCGCGGGGTCTTCGACGCGGCCATCGCCGAGTACGTACTCGGCCAGATCATCGGCTTCGCCAAGGATTTCGGCGGCGCGCTGCTCCGGCAGCACCGGCGCGAGTGGGAGCACCGGGAGACCGAGCGGGTCGCGGGCGCCTCGGTGCTGATCGTCGGCACCGGCGGGATCGGCCGGGCCATCGCGCGGCTGCTGCGCGCGGTCGGCATGCGGGTCTCGGCCATCGGCAGGCGGGAGCGCACCGGCGACCCGGATTTCGGCACGGTCGGCACCGACCTGCGCGCCGAGCTGCCGCACGCCGACTACGTGGTTGCGGTCGCGCCGCTCACCGAGCGGACCAGGCACCTGTTCGACGCCGCCGCCTTCGCCGCGATGAAGCCGCACGCGCGCTTCGTCAATGTCGGCCGCGGCGAGCTGGTGGTGACCGGCGCGCTGGTCGACGCGCTGCGCACCGGCGCGATCGCGGGCGCCGCGCTGGACGTGGTCGATCCGGAGCCGCTGCCTGCGGAGCACCCGCTCTGGACGCTGCCCGGTGTCCGGATCACCCCGCACAACTCCGGGGATTGGGTCGGCTGGAGCGGGGCAATCCTGTCCGCGTTCGCCGACAACTTCGACAACTGGGTCGCCGGGCGGCCCCTGCGCAATGTGGTCGACAAGCAACTCGGGTACGTGCCCGGCTGAAGGAGCCCCCTCGATGAGCAACCCCGAGAACACCACCCCGGCCGACCCCGCCGCCATGACCGCCGCGCAGCTGGTCGCGGCGTACGCGGCGGGCACGCTCTCGCCGGTGGAGGCGACCGAGGCCGTGCTGGCGGTCGTCGCCGACCGGGATCCGGTGGTGAACGCCTTCTGTCTGGTCGATCCGGACCGGGCGCTGGTGCAGGCCAAGGACTCGCAGGAGCGCTGGCACGCCGGCCGCGCGCGCGGGCTGCTCGACGGCGTCCCGGTCTCGATCAAGGACATCTTCCTCACCGAGGACTGGCCGACCCGGCGCGGCTCCACCTCGGTGGACCCGGCCGGGCCGTGGACGGTGGACAGCCCGGTCACCGCGCGGATGCGCGCGGACGGCATGGTGTTCCTCGGCAAGACCACCACGCCGGAGATCGCCTGGAAGGCGGTGACGGACAGCGCGCTGACCGGGATCACGCGGAATCCCGTCGCGCCGAGCACCACCGCGGGCGGGTCGTCCGGGGGAAGCGCGGCGGCGGTCGCGGCCGGGATGGGGCCGGTCTCGGTCGGCACCGACGGTGGGGGGAGCATCCGGATTCCGGCGGCGTTCTGCGGGATCGTCGGGTTCAAGCCGACGCACGGGCGGGTGCCGCTCTTCCCGGCCAGCCCGTTCGGGCCGCTCGCGCACGCCGGACCCATGACGCGCACGGTGGAAGATGCCGCGCTGCTGCTCGACATCCTCGCGCTGCCCGACCCGCGCGACCCCACCGCGCTCGCCCCCGCGCTCGCCGCCTTCCGCGACGAGGTGCACCGGGACGTGCGCGGGTCGCGGGTCGCGTGGTCGCCGGATCTCGGCTTCGCCACCGTCGATCCCGAGGTCGCCGCGATCACCGAGGCGGCGGTGCGGCGCCTCGCCGCAGCCGGGCTCGCGGTGACCGCCGCCGACCCCGGCTTCGGCGACCCGCTGGACGCCTTCGAGATCCTGTGGGCGGCAGGGGCGGCGACCATGCTGGCCGGGTTCCCGGCGGGCAGCCGGGAGCGGGTCGATCCCGGGCTGGGTGCGGCCTGGGATCGGGGCGACGCCGTGAGCGCCGTCGAGTACCTGGAGGCGCGCAATGTCGCCGCGCAGCTCGGCATCGCCATGGGGACGTTCCATCGGGACCACGACGTCCTGATCACGCCGACCGTTCCCATCCCCGCCTTCGAGGCCGGACACGACGTGCCGCCGGGCAGCGGGCTGCGCGGCTGGCCCGAGTGGACCCCCTTCACCTACCCCTTCAACCTCACCCAGCAGCCCGCCATCAGCATCCCCGTCGGCCGCACCGCCACCGGGCTGCCCGTCGGCCTCCAGATCGTCGGCCCCCGCCACTCCGACGACCTCGTCCTGGCCGTAGCCCGCTACGCGGAGCAGGTTCTGGGCTGAGCCCCCGGGCTCGCCCGCCGGAGCGCGGCGTGCGCGTTTCGCCGAACGCGATACCGCGACAGCCGCATCCTGCCGAAGGCAAGAATCAGTCGAGCGCGGAGGCGGAGCCGACGCGGGCGATATTCACCGCGGCAACTCTGCCACTCGACGCACGAGCACGCCCCGCTCCTTGTCGTTACGGCACAACGCGATCGCATCCGCGAACTCGACCCGAGCCTCGGCATTCCGCCCGAGCCGCGCCAACAGCTCACCCCGCACATTGGGCACCAGATGCGAGCCCCGCAGCGCCCCTTCGCCGATCAGCTCATCGACCAGCGGAAGCGCGACCGCGGGCCCCCGCGCCATGGACACCGCCACCGCCCGGTTCAGCCGCACCACCGGCGAAGGAGAGATCCGCCCCAGCGCCTCGTACAGCACCACGATCCGCTCCCAGTCCGTCTCCTCGAAGGCCCGAGCCACGGCGTGACATTCGGCAATCGCCGCCTGCACCCCGTACGCCCCCAACCCGATCGCGGCCCCCCGCGCCAGCGCCGCCCGCCCACGGCGAATACCGTCCCGATCCCAGCGCCGCCGGTCCTGCCGCTCCAGCAGCACCGGCTCCCCGTCCGCCCCGACCCGCGCCGGGAACCGCGCCGCCGTCAACTCCAGCAGCGCGAGCAACCCGTGCGTCTCGGCCTGATCCGGCACCAGCCGGGCCAGCACCCGGGCCAGCCGCAGCGCCTCCGCCGCGAGATCGAGCCGGATCTGCGTTGCCCCCGAACTCGCCGACGACCCCTCGGTGAAGATCACGTACAGCACACCGAGCACCGACCCCAGCCGCTCCCGGCGCTGCTCCGGCGCGGGCACCTCGAACGGCACCCGCGCCGCGGCCAGCGTCTTCTTGGCCCTGGTGATCCGCGCCTGCACGGTCGCGGTCGGCACCAGGAACGCGGCGGCGATCTCGTCGCTGGTGAGCCCGCCGACCACGCGCAGCGTGAGCGCGATTCGCGCCTCCGCCGCGAGCATCGGGTGGCAGGCCACGAACATGAGCGCTAGCACGTCGTCGTCGATCCGGTCCGGATCCCACGGCTCCGGCTCCGGTGCGGCCGGCTCGGCACCGGTGGCGGCGCCGCCCTCGCCCAGCTCGCGGGCGAAGGCGGCGTACCGGTCATCGAGCGCGGAGTTGCGCCGGAAGGCGTCGATGGCGCGGCGCTTGCCCGCGGTCAGCAGCCATCCGGCCGGATCGCGCGGCACCCCGTCGCGCGGCCAGGCCACGAGTGCCTCGGCCAGCGCTTCCTGCGCGACATCCTCGGCCAGCGCGAACTCCCCGGTGTAGCGGGCGAGCGCGCCGACGATCCGCGCGGACTCGATCCGCCACACCGCGGCGACCGCCGCCCGCCCGGCCGCACCCCTCACAGCTGGCCGGTCGCCTCGCGCCAGGCGCGCTCCTTCTGGATCCACACGTTGTCCTGCGGGAACTCGCCGATCTCCGGCACCCGGCGGATCTCGGTCTTGAATCCGGGGCCGCCCGCGGGCAGCCGCTTCGCCCACTCCACGGCCTCCTCCTTGGAGGCCACGCTCAGGATGTAGTAGCCGCCGAACAGCTCCTTGGTCTCGCCGTACGGCCCGTCGGTGACCACCGGCGGGTCGGTGGAGTAGTCGATGACGACGCCATCGGCCGGATCCTCCAGCCCCTCCGCGGCGAGCAGCACCCCGGCCCGGATCAGCTCGTCGTTGAAGCGCCCGATCGTCTCCAGCATCTCGTTCATATCGACGGCGCCCATCGCCGCGTACGCCTCGTCGGTGGCGCGCATGATCAGCATGTACTTCATTCGTCCGTCTCCCTCGGTGTGCGGGTCCCGCTCGGACCCTCTCACCCCTTGGTCGAACGGGCCGCCCGCCGGATCGACACGGCACGAAACATTCTTCGAAGATTTTTCCGGCAGGCCGGTGTCACAGCTCGGCGAGCACCTCGGACCAGATGTCGAGCGCGTCCCGGATCTGCGCGTCGGTGACAACGAGCGGCGGGATCATCCGCACCACGTTCATGTGCGCGCCGCAGGTGAGCAGCAGCAGCCCCTTGGCGACCGCGGCCTGCTGTGCGGTGGAGGCCGTCGCCGGGTCGGGATCGCCGGTGGCCGTGGTGAACTCGCACCCGGCCAGCAGCCCGAGCCCGCGGACGTCGCCGATCTGCTTGGTCTGCTGCTCGCGCAGCCCGGCCAGCAGCTCGGCGCCGCGGTCGGCGGCGTTCTGCACCAGCCCCTCCGACTCGATGACGTCCAGCGTGGCGAGCGCGGCCGCGCAGGCCACCGCGTTGCCGCCGTAGGTGCCGCCCTGCGAACCGGGCCACGCCTTCGCCATGAGCTCGGCCGAGGCCGCGATCCCGGAGATGGGGAAGCCGCTGGCCAGCCCCTTGGCGATGGTGATCACGTCCGGCCGGACGTCGAAGTGCTGGTGCCCGAAGAACCTCCCGGTGCGGCCGAACCCGGTCTGGATCTCGTCGATCACCAGCAGGATGCCGTGCCGGTCGGCGCGCTCGCGCAGGCCGTGGAAGAACGCGGTGTTGCCGGGGATGTAACCGCCCTCGCCGAGCATCGGCTCCACGATGAAGGCGGCGGTCTCGGCGGGCGAGGTGAGCGTGGCGAGGATGTAGTCCAGCTCGCGCAGCGCGAAGGCGGTGGCCTCCTCCTCGCTCCAGCCGTACCGGAACGCGGTGGGGAAGGGGGCGACGTGCACGCCGGACATGAGCGGGCTGAACCCGGCCGAGAACCGGGTGCCCGAGGTGGTCATGGTGGCCGCGGCGACGGTGCGGCCGTGGAACCCGCCGTGGAAGACGACGACGTTCGGCCGTCCGGTGGCCTGCCGCACCAGCCGCAGCGACGCCTCCACCGCCTCGCTGCCGGAGTTGCTGTAGAAGAGCGTGTCCAGCCCGCTGGGCAGCACATCGCCGAGGCGCTCGGTGAGCTGCAGCAGCGGCTGGTGCATGACCGTTGTGTACTGGCCGTGGATCAGCTTCCCGACCTGCTCCTGCGCCGCCGCGACCACGCGCGGGTGGCAGTGCCCGGTGCTGGTGACCCCGATGCCCGCGGTGAAGTCCAGGTAGCGGCGGCCGTCGGTGGCGTAGAGGTAGCACCCCTCGCCCCGCTCGACCACGACGGGAGTGGCCTGCTTCAGCACCGGTGACAGCTGGGTCATGGGATCCGCCCTCCGTTGGAATCCGAAGATTGTCTGTTGTCGGATTGTTGACAATATGCCTACCATGACTCCGGCGGTTCCGACAAGGAAATGCCATCGCCACGCGAGAGGAGACGGGATGCCAACCCAGTCAGACGAGCGGGCCGCGCTGGACACCGTGCCGACGGGGCTGTTCATCGGCGGCAAATGGCGGGAGGGTGCGCGCACCTTCCCGGTCGTCGACCCGGCGACCGGCGCGACCATCGCCGAGGTGGCCGACGCGAGCGCCGAGGACGGCCTCGCCGCGCTGACCGCAGCCGCCGAGGCGCAGGCCGACTGGGCCGCGATCCCGCCGCGCGAGCGCAGCGACCTGCTCATGCGCGTGCACCGCGCGCTGCTCGCCGACGTCGACCGGCTCGGGCTGGTACTCACCCTGGAGATGGGCAAGCCGCTGGCCGAGGCGCGCGGCGAGATCGCCTACGCCGCCGAGTTCTTCCGCTGGTTCGCCGAGGAGGCGGTCCGGCTGGACGGCGGCTACATGCAGGCGCCGGCGGGCGGCTCGCGCTTCCTCGTGACCAAGCAGCCGGTGGGGCCGAGCCTGCTGATCACGCCCTGGAACTTCCCGATCGCCATGGGCGCCCGCAAGATCGCGCCCGCGCTCGCGGCGGGCTGCACCAGCGTGATCAAACCCGCCGAGCAGACGCCGCTCTCCATGCTGGCGCTCGCCGCGGTGCTGGAGCAGGCCGGGCTGCCCGCCGGGGTGGTCAACGTGGTCACCACCACCGACCCGGCCGCGGTGATCGAGCCGATGATCCGCGATCCGCGCTCCCGCAAGCTCTCCTTCACCGGCTCCACCGCGGTCGGCAAGACGCTGCTCGAGCAGTGCGCGGGCACCGTCATGCGCACCTCGATGGAGCTCGGCGGCAATGCCCCGCTGCTGGTCTTCGACGACGCCGACCTCGCCGAGGCGGTGGAGGGCGCGCTCGCCGCCAAGATGCGCAATATCGGGCAGGCCTGCACCGCCGCCAACCGGATCCTGGTGCAGCGCGGCGTCGCCGAGGAATTCGGCAGGCGGCTCGCCGAGCGGATGGCGGCGCTGCCGATCGGCCGCGGCACCGAGCCGGACGTGGTCGTCGGGCCGCTGATCGACACCGACGCCCTCGCCAAGGTGGAGCACCTGGTGGCCGATGCCGAGGAGCGCGGCGCCGAGGTGCTCACCGGCGGCGCGCGGCCGGACGGGCCGGGGAATTTCTACCCGGCCACCGTCCTGACCGGCGTGCCCGACGCGGCCGAGCTGTGTCACACCGAGATCTTCGGCCCGGTCGCCGCCATCGGCGTCTTCGACACCGAGGAGGAGGCGATCACCCGCGCCAACGACACCCCGTACGGCCTGGTCGCCTACGTCTTCACGGAGAACCTGCGGCGCGGGCTGCGGGTGTGCGAGGCGCTGGAGACCGGCATGGTCGGGCTGAACCAGGGCGTGGTGTCCAACCCGGCGGCGCCGTTCGGCGGCGTCAAGGAGTCCGGCCTCGGGCGTGAGGGCGGCTTCTCCGGGATCGACGAGTTCCTCGAGACCAAGTACATCGGAGTGCGGCTGTGAGCTATCGGATTGCCACCATCCCCGGCGACGGGATCGGGGTCGACGTGACGGTCGAGGCGGTGGCGGTGCTCGACGCCGTGCTGCCCGGGCTGGAGTGGACCGAGTTCGACTGGTCCTGCGAGAACTATCTGCGCACCGGCGCCATGATGCCGCCGGACGGGCCCGCCCGGCTCGCCGGGTTCGACGCGATCCTGCTCGGTGCCGTCGGGTTTCCCGGTGTGCCGGACCACATCTCGCTGTGGGGGTTGCTGATCCCGCTGCGGCGTGCTTTCGGTCAGTACGTGAACCTGCGGCCCGTGCAGCTGCTGCCAGGCACGGAATCCGCATTGCGCGGGCGGACCGCCGAGGACCTGGACATCCTCATCGTGCGGGAGAACTCCGAGGGGGAGTACTCCGAGATCGGGGGTACGCACAACCCGGGGCGGCCGGACGAATTCGTGCTGCAGGAGTCGGTGTTCACCCGGGTCGGCTGCGAGCGGATCATCAGGTACGCCTTCGACCGGGCCGCCGAGCGCGCCGGGAAGCTCTGCTCGGCCACCAAATCCAACGGGCTGATCCACTCCATGCCGTACTGGGACCGGATCTTCGACGAGGTGGCGCTCGAGTACCCCGGTGTCGAGACGAGGCACATGCACGTGGACGCGCTGGCCGCCGAGATCGTGCTGCACCCGGATCGGCTCGACGTGATCGTCGGCTCGAACCTCTTCGGCGACATCCTCTCCGACCTGGCCGCCGCGGTCACCGGTGGGCTCGGGCTCGCGCCCTCCGGCAATATCGACCCGACCCGCTCCGCGCCATCCATGTTCGAAGCTGTGCACGGGAGTGCGCCGGATATCGCTGGTCAGGGGATTGCCAACCCGGTCGCGCAGATCCTCGCCGGTGCCATGCTGCTGCGGCACCTCGGTGAAGAGGGGGCCGCCGGTGCCGTCGAACAGGCGGTGGACGAGGTACTCGGCGCCGGGGAGGTGCTCACCCCCGATCTCGGGGGTACCGCCACGACGGCCGAACTCGGGGCCGCCGTCGCCGATCGCGCTCGTCGGCTGGTGAGCGCGAAGTCGCTTCCGGCGTAGTGCCGCCCGCGGCCGCGCCGGGGATCGCACCTCCGGCGCGGCCGCGTGCGGGCGGATATCGCGTCCGCCTGCGGCGGCTCGACCGATTCTGCGCCAGCGGTCGGTGGACCGGCGCGCTCGTGTCGAGTCAGGAGCGCGATCACTCGAGTAACTGGAGCGCAGTACCTGCCGTCAGGTGGTTACCCAGATCGCTTCGGCGGCGGGCTGACCGAGATCGACCGGGGTCTCGGCGGTACCGATGCGGATCGCGATCGTGCCGGCGAAATCCCGGCGTTCGACGACCGCGATCACCGTGTCCAGCGCGATCCCCACCGAATCGAAGTACCGCAACATCTCCGGATCGGAATCCGAGATCCGCGCCACCCGCCCCGACTCACCCGCCGCGAACTCGCTCAGCGGCCGAGCCGGTGGCGTCGGCACGGCACCGTCCACCGACGGAATCGGATCACCGTGCGGATCCCGATCCGGATAGCCGAGCTTCGCGTCGATCCGCGCCATCAGCAGCTCCGAGACAGCGTGCTCGAGGATCTCCGCCTCGTCGTGCACCTCGTCCCACCCGTAGCCGAGCTCGCTCACCAGGAACGTCTCCAGCAGCCGATGCCTGCGCACCATGGCGATCGCCGCCCGCCGCCCGTCCTCGGTCAGCGTGATCGCGCCGTACCGCGCGTGCAGCACCAGCCCCTGATCGGCCAGCTTCCGCACCGCCTCGGAGACCGTCGACGCGGAGACCCCGATCCGCTCCGCCAACAGCTTCGTCGACACCTTCTCCGGCGACCACTCCTGCGCCGTCCAGATCACCTTCAGATAGTCCTGCGCGACCGAACTCAGCACCGGCGCCACCGTCGCGGCACCGTCCACCGCGGACTCCGGCGCGTCGGTCAGCTCGCGGCGGGTCGTGATGTCTCGTTTCCCGGGCACATTTCGAGCTTATGCACTCCGGGCGAGATACACACGACACACCGCACCCGGCAACCTCCGATTCACCGCCCCGACCACCGCTCGTGACCTCGAGCATGCCCGGCCCGGCCCGAATACGCATCGGCGCGCACAGTGCGTAGGCTGCGCACTGTGCTGAGATGGCGAAGTCTCGACGACGTGCCCGCGGACTGGGGACGCTGCGTGGTCACCATCGGTGTGTTCGACGGTGTGCACCGGGGCCACGCGCAACTCATCAGCAGGGCGGTGAAATCGGCCGCCGCGCGCGGCGTCCCCGCGGTGCTCATGACCTTCGACCCGCACCCCATGGAGGTCGTGCGCCCCGGCTCGCACCCGGCCCAGCTCACCACGCTCACCCGGCGCGCCGAACTCGCCGAGGAACTCGGCGTCGACGTGTTCTGCGTGATGCCCTTCACGCACGACTTCATGAAGCTCACCCCCTCCCGCTACGTGCACGACCTGCTGGTCGAACGGCTGCACGTCGCCGAGGTCGTGGTCGGCGACAACTTCACCTTCGGCAAGAAGGCCGCGGGCACCGTCGAGACCATGCGTGAACTCGGGCTGCGCTGGGGCTTCGAGGTCGACGCCGCCACCCTGCTCGGCGAACAGAGCGTCACCTACTCCTCCACCTACATCCGCGCCTGCGTCGACGCGGGCGACATGGCCAGCGCCACCGAGGCGCTCGGGCGGCCGCACCGGGTCGAAGGCGTCGTCGTGCACGGCGACGGCCGCGGCCGCACCCTCGGCTACCCGACCGCCAACGTCGCCCCGCCGATGCACGCCGCCATCCCCGCCGACGGCGTCTACGCCGGCTGGTTCACCGTGCTCGGGCCCGGCCCGACCATCGACACCGTTGCCCCCGGGCAGCGCGCCATGGCCGCCATCTCGGTCGGCACCAACCCCACCTTCTCCGGGCGCGCGCGCACCGTCGAGGCGTACGTGCTCGACCGCGAGGCCGACCTCTACGGGCAGCACGTCGCCGTCGACTTCGTCCAGCACCTGCGCGGGATGCGCAAATTCGACTCCGTCGACGAGCTGGTCGACGCCATGGCGGGCGACGTCGACGCCGCCAGGGCGGTGCTCGCCCGCGGGTGAGGCTCCGGTAAGGTGGCTCCTCGGGTTTGCTGCGGTCCGCGGCGGCGCCCGGCCGGGGGTTCCCGGACTCCATCCGCGCGGAACTGAGAAACAGGAGTGCGTCGCCGCATGGCATTGACCACCGAACAGAAGTCCGCCATCCTCGCCGAGTACGGCCTGCACGAGAAGGACACCGGCTCGCCGGAGGCCCAGATCGCGATGCTGTCGAAGCGGATCGCCGACATCACCGAGCACCTCAAGAAGCACAAGCACGACCACCACACCCGGCACGGGCTGATGGCGCTCATCGGGCGTCGCAAGCGGCTGTCGAAGTACCTGGCGGACAACGACATCGCGCGTTACCGCTCGCTCATCGAGCGACTCGGCCTGCGTAGGTAATTTCGGCGCGCGGGTTCGCGGCCCCCAAGGCTCGCCCCCGACGGGGGCGGGTCGGTGGGGGATCTTGTTGCTCGGGCGATACCGAGGGGTTCGCTGCAGGCGCTTCTCACTACCCGTATCTGTACCTGCGCTGCTGCGCCCCGCAGGACGGGGTTCGGGGCGCTCGCCCCGTGGTGGTTCGGGGGCGCTGCGCCCCCGAGAGAATATTCTCTTCCTCCCCGGCGCGCCGGAAAGGCCCTGTGACCAGCGCTGGGCGCTGAAGGCCGGGGGTTCCGGGGGATTTACCCGCGGGTAGACGTACAATCTGGACGTTGGCTCCTCTGTGGCAGCGAGACCGAATCTCGCGCCCGGACAACTACGGCAACAGCCGGACGCACCCGCCTCGTGGCGTCGGTCTTCGGTAGTGGCCTCCCGGCACGGCAGGGAAACCGTCCGGCGGGCTTCGATCGATGACCGCCTCCGCGTCGCCGCTCCCAAGGGGGAACGGCCGGGTGCGCGCGTTGCGCAGCACGAGGCTGCCGCGTGTCCGTGTCCGGAACGGCTGACGAAATGCCGGGTCGCGCCCGACGGGCGCTGGATCCGGCGAAGACGAGAGGTTGAACAGAACATATGACCGACACCATCGAACGTAACTCCACGGCCGTCGAGGTCGAGCCCGGCGTGTTCGAGTCCGTCGCGCTGATCGACAACGGCGCCTACGGCACCCGCACGATCCGCTTCGAGACCGGCCGGCTGGCCCGGCAGGCGGCAGGCGCGGTCGCCGCCTACCTGGACGACGAGACGATGCTGCTCTCCGCCACCTCGGCGGGCAAGGCACCCAAGGACCACTTCGACTTCTTCCCGCTGACGGTGGACGTCGAGGAGCGGATGTACGCCGCCGGCCGCATCCCGGGCTCCTTCTTCCGGCGCGAGGGCAGGCCCTCCACCGACGCGATCCTCACCTGCCGCCTGATCGACCGGCCGCTGCGCCCCTCCTTCGTCGACGGGCTGCGCAACGAGATCCAGGTGGTCGTCACCATCCTGAGCCTCGACCCGAACGACCTGTACGACGTGGTCGCGATCAACGCCGCCTCCGCCTCGACCCAGATCGCCGGGCTTCCGTTCTCCGGGCCGGTCGGCGGCGTCCGGGTCGCGCTGCTGCAGGACCCCGCCGTCGGCGGCGCCCAGCAGTGGGTCGCCTTCCCGACCGTCGAGCAGCTCGAGCACGCCGTCTTCGACATGGTCGTGGCCGGCCGCGTCGTCGACTCCGGTGACGTCGCCATCATGATGGTCGAGGCCGAGGCGACCACGAACGTGGTCGCGCTGGTCGACGCAGGCGCGCAGGCGCCGACCGAGGCCGTCGTGGCCGAGGGGCTGGAGGCCGCCAAGCCGTTCATCGCCCGGCTGGTCCGCGCGCAGGCCGACCTGGCCGCGCTGGCCGCCAAGCCGACCGGCGAGTTCCCGCTCTTCCCGCCGTACGGCGACGACGTCTTCGCCGCCGTCGAGAATGCCGCGGGCGCGCAGCTCGGCGAGGCGCTCGGCATCGCGGGCAAGCAGGAGCGCGAGGAGAAGATCGACTCGATCAAGCTCACCGTGCTCGACCAGCTCGGCGAGACCTTCGCCGGCCGGGAGAAGGAGCTGGGCGCCGCCTTCCGCTCGCTCACCAAGAAGCTGGTGCGCAAGCGCATCCTGACCGACAGCTTCCGGATCGACGGCCGCGGCCTCGCCGACATCCGCGCGCTCTCCGCCGAGGTCGCCGTGATCCCGCGGGCGCACGGCTCCGCGCTGTTCGAGCGCGGCGAGACCCAGATCATGGGCGTCACCACGCTGGACATGGTGAAGATGGCGCAGCAGGTCGACTCGCTCGGCCCGGAGACCAGCAAGCGCTACATGCACCACTACAACTTCCCGCCGTACTCCACCGGTGAGACCGGCCGGGTCGGCTCGCCCAAGCGGCGCGAGATCGGCCACGGCGCGCTCGCCGAGCGCGCCCTGCTGCCGGTGCTGCCCAGCCAGGAGGAGTTCCCCTACGCCATCCGGCAGGTCTCCGAGGCGCTGAGCTCCAACGGCTCCACCTCGATGGGCTCGGTCTGCGCCTCGACGCTCTCGCTGCTGAACGCGGGCGTGCCGCTCAAGGCGCCGGTCGCGGGCATCGCGATGGGGCTGGTCTCGGACACCGTCACCGGCGCCGACGGCACCGACGAGGTGCGCTACGTCGCGCTCACCGACATCCTCGGCGCCGAGGATGCCTTCGGCGACATGGACTTCAAGGTCGCGGGCACCCGTGACTTCGTCACCGCGCTGCAGCTCGACACCAAGCTGGACGGCATCCCCTCGCAGGTGCTCGCCGGGGCGCTGGCGCAGGCGCACGACGCCCGCACCACGATCCTCGACGTGATGGCCGAGGCCATCACCAGCCCGGACGAGATGAGCCCGTACGCCCCGCGCGTCACCGCGATCAAGATCCCGGTGGACAAGATCGGCGAGGTGATCGGCCCCAAGGGCAAGGTCATCAACCAGATCACCGAGGAGACCGGCGCCAACATCTCCATCGAGGACGACGGCACCGTCTTCGTCGGTGCGACCGACGGCCCGTCGGCGCAGGCCGCGATCGACCTGATCAACGCCATCGCCAACCCGCAGCTGCCGAAGGTCGGCGAGCGCTTCCTCGGCACGGTCGTGAAGACCACCGCCTTCGGTGCGTTCGTCTCGTTGCTGCCCGGCCGCGACGGGCTGGTGCACATCTCCAAGCTGGGCAACGGCAAGCGCGTCGCCAAGGTCGAGGACGTGGTCAACGTCGGCGACAAGCTGCGCGTCGAGATCGCCGATATCGACAACCGCGGCAAGATCTCGCTGGTCCCGGTCGAGGACACCACCGAAGCCGCGGCCCCCGAGGCCGCCGCCGCCGAAAGCGAGTAGACACGGTATCTGTGAGTACCGAGAACACGACGGCCCCTCTGCTCCGCGGTGAGCAGGGGGGTTCGTCGCTCCGAACCGTCACCGCCGAGCAACTCGGCTCGGACAGCGGGGTCCGCCGCACCGAGCTGCCCGGCGGGCTGCGCATCGTCACCGAGCACGTGCCCGGCGTGCGCTCCGCCTCCGTCGGCGTCTGGGTCGGCGTCGGCTCCAGGGACGAGGGCCCCGGCGTCGCCGGCGCCGCGCACTTCCTGGAGCACCTGCTCTTCAAGGCCACCCCGACCCGCAGCGCGCTGGACATCGCGCAGTCCATGGACGCCGTCGGCGGCGAGCTGAACGCCTTCACCGCCAAGGAACAGACCTGCTACTACGCGCACGTGATCGACGAGGACCTGCCGCTCGCGGTCGAACTCGTCTCCGACGTGGTGCTGAACGGGCTGTGCCGGGCCGCCGACGTCGAGGTCGAGCGGCAGGTGGTGCTCGAGGAGATCGCCATGCGCGACGACGACCCGGAGGACCTGGTCGGCGACGCCTTCCTCACCGCGCTCTTCGGCGAGCACCCGATCGGGCGCCCCGTCATCGGCTCGGTGGAGTCCATCGAGGCCATGCGCTCCACCCAGCTGCGCTCCTTCCACCAGCGCCGCTACCGGCCGGAGCGGATGGTCGTCGCGGTGGCGGGCAATATCGAGCACGAGCACACGGTCGAGCTGGTGCAGCGGGCCTTCGCGCACCGGCTCGACCCGGCCGCCGGACCCGCGCCCCGGCGGGAGGGCCGCTTCCGCACCCGCACCACGCCCACCCTGCACTGGAGCAACCGGGACAGCGAGCAATCGCACCTGGCCTTCGGCGTGCGCGCCTACGGCAGGCACGAGGGGGACAAGCGCTGGCCGCTCTCGGTGCTCAACACCGTGGTCGGCGGCGGGCTGAGCTCGCGGCTCTTCCAGGCCATCCGGGAGGAGCGCGGGCTGGCCTACTCGGTCTACTCCGGGGTCGACACCTTCGCCGACACCGGCGCCTTCTCGGTCGCGCTCGGCTGCCAGCCGGAGAACCTCGGCACCGTCGCCGCGCTGGCCCGCGGCGTGCTCGAGGACGTGGCGGCGAACGGCATCACCGATGCCGAGTGCGCGCGGGCCAAGGGGTCGCTGCGCGGCGGGCTCGTCCTCGGCCTGGAGGACTCCGGCTCCCGGATGAACCGGATCGGGCGCAGCGAGCTCAACTACGGCAACCACCGCAGCGTCTCCGAGACGCTGGCGCGGATCGACGCGGTCACCACCGAGCAGGTCGACGCCGTCGCCCGCACCCTGCTCGCCCGGCCCATGGGCGCCGCCGTCGCCGGGCCGTATCGCCGGACCCGCGATCTTCCGGTCGCGGTGCGGAGGTTGGTGGAGAACTAGGGACGTGCCACCGCGGCCGCGGTAGGGGTCCGGTCGCGCAGCGGATCGCTCGGCGCGCGGTCGGCCGTGTGGGCGGGCCGCCCGGTGTGGCGCAGGCGCGTGTCGTCGTCGTTGCGGGCGTTGTCAGCCCACGAAGAGCGGGCGGTCGGGTTCGGGGAGCCAGCAGGAGGCCGCGGTGTCGGCGTTGTAGTGCGCGCGGCAGTGGGCGAGCAGCTCGGTGAGGTCTGGGTGCGGGTCTTCGGCGTCCCACAGCAGGGCGTGCGGGTAGGCGGGGGCCGGGTCGACCACCCGGACCCGCCGCAGCTCCGGGTGGTAGGGCGTGTCGAAGTCGTCGCCGTTGAAGGTGCAGAGCGCGTCCGAGGCGGCGATCCGCTCGATCATGCGCCCGATTCCCGAGCCCGGCTCGGGGCGCGCGGTGTCGATCGCGATATTCGCGAAGTCGCCGAGGTCACGGTAGAAGTCCGCCCATTCGGATGGCACCGCCGCGCCGGGCACCCACACCGAGGTGCCCGCCAGCTCGGCGAGCGGTACCGCGTTCCGGCCTGCCAGCGGATGCCGCCGCCCGACCAGCAGGTGCAGCGGCTCCAGCAGCGCGGGCGCCGCCGCGATGTGTGCGGGCAGCGGGCGCGGTCCGCCGTGCGCCCTGGCGAAGGCGGCGTCCGCGCGCTCGCTCAGCAGCGCGTCCCGCGAGGTCACGACGGCATCGCCGACCACGATCTCGGTCTCCGCGCCGGGATGCCGATCCAGGAAGAAGCGCAGCGAGCGCACGGCCGCCTGTCGCTCGCCGAGCACCGCCACCCGCAGCGGCCGCGGGAAGGCGCGCACCGCCGCCACCGTCTCGTCGGCCAGCGCCAGCAGCGCCCGCGCCCGCGGCAGGAAGCGGGCGCCCGCCGCCGTCGGCAGCACCCCGGTACGGGTCCGCTCGAACAGCGAGATGCCGAGCACCGCCTCCAGTTTCGCGATCCGCTTGGAGACCGCCTGCTGGCTGATGCCGAGTTCGCCCGCGGCGAGCGTGAGCTGCCCGTGCTCGGCCACCGCGAGAAAGCCGCGCACCGCGGCCAGGTCGAGATCGGGCCGGATCACCGAGCATCGAGGTTGGCGGCCCGGACGACCGCGGGCAGCAGCCCGGGCAGCGCGGTGTCGAGTTCGCGGCGGCGCAGCCGCTGGCAGGTGTTCCCCGCGACGGTGACCCGCTCGATCACCCCCGCCTCGCGCAGGATCTTGAAGTGGTGCGTGGCGGTGGACTTGTTGATCGCGTCGTAGAGCGCCGCACACCGCACCGGGCCGTCGGCATTGGCCAGCCGCCGCACCATCTCCAGCCGGACCGGATCCTGTAGCGCGCCGAGCACGGCGGACAGCGGCGCCACCGGCGCGGACACTTCGCTCATGAGCTTCCTCACTCAGGTTTGATGGTTATCGTACCCGGGTCGTAGGGTCGAGTGCGGTTCGACAACCATCAAACCTATCGGGACAGGAGCCGCGATGACCGCCACCCTCGCCCAGCCGGCGGCGCAGCGCTGGGCCTATCCGCTCGTCCTGGTCGCGACCGGGGTCGCGCTCGGGGTCTCCGGGGCGCCCGCCCCGCTCTACGGGCTCTACGAGGCCGAGTGGAACCTGTCACCGCTCACCACCACGATCATCTTCGCGGTGTACGCGGTCGCGGCGCTGGCCGCGGTGCTGGTCACCGGCCGGATCTCCGACGTGCTCGGCCGCAAGCCGGTGCTGCTCGGCGCATTCGGCACCATGATCGCGGGGCTGGTCGTCTTCGTTGCCGCCGACTCGGTGCCGATGCTGGTGCTCGCCCGCGCACTGCACGGCATGGCGGTCGGCGCCACCGTGGTGGCGGGCGCGGCCGCGCTGCTCGATCTGCGGCCGCACCGCGGCGCGCGCTCCGGGCAGCTCAGCGGGGTGGCGTTCAACGTCGGGATGGCGGTGACGATCCTCGGCTCGGCGCTGCTGGCCCAGTACGCGCCGTTCCCGCTGCGCACGCCGTACGTGGTGATCAGCGTGGTCTGCCTGGCCATCGCGGCCGGGGTGATCGCGCTGCGCGAGCCGCACGCGGCCCGGGTGGCGGGGCGGATCCGGATCGCGCGGCCGTCGGTGCCCGCCGAGATCCGCGGCGACTTCTGGTTCTCCGCGATCGGGGTGATGGCGGCCTGGTCGGTGCTCGGCGTGCTGCTCTCGCTCTACCCGTCGCTGGCCGCGCGCCAGACCGGCATCCACAACCTGGTCTTCGGCGGCGCGGTGGTGGCCGCGACCGCGCTCTCCGCCGCGCTCGTGCAGCTCGTGGCCACTCGCGTTCCGGCTCGGCGGGCCGCCGTCGTCGGCGATGTCGGCATGGCCTTCGCGCTGCTCGCGTTGATTCCGGCGCTGGCGACACACAGCTGGATCGCGGTGTTCCTGGCGGGGGTGTTCCTCGGCGGCACCTTCGGGCTCGGCTTCGGCGGCTCGCTGCGGCACCTCTCGGATGTGGTGCCGCAGCACCGGCGCGGTGAGACCATGTCGGCCTACTACCTGCTCGCCTATACCGCCATGGCGCTGCCGACGGTGCTGGCCGGCTGGGCCGCCAACAGCTGGGGGCTGAGCACGGTGTTCCCGTGGTTCGTCTCGGCCGCCGCCGTGGCCTGCCTCGTCGCCGCCGGGCTCGGCCTGCGCGGCCGCACCGCCGGGTAGCGTCGGCGCCATGAGGATCCGTGGAGCCGTCCTGGAGCGCATCGCCGCGCCCGCCCCGTTCGCCGAATCGGCGCCGCTCACCATCTCCGAGCTGGAGCTGGCCGAGCCCGGGCCGGGCGAGCTGCTGGTGCGGATCGAGGCGGCGGGGGTGTGCCACTCGGACCTCTCCGTGGTCGACGGCAATCGGGTGCGCCCGGTGCCGATGCTGCTCGGGCACGAGGCCGCCGGCCGGGTCGAGGCCGTCGGCGCAGGCGAGCCGGACATCGCCGTCGGGCAGCGCGTCGTCATGACCTTCCTGCCGCGCTGCGGCGACTGCGCGGGCTGTGCCGGCGAGGGCCGGACGCCGTGCATCCCGGGCAGCGCCGCGAACAACGCGGGCGAGCTGCTCGGCGGCGGCCGCAGGCTGCGCCGCGACGGCGCGGAGGTGCACCACCACCTCGGCGTCTCCGCCTTCGCCACGCACGCCGTGGTCGACCGCCGCTCGGTGGTCCCGGTCGACGACGACGTCCCGCCGGAGGTCGCCGCGGTGCTCGGCTGCGCGGTGCTCACCGGCGGCGGCGCGCTGCTCAACTCGGCGCCGCCCGCGCAGGGCGACCGGATCATGGTGGTCGGGCTCGGTGGCGTCGGGATGGCGGCGCTGCTGGTCGCGGCCTCGCTCGGGGTCGGCGAGGTGATCGCCGTCGACACCGTGCCGGACAAACTCGCGCTGGCCCGCGAGCTCGGCGCGACCGCCGCGCTCACCCCCGCCGAGGTGGCCGAGCGAGGTGTGCAGGCCGAGGTGGTGGTGGAGGCCGCCGGAAACATCCGCGCCTTCGAGACCGCGGTCGCCGCCACCGCGCCCGGCGGCACCACGGTCACCGTCGGGCTGCCTGCCCCTGACGCCCGCGCGAGCATCTCGCCGCTGGCGCTGGTGGCGCAGGGCCGCTCGATCGTCGGCAGCTATTTGGGCTCGGCGGTGCCCGCCAGGGACATCCCGGAGTACGTGCGGCTGTGGCGCGCGGGCAGGCTGCCGGTGGAGCGGCTGGTCTCCGCTCGGATCGGGCTGGAGCAGATCAACGCCGCCATGGACGAGCTGGCCGCGGGGAACGCGCTGCGCCAGGTGATCCTGTTCTGACGATAGGCTCACCCGTGTTCGGGACGAGAGGAGCAAGGTGACGATCAGGGTCGGGGTACTCGGCGCGCAGGGAAAGGTCGGCCAGGCCATCTGCGCCGCGGTGCGGGCGGCGGATGACCTGGAGCTGGTCGCCACCGTCGACAAGGACGACGCGCTGACCGCCTTCACCGACGCGAACACCGAGGTCGTCGTCGACTTCACGCACCCCGATGTGGTGATGGGCAATCTGAAGTTCCTGGTCCAGCACGGGATCCACGCCGTGGTCGGGACCACCGGCTTCGATGACGGCCGGCTCGCCGAGGTGCGCGGCTGGCTCGCGGAGAGCCGGGAGACCGGCGTGCTGATCGCGCCGAACTTCGCCATCGGTGCGGTGCTCTGCATGCGCTTCGCCGAGCAGGCGGCGCGCTTCTTCGAGTCGGCCGAGGTGGTCGAGCTGCACCACCCGAACAAGGCGGACGCGCCGTCCGGCACCGCCTACCGCACCGCCGGGCTGATCGCCGAGGCCAGGGCGAAGGCCGGGGTCGGCCGCAGCCCGGACGCCACCAGCACCGAGCTGGACGGCGCGCGCGGCGCCGACGTCGACGGGGTGCGGGTGCACTCGGTGCGGCTCGCCGGGCTGGTCGCGCACCAGGAGGTGCTCTTCGGCACCCAGGGCGAGACGCTCACCATCCGGCACGACTCCATCGACCGGAACTCCTTCGCTCCCGGCGTGCTGCTCGGCGTGCGGAGCATCGCCGCCCGTCCCGGCCTCACCGTCGGGCTCGACCCGTTCCTGGATCTGTGACCGAATCCGCGCCGGCGCGCGAGGTGCTGAAGCGGGTCGCTTTCATCGCCGCGCTGGTGCTGGCGCTCGGCTTCTACTTCCTGCTGCTCGGCCGGATCGCGATCGAGCTGCTCACCTCCGGCGAGGTGGCGGCCGTCGCGATCGGCGTCGGCGTGCTGATCCTCCCGTTGCTCGGCCTCTGGATCGTGGTCGCCACCCTGCGCGCCGCGTTGGCGCACCAGCACCTGGCCCGCCGCATGCACGCCGAGGGGCGCGAGCTCGACACCGCCGACCTGCCGCGCCGCCCCTCCGGCCGGGTCGAGCGGGACGCGGCCGACGCGCTCTTCGCCCAGGTCAAAACCGAATGGGAGGCCGACCCGGACAACTGGCGCTCGTCCTACCGGCTGGCCCGCGCCTACGACCTGGCCGGCGACCGCTCCCGGGCCCGCGAGGTCATGCGCCGCGCCGTCGCCCTGGAACGCCTGGACCGGTGAGCCCGTGCCCCGCCTGCTGATCGTGCACCACACGCCGTCGCCGCACACCCACGAGATGTTCGAGGCGGTGCTGCGCGGCGCCACCGATCCCGAGATCGAAGGCGTCGAGGTCGTCCGCCGCCCCGCGCTCACCGTCGCCCCGGTCGACGTGCTCGAGGCCGACGGCTACCTGCTCGGCACCCCCGCCAACCTCGGCTACATGAGCGGCGCCCTGAAACACGCCTTCGACACCGTCTACTACCAGGCCCTCGACACCACGAGGGGCCGCCCCTTCGGCCTCTACCTGCACGGCAACGAGGGCACCGAGGGCGCGGTCCGCGCGATCGATGCGATCACCACCGGCCTCGGCTGGGTCAAGGCCGCCGAGCACGTCGTCGTCTCCGGCAAGCCGTCCAAGGCCGATCTCGAGCAGTGCTGGGAACTCGGCGGCACCATCGCCGCGCAACTGATGGTATGACCGCGCCCCCGATTCTGGTGGGCTGACTGCGCACCCCCGACCCGGCATACTTCCTGAGCGTGCTGTACACGACGGCCGGGATGGGAGTACCGAGGTGACCTGGGGCGAGGACGGCGCACCGGCCCGGCGGATCGGGCTGGTGGAGGACCACGAATCGGTGGCGATCGGCCTGGCGGCGATGCTGGCCCCCGAGCCCGACCTCGATCTGGTGCGCACCGCGGGCACCGTGGGCGAACTGCTCTCCGCGACGACGAATCTCGACCTCGCCGTGCTGGATCTGCGGCTCGCCGACGGCTCCGTGCCGGAGGACAACGTACGCGCGCTGCGCGGCCGGGGGATCGAGGTGCTGGTGTTCACCGGCGCCGACAATGCGTTCCTGGTGCGCTCCGCGGCGCGGGCCGGGGTGCTCGGCGTGCTGCGCAAGTCCGAGGACGTGCCGACCGTGGTGGCCGCGGTGCGCCGCGCGGCCTCCGGCGAGCAGGTGGTGACCACCGACTGGGCCGCCGCGATCGACGGCGATCCGCAGCTCTCCGACGTCGGGCTGAGCCCGCGCCAGGAGGAGGTGCTGATGCTCTACGCCTCCGGCGAGAAGGCCTCCCGGGTGGCCCGGCTGACCGGCCTCTCGGAGCAGACCGTCAACGACTACCTGGGCCGGATCCGGCAGAAGTACGCCGACGCCGGGCGCCCGGCGCCGACCAAGACCGACCTGTACAAACGCGCGGTGGAGGACGGTTGGCTCCCGATGCCCGAGCGCAACAGCAGGGCATGACCGCGGGCGCCGTCGCCGCCGCCGCTTCCGTCCGGGTGCCTGCTGGCCGCTGGGTCCGCGGGCTGCTCTCCATCGCGGCCGGCCCGGCCGCCGAGCCCGCCGCGGACCGGATCCTGCGCCGGCTCGGGCTCAGCGTCGGCATCGCCGGGGTGATCGTCGGGCTGGTCGAGCTGCCGGAGATCGCGGAGCAGAGCCGCGGCGCGGACCCGGGCCGGGTGCTGCTCACGGTGGTGCTGGCCTTCGGGCTGTTCCCGGTACTCGCGGTGGTGTCGGTGGCGATGAACCGCAGGGCGATCCAGCGCACGGCCGCCGCCGCCGCGGTGAGTTTCCTGCTGGCCGCGCTCATGGTGCCGAGCACCTACCCGGTGCTGCCCGCGGGGACGGAGCAGATCTGGCAGTACAAGGTGCTCGTGCTCGGTGTGCTGGTCGCGGCGCTGTCCTGGCGGCTCTCGCTCGCCGTCGGGTACCTGGTGCTCAGCTGCGTGCTGATCTCGGCGGCCAATGCCGCGGTGCTGCCCGAGGTCACCCCGGTGGCCTTCGTCAACGCGGTGGCCAGGTCGGGCGGGCTGGCCGCGCTCTTCGCCTGGTGCGTTATCTATGCGCGGGCCGCTGCGGCCAGGGTGGACCGCGAGTCCGCGCTGGAGAGCAGGCGCGCGGCCGCGGTGGCGGGCGCGGCGGCCAGGGAGCGGGAGCGCGCCCGCTTCGCCGCGCTCATCCACGACGCCGTGCTCTCCACACTGCTCGACGCCTCGCGCGGCGGCTGCACCGAGCCGAGCGTGCTGCACGAACAGGCTCAGCGCACGATCGCGCAGCTCGACGCGGTGCGCGGCGGCGGGATCGCGCCGGACCGGCTGGACGCGCAGTCCGCCATCGGGTTCCTGCGCTCGGCGGTGCACGAGGTGAACCCGGAGATCGAGTTCCGCGCGCAGCGCCCCGGCGTCGGCGGTGACCTGGACATGCCGCTGGAGGCGGCGGTGACACTGGCCGCCGCGCTCACCGAGGCGGCGCGGAACAGCCTGCGGCACGCCACCGTGCCCGGCCGCGCCGTGCACCGCACCGTCACCGTGACGATCGGCGCCGGCGGTATCCGCGTGGTGCTGCGGGACGACGGCGCCGGTTTCGACCCCTGCGCCGTACCACCGGACCGGCTCGGCGTGGCGGTGAGCATCCTCGGCCGGATGAGCAGGCTCCCCGGCGGCGCAGGCTTCGTCGAATCCCGCCGCGGCGAGGGCACCACCGTGACGCTGGTGTGGGGCAACGGTGGCTGACCGGGACATCGATTTCGCGCTGCGCGACCTGCTCGGCCTGCGCGACGGCGCCGCCTGGCTCTTCCTGGTCGGCTTCGAGGCCATCATCGTGCTCTACATGGTGCGCAACTTCGCCGGGTCGCCGCCGGTGCCCGCGCTGCTCGCCCTGCTCGCGCTGGCCGCCGCCGGGCTGCTGGTCCTGGTCATCCCGGTCGACCCGCTGCCGGCGAGCGCGACCGCGCTGGTGGTGCTCGCCGCCCCGCTCGCGGCCGTGCTCACCATGACCGGGCTCTCCGACCGCGGCGATACGCCGCAGGTCTCGACGGCCTTCGCCGCCTCGTACGTGCTGGCGCTGCTGGTGCTGCGCGGCCGGCTCGGCGCCGCCTGGATCGGGGTGGCGGCCACCGCCGGGGTGATCGCGGTGCTGGTCGCGGCGGAGGGGATGACCGGCGGCGCCTTCGTCGGCACCATCGTGCCGATCGGCACCGTGGCCGGGGTCTCGCTCTTCGCCGCCGTCATGCGCCCGACCCAGCGCTCGCTGCGCACCCTGCGCGAGGAGGCGACGCTGCGGGCCGCCGCCGAGGCGACCCTCGCCGCCGAGAACGGCGAGCGCGACCGGCAGCTCGCCCGGCTCGACCGGCTGGCCAGGCCGATGCTGGAGCGGATCGCCGCCGGCGCCGACCTGAACGGGCGGGACCGCGAGGAGTGCCGGCTGCTGGAGGCCGAGCTCAGGGACGGGCTGCGCGCCCCGCAGCTGGTCACCGACGACCTGAGCGCCGCCGCCCGGGGCGCGCGGGCGCGCGGGGTCGAGGTGGTGCTGCTGGACGACGGCGGCTTCGCCGGGGTACCGCAGTGGGTGCGCGAGCGGGTGGTCGACGCCGCCGCCGGCGAGCTGGACGCCGCCACCGACGGCACCGTCACCGTGCGGGTGCTACCCATGGGCCGTCGGGTGCTGGCCACCGTGCTCGCCGCCGCGGGTGCGGGGGACCGGCGGATCGAGATCGACGCGGCCGGTGACGTCCGGGTCTCCACCTGAGCTGTCGGACCCCCGTGGCATCCTGCGCAGCATGCGGACGATGAGTGCGGCCGTCGCGCGCCGGACGGCGCTGGCGGCCCAGGGGTTCGGGCGGCGCAAGCCCGCCGTCACCACCCGCAGGACGGTGCTCGATGTCCTGGCCAGAACCCAGCTGCTGCAGATCGATTCGGTCTCGGCGGTGGTCCGCGCGCACTACGCGCCGGTGTTCAGCCGGATCGGCGGCTACGACCGCTCGGTGCTGGACGACGCGGTCTGGCGGCACCGGGCGCGCACCCCGCGCCGGCTGGTGGAGTACTGGGCGCACGAAGCGGCGCTGATCCCGGTCGAGGACTGGCCGCTCTTCCGCTGGCGGATGGCGGAGTACGAGCACGGCCGCTGGGCCGGGATGCGCCGGGTGCTGGAGCGCAACCCGACCCTCGGCGCCGACATCGTCGACGTGCTCACCGAGGTCGGCGCCGCCACCGCCACCCAGATCGAGAAACACCTGGAGCTGGAGAAGCCGCGCCCGCGCGGCTCCTGGTGGGATCTCACCGACACCAAGACCATCTGCGAGCAGCTCTTCGCGGCGGGCACCGTCTCGGTGAGCCACCGCTCCGGCTTCACCAGGTACTACGACCTGGCCGAGCGGGTGATCCCGCCGGAGCTGCACGCCCGCGCGGTGCCGCGCGCGGAGGCGGTGCGCGAGCTGGTGCGCCGGGCCGCCACCGCGCTCGGCGTCGGCACCGAACCCGACCTGCGCGACTACTACCGCATGCAGCGCAAGCAGACCGAACCGGCCATCGCCGAGCTGGTCGACGCCGGTGAGCTGATCCCGGTCGCCGTCGAGGGCTGGGACCGCCCCGGCTACCTGCGCGCGGGCGCCCCCGCCCCGCGCCGGATCGAGGGCGCCGCGCTGCTCTGCCCGTTCGACCCGCTGGTCTTCTGCCGCCCGCGCACCGAGCGGATGTTCGGCTTCCACTACCGGATCGAGATCTACACCCCCGAGGCGAAGCGGGTGCACGGCTACTACGTCTTCCCGTTCCTGCTGGACGGGCAGCTGGTCGGCCGGGTCGACCTGCGCGCCGAGCGCGGCAACGGGCGGCTGCTGGTGCCCGCCGCCTTCGCCGAGCCCGGCCACGCCACCCCGTACACCGCGGCCGCGCTGGCCGGGTCGCTGCGCGAGATGGCCGACTGGCTGGAGCTGGACGACGTGGTGCTCGGCGACCGCGGCGACCTGATGCCGGAGCTGGCTCAGCTGTCGGCGCGCGGCTCCGGCTTGGCGCTCGGCCCGGTGCCGTAGCCGCCCCCGTAGCCGCGCATCTGCTCGCGCAGGGTGTTGCTGACCGCGTGCGAGAGCCAGGAGTTGAGCGACTGCCCGCTCTGCGCCGCGGCCTCCTCGGCGCGCGACTTCAACTGCTCGACCAAACGCAGCGTCACCCGGCTGATATCGCCGGTCATCTCCTCGAAGGTGGGCGGGGCTCCGGTGCCGTCCTCGGCGACCGGGCGCACGTCCACCGCGGCGTCCGCGCCGCGCACCGAGACGTGCACCGTGCGGTCGCCGAGCGCCGTGCTCACCTCGGCGGCCAGATCGGAGAGCGCGGCAAGCAGCATCAGCCGGGCCGAGCTCTCGACGGCGGTGGCCAGCGCCTCGGCGGTGGCGCGGGTCTTCTCGTCGCCGAGCGCGGCCGCGGCGACCAGGTCGGCGCGGAGGCGGGCGGTGTAGCTGTCGAGATCCATGACACCAGGATGGCGTCTCCGTGGTGTCGTGGCAAGGAATCAGTGACATCATTTGACGTCGTTATGGTGTCGGCGGAGTGGTGTGCGGCCGGTTCGCGCGTCCGGCGGCAGCGCGGCACACCGGCGGCCGGACGAGGGTGTCGAGCGGACAAGCGCGACCGGGTAGCCTTTCTCACCATGAGGAACGGTGAAACGACGCCCACCCCGCTCCGGGCGTCCGGCTCGGTCGGCGTCGCCATGGTGACCCCTTTCACGCCCGAGGGGAAGCTGGATGTCGACGCGGGTGTCGCGCTGGCGGCACACCTGGTCGACCGCGGCGTCGACCTGCTCGCCGTCTCCGGCACCACCGGCGAGTCGCCGACGACCACCGAGTCCGAGAAGGCCGATCTGCTGCGCGCCGTGGTCGATGCCGTCGGCGAGCGCGCCACCGTGATCGCGGGCGCGGGCACCTACGACACCGCGCACTCGATCCACCTGGCGCGCAACGCGCAGCGCGCGGGCGCCCACGGGTTGCTGGTCGTCACGCCCTACTACTCGCGGCCGTCCCAGGAGGGGCTGGTCGCGCACTTCACCGCCGTCGCCGACGCCACCGACCTGCCGGTCACGCTGTACGACATTCCGCCGCGCTCGGTGGTGCCGATCGCGTCGGACACCATCCGGGTGCTCGCCGAGCACCCGCGGATCGTCGCGCTGAAGGACGCCAAGGGCGACCTGAACATGGGTGCCGGGCTGATCGCGGAGACTGGGCTGGCCTGGTACTCCGGTGACGACGCGCTCAACCTGCCCTGGCTGTCGGTCGGCGCGGCCGGATTCATCAGCGTTATCGGGCACCTGGTGCCGGAGCGGCTGCGCGAACTGCTCACCGCCTACACGGCCGGTGACGTGGTGCGGGCCCGGCAGCTCAATGCCGATCTGATCGGGCTGAACAATGCCATGGCCCGCCTCGGCGGCGTGGCGATGACCAAGGGCGGGCTGCGCTTGCTCGGCGTGGACGTTGGCGAGCCGCGGTTGCCGCAGCTCATGCCATCCACCGCCCAACTCGACGAGCTGGCCGGCGATCTGCGGGCCGCGGGGGTACTTGTATGAGCCGACCACGGAGACGTTCCGCCAGCCGCACCGCGGGCCCGCCGCTTCCGGCGAGTGAGCAGCCGGTCGCCGAGAGCGCCGCTCCGGAGATCGACGCTGTAGCCGAAGCGGCGGCGGTGGTGGCCGAGGGTGATGCGACGAGTCGCGCCGCCACCGGCGCCGCGAGCACCGCATCGGCGAGCGGGGACGCCGCCGAGACGGTCGAGCGGGCAGACCGCTCGGGCGCCACGAGCCGCGACAGCGGCGCGCCCGCCGCCGAACCGGCGCGCGACAGCGGCCGGGGCGACCGGCAGGGCAACCGCCGGAACACGCGCGGCAGGCAGACCGGGCGCCGCTCGGAGCCGGCGCAGGACCAGCCGGTCGTCGCCGCGCAGGACCGGCTCGGCACGCCGCCCAAGGCCCCGCGCAACGGCCTGCGCGTCTTCGCGCTCGGCGGCATCGGCGAGATCGGCCGCAACATGACCGTCTTCGAGTTCGGCGGCAAGCTGCTGATCGTCGACTGCGGCGTGCTCTTCCCGGAAGACCAGCAGCCCGGCGTCGACCTGATCCTGCCCGACTTCCGGCCCATCGAGGACCGGATGGACGACGTGGTCGCGGTGGTGCTCACGCACGGCCACGAAGACCACATCGGTGCGGTGCCCTTCCTGCTCCGGCTGCGCCAGGACATCCCGGTGGTCGGCTCCCGCTTCACCCTCGCGCTGGTCGCCGCGAAGTGCCGCGAGCACCGGCTGCACCCGAAGCTGGTCGAGGTCACCGAGGGCCAGCACACCACGCACGGCCCGTTCGGCTGCGAGTACTTCGCCGTCAACCACTCCATCCCGGACGCGCTCGCGGTCGCCATCCGCACCCCGGCCGGCGTCGTGCTGCACACCGGCGACATCAAGCTGGACCAGCTCCCGCTGGACAACCGGCTCACCGACCTGGCCGGCTTCTCCCGGCTCGGCGACGAGGGCGTCGACCTCTTCCTGGTCGACTCCACCAACGCCGAGGTGCCCGGCTTCGTCACCCCGGAGCGCGAGATCGGCGGTGTGCTCGACACCGTCATCGGCAAGGCGCGCGGCCGGGTGATCGTCGCCTCGTTCGCCAGCCACGTGCACCGGATCCAGCAGGTCGTCGACGTGGCCCAGCGCTACGGCCGCCGGGTCTGCTTCGTCGGCCGCTCGATGGTCCGCAACATGCAGATCGCCCAGGATCTCGGCTATCTGACGGTGCCCTCCGGCGTCGAGATCACCATGGACGGTGCCGCGAGCCTGCCCGGCGACCGCCTGGTGCTGATCTCCACCGGCTCCCAGGGCGAGCCGCTGTCGGCGCTGTCCCGGATGGCCCGCGGCGACCACCGGCAGATCAACATCCGCGCCGACGACCTGGTGGTGCTGGCCTCCTCGCTCATCCCCGGCAACGAGAACTCGGTCTTCACCGTGGTGAACGGCCTGGCCCGGCTCGGCGCGACGGTGATCACCCAGCAGAACGCCAAGGTGCACGTCTCCGGCCACGCCTCGGCGGGCGAGCTGCTCTACCTCTACAACGCGGTGCGGCCGACCAACGCCATGCCGGTGCACGGCGAGTGGCGGCACCTGCGCGCCAACGCCGCGCTGGCGGTGGCGACCGGCGTGCCGGAGGAGCGGGTGGTGCTCGCCGAGGACGGCGTCGTCGTGGACCTGGTCGACGGCATCGCCTCGATCGTCGGCCGGGTGCCGGTCGGCCACGTCTACGTGGACGGCCTCTCCGTCGGCGACGTCGGCGAATCGACGCTGTCGGACCGGCTGGTGCTCGGCGAGGGCGGCTTCATCTCGATCACCGTCGCCATCGACCAGGACACCGGAAAGACGGTCAGCCCGCCGGAGCTCAGCGGCCGCGGCTTCTCCGACGACCCGAGCGCGCTCGCCAAGGCGGCCGAGCTGGTGGAGGCGGAGCTGCAGCGGCTGGCAGGCGAGGGCGTCACCGACACGCACCGGATCGCGCAGAGCGTGCGCCGGGTGGTCGGGCGCTGGGTTGCCGACGTCTACCGCCGTCGCCCGATGATCATCCCCACCGTCATCGGCGTCTGACTCACCGAGACGGACAGAGCCCGCCGGAGTGGATCTCCGGCGGGCTCTTCTCGTACTCCGGCTCAGCCCTCGCAGGCGGCCGATTCGATCTTCGCGCTCTTGACGACGTTGCAGGCGAAGGTGTTCGAGACCTTCCACTGCCCGCCCTCGGCGACGAACTCGATGAAGGCGTTCTGCACCGGGGTGCCGCCGATCGAGACGTCGGCGTCGGCCTTGACCTTGCCGCCGGCCGGCTCCTGCACGTTGGTCACCTGCACGGTGACGTTCTCCCGCTCGGCCGCGGCCACCAGGTTCTGCACCAGGTAGGGGTCCTGCTCGGCGTTCTGGATCCAGCTGATCTTCTCGGCGTTCGGCACCGCGGGATCGAAGGCCTTGGTGAGCCGGTCGTTCAGCTCGGCGACCGACGGTTTGGCCAGAACAGGCGCAGCCGCCGTGGTCGGCGCGGCGCCGGTCACCTTGGTGCCGTTGTCGCTGCCGCCCTGCGCCTGGCCGGCATCGGCGTCGCGGGTGGCGGTGGCGACGGTGCTGTCCGACGCCTTGTCGTCCGAGGAGCTGCTGCAGCCGACCGCGAGGGTGCAGGCGGCCGTGCTCAGGAGCACCGCAACGGCGGTGCGGAAAGGGTGCTTCACGGTGTTCCCCGTCAGTTGCTGTGGTTGGAGGTGCAGTTCCAGTGCACGATGGTGGCGTCGGAGTAGTTCTCGTTGAGCGCCAGCGACTGCGCGGAGCGGCGCGAGGCGCCGTAGGCCCAGCTCCAGGTGGCGGTGCGATCCGAGTAGGCGACGGCGCCGCAGCCGTTGGCGAACCACACCAGCGACTCGCAGTCCGCGGCGCCGCAGCTGGTCAGCGCCTTCGCGGTGGCGTGGTCGACATCGGCGTAGTCGTACGAGTAGCCGATCAGCCCGGTGGAGGGAGAGAGTGCGATGGCGCCGTAGTAGGACCGCACGGCATGTGCGGAGGGAGCGCCGAGCGTCAGCGCGGAACCGACCGCGGCGGCGACGGCGACGCCGGAGACGAGTTTTTTCACGGGGGAGTTGCCCTTCTGTCCGGGAGATCCACGACCCGATGGACCGAAGCAACAAAATACACAGTGCGGCGCGCGCTGGGTATCTTCGGCAGGATGAGCATGGCACAGAAGGAACGCCGCGAACTGGTGACGACGATGGCGGCCGCCGGTCCGGAGGCACCGACGCTCTGCGGCAGCTGGAGCGTCCGCGATCTCGCCGCGCACCTGGTGGTGCGGGAGCGCAGACCGGACGCCGCGCCCGGGATCATGATCAAGGCACTGGCGCCGCGGCTGGAGCGGGTGCAGGCGCGCGCCGCCGAGCGCCCGTTCCCCGAGCTGCTGGAGGAGGTGCGCACCGGCCCGCCGTGGTGGTCGCCGCTCAAGCCGATCGACGCCGTCGCCAACCTCGCCGAGTACTTCGTGCACCACGAGGACGTACGCCGCGGGGGCGAGACGTGGGAGCCGCGCGAACTCCCCGGCGACGAGCAGCGGCAGCTCTGGAAGACGGTACGGCGCATGGGGAAGATGGCCTACCGGAAGTCACCGGCGCCGATCGTGCTGCGCACTCCGGACGGGGACGAGGCGCGGATCGGCTCCGGTCCCGGGGAGCCGGTCGTCCTGCTCGGCGCGCCCGCGGAGCTGCTGCTGCACGCCTTCGGGCGCGACAAGGTGCGAATCGAGACCTCCGGTCCCGAGGACTCGGTTCGCGCGGTCCTGGCGCTGGACCGCTCCCTCTAGGCGGCGAACCGCCTCGTGACCGGCCCGCGAGACGCGCGGGAACAGTGTTGCGGATGGTTTCCGCGGGGCATTTGGGGCTAGCCTGGGGCCATGGCAGGTAAGCCCCGCAGCACCACGTCGGCTCGGCCGCGCGCGGGATCGGCGCGGGGGCGGGCTCCCCGGACCGGTTCCGCACCCGCCGCTTCCGGGGTGCCGCGGGCCGCCGCGCCCGCCCCGAGGGCACGCGGCGCGGCGCGCGCGGGCGCCACCGCTCGGGCCGGGGCAACCGCGCGCGCGGGCGCCGTCCGCCGCCCCGCCCGGCGTCCGGCCGGGGCCCGCTCGAACACCGCACCGCTCGCCGTCCTCACCCGGGCGATCACCGGCGGCTGGTCCATGCTGGCGCGCGGCGTCGGCGCCGCCACCCGCACGGTGAGCAGGGCGGGCGATATCGACAACGGCCACCGGCGCGACGGCATCGCGCTGGGGCTGCTCGCCTTCGCGGCCGTGGTGGCCGCCGCCGTCTGGCTCTCCGCGGGCGGCCCGGTCGGCCGCTGGGTGGAGACGGTGATCCGCGCGGTCGGCGGCTCCGCCTCCGCCGCGGTCCCGTTCGCCGCGGCGGCCGTCGCGGTGATCCTCATGCGCACCGAGGCGCGCCCGGAGATCCGGCCCCGCCTGGTCCTCGGCGGGCTGATGGTCGGGCTGCCCTTCCTCGGCCTCTGGCACCTCGCCGCGGGCGCCCCCACCGACGCACACGGCCGCTCCAGGGCCGCCGGCTTCCTCGGCTTCGTGACCGGAGGCCCGCTCGGCCAGGGACTCACCCCGTGGCTGGCCGCCCCGATCCTGGTTCTCTGCATCGCCTTCGGCGTGCTGCTGCTCACCGGCATCACCGTGCGCGAGGTGCCCGATGTGCTCCGCCGGTACTTCGGCACCCAGTCCGGCGGCGACGAGTACACCGACTACGACGCCGCGCACCCGTTCGACACCGGCTACGGCACGCTCGACCCGCCCGGCTACGACGACCCACCCGCGCGCCCGCGCCGCCGCCGCGGCCGCACCCCGGCCGAGAACTACCCCACCGACGAGTTTCCCGGCTCCTCCTCGCCCACCGAGCTGCTCGGCGAGCCGCCGCTGCGCGACGCCAAGCCGATCGACCCGCCGTTCGCCCCGGAGCCCGAGCCCGCCCCGCGGCCGGCCCGCAAGCGCGCGGCCCCGAAGCCGGTCGACCAGACCCCGCCGCCGCCCGCCGAGCCGGAGTTCGTCACCGACCGGGTGATCGAGGGCGACTACACGCTGCCGCCGCTCTCCCTGCTCACCGACGGCGACCCACCCAAGAAGCGCAGCGCCGCCAACGAATCGATGATCGAGGCGATCACCGAGGTGCTGGTGCAGTTCAAGATCGACGCGGCGGTCACCGGCTTCGTCCGCGGCCCGACGGTCACCCGGTACGAGGTGGAGCTCGGCCCCGGCGTGAAGGTCGAGAAGATCACCGCGCTGGCCAGGAACATCGCCTACGCGGTCGCGACCGAGAACGTCCGGCTGCTCGCGCCGATCCCCGGCAAGTCCGCGGTCGGCATCGAGGTGCCGAACTCCGACCGCGAGCTGGTCCGGCTGGCCGACGTGCTCAAGGCGGGCTCCACCCGCAGCGACCACCACCCGCTGGTGATCGGGCTCGGCAAGAACATCGAGGGCGAGTTCGTCTCGGCGAATCTGGCCAAGATGCCGCACCTGCTCGTCGCCGGCTCCACCGGCTCCGGCAAGTCGAGCTTCGTGAACTCCATGCTGGTCTCGCTGCTGCAGCGGGCGACGCCGGACGAGGTGCGGCTGATCCTGATCGACCCGAAGATGGTCGAGCTCACCCCCTACGAGGGCATCCCGCACCTGATCACGCCGATCATCACCCAGCCGAAGAAGGCCGCGGCCGCGCTGGCCTGGCTGGTCGAGGAGATGGAGCAGCGCTACCAGGACATGCAGGCCAGCAAGGTGCGGCACATCGACGACTTCAACCGCAAGGTGAAGTCCGGTGCGATCACCACCCCGCTCGGCAGCGAGCGGGTGTACCGGCCGTACCCGTACATCCTCGCCATCGTGGACGAGCTCGCCGACCTGATGATGACCGCCCCGCGCGACGTCGAGGAGGCGATCGTCCGGATCACCCAGAAGGCGCGCGCGGCAGGCATCCACCTGGTGCTTGCCACCCAGCGGCCCTCGGTGGACGTGGTCACCGGCCTGATCAAGACCAACGTGCCCTCCCGGCTCGCCTTCGCGACCTCCTCGCTCACCGACTCGCGCGTCATCCTGGACCAGCCGGGTGCGGAGAAGCTGATCGGCATGGGCGACGGGCTCTTCCTGCCGATGGGCGCGGGCAAGCCGACCCGGCTGCAGGGCGCCTACATCTCCGACGAGGAGATCTACGCCGTCGTCGAGTTCGCCAAGAACCAGGCCGAGCCGGAGTACACCGAGGGCGTCACCGCGGCGAAGGCGGGCGAGAAGAAGGAGGTCGATGCCGATATCGGCGACGACCTCGACGTGCTGCTGCAGGCGGTGGAGCTGGTCGTGACCTCGCAGTTCGGCTCCACCTCGATGCTGCAGCGCAAGCTGCGGGTCGGCTTCGCCAAGGCGGGCAGGCTGATGGATCTCATGGAGACCCGCGGCGTCGTCGGGCCGAGCGAGGGCTCCAAGGCCAGGGACGTGCTGGTCAAGCCGGACGAGCTGGACGGCGTGCTGCTGTCGATCCGCGGCGGCGGCGATCCGGAGCCCGCCGACGCGGACTGAGGTGTACCGTCCGATGTGACGAAGCACCCGGTTCCGTTCCCCTGCGGCAAACCTCGGACAATTCGGGCATGCTGGGTGCCATGACCGCCGCAGCCGTCGACAGGACCCGCGCATGCAGGTGACCGGACTCGTATGGGTGATCACCATCGCGGTGATCCTGGGATTGTTCGTCTTCGACTTCTTCGCGCACGTGCGCACACCGCACGAGCCGAGCTTCAAGGAATCCGGCTCGTGGTCCGCCGTCTACATCGGGATCGCGCTGCTCTTCGGCGGCTTCGTCGCCTGGCAGTGGGGCGGCACCTACGCCGGTGAGTACTACGCGGGCTTCGTCACCGAGAAGGCGCTCTCGGTGGACAACCTGTTCGTCTTCCTGATCATCATGAGCACCTTCGCGGTGCCGCGGAAGTACCAGCAGAAGGTGCTGCTCATCGGCATCGTGCTCGCGCTGGTGATGCGCGGCGGCTTCATCGCCGTCGGCGCCGCCGCGATCAGCGCCTTCAGCTGGGTGTTCTACCTGTTCGGCGCCTTCCTGATCTACACCGCCGTGAAGCTGCTCAAGGACAGCGGGCACGAGGTGGAGGTCGAGGAGAAGCGCGACTCGCTGATCGTCCGGCTCACCAAGAAGGTGGTTCCGACCACCGACGAGTACCACGGCGACAAGCTGCTCGCCCGGATCGACGGCAAGCGCGTGGTCACCCCGATGCTGATGGCGCTGCTCGCCATCGGCTTCGCCGACCTGCTCTTCGCGCTCGACTCCATCCCGGCGATCTACGGCCTCACCGAGCAGCCGTACCTGGTCTTCACCGCCAACGCCTTCGCGCTCATGGGGCTGCGCCAGCTCTATTTCCTGATCGGCGGGCTGCTGGACCGGCTCGTCTACCTCTCCTACGGTCTCGCCGCCATCCTGGCGTTCATCGGCGTCAAGCTGGTGCTGCACGCGCTGCACGAGAACACGCTCGGCTTCGTCAACGGCGGTGAGCACGTCTCGGTCCCCGAGATCTCCACCCCGCTCTCGCTCTCGGTGATCATCGGCATCCTCGTGGTCGCCACCGTCGCCAGCCTCCTCCGCACCCGTGGCTCCGCGAGGCCGCACACGGCGGAACCGGAGCCGGTGGAACCGAAGTAGCCGCTCGAGCGGGCCGAAGCAACCCCATCAGGGGTGCGGGGGCGGCACACCGTCGGGTGTGCCCCCCCCGCCGCACTCCGCGTCGGACGCGAGATTCAGTCGGAGAACGCCCCGAGTACCGGCAACCACTCGGCGACGCGCACCGCGTCGATCAGCTCCTCGCGGGCGAAGGGATCGCGCTCGAGCAGATCACCCAGCTCCGATTCGGACTCGGTGCGGAAGATGAGCAGGGCCCCCGACCCGTCGGGGTACGGCCCGCTGGTCAGCAGCGTCCCGGCGTCGACCAGCGATCCCAGCCAGTTCCGATGCTCCGCGCGATGAACATCGCGCCCCGGCACGGTGCCGTCTGAGTAGGTGTAGTGCACGGCGAAGGTGGGCACGAGCGGTCTCCTCAATCCAAGGTCAGCAGCATCCGAGTATTGCCGAGCGTGTTCGGCTTCACGTAGCTGAGGTCGAGGAATTCGGCCACGCCGGTGTCGTACGAGCGGCACATCTCCGCGTACACCTCGGCGGTCACCGGCGTGCCGTGGATCTCCACGAATCCGTGCCCGGCGAAGAACGGCACCTCGAAGGTGAGCACGAACACCCGGTGCAGCCCCAGCTCCCGGGCCACCTCGACCAGCCGGCGCACGATGAGCTTGCCCACACCGTGGCCCTTCACGCTCGGGTGCACCGCCACCGTGCGCACCTCGCCCAGATCCGCCCACAGCACGTGCAGCGCCCCGCAGCCGACGAGCCTGCCGTCCAGCTCCGCCACCCAGAATTCCTGGACCGCCTCGTACAGCGTCACCAGGTTCTTCTCCAGCAGGATGCGGCCCGCGTACACGTCGATGAGCCCCTTGATTCCCGGCACGTCCGCGGTGCGGGCTCGGCGCACCACCACGGCGGAAGCGGGCGCGCCGGGGGGCGCGACGGAGTTCGCGTCGCTGGTGGAAGCACCGACCGGTGCCCGAGAAGTCATGGGGTGAACAGTAGCGGGGGCGGTTACCGATAGGCTGATCCTGTGCCGTGCATCCGACCCGTCCGCTCCCGGTATCGCCGAGTGCGATCCGCGGGCCGGGGGCTGTCGTGAGCGCGCAGCCCGAGGAGATCGACCGGGGGTGGAGCACCCCCGTCGTCGGCCCCGGCTATCAGCGCGCGCCGCAGGAGGGCCACGTGCCGCACGAGCCCGCCGTGCCGCTGATGAACATCGCGAACATGCTCACCATGCTGCGGATCGCGATCGTCCCGCTGTTCGTGCTCGCGCTCTTCGCCGCGGACGGCCACGACACCGGCTGGCGGATCGGCGCCACCGTCCTGTTCGCGGTCGCCGCCATCACCGACCGCTTCGACGGGCAGCTGGCCCGCAAGTACGGCCTGGTCACCGATTTCGGCAAGCTCGCCGACCCGATCGCGGACAAAGCGCTGGTCGGCGCCGCGCTCATCGGCCTCTCCATGCTCGGCGACCTGGCCTGGTGGATCACCATCGTGATCTGCGCACGGGAGATCGGCATCACGCTGCTCCGGCTGGTCGTGGTCCGGCGCGGGGTGATCCCGGCCGGGCGCGGCGGCAAGCTCAAGACGCTGGTGCAGACGCTGGCGATCGGCGTGCTGCTGCTTCCGCTCAGCGGCGGCTTCGAGACCGCGGGCATGGCGCTGATGTACCTGGCGCTGGTACTCACCGTCGCCACCGGGCTGGACTACGTGGGCCAGGCGGTCCGGGTCTGGCTGGCCGGGCCGGGGCGGGCCAAGGAATCGTGACGGCCGACCCGCTGGCCGTGGCCGGTGCCGCCGAGCTGGTCGCCGCGCTGCGCGAGGCGGGGCAGACCGTCGCCGCCGCCGAATCGCTGACCGCGGGGCTCTTCACCGCCGCCCTCGCCGGCGTGCCCGGCGCGAGCACGGTGCTGCGCGGCGGGCTCGTGGTCTATGCCACCGACCTCAAGCACACCCTCGCCGGCGTCGACGCCGAGCTGCTCGCCGGGCTCGGCCCGGTCGCCGCGGGCACCGCCGAGCAACTCGCGGTCGGCGCCCGCACCCGCTGCGGCGCGGACTGGGGCGTCGGCCTCACCGGGGTCGCCGGGCCGGACCCGCAGGGCGGGCAGCCGGTCGGCACCGTCTTCCTCGCCGTCGCCGGCGCCGGGCACATCACCACCCAGCGGTTGAAACTCGCCGGTGACCGGTGGACGATCAGAATCGGTGCGACGCGCGCGGCGGTCGAGGAGTTGCTGCGCACCGTGCGCGCCGCCGAGCGGCCCTGACGCCGGTCCCGGGAAACCAGCGGTGACCCGGGAGAACCCGGACCCGCGGTGGAGGGAATCCGGCTGTGAAATCCGGGTGAACCCGGAGCGAACGCGGGAACCGATCGGCGCCGCGGCGCGTTGTGCCAGAGAACGGTGTGCGCCGGAGGTCCGGCCGCGCCGCCACCGGCCCGCGAGCCGCGCGGGGAGTGGCGGCCGGTGTGCGAGGAAGAGGAGTACGACATGACGCTGCTGCGAGAGGCGATCGGGGACAGTCTGCGGCGTGCGCGTCTCGCGCAGCACCGCACCCTGCGCGAAGTGTCCACCTCGGCCCGGGTCAGCCTCGGCTACCTCTCCGAGGTCGAGCGCGGGCGCAAGGAGGCATCCAGCGAACTGCTGGCCGCCATCTGCTCGGCGCTCGACGTGCCGCTCTCCCGGGTGCTCTGGGACGTGAGCACGATCATGGCCGATGCCGACGGGTTCGGGCCGCTCGGCGAGCTGGAGCCGGTGCTGGCCGGCGCCCCCGCCGAGCCGGGGCGCGAGCAGGCGCCCGACCGGAGCACCGAACCGGCGGGCTTCACCGACGCGGGTGCCGAGCGCGGCGCCGGGTCGGAGCCCGCGGCGGCCCCGGCCGGCGCCACCATGTCGGCCACGCGCGCCGCACCCGACGACCCGCCCGCGTGGCAGGCACCGGACGAGGCGGTCCCGGTTCCGGCCGGGATCGGCACCGGCCCGGACGCGGTCGGCGCGCCGGACGCCGCCGACCTCCCCGGCGCGGATGCGATCGTGCCGGGCAGCGTGGTGATGACGCCGGGGGCGGGCCGCCCGCTCCCGGTGGAGACCAGGATCGTGATCCCGGCGCCGCGCGGCGACACCCTCGCGCTGGTGAACAGCTGGTGATCGGCGCCGCACCCTGCGCGCGGCCCCGATCTGCGACTAGATTCGGTGTGCCCGGTCGCGGTGGATCCGGGTGCCACATGGTGGAGGATAGAAACCGACAACGGGTGCGTGACGGTCGCGCACCGCAGCCGCGTCGCGACGTGGCGCGTCAGATGGAGGCGGGATCAACCGATGGCTAATCCGTTCGCGAAGGCCTGGAAGTACCTGATGGCCCTCTTCGACTCCAAGATCGAGGAGCACGCCGACCCCAAGGTCCAGATTCAGCAGGCGATCGAGGAGGCCCAGCGGCAGCACCAGGCGCTCTCGCAGCAGGCCGCATCGGTGATCGGCAACCAGCGCCAGCTGGAGATGAAGCTGAACCGGCAGCTCGACGAGGTCGAGAAGCTGAACGCCAATGCGCGGCAGGCCGTTCTGCTCGCCGACCAGGCCATCGCGGCGGGCGACGCCGAGAAGGGCGTGCAGTACACCAACGCCGCCGAGGCGTTCGCCGCCCAGCTGGTCACCGCCGAGCAGTCGGTGGAGGATCTCAAGGTGCTGCACGACCAGTCGCTGCAGGCGGCCGCGCAGGCCAAGAAGGCGGTCGAGCAGAACGCCATGCTGCTGCAGCAGAAGGTCGCCGAGCGCACCAAGCTGCTCAGCCAGCTGGAGCAGGCCAAGATGCAGGAGCAGGTCTCGGCCTCGCTGCAGCAGATGGACTCCACGCTCTCCGCCCCGGGCAGCACCCCGAGCCTGGACGCCGTGCGGGAGAAGATCGAGCGCCGCTACGCCAACGCGCTCGGCGCCGCCGAGCTCGCGCAGAACACGGTGCAGGGCCGGATGCTCGAGGTGCAGCAGGCCAGTGTCCAGATGGCGGGGCACAGCAAGCTGGAGCAGATCCGCGCCTCCATGCGCGGCGAGTCGCTGCCCGCGGGCGGCGCCGCACCCGCCGTCGGCCAGGGCCAGTCGCAGCCCAACCCGGCCGTGCAGCAGGCCGACCTGAACAAGGGGCAGACCGCCCAGCAGTGAGTGCGCACCGGCCCGGCCGGTGCGGTTCGACCGAGAAGGGGAGGCCAGCCCGATGAGCCGCCAGCAGCCCGAGCCGGGACCGACGTGGCTCGGCCGCGCGAAAACCACCGCCGTGCAGCAGGTCCCGGCGCCCGCGGCGGCGACGCTGCGGGATATCGGCGAGAACGCGCTGGTGGCGGTGCGCCGCTGGGCCGACCCGAGGGAGCGCGAGCTGCGCAGGCGGCGCCGGGCCCGGCGCACCAGCCTGCGGCTCGGCACCGCGGGCGGGCTCACCACCGTCGGCGCGGTCGGGCTGATCGTGCTCTCCGCGCCGGTCTGGGCCGTGGTGGTGCTCGGTGGCGGCGCGGTCGCGCTGGTCACCGGTGGCGCGATCAGCGCGCGGCGCTACCTGCAACTGCGGCAGCTCCCGCTGCCGCAGGCCGCCTACCGGCCGCGCAAACTGCCGCCGCTGCGCTCCGCCGCCCGCACCGCCGCGGGCAGGCTGGACCGGGCCGAGCGGGCCATGCACGCACTGGTCACCCAGATCGCGCGCACCGGAAGGCTTCCGTCGGACGAGCTCGCCGACCTGCGCGAGACCGCGGGCTCCGGCGCCGCGGCGCTCGCCGCGCTGATCACCGACGTGCAGGCGATGGAGCAGGCCGCCGACGCCATCGGCCAGGCCAACCCCGCGACCGCCGGTTCGCTGCGCGAGACCGTCCGCGCCGCGGTCACCCGGCTGGACGCCGGGGTGGCGGAGTACGAGCAGCTGGTCGCCGCCGCCGGCGGGTTGCTCGCGGTGCCGGAAACCGGTGTCGTGCACTACAATTTCGACCTCATCGTGGCCGACCTCAGGCACGCCGCCGACCGCCTGGACGGCTGGGCGCAGGCACTCACCGAACTCGCCGACGACGGCCGCGCCCCCCTTCCGCCGCACGGTCGGTAGCGCATTCCGGCGCGGCTACCGGGCAGCGAGCGGCGGGGGTGTGTAATGTCCTGTCTCCGAACGGTTCTGGCAGAAGGACAGGGAAACTATGGCGCAGCGGGTGGTCGTGACGACGGTCGACGATTTCGACGGGGAGTCGGCGGCCGACGAGACCATCGTGTTCGGTCTCGACGGAGTCACCTACGAGATCGACCTGTCGTCGGCGAACGCCGAGCGGCTGCGCGCCGAGCTCGCGGAGTGGGTGCGGCACGCCCGCCGGGTCGGCGGGCGCCGCCGACGGGCGGGCGAGCAGCCCGCCGCCGGACGGGCGGGCGAGGACGCCACCGCCATTCGGCGCTGGGCCAGGGAGAACGGTTTCGACATCTCCTCGCGCGGCCGGGTGCCGGACGAGGTGGTCACGGCCTACCGGACGGCGCATCCCGCGCACTCCTGACAACGCCGCGGAGTAGGTATCCTCCAGCGTGGGAGGAGGTGGTGTCGTGGTGCTGCGCCCTGGCGAGACATTCGCCGGTTATCGCGTCCTGCGTCGGCTGGGGGCCGGTGGAATGGGTGCGGTGTACCTCGCCCAGCACCCGCGGCTGCCGCGGCGGGACGCGCTGAAGGTACTCGACCCCGGGCTCGGGGCCGACCCGGAGTTCCGCGCCAGGTTCGCGCGCGAGGCCGATCTGGCCGCCCGCCTGGAACACCCCAACGTGGTCGCCGTCTACGACCGCGGCGCCGAGGGTGAGACGCTCTGGATCGCCATGCGGTACGTGGACGGGGTGGACGCCGCCGAGCTGATTCGGCGCGGGCCCGCCGAGCTGCCGCCCGCGCGTGCCGTGCGGATCGTCGCGGCCGCCGCGCGCGGGCTGGACGCCGCGCACCGGAACGACCTGCTCCACCGCGACGTCAAACCGGCCAACATCATGGTCGCCGCCGACGACGAGGGGAACGACGTCGTCCGGCTCACCGACTTCGGCATCGCCAGGCCGCTCGACGCGCCCACCGCGCTCACCGTCACCGGTTCGGTGCTCGCCACCTTCGCCTACGCCGCGCCGGAGCTGCTCACCGGTGGCCCGGTGGACCGGCGCGCCGATGTGTACTCGCTCGGCTGCACCCTCTTCGAGTTGCTGACCGGCGGCAAGCCGTTCGGTGCGCGGCAGCCGGCCGCCGCGATGGCGGCGCACCTCTTCGAACCGCCGCCCCGCGCCTCCGCGCAGAACCCCGCGCTGCCGCCCGCCCTGGACGCGGTGATCGCGAAGGCCATGGCGAAGGAGCCGGGGGAGCGGTTCGCGAGCTGCGGGGCGCTGGCGGAGGCGGCGGTGGCCGCGCTCGGCCCCGCGGGAGCCGATGGCGGGCCCGCTTCCGGGGTGCCGTCCGGGTTCTCGACGGTGCAGCCGAACGGCAGCACCGGTTCACCGCCCACCGGCGGCGCGGCGAGTGTGGCCGGGTCGTGCGTTGTCCCGGGGCGTCCCGCTCCCGGAGCCCCGGCCGCGGGCGCCCCCACCGGCCCGCCTCCCGGCGGTGCGGGGGGTTCGCCCGGCTTCGCGAGCGCTCCCGGCTCCGCGCCGGGCAGGCGGAACCGCCGGCCCGTCGCGGCGGGCGCCCTCGTGGTGCTCGGCCTCGTGGCCGCGGCCACGCTCGTGGTCCTGACCCGCCCCGACCCGACCGGCACCGCCACCCCCGCGACAACGACGACCGTCATCGCGCCGACGACCACCCGTCCGCCGGCGACCTCGGCACCACCGACGTCCGCGTGGGGCGATGCCGCCTACATCGCCGACGCGTTCCCCGGCCTGGTCCCCGCCGACCCGGAGGGCACCGGCTACCTCGGCATGCGCTGCGCGCTGAACGACGACCGCGGCGCCTGGCTGCACTGCCCGGCGGAGGCCGACGACGGCTTCAGCGTCAATATCCGCTGCGATCCGACCCGCCGCCCGGTCACCTACACCAGGGCGGGGAGCGGCTACGCCGCCCCGCACGAGGAGCGCTGGACCAGGCCGAGCGGCACCGGCAGCCTCCGCTACGCCACCGACAGCACCGCCGGCTACGGCCTGCTCGACATCGCCTTCGACGACCCGGCCCGCAGCTTCTGCACGGTGGGCGCCTCCGGCGGCCGCGGCGGCCGGGACGTCTACGACCGCTGGTTCGCCGGCGCCCCGCTCTGAGGAGGCCGCTCCCATGACCCTGACCCCGGGCACGGTGTTCGCCGGGCACCGCATCGAACGCACCCTCGGCGCGGGCGGAATGGGCACCGTCTACCTGGCCAGGCACCCGCGGCTGCCGCGCTCGGTGGCGCTCAAGGTGCTCGACCCGGTGGCCGGGGCCGACCCGGAGTTTCGCGCCCGGTTCCGGCGCGAGGCCGAGCTGGCGGTGCAGCTCGACCACCCGAACATCGTGGAGATCTACGACCGCGGCACCGAGGACGACCTGCTCTGGATGTCCATGCGCTTCGTCGCCGGGCCGGACGTCGCGGAGCTGATCCGCGCCGACGGCGGCAGGCTGGACCCGCGGCGCGCGGTGCAGATCCTCACCCAGGCAGGCGCAGGGTTGGATTCGGCGCACCGGCGCGGGCTGCTGCACCGCGACGTCAAACCGGCCAACCTGCTCGTCGCCGACGACGACGGGGCGGACCACGTCTTCGTCACCGACTTCGGGATCGCGCGCAGCCGCGCCGACGACAGCGCGCTCACCGAGGCGGGTGCGCTGATCGCCACGCTGGGGTACGTGGCGCCGGAACAGATCCGGGGCGATCCGCTCGACCATCGCGCCGATATCTACGCGCTCGGTGCCACGCTGTTCCAGATGCTCACCGGCGCGCTGCCGTTCACCCGCAGCACGCCCGCCGCGGTGCTCGGCGCGCACCTCATGGAGCCGCCGCCGCGACCGTCCACCGTGGTGCCCGGGTTGCCGGTGGGGCTGGACGCGGTGATCGCGACCGCCATGGCGAAGGATCGGGAGCAGCGGTTCCCGGACTGCCGCTCCTTCGCCGCCGCCGCCCGCGCCGCCCTCGACGCCGTGGTCTCGCAGGCGGTCTCGCCGCTGGCGGGTGTGCCGATTCCTCCGGTCCGCTCGGCGAGCGTCCCCGCCCCGAGCGTCCCCGCCCCGAGCGACCCCACCCTGATCCGCCCGCACCCGGACCCGCCCGCCTCGGCACCACCCCCGCTGCCGCCGGACGCCTCGAATCCCGTCCCGCGTGCACCGCAGCCGGGCGGCTCGGGTCTCGGCCCGCGTGCACCGCAGCCGAGCGGTTCGAGTCTGGTCCCGAGTGCGTCGCAGCAGGTCGGATACCCCGCCCCCGCGACGAACCAGCGGCGAAGCCTCCTGTCCGGCACCTGGTTCCGCGCGGCCGCGGCGCTCGCGGCGGTCCTCGTCGTCGGCACCGCCGTCACCCTCGCCGTCAGCCCATCGACCGTCACCGGCACCGGCACCCCGGCCGAACCGACCGCGATGACCACGACCGCCCCGCCCACGACGACCCCCACCACGACCCCGAGCCCGGCGAACCCGGCCTGGGGGCGCGACGCCGACCTCGTCGCCCTCTTCCCCGGCCTCCTCCCGCCGGACCCCGGCGCCACCGGCTACCGCGGCGCCCGCTGCACCAGCATGAACGTGCTGAACAACGGCGGCGCCCCGGCCCTGGAGTGCACCCAGGACGACGGCGTGAAGTACTACGTCTGGTCCTACCGCCGCGGCGACCCGCGCCGGGACAGTGACTTCACGACCAATATCGAGAACGCCACCACCCGAGAAGAGCCGTGGACCCGCCCCTCCGGCACCGGCCGGGTCCGCTGGAGCCACTACCCGGGCGCCGACACCGGCATGCTGACGGTCAAGTTCGACGACCCGGCCCGCGCCTGGGTGGTCGTCGACGCGAACTGGGACTTCCACACCGGCGACGACCTGTACCGGCGGTGGTGGCCGGAGCTCCCGCTCTGATCAGCGGGTCGGCGCCGCCTCCGCGCTGTCCGGCCGCTCGCCCGCGCCCCCGGCCCCGCGCGGCGGCTCCGGCCGCCACGCCTCCCGCACCCCGGGCACCCCGTCCTCGACCACGTACGCGGCCCTGGTCTCGATCGGCGCGCCGCGCCTGCGCACGTACGGCAGCACCCGGAAATCGGAGCGCCACAGCTCGTGGTCGAGCTCGACCCGGACGTACCCGCGCTGCCCGTTGAAGAACTTGATGTCCGGATTGGCGTCCAGCATGGTGCGCCCGCGCGGCGTCATGTCCGCGCCGTCGCCGCCGCTGGTGATCGAGGTACCGGTGAACTCGGCCGAGACCACCGGCGACCCGAGGTCGGCGTGGTCGCGGCGCAGGTCGGCGGCGTGGTTCTCGTGCCGGTCGCCGGTGATCACCACCATGTTCCGGCCGCCCAGCCGGGTGGCGGCACCGAGCACGGCGGCCCGGTCGGCGAGGTAGCCGTCCCACGGGTCGGTGGGCAGCGCCACCTCGGGGCCGGTGTCCATGTCGGTGCGGCTCATCCCCACCTGGTTGCCGAGCACCTGCCAGCGCGCGGGCGAGTTCGCCAGCCCGTCCAGCAGCCACTCCCGCTGCCCGGCGCCGAGCATGGTGCGCTCCGGGTTCGCGCGCTCGTCGCAGCCGGTCACCACGTTGCCGTCGCCGCAGGCCTGCGCGGTGCGGTACTGCCTGGTGTCGAGCATGGTGAAGTCGGCGAGGTCGCCGAAGCGGTAGCGCCGGTGCAGCAGCATCGACGGCCCCCGCGGTAGCTGCGCGAGCCGCAGTGGCTGGTGCTCGTACATGGCCTGGAAGGCGGCGGCGCGCCGCTTCAGGAAGAGCGGCCGGAGCTGCTGCACGGTGACGCCGAGCCCGGGCGAATCCGCGGCCCAGTTGTTGTCCACCTCGTGGTCGTCCATGGTGACCAGCCACGGGAAGGCGGCGTGCGCGGCCCGCAGCGGCGCCTCCGCCTTGGCCTGCGCGTAGCGCAGCCGGTAGCCGCGCAGGTCGACCGCCTCGCCCTCGAACTGCGGCTCCCAGACCTCCTGGCCCGCACGGCCGCGAATCCAGCCCATCTCGTAGATGTAGTCGCCGAGGTGCACCACCAGGTCCAGGTCCTCCCGGCTCATGTGGTCGTAGGCGGTGAAGTAGCCGGAGGTCCAGGACTGGCAGGAGGCGAAGGCGAAGCGCATCCGCTCCAGCCGCTGCCCGAGCGCGGGTGCGGTGCGGGTGCGCCCCACCGGGGAGATCGCCGAGCCGGCGCGGAAGCGGTAGTAGTACCAGCGGTCCGGCTCCAGCCCGCTGACCTCCGGGTGCACGCTGTGCCCGAGGTCGCGGCTCGCGACCGCGGTGCCGCGGGCGACCACCGCGCGGAACTGCTCGTCGTTCGCCACCTCGTAGTCCACGCTGACCGGGGCCAACGGGGTGCCCGCGAGGCCGTCCGGGGCGGTGGGGTCGGGGGCGAGCCGGGTCCAGAGCACGAAGCCCTCCGGCGTCGGGTCGCCGGAGGCCACCCCGAGCGAGAACGGGTCACCGAGCCAGCGCGGCGCCGGGAACCGGGTGCTGCTCGCCGCGGCCGTACCGGCGAGCACCGCCACCAGGGCGGCGCCACCGAACCGCCCGAATTGCCGACGTGAGATGGCCACTCCGTCAGGGTACGTGCGGATACCCGCGGAGGCCGGGTCGGTGGCAACCCCGAAATCTACCCTGATATCAGCTTTCACCAGCTGTTTCACCGCCGTTCGGCTGCCATGCTCGAAGCAGGACGAACCGAAGGAGAGATGGCAATGGTGTGGAAGATCATCGGAGTGGTCGCGCTGGTGTGGATCGCGGTGGCGATCATCGGGGCGCTGCTGAAGGGGCTGTTCCCGCTGCTGGTGCTGGCCGTGATCGTCGGCGGGCTCTACCTGCTCTACAAGGCGGTGGCCGGGAGCGGAGACAACACGGTGTCGAAGTTGTAACTCCGCCGCGGCGAGCACGCGGTAACTTCGCGGGCATGCGGCAGCTTCCGGAGGACTGGCAGCGCGGGTTGGTGATCGCGGCCCACCCCGACGACATCGAGTACGGGGCGGCCGCCGCGGTCGCGCGCTGGACCGGCCAGGGCAAGGACATCGGGTACCTGCTGGTCACCAGCGGTGAGGCCGGGATGGCCGGGGTGCCCCCCGCGCAGGCGGGGCCGCTGCGCGAGCGCGAGGAGCGGGCCGCGGCCGCCGAGGTGGGCGTGCGCGCCGTGGAGTTCCTCGGCTACCCGGACGGCCGGATCGAGGAGAGCCTCGCGCTACGCCGCGATCTGGCCGCCGCCATCCGGCGGCACCGTCCCGAGCTGGTGGTGCTCATGCACTTCGGCCCGGTCTGGGCGCCCGGCTACCCGAACAGCGCCGATCACAGGGCCACCGGCCGGGCCGCGCTGGACGCCGTCGCCGACGCGGGCAACGAGTGGATCTTCCCCGAGCTCGCCGAGCTGCCGCCGTGGACGGCGCGCTGGGCCGCCGTCTTCGAGCCCGGTGGCGACCACGCCGTCGACGTCACCGAGGTCATCCCGCAGGCGCACGCCTCGCTCGCCGCGCACCGCCGCTACCTGGAGGTGCTCGCCCCGGAGCGGCCGGTCGACGAGCAGGTCGCCGAGATCGTCGAGCAGGGGACGGGGCCGCGCGCGGACTTCCCGGCCGCGCGGGCCGTCGGCTTCACGCTGTACCACTTCCGCGACTGATCCCGCCGGGGCGGTGTGGCAGGGTGGGCGGATGCGCGTAGCCGTGGTGGCCGGACCCGACCCAGGACATGCCTTCCCCGCGCTGGCCCTGTGCGAGCGCTTCCGCGCCGCCGGGGACGAAGCGGTGCTCTTCACCGGCCCGCGCTGGTTCGAGACCGCCGCGGCGGCGGGGATCGCGGTGCGCCGGCTCAGAGGGTTGGCGCCGCGCGCCGTCGACGACGACGCCGACGCGGGCAGGCGGATCCACGAGCGCGCCGCGCACATCTCCACCGAGATCCTGCCCGACCTCGACGCTCTCCGCCCCGACCTGGTCGTCTCCGACGTGCTCACCGCCGGCGGCGGGATGGCCGCCGAGCGGCTCGGCGTGCCCTGGGTCGAGCTCTCGCCGCACCCGCTCTACCTGCCCTCGAAGGGGCTGCCGCCGATCGGCAGCGGCCTTGCCCCCGGCACCGGGCTGCGCGGCCGGGCCAGGGACACCGTGCTGCGCGCGCTCACCGCGCGCGACGTCGCCGCCGGGCACCGGCAGCGCGCCGCGGCCCGCGAGGGGGTCGGGCTACCGGGCGCGGATCCCGGCCCCGCCGCCCGGCTGATCGCCACCCTGCCCGCGCTCGAGGTGCCGCGCCCGGACTGGCCGGCGCACACGCACGTGGTCGGGCCGCTGCTCTGGGAGCCCACCGACGCCGTGCTGGAGCCGCCGCCGGGCACCGAACCCCTGGTCATGGTGGCGCCCTCCACCGCGCACACCGGGGTCGCCGGGATGGTGGAGACCGTGGTCGAGGGGCTGGACGGTGCCGGGGTCCGGGTCGCCGTCTCCATGCTCGACGCCCCGCCGCCGGAGCTGCCCGGCTGGGTGCGTGCTGGGCTCGGCAGGCAGGACGTGCTGGTGCGGCAGGCCGCGGTGGTGATCGGCGGCGGCGGGCACGGGCTGCTGGCCAAGAGCCTGCTCGCCGGGGTGCCGGTGGTCACCGTTCCCGGCGGCGGCGACCAGTGGGAGCTCGCCAACCGCGCCGCCCGCCAGGGCGGCTCGCTGCTGATCCGGCCGCTGACCGCCGACGCCGTCCGGGCCGCGGTGCTGCGGGTGCTGGAGCAGCCCGGATACACCGTCGCGGCAGGTGCCGCGGCGGCGAGCGCCGCCGCGGTCGCCGACCCGGTCGCGCTCTGCCACGGGGTGCTGGAGCGGTCCGCGGTGCGCTGATCCGCCGGTGCGCCGGACGGGGGATGCGACAGCGCGCCGATTCCCGATGCGCCGGACATGGCGGGCCGGCGCGGCGCGGGTGCGCACCGGGCCCGGTATCTTCGGCACGGTGCGGTTGACCGAATTCTCCGAACTCCTGCACACCGAATTCGGTGTGGCCAGGGGCGACACGCTGCTCGCCGACCACGTCATCCTCGCGCTCGGCGGGCGGACCGGCGCACAGGCCATCGAGGCGGGGGTCGATCCCCGCGAGGTCTGGCGCGCACTCTGCGCCGAGTTCGACGTGCCGCGGGTCCGGTGGTGACGCCGGCCCGGCGGGGCGGCTTGACTCGAACACCTGTTCGTCTAGGCTGGGCGCCAGAACTTGTCGGTGCCGCGCTCTAGTGTGGGCGCCAACCACCAGGAAGCGCTTCTTCTCCCCGAGCCGGAGCGCCGACCACATCAGCTTCCCGAGTGAAGGGGATCGACATGGCACCACAGGCTTACGACCGCGACAAGGCACTGGAACTGGCGCTCGCCCAGGTCGAGAAGAGCTTCGGCAAGGGTGCGGTCATGCGGCTCGGCGAGGAGGCGCGGCAGCCCATCTCGGTGATCCCGACCGGCTCCATCGCCCTCGACGTCGCGCTCGGCATCGGCGGGCTGCCGCGCGGCCGGGTCGTCGAGATCTACGGCCCGGAGTCGTCGGGTAAGACGACCGTCGCGCTGCACGCGGTCGCCAACGCCCAGGCCGCCGGCGGCGTCGCCGCGTTCATCGACGCGGAGCACGCGCTGGATCCGGAGTACGCGAAGAAGCTCGGCGTCGACACCGACGCGCTGCTCGTCTCCCAGCCGGACACCGGTGAGCAGGCGCTGGAGATCGCGGACATGCTGGTGCGCTCCGGCGCCATCGACATCATCGTCATCGACTCGGTGGCCGCCCTCGTCCCGCGCGCCGAGATCGAGGGCGAGATGGGCGACAGCCACGTCGGCCTGCAGGCCAGGCTGATGAGCCAGGCGCTGCGCAAGATGACCGGCGCGCTCAACAACTCCGGCACCACCGCCATCTTCATCAACCAGCTGCGCGAGAAGATCGGCGTCATGTTCGGCTCGCCGGAGACCACCACCGGCGGCAAGGCGCTCAAGTTCTACGCCTCGGTCCGGCTCGACGTGCGCCGCATCGAGACGCTGAAGGACGGCAGCGACGCGGTGGGCAACCGCACCCGGGTCAAGGTCGTGAAGAACAAGGTCTCGCCGCCGTTCAAGCAGGCCGAGTTCGACATCCTCTACGGCCAGGGCATCTCCAAGGAGGGCTCGCTCATCGACATGGGCGTCGAGCACGGCTTCATCCGCAAGTCCGGCTCCTGGTACACCTACGAGGGCGACCAGCTGGGCCAGGGCAAGGAGAACGCCAGGAAGTTCCTGCTGGAGAACATCGACGTGCGCGACGAGATCGAGAAGAAGATCAAGGAGAAGCTCGGCATCGGTGCCGACGTGACCGCGGTCGAGGGCGCCGAGGTGCCCGCCGATTTCTGAGCCCGTCCGTAGCCGCCGCGCCGGGTCCGATCCGGTGGACGAGGTCCGGCGGCGGTTGCGGGAACTGGAGAGCAAGCCGGGGGGGAACGATCTTCCGCCGGACGGCCGCGGTGGTGCCGGCCGTCGGCGGGCGGGTCCGGTGGCGGCCGGGCCCGGGCGGGAGGAACCCGCGCCGTCCGGCTCCGGCCGCGTGGCGCAGGGGGGTGCCCCGCAGGGTGGGACGGTCGAGCAGGCGAAGGAAGCCTGTCTTCGCCTGCTCGCCGTCCGCGCTCGCAGCCGTGCCGAACTGGTGCAGCGGCTGTCCGCCAAGGGTTTCGACGCCGAGGTGACGGCGGCCGCGATCGACCGGCTCGCCGAGGTCGGGCTGGTCGACGACGCCGCCTTCGCCGAGCAGTGGGTGCAGGCCAGGCACACCTTCTCCGGGAAGGGCCGGGCCGCGCTCGCCCAGGAGCTGCGCCGCAAGGGGGTCGCGCCGGAGACGGCCGCGGCCGCGTTGGACGCCATCAGCGGCGACGACGAACAGGAGCGCGCCGCCGAACTGGTGCGTCGCAAACTGCGTAGCCTGCCCGCGAGCGTCGACCGCGACACCGCACTCCGCCGGCTGTCCGCCATGCTCGCCCGCCGCGGCTACCCGGCCTCGGTCGCCTTCCCGGTGGTCCGCGCCGAACTCGATGCCGCCGGGTACAGCGGAGGCACCGAACTCGCGGAGGAGTGACCCGAGTCCGGGCGCACGCCCTCTCAGCCCGGTGTGACCAGGGCGTGCAGGTGCATGTCGTGCCAGCCGTCCGCGTGCAACCCGGCCTCGCGCTGGGTGCTCTCCAGGGGGAAGCCGGACTTCTCCGCCGTCCGGCAGGAGGCGGTGTTGTGCACCGAGTGCGTGAGCTCGAGCCGGTGGAAGCCGACCTCGAACGCCCACGCTACGGCGGCCCGGACCCCGCGCGGCGCCGAGCCGCGGCCGCGCGCCGCGGGGAGCGTCCAGTACGCGACCTGTGCGGTACCGGAGCGGAAGTCGAACCCGGTGAGCGAGACCCGGCCGGTCACCGCCCCGTCGGCGGCGGCGGCCCAGTTGGCCGCGGTGCGCGCGGGCCACGTCGCCCGCCAGTCGCGGATCCAGCCCTCGGCCTCCGCCACCGAATCGGCGCGCCTGCGATGCCAGCGCATGACCGCCGGGTCGGTGAAGGCGCGGTACACCGCGTCGGCGTCGGCGGCCGTCCACGGCCGGAGCGTGAGCTCGCCGTCGGTCAGTACCGGTTGCGAGCCGTCGAACAGCGTCAGCTCGACCGGGGACGAATCCAGAAGGGGCACACGACGATTCTGCGCAGCCGCGGCCGCGGGCGCCACCGAATTCGGCACGGTCGTTCCGGCGGCGAACGGTGCCGGTCCGGGTGCGGCCCGCGCCCGGAGGTCACTTCTTGGTGATGTCCACACCCGGTGCGGCATCGGTGACCACCGAGTCGGCTGCGAGCACCGCGGTCCCCTTCTTCTTGCGGGTGCGCAACCGCCGCTCCACCTGGGTGGCGACATAGGTGAGCAGGCTGTTCAGCAGGATCATGACGAGCGCGACCACCATGAGCGCGGGAATGGTGTTGCTCTCCGACGACCCGAGCTGCTGCCCGGAGCGCACGATCTCGACGTAGGTGATCTGGTAGCCGAGCGCGGAGTCCTTGAGCGCCACCACCATCTGCGAGATCAGCGCGGGCAGCATGGCGGTGATCGCCTGCGGCAGCAGGATCAGCCGCATGAGCTGGTTCTTGCGCAGCCCGAGCGCCACCGCGGCCTCGCTCTGCCCGCGCGGCAGCGAGCGGATACCGGCCCGCACGATCTCGGCGATCACCGACCCGTTGTAGATGGTGAGCGCGGTGACCACGGCGGCGAGCGCCAGATCCTCCGACATGAACAGGTCGTACTCGGCGAAGACCGCGAACAGGAAGATCATCAGAATCAGCACGGGGATGGCGCGCGACAGCTCCACCACCACGCTCGCGAACCAGCGCACCGGCCGGTGCTCGGAGAGCCGCAGGACGCCGAAGATCATGCCGAGCACCAGCGCGAGCACGATGGAGAGCAGCGCGGCGACGATGGTGCCGCGCAGGCCGGGCAGCAGGTACGTCTCCCAGACCGAGACCTCCAGGAACGGCGTCCACTTGTCCGCCGCGAACTGCCCCTTGTCCGCGAAGGCGGAGATGGCCAGCCACAGCCCGGCGGCGACGAGCACCACCACGATCGCGGTGAAGAAGTGATTGCGCAGCCTGGCCCTCGGGCCGGGTGCGTCGAACAGGACCGACGGCGCGGCGCTCATCGGGCCACCTCGAATCGCTTGGCCAGCCAGCCGAAGAAGAGGCCGGTGGGCAGGGTCAGGATCACGAAGCCGAGGGCGAAGATCGCGCCGATCGCCAGCAGGTCGGCCTCCGTCTCGTTCATGGTCGCCATCAGCGCGGCCGCCTCGGCGACGCCGATGGCGGAGGCGATGGTGGAGTTCTTGGTGAGCGCGATCAGCACACTGCCCAGCGGCGCGACCACCGCGCGGAAGGCCTGCGGCAGCACGATCAGCCGCAGGTTCTGGCTGAACCCGAGCCCGAGCGAGCGGCCCGCCTCGGACTGCCCGAGCGGAACCGTGTTGATGCCGGAGCGCAGCGACTCGCAGACGAACGCGGCGGTGTACACGCTCAGGCCCACGATGGCCCAGCGGAAGTTGATGGCGTTCAGCGTCTCGCCGCCGAGCGTGAGCCCCATGGTGGAGTACAGCCCGAGCGAGCAGAAGACGATGATCAGCGTGAGCGGGGTGTTGCGGATCAGCGTGACGTAGGCGGTCCCGACACCGCGCGCGATCGGCACCGGCGAGACCCGCAGCCCGGCCACGATCGTGCCGAGCACCAGCGCGCCGACGGAGGAGAGCAGCGTCAGCTGGATGGTCACCCAGAAGGCGTCCAGTATCTGGTCGTCGTACCGCGAGATCAGATCGAACACGAGCGCGCGTCCCTTGCGATCGAGGGTGGACGGGGGAAGACCGGCGAGGGCGGCCCGGCACGCCGGGCCGCCCTCGCCGAGCGGGTCAGTAGCGGTTCACCGTCGGCGGCGCCGGGATCTGGTATCCGGTGGCGCCGAAGGTCTGGTTCAGCGCGTCGGCCCAGGAGCCGTCGGCGATCATCGCCTCGATGGCGTCGTTGACCGCGTCGCGGGTCTCCTGATCGCCCTTCTTCAGTCCGATGCCGTAGTTCTCCGTGGTGAACGGCTTGCCGACCACCTTCAGCTGGCCCGGCGACTGGGCGGCGAAACCGGCCAGGATGATGTCGTCGGTGGTCACCGCGTCCACCGAGCCGCTGCGCAGCGCCTCGACGCAGAGCGAGTAGGTGTCGTACTCCTGCAGCTGCACGTCGTTCGCGTACTTGTCCTTGACGTTCTGCGCCGGGGTCGAGCCCTTGACCGAGCAGAGCTTCTTGCCGCCGGTCAGCGACTCCGGCCCGGTGATGGTGGTGTTGTCGGCCTTGACCAGCAGCGACTGGCCCGCCACGAAGTACGGCCCGGCGAAGTCGACCTTCTCCTTGCGCTTGTCGTTGATCGAGTAGGTGGCGACGATCAGGTCGACCTGCCCGTTCTCGATCAGCGTCTCGCGCTGGGCCGACGGCGCCTCCTTGAAGGTGATCTGGTCCGGCTGCACCCCGAGCTTGCCCGCCACGTACTCGGCGACCTCGACGTCGAACCCGCTGTAGGAGCCGTCCTTGTTGCGCAGACCGAGGCCGGGCTGGTCGAACTTGATGCCGATGGTGAGCTTGCCGTCCTTGGCGTTCTCCACGGCGGACTTGTCGGAGCCGCCACCACAGGCGGCCGTGCTCGCCACGGCCAGCGCCAGAGCGACCGCACCGATCCCGGCGCGCAACGCGCGGTTGATCCTCATCGAGTTCCTTCTCTCTTTCCTAGTGGCTCAGGATCTTGCCCAGGAAGTCCTTGGCCCGGTCCGATTTCGGGGCGGTGAAGAACGCCTCGGGCTCGGCGTCCTCGACGACCTGGCCGTCCGCCATGAAGAGCACCCGGTCACCGGCGCGCCGGGCGAAGCCCATCTCGTGGGTGACCACGACCATGGTCATCCCCTCCTTGGCCAGCGCGACCATCACCTCGAGCACCTCGTTGACCATCTCCGGGTCGAGCGCCGACGTCGGCTCGTCGAAGAGCATGACCTTGGGATTCATCGCGAGCGCGCGGGCGATGGCGACGCGCTGCTGCTGGCCGCCGGAGAGCTGCGCGGGGTACTTGTCCGCCTGGTCGGCGATGCCGACCCGCTCCAGCAGCACCTCCGCCTGCTCGCGCGCCGCGTCCTTCTTCAGCTTGCGCACCTTGAGCGGCGCCAGCATGACGTTGTCCAGGATCGTCTTGTGCGCGAACAGGTTGAACGACTGGAAGACCATGCCGACATCGGCGCGCAGCGCGGCCAGCGCCTTGCCCTCGGCGGGCAGCGGGATGCCGTCCACCGCGATCTCACCGGAGTCGATCGGCTCCAGCCGGTTGATGGTGCGGCAGAGCGTGGACTTGCCGGAGCCCGACGGCCCGAGCACGATCACCACCTGCCCGCGCGGCACCTCCAGATTGATGTCGCGGAGCACGTGCAGCGCGCCGAAGTGCTTGTCCACCTTGCGCATCGCGATCATCGGCGGAGCGCCCGCCGGCGCAGCGGCGGGGATGTCCCCGGTGGCCCCGGGTGCGGCGGCGTCGTCGGTCATGGTCACTGACCTTAAAGGGAAAACCGGGTTTTGCCCTGCTTTCGGTGACACACCGCCGCGCCGCGCCGATTCGACATACCCCCGTAACCTGGCGGTACCCTCGTCTGCCCACCCCCGGTGGCCCCCGTAGGCTGATCGGGTGGATTCGATGGGACGGACGGCGGTGCTCCCGGCCGCGGAGGCCGGCGCCGGCCGCAGCTACGAGGTGCGCACCTTCGGCTGCCAGATGAACGTGCACGACTCCGAGCGGCTCTCCGGGCTGCTCGAGGAGGCCGGGTACGTCCGGGCCGCGCCGGGGGCGGAGCCCGATCTGGTGGTGCTCAACACCTGCGCGGTGCGGGAGAACGCGGACAACAAGCTCTACGGCACGCTCGGGCACCTGGCGCCGGCGAAGGCAGGCAGGCCCGGCATGCAGATCGCGGTCGGCGGCTGCCTGGCGCAGAAGGACCGGGACACCGTCGTCCGCCGCGCGCCCTGGGTGGATGTGGTCTTCGGCACGCACAACCTCGGTTCGCTGCCGGTGCTGCTGGAGCGTGCCAGGCACAATGCCGAGGCCCAGGTGGAGATCCTGGACTCGCTGGAGGCGTTCCCCTCCACGCTGCCGGCCAAGCGCGAGTCCGCCTACGCGGGCTGGGTCTCCATCTCCGTCGGCTGCAACAACACCTGCACCTTCTGCATCGTCCCCGCGCTGCGCGGCAAGGAGGTGGACCGGCCCCCCGGCGACGTGCTCGCCGAGGTGCGGGCGCTGGTCGACCAGGGCGTGCTGGAGGTGACGCTGCTCGGGCAGAACGTCAACGCCTACGGTGCCTCGTTCGCCGACCCGGCGCAGCCGCGCGATCGCGGCGCGTTCGCCAAGCTGCTGCGCGCCTGCGGCGACATCGACGGCCTGGAGCGGGTGCGCTTCACCTCGCCGCACCCGGCGGAATTCACCGACGACGTCATCGAGGCGATGGCGGCCACCCCGAACATCTGTCCGCAACTGCACATGCCGCTGCAGTCCGGCTCGGACCGGGTGCTCAAGGCCATGCGCCGCTCCTACCGGCAGGCGCGCTACCTGGGCATCATCGACAAGGTGCGGGCCGCCATGCCGCACGCCGCGATCACCACCGACATCATCGTCGGCTTCCCCGGCGAGACCGAGGAGGACTTCGAGCAGACCCTCGAGGTGGTCCGGCGGGCCCGCTTCACCAGCGCGTACACCTTCCAGTACTCGAAGCGGCCGGGGACACCGGCCGCCGAACTGCCGGACCAGCTGCCGAAGGCCGTGGTGCAGGCGCGGTACGAGCGGCTGATCGCGCTGCAGGAAGAGATGTCGCTGGCGGGCAACCGGGCGCTGGTCGGCGCCGAGGTGGAGCTGCTCGTCGCCGAGGGCGCGGGCAAGAAGAATGCCGCCACCGCGCGGATGAGCGGCCGCGCCAGGGACGGCAGGCTGGTGCACTTCCGCCCGGAACTCGACGGCATCCGCCCCGGCGACCTGGTGACCGTCACGGTGACCGGCGCCGCACCGCACCACCTGATCGCCGACTCGCCGATCACCGCCCACCGCCGGACCAGGGCCGGGGACGCGCACGAGCGCGGGATCACCCCGAAGACCGCTCCCATCGGGGTCGGGCTCGGGCTGCCCGCCATCGGCGCCCCCGCCGTGCAGCCGGTGAGCAGCGGCTGCGGCACCGGGTGCGGCACGTGACCGGTCCTGCCGATCCCGGCTCGGAGCCGGGCAGAGAAGGAGACGACGTGAATTCGGTCGAGAACCTGGAGCAGATGCGCGCCGAGATCGATGCCGTCGAGCGGCGGGTCGCGGGGGAGATCGACCCCGGCGCCCGCGCGCTGGTGGTGGCGGTCGCGGTCTTCGCGCTGCTGATCTCGCTGGTACTCGCGCACGCCGGGTCGGCGCGCGGCTTCGACGTACTGCTCGGCACCGACGCGGCGCGGATCGAGCACATCGGGCTGCCCTCCCGGATCTTCATCTGGTTCGTGACGGTCTTCGGGATCGGCTTCTCGCTGCTCGCGCTGATGACGAGGCGCTGGGCGCTGGCCTGGGTCGCGCTCGCCGGGTCGGCGATCGCCAGCGCCTTCGGTGTCTTCTCCATCTGGCACCGGCAGACGCCGGGGTTGAACAACTACATCGGCGCGGGGCCGGGCGTCGGGCTGATCATCGGCACCATCGCCGCCGCCGTGCTCACCTTCCACTGGGTGAAGGTGGTCTGGAGTCGAACTGCCGTGCACCTCGCCGCCGAGGAGCAGCGCCGTGCGGTCGCCGCCGCCGCGGAGGAAGAGGAGCGCAAGAAGCGCTTCGGCGAACGCTGAGCGCCTGTCGCCGTACCAGCCGCGCACCCGCGAGGTCGGCCCGGCACGCCTGATCCGCTCACCGGGGGCCTCGGGTCAGAGGTTGCTGACCGCCCCTTCGGCGGCCTCGGCCCATTCGCGCCACTGCTTGGCCTGCTCCAGGGCCCGCTCGGCATCCCGCTTCTTGCCCGCGGCCTGCGCCTTGGCGGCCTGCTCCTCGAACTGCTGCACCCGCTCGCGGAACTGCGCGGCGCGGGCGACCGCCTCCGGATCACTGCGCCGCCACTGGGCGTCGACCGCCTCGCGCACCTTCTTCTCGATGGCGCGCAGCTTGCCCTCCAGGTCCTGCATCCGCTCGCGCGGCACCTTGCCGAGCGCGTCCCACTTCTCCTGCAGGTCGCGCAGTGCGGCGCGAGCGCCCTCCAGGTCGGTGGCCGGGTCGATGTGCGCGTGCGTGCGGAGCAGCTCCTCCTTGGCGGTGGCATTGTGCTCCAACTCCGCGTCCCGCTCGGAGGCGGCGGAGTTGCGGGCCGCGAAGAAGACGTCCTGCGCGCTCTTGAACCGGCGCCACAGCGCCTCGTCCGCCTCGCGGGGTGCCCGGCCGGCGGCCTTCCACTCGGCGAGCAGGTCGCGGAAGACGCCGGCGGTGCCGACCCAGTCGGTGGAGCCGGAGAGCGCCTCGGCCCGCACGCACAGTTCTTCCTTGTGCGTCTTGGCGGTGGCGCGCTCGCGGTCGAGCTCGGCGAAGTGCGCGCCGCGGCGGCGGTTGAAGGACTCGCGCGCTTTGGAGTAGCGGCGCCACAGCGCGTCGTCCACCTTGCGGTCGACGCCGCGGATGGTCTTCCACTCGTCCAGGATCTCGCGCAACCGATCGCCCGCGGACTTCCACTGGGTGGATTCGGCGGCGATCTTCTCCGCCTCGGCGGCCAGCGCCTCCTTGCGTTCGGTGTGCTCGTGCCGAGCGCGCTCCTTCTCCTCGCGGGCGTGCGCGGCGGCTTCCTCGGAGTGCTCGGCGATGGCAGCGAGCCGGGCGGCGAGGCCGTCGATGTCGCCGATCACGGCGGCGGTCGGCAGCGACTCGGCGAGCGCGACGGCGGCGGCCCTGGTCTTGCGGGCGTCGGCGCCGGCGGCGAGCCTGGCCTCCAGCAGCGCGACCTCGGTGGCCAGGTCGTCGAAGCGGCGGCCGAAGTGCGCCAGCCCCTCGGTGGCGTCGCCGGCCTGCCAGGAGCCGACCTGGCGCTCGCCGTCGGCGGTCCGCACCCAGGCGGTGCCGTCCTCGTCGACCCGGCCCCACTTGCTCGGGTCGCTGACGGTCGGGACGACGACGGGATGCGGATGCTGGGCGGCGGGGCCGGGAGCGGGCTTGACGGCGTGCGGCTTCGGGGGACGGGGGACGGGGCCGCCGGGCTTGGGCGCACCGGACGGGTGCGGTACCGGTGTAGGGCGGCCGGCGTCGGCGGTTCCGTTGGTGTCGGTCATTGCTCCTCGTCCCTGCCGCGCGTCACGGCTGCCTGATTACGCCCTGGCTCACCCCATTCAACCCGGTGCGAGCCCTCGAGACCATTCGATCCACGCCCCCGCGAAGGGGACCACCAGGTCGCCCGACCCGTGGTGACCTGGGTTGTCGCTCCCCGAACACTATCAATGTCCGGGGGTTTTGCGGCAGAGACACTCGAACCCGCGGCGGTCGCCGGGCAACCGGCGGCTACCGTTGTCGGGGTGTTCTCCGTCGCGGCTCTGATGCCGGCGCCACCCGTTCTCGTTCCCGAGTTGTGTGGTGGTGCGGCCGAACCGGGCGTGCCCGCGCTGCGGGCGGCGGTGCTCGACGCACTCGGCGCGCTGGCGGCGGAATCCGGCAGCTGGACGGTGCTCGGCACCGGGCGGGGGCAGTACGGCCCGGACACCGTCGGCACCTTCCGCGGCTACGGCGTCGACCTCACGGTCGCGCTCGGCCCGGACGCCACCGCGGAGCCCGATCCCGAGCTCGAGCTGCCGGTGCTGATCGCGGCCTGGGCCCGCGGTGCCGCCGCTCCGGGCGCGAACGCCGAGGTCCGGCTGCTGCCCGAGGAGACGTCGGCGCGCGCGGCGGCGGACTTCGGCGCCCGGCTGCGCGCCGAACTCGACGCGACGCCCGAGCCGCGCGGCGTCCTGCTGATCGCCGACGGCGCCGCCACCCTCACCACCGCATCCCCCGGCTACCTGGACGAACGCGCCCCCGCGGTGCAGCGCGCGCTGGACACCGCGCTCGCCACCGGCGACCGCGCGGTGCTGCTCGAGCTCGACCCCGCGCTCTGCGCCGACCTCGTGCTCCGCGGCCGCGTGGGCTACCAGGCGCTGGCGGGGCTGCTCGGCCGGGACGGCGCCGTGGCGGCGGAGACCCGCTTCCAGGGCGCGCCGTTCGGGGTCGGGTACCACGCCGGGCTGTGGCGGCCCGCGTGAGCGCACCGGTAGCGGTGATCGGCCCCACCGCCACCGGCAAGTCCGACCTCGGGCTGTTCCTGGCCGAGCAGCTCGGCGGCGAGATCGTGAACATCGACGCCATGCAGCTGTATCGGGGGATGGATATCGGCACCGCCAAACTGGCGCCCGCCGAGCGCCGCGGCATCCCGCACCACCAGCTCGACGTCCTCGAGGTGACCGCGACCGCGACCGTTGCCGCGTACCAGGCCGCGGCCGCCGCCGACGTCGAGGCGATCCGGGCGCGCGGGCGGGTCCCGGTGATCGTCGGCGGCTCCATGATGTACGTGCAGGCGCTGCTGGACCAGTGGGAGTTCCCGGCCACCGATCCGGCGGTGCGGGCCAGGTGGGAAGGGGTCTTGGCGGAGCAGGGGCTCGCCGCGGTGCACGCCGCGCTGCGCGCGGCCGACCCGGTGGCCGCGGCGACCATCCTGCCCACCGATGGCAGGCGCATGGTGCGCGCGCTGGAGGTGGTCGAGCTGACCGGGCGCCCGTTCGCCGCCTCGGCCCCGGTGATCGGCACCCCACGCTGGAACACGCTGCTGCTCGGCCTGGACCGGGCGACCGCGGAGCTGGACGCCAGGATCGAGCTCCGCACGGCGCACATGTTCGAGGCCGGGCTGGTGGACGAGGTCCGCGGACTGCTCGGGCGCGGGCTGCGCGACGGGGTGACGGCGCGCCGGGCCATCGGATACGCACAAGTCCTCGCCCACCTCGACGACGAATACGACCTGAACCACGCGGTCGAGCGCACGCTGATCGGTACCAGGCGGTATGTGCGCAGGCAGCGCTCGTGGTTCCGCCGCGACCCGCGGGTGCACTGGCTGGACGGCGCCGACCCGGCGCTGCGCGCGGCCACGCTGGCGGCGGTGGCCGCGCACGCGGCGGGCGAACCGGTGGGCACGGGAAAGGAACGTTCAGCGCAGTGAGTCGATCAGCGCGGCCGCGCACGGCCTCGGTCCAGGTGTGGCAGGGGTATCTGACGAACCGCGGCAAGCGGCTGCGCGACGGCCGCTTCCTGGTGCACGGCGTCCGGCCGATCACCCGCGCGCTGGCCTGCGAGTGGCCGCTGGAGACGCTCGTCTACCGGCTCGGCGGGCCGGAGCTCTCCGGCTGGGCGCGCGAGGTGCTCGACACCAGCCGGGTGCCCCGGGTCGGGCTGGTGCCCGAGCTCATGGCCGAGCTCGGTGACGGCATGCCCGAGCTGGTCGCGGTCGCCGTCTCCCGCCCCGGCGAACTGGACGACTTCGCGCCCGGCGTGCCCGGCGGCCCGCCGCCGGTGGTGCTGGTCGCCGACCGCCCCGACTCGCCGGACGTGCTCGGCGCGCTCATCCGCACCGCCGACGCCTTCGGCGCGGCCGGGGTGGTGATCACCGGCCCCGGCGCCGACCACCACGACCCGCGCACCGTGCGCGCCTCCACCGGCTCGCTCTTCGCCGTTCCGGTCTTCCGCGCCGGGGGCGCCGCCCAGGTGCTGGCCTTCGCCGAGCGCCAGCGCCGCCGCGGCATCCCCACCCGCGTGGTGCTCCCCGGCGGCACCACCGGAATACCGGTCGACGAGTACCCGTTCGACCAGGCGACCGTCGTCGTCGTCGGCGACGAGCGCGGTACCTGGCCCGGCACCGACCACCTCACCATCCCCGGCGCCGCCGCCACCATCGGCGCCACCGCCGCCGCCACCGTCGCCCTGTACGAAATGGCCAGACAGCAACACCGGGACTACCGTCCGTAGAACAGCAAATGACCCCCCGTCCGGGTTCGCGGTCCGTCCCGCGATCGGGCGTCCGAACCGCAAGCGGCGAAGCCGCAAGTCTCGGACGCCCGATCGCG
>NZ_JBHSAX010000007.1:168715-288629 GCF_042650385.1 Nocardia jiangsuensis
CCGTCCGCGCCAGCGGACAGAGAACACAGGAGCTTTTAGTTGGATGCAGTCGAGTTCAGCAAGGGGCACGGCACGGAGAACGACTTCGTGGTGCTTCCCGATCCCGAGGCGGCGCTGGAGCTGACCGCGTCCAGGGTCGCCGCGCTGTGTGATCGTCGGGCGGGGATCGGCGCGGACGGTGTGCTCCGGGTCGCCAAGGCCGGGAAGCTGCTGGACGCGGGGGTGCTGGACGCACTGCCGGAGGGTGTCGCGGGCGACGACTGGTTCATGGACTACCGCAACGGCGACGGCTCGATCGCGGAGATGTGCGGGAACGGCGTGCGGGTGTTCGCGCACTACCTGGCCGCGGCGGGCTGGGAGCAGCGGACCGACTACGTGGTCGGCAGCCGGGCGGGCGCCAGGCCGGTGACCGTGCACAGCGGGGACGCGGTGCACGGCGCGGTGACGGTGGCGATGGGGCTGGTCCGCGAGCTGGGCCCGTCCACCGCGTCGCTGGCAGGCTGGGCCTACCCCGGCATCGGCATCGACGTCGGCAACCCGCACCTGGCCTGCGTCGCCGCCGACCTCTCCGGCGACGACCTGGCCAAACTGGACCTCACCGTGCCCCCCGGCTACGACCCCGACCTCTTCCCGCAGGGCGTGAACATCGAGTTCGTCACCCCGCTCCCGGCCGACGCGGAACCCGCCGTCGACATGCGGGTCTACGAGCGCGGCGTCGGCGAGACCCGCTCCTGCGGCACCGGCACCGTCGCGGCCGCCGCCGCGGTGCTGCACCGGGAGGGCTTCCGGATCGCCGAGGACTCCGGCGAGGTGCGGGTCCGAGTGCCCGGCGGCGCCGTCTCGGTCCGGCTGGCCGGCGGGCAGGCGTGGCTGCGCGGACCGTCGGTGCTGCTCGCGCACGGCCGGCTCGCGGGCGAGTGGTGGCTCGAGCACTGAGCCGCCCGGTGAATATCACGATGCGCCGTTCGCCGCGCAGTGGCAGCATGGACAGCGTATGAAAAAATCTGACAGGTTCCCGCTCCCGGTGACGTTCGAGGACGCCTTCGACATCGAGCCCGCTGATGTCGATGCCGAGTCCGCCGCCACCGACTCCGACGACGCGCTCGCCCGGCACGCCGAGCGCATGGCCCGCACCGGCTGGTCCGCCGACCCGACCGTCGGCGAGCTGCAGCTCGACGAGCGCAGCTCGCTGCGCCGCGTGGCCGGGCTTTCCACCGAGCTCACCGACATCACCGAGGTCGAGTACCGGCAGCTGCGCCTGGAGCGCGTCGTGCTGGTCGGGGTCTGGACCGAGGGCACCGCCGCGGCCGCCGACGCCTCGATGGCCGAGCTGGCCGCGCTCGCCGAGACCGCGGGCTCGCAGGTGCTGCAGGCGCTGATCCAGCGCCGCGACCGCCCCGACCCGGCCACCTACATCGGCTCCGGCAAGGCCGAGGAGCTGCGTGCCGTGGTGCTGGAGACCGGCGCCGACACCGTCATCTGCGACGGCGAGCTGACCCCGGCGCAGCTGACCGCGCTGGAGAAGGTGGCGAAGGTCAAGGTGGTCGACCGGACCGCGCTGATCCTGGACATCTTCGCCCAGCACGCCACCTCCAGGGAGGGCAAGGCGCAGGTCACGCTGGCGCAGATGGAGTACATGCTGCCCCGGCTGCGCGGCTGGGGTGAGTCGATGTCCCGGCAGGCCGGTGGCCGCGCGGGCAGCAACGGCGGCGTCGGCCTGCGCGGTCCGGGTGAGACCAAGATCGAGACCGATCGGCGCCGGATCCGCGAGCGGATGGCCAAGCTGCGCAGGCAGATCCGCGAGATGAAGACCGCGCGCGACACCATGCGCGCCCGCCGGGTGAACGGCGGGGTGCCCGCCGTCGCCATCGTCGGCTACACCAACGCGGGCAAGTCCAGCCTGATGAACGCGCTCACCGACGCCGGGATCCTGGTGCAGGACGCGCTCTTCGCCACCCTCGACCCCACCACCCGGCGGGCCGCGCTGGACGACGGCCGCGAGATCGTCGTCACCGACACCGTCGGGTTCGTCCGGCATCTGCCGACCCAGCTGGTCGAGGCCTTCCGCTCGACCCTGGAGGAGGTCACCGCCGCCGACCTGCTGCTGCACGTGGTGGACGGCGCCGACCCGCTGCCCGCCGGGCAGATCGAGGCGGTGCGCGAGGTGATCACCGACGTGGTGAAGGATTCCGGTGTCCCGGCGCCGCCGGAGTTGCTGGTGGTCAACAAGATCGATGCGGTGGACGAGCTGGCGCTGGCCCGGCTGCGGGCGCAGCTGCCGGACGCGGTCTTCGTCTCCGCCGCCACCGGTGCCGGCGTGGCCGAGCTGCGCGAGCGGGTCGCCACCCTGCTCGGTGGGCTGGACGTGGACGTCACCGTGCTGCTGCCCTACACCAGGGGCGATCTGCTGGCCCGGGTGCACGCCGAGGGCCGGATCCTGGCCACCGAGCACGAGGAGGGCGGTACCCGGGTGCGCGCCAGGGTGCCGCACGCGCTCGCCGCGGCCTTGACCCCGTTCGCCGGATCCGCGCCCGAGCGGGAGGGCTGAACGGCACTCCTGCTGCGGTGCAGTGGTTTCGGGCGTTCCCGCCGGGGTAGCCGGGATGCTGCCGGGTGGTTAGGCTGAGCGACGTCGCATCGCCCAGCAGGAGGACAACCCATGTCGCAGCACCGTTCGGGCGGGGCTACACCGGCGGCGCCGCGTTCCGGCGCCACCGTTTCCGGCACGCTCACCGACGGTGCGCCGCTCCGTGTTTCGCCGAGCGGCATCGAGATGCGGCTGCTGGACGCGGTTCTCGCGCCGCTGCGGGCGTGGTCCAGCCCGCGCTTCTACGGCCTGGAGAACATCCCGGCCGACGGTCCGGTGCTGCTGGTCGGTAACCACAACCTGCTCGGCGGCATCGATGCCCCGCTGTTGCTGCCCGAGGTGCTGCGCCGCCGCGGCAGGCTCATCCGCGGCCTCGCGGAGAACGTGCTCATGGCGGTGCCCGGCGTGCGGCACGTGCTGCACCGCTACGGCGTCGTCCGCGGGACGAGGGCGAACTGCCTGGCACTGCTCGCCAGGGGGGAGGCGGTCATCGTCTTCCCCGGCGGGAGCAGGGAGGCGGCCCGCCGCAAGAACGAGAAGTACACGCTGAAGTGGGACGGCCGGACCGGTTTCGCGCGAATGGCCATCGAGGCGGGCGCGCCGATCGTCCCGGTCGCCATGATCGGCATCGACGACGCCTTCGACATCGTGCTCGACGCCGACCATCCGGTCATGCGCCCGGTGCGCTGGGCCGCGCGGGCGCTCGGGCTGCCCGCCGGGCTGATCCCACCGGTGGTGCGCGGCATCGGCCCCACCGTCGTCCCGCGTCCGGAGCGGTTCTACTTCGCCGCGGGCGCGCCCATCGACCCGGCGCCCTGGCGCGGCGCCCCCGATGTGGCAACCGCCGCCACCGAGCTGGCCGGCGTGGTCCGCAAGGGGCTGGAGGAGGAGCTGCGCTTCCTCTTCGCCGAGCGCGAGCGGGACAGCGGGCGCGGCCTGGTCGGCCGGGTCAAGGGTTTGCTCCGCCGCCTCTGACCGACCCCCCGCGGCGCGGTATCGAACGGTGCCGCGCGTCGCCGTGCCCGCCGCCGAGGTTTGCCGAGAATTGCTGATACTCACTACCTGGGCCGCTCGCGGGGCAGGTGGAGGTATCGATTTCAGGTGTGAAGTGAACAGCCATTCTCATTGCGGGTACCGTGTGAGACATCGACCGCCGGGTGGCCCGGCCGGTGCCGCACAAGGAGGTAGGCGTGGAGCGCACACTGTTCGAACCCGAGCACGATCTGTTCCGGGAGTCGTTCCGCAAGTTTCTCGATCAGCACGTCGCGCCGAACCACGCGAAGTGGGAGGAGCAGGGCCTCGTCGACCGCGACGTCTGGCTGGAGGCCGGTAAGCAGGGCTTCCTCGGCATGGCCGTGCCGGAGGAGTACGGCGGTGGCGGGGTGAAGGACTTCCGCTACAACGCGGTGGTCACCGAGGAGGCGGTGCGTGGCCAGTACAGCGGCCTCGGCTTCGGGCTGCACAACGACGTCATCGCGCCGTACCTGCTGGAGCTGGCGAACGAGGAGCAGAAGCAGCGCTGGCTGCCCGGCTTCTGTTCCGGCGAGATCATCACCGCGATCGCCATGACCGAGCCGGGCACCGGCTCCGACCTGCAGGGCATCAAGACCAAGGCGGTCCGCGACGGCGACGACTGGATCCTGAACGGCGCCAAGACCTTCATCACCAACGGCATCAACGCCGACATCGTGATCGTGGTCGCGCAGACCGACCCGGCCAAGGGCGCCATGGGCTTCAGCCTGCTCGTGGTGGAGCGCGGCATGCCCGGCTTCGAGCGCGGCCGCAACCTGGACAAGATCGGGCTCAAGGCACAGGACACCGCCGAGCTCAGCTTCACCGACGTCCGGGTGCCGGGCAAGAACCTGCTCGGCACCGAGGGCATGGGCTTCGTCCACCTCATGCAGAACCTGCCGCAGGAGCGGCTCTCCATCGCCGTGATGGCGGCGGGCGCCATGGAGGCCTGCCTGGAGATGACCATCCAGTACGTGCGCGACCGCAAGGCGTTCGGCAAGCCGATCGGCGCCCTGCAGAACACCCGCTTCGTGCTGGCCGAGCTGACCACCAAGACCACCGCGGTGCGCGTCCTCGTCGACCGCTTCGTGCAGGACCTGAACGACGGCAAGCTCTCCGCCGAGGACGCCGCCATGGCCAAGTGGTGGAGCACCGAGGAGCAGCTCGACCTGATCAACCGCTGCCTGCAGCTGCACGGCGGGTACGGCTACATGAAGGAGTACCCGATCGCCCGCGCCTACATGGACGCGCGCATCCAGACGATCTACGGCGGCACCACCGAGATCATGAAGGAGATCATCGGGCGGTCGCTGAAGCTGTCCTGACCACCCCCGCGCTCGCCCCCCGTCCCGCCGGGACGGGGGGCTTTCGCGTTCAGCCGCCGAAGTGGTGGTGCACGGCCTCGACGTTGTTGCCGTCCGGGTCGCGGAGGAAGACCGCGTAGTAGCCGGGGTGGTACTCCGGCCAGAGCCGGGGCTCGTGCAGGATCTCGGCGCCGTCGGCGACGGCGGCCGCGTGCACCGCGTGCACGGCGTCCCTGGAGTCCGCGGTGAGCGCGACGTGCACCGGGCGGTGGCCGTCGTCGACGCGCGGGCCGAGCCAGAGGTGCGGGAAGCCGTCCGGGCCGCCGAGGCCGACGACCGCGCCCTCCGGGCGGTCGACGCGCATGGCCTCGCGCACGCCGAGCGCGGCGAAGACCCGGGTGTAGAAGGCGGCGGCTCGATCCGGGTCGGCGCACTGCAGGGCGAGGTGATCGAGCATCCGCCAACGGTAGCCGGTGCGCGGCGGGTGCGGTGGGACCCCGGGTGGCTGTTTTCCAGCGAAACCCGGCACGTCAGGCGGGGCGCGGAGTGGGCGGCGGCGGCGAGAGTGGTGCGGAGTTCCACGCACCCGCGCGGGACGGTCGGGCTCGTCGGAAGGCCAGGGTATGCACCGCACGGTGGCGGACGATGTGCGCGAGGTGCCGCGGCCGTGATGGAGCGGGACGCGCTCGCGGTCGTCCCGGAGGCCGCGCCGATCGCGCCGAAGCCGCGGCGCGCGAATGCCTTCCGCGCGCTGCGCTCGGTGCCGTTCCGCTGGTACTTCGGCGGGCAGATCGCCTCGGTCAGCGGCACCTTCGTGCAGACGACGGCGATCGGCTGGCTGGTGCTGGGGATCACCGGCTCGCCCGCCTCGCTCGGGCTGGTACTGGCGGCGAGCGGGGTGCCGCCGCTGCTCTTCGGGCCGTGGGGCGGGGTGATCGCGGACCGGGTCGACCTGCGCACACTGTTGATCGGCACCCAGGCGGCGTCGGCGGTGCTCGCGGTGGCGCTCTGGCTGGCGGCGGCGAGCGGGTACGCGGGCGTCCCGCTGGTGATCGCGGTGACGGTGCTCGGCGGCGTGGTGCAGATCGTGGACAGCCCGGCCAGGCAGGCGTTCGTGGCCCGGCTGGTGCCGCCTGCCGATCTGGCGAGCGCGGCGAGCGTCAACGGCGTGGTGATGAACAGCGCGCGGGTGGTCGGGCCCGCGCTGGCCGGGGTGCTCATCGCGACCATCGGCACCACGCCCTGCTTCGCGGTCAACGCCGTCTCGTACCTGGCGGTGATCGGCGCGCTCTTCGCCATCCGGCCGCCGGCGGTATCGGCCGCCACCGAGAAGACCCCGCAGGGGGTGGCGGCCGGGCTGCGCTACGCCCGCACCAGGCAGCAGCTCTGGCTGCCGCTGGTGATGATGGCGCTGGTCGGGCTGCTCGCGTTCAACTTCGCGGTGATCCTGCCGGTGCTGGCCAAGGACACCTTCCACGGCACCGGCGGCACCTACGGGTTGCTCTCCACCATGCTCAGCATCGGCTCGGTGGCGGGGTCGCTCGCAGTCGGGCTGGTGCGGCACCCGCGGCGGGTGTACCTCGTAGCGGCGGCGACAGCCTTCGGCGCGTGCCTGGTGGCGACCGCGGTGGCGCCGAACCTCGGTACCGCGTGCGCCGCGCTGATGGCCACCGGGATCGCGGCGTTCTGCTTCGTCACGCTGGCCTCGACCGCGCTGCAGCTGCACTCCGATCCGGCGTACCGGGGGCGGATCATGGCGCTCTGGGTCTTCGTCTACCTCGGCACCACCCCGATCGGCAGCCCGCTGACCGGCTGGATCTGCGATGCGGCCGGGCCGCGGGTGGCGCTGCTGGTCGGCGCCGCGGCGTGCCTGGTCGCGGCGGGGATCGCGGCGCGGGTCCGGACCCCGCCGCGGCCCGACGACGACCCGGCCGCCGCCCGGTGTGCCACGGAACCGGACGCCGACGCGGCTCGGTGACGGCTGGGGCTGTGGCCGGCTGCGCGCGTACTGGGCGCTGACTCGGCCCGGTGAGGAGCTGGCTGCGGCCGCTGCGCGCGGTACTGGGCGCTGACGCGGCCCGGTGACGAGCCGGCCGCGCTCGCCGGGGCCGGTGAGCGGACTCGCGACCCGGAGCCCACCGTGTCGGCGTCGCCGCGGTGCGGCAGGATTGGCGGCATCATGACCGAGGAGATCCCGGCTCCGAGCCGCCGCCGCGCCGCTGCCAGGCTCGGTGTCGTCGCCCTGTTCCTCGCGGTGCTCTTCTACCTGGTCGCGGTGCGGCAGGTGATCGACATCGAAGCGGTGCGCGACCTGATCCGCGCCGCAGGGCCGGTCGCGCCCTTGGTCTTCGTGCCGGTCTCGGCGCTGCTCGGAGCGATCTTCGTGCCGGGAACGCTGCTCGCCGCCATGAGCGGGCTGTTGTTCGGGCCGCTGGCCGGCACCGTCGTCACGCTGTTCTCCGCGGTCGGTACGGCCGCGGTCACCAGCCTGCTCGGCAGGCGCGCGGGGCGGGCGAGCGCGCGCGGGCTGATCGGCGCGGAGCGGTCGGACCGGATCGATGCGCAGATCGCCCGCGGCGGGCTGTGGGCGGTGGTCGGGCAGCGCTTCGTCCCCGGCATCTCCGACGCCATGGCCTCGTACGTGTTCGGCGCCTTCGGCGTCCCGCTCTGGCAGATGGTGGCCGGGTCGTTCATCGGCTCGGCGCCGCGCGCCTTCGTCTACACGGCGCTCGGCGCCTCCATCGGCGAGTTCTCGGCGCCGCTCGCCTACACCGCGATCGGGGTCTGGTGCGTCACCGCCGTGCTCGGCGTCTTCGCGGCGCACCGCGGGTACCGGCTGTGGCGGCAGCGGCCACGCCCGGAACCTGCCGCCGAGCCGCCCGTGCCAAGCTGAACCCATGACCGACGAACGTTTCGAGGTGCGGCGGCAGATCGCCGCCGCACCCGAGCAGATCTTCGCCCTGCTCTGCTCCCCGGCCGGGCACGTGACCATCGACAGCTCCGGCATGCTGCAATCCGCGGAGGGCGAGCCGGTGCGCGCGGCCGGCGACCGGTTCGTGGTGCACATGGACCGCGAATCGCTCAACGACTTCCCGATGGGCAAGTACGACGTCACGGTGATCATCACCGAGTTCGAGCCGGACGCGCACCTCGAGTGGACCATCTCCGGGCAGATCCAGCCGCCGATCGAGCACCGCTACGGCTACTTCCTGGAGCCGAGCGAGATCGGCACCCTGGTCACCTCGTACTACGACTGGAGCAATATCGCGGAGAAGTACCGGAAGCACGACCTCTTCCCGGTGATCCCGGAGTCCGCGCTACGCGCCACCCTCGGCATTCTGGCGCGCACCGTCGAGCACTAGCGCCGGCTCCTTCTGCGCGGCGTGCAGGTTGCGGATGACCTCGCGGGCCAGCGCGTTGTTGCCGACGCCGCCGATCACCGCGCCGATCCCGGCCGGGATCACCTTGCCGAAGGCCAACGCGCCGCGCTTCACCAGGAACTGCACCACGAAGCGCTTCACCGGGCCCTCGGACATCTTCGAGATCACCGGCAGCCGGTTGGCCAGCGCGGTGTCCCACTGCTTGGCCGAGCGCCCCGCGGTGCCGAGCGCCTTGGCGCCGGCGCCGCCGAGGATCACCGCCGAGACCAGCGGCCCGCGCACGGTGCCGGTGGAGCGCTCCGACACCTCCTTGGCGCCGACCACGAACACCGTGGAGGCCTCCAGGAACAGCAGCGTGTCGGCGCCGGCCGCGGCCAGCCCGATCAGCGTGCCGACCCCGGGCACCGCCGCGCTGAGCCCGGCCGCGACGCCGCTGGCCGTCACCGTGACCAGGTAGTGCTTCTCGATCCGGCGCACCAGCTGGTCCGGGGTCTCCTCCGGGTGCCTGCCGCGCACGAATCCGGCGTAGCGGGCCACCAGCGGCGTCTGCACCTCCGCCGCCCGGTCCAGTACCGCGACGACACCCTTGTCCAGGAACTTCTGCAGCACGCCGTTCGCCTCTCCCGTTCGTTCGCCGGTCCGTCACCGGCGCGATCAGCCTAGGGGTACCCGGCGTGCCGCCCGATTCACGCTCAGCTCTCGGCGGCTTCGGCGCTGACCGGGCGGACGGTGCCGTCCGGCAGCGTCTGGTCGCCGGCGAGCGCGGTCACCCGGCCGTCCGCCCGGCACTCGGTGACCCGCAGGTCGAGCGCCGTACCGGCCGGGTTGCCGTGCTGGTCGGTGTCGAGCCGCACCCGCAGCGCGAAGCCGGCGTCGCCCGCGGCGACCGTGCTCCAGCTGCCGTGCAGTGCGTCGGTGCCGGTGCGCAGCGCGGCGGTCTCCGGGTCGAGGGTGAATTCGCCGGTCGGCTCCGCGGCCCCGGTCGCCACCCGGTAGGTGACGCCCTGGTAATCCGCGCCGCTGATCCCGCAGGGCGGCTCGGCGGCCTGCACCGTGAGCGGCAGCAGGGCGACGGTGCACGCCACCAGGGCGGTCACGCCGACGGCGGGTGCGAGCAGCGCGGGCACCTTCCTCGTTCCTGGCATGGGGGAGACCTCCGTGTCGCGGGTGGCGGCGTGCGCCGCCCGTGTCCGCAGGCTTAGCCCTCGGCCGCGTCCTCAAACGCGGTCGTCGTACACCAGGGTGTAGCGCCAGAACAGCCGACGCCGGATTCGCGCGCCCGGCAACGCCCTGGCAGCCGCCGCTCGGATCTCGGCCAGCGTCTCCCGCGGCTCGGCGATCGGAGCCCGCATGTGCGGTGGTGGCTCGGTGGCGCGGGCCGGGTGTTTCACCGCGCCGATGATCGGGTTGAGCAGGACGGCGGGCAGCCGGGTGAGCGCGTCGCCGACGGTGGCGTCGCGGTGGCAGCCGACCACGACGAGCCTGCCGCCCGGCGCGAGGCTGTCGCGCAGGGCGCGCAGCGCGGCGTCGAGCGGGAGGTGGTGCAGTACCGCGACGAGGGTGATGGCGTCCCAGCGGGTCTCCGGGTCGCGGTCGGCGAAGTCGATGGGCAGGATGCGGACGGCGGGGTCGTCGCGGAAGCGGTGCGCGGCGACGGCCGCCGTCTCCGGGTCGCGCTCCAGCCCGGTGATGGCGCAGTGGTCGCGCAGCCGGGCGACCAGATTGCCGGTGCCGCAGCCGATGTCGAGGACGCGGCGGGCGCGGGATTCGCGGACCCGGCGGACCACCCAGCCGGCGTAGTGGTCGTTGTGGCTCCAGGGATGCGCGCGGTTCAGCTCGGTCAGCACCCGGGTCACCCTAGCTCGGGATAGTTTGCTGAAAGTGTGCTAACCGGCGGGCCGCGGATCTAGAATCGCCGGATGGCGGAACCGGATGTGCTCGTCGTCGGCGCTGGACCGGTCGGGCTGGCCGCGGCGGTGGAGCTGGCGCGGCGCGGGGTGCGCTGCCGGGTGCTGGAACAGCTGCCCGAGCGGCCCCGGTTCGCCAAGGCGGTCGGGGTGCAGCCGCGCACGCTCGAGGTGTTCGAGGGGATGGGGGTGCTGCGCGAGATCCTGGACGCCGCGGTGCGCATGCGGGGGCAGCTCGTGTACGCCGACGGCGCCGAGGTGGCGCGGCTCGATCTGGCGCCGCCGCCGGACATTCCGTACGGCTTCGCGGCGCTGCCGCAGTACGAGACCGAGCGGGTGCTCGGCGAGCGGCTGGTGCGGTGCGGGGTGCGGGTGGAGTACCGGACCGCGCTGGTCTCCTTCGCGCAGGACGACACCGGCGTCACCGCGGTGCTGCGCGGGCCCGACGGTGCGGAGACCGTGCGCGCCGGGTACCTGATCGGCGCGGATGGTGCGCACAGCGTGGTGCGCAAGGGGCTCGGGCTGACCTTCGAGGGCGCGGCCTTCGCCGAGCAGTACATGCTCGGCGACGTGGAGCTGGATTGGAGCGCGCCGTCCGGCTACGGCGTGCGGTCCAGCCGCGGCGCGGACGTGCTGGTCTGCATCCCGCTGCCGGGGCACCGCCGGTACCGGGTCTCCATGCTGGCGCCGGAGGAGCTCGCCGTGCCGGCGACCGATGCCGTGGCGCACGGCATGGAGGGCGATCGGGCGCCGGAGCTGCACCACATCCAGGCGGTGCTGGACCGGCTCGCCCCCGAGCCCGCGACCGCGCGAAACCTGCGCTGGTCCTCGGTGTTCCGGATCAGCCACCGGATCGTGGACAGCTACGGCACCGGCCGGGTCCTCGTCGCGGGCGACGCCGCGCACATCCATCCGCCGACCGGGGCGCAGGGGATGAACACCGGCATCCAGGACGCGCACAACCTCGGCTGGAAGCTGGCGCTCGCCGTCGCCGGGGTGGCCGGGGTCGAGCTGCTCGCGAGCTACGACGCCGAGCGCAGGCCGGTCGGGGAGGAGGTGGTGGGTCGCACGGTGCGGCACGCCAGGGAGGGGATCGGGGCGGGGACGGGCGATCCGGAGCGGATGCTGCGTCGCGAGGCGCAGTTGCTGCTCGATTACCGGGACAGTCCGATCGTGCTGTCATCGGCGCTGGGCGAGGTGGCGGCGGGTCGCCGCGCGCCGGACGCGGCGGGGCTCACCCGGGAGCTCGTGCAGTTCCCGATCCGGCTGTTCTCGCTGCTCGCAGGGGCGGGACACACGCTGCTGCTGTATGCGGGAGGGGAGCCTGGGCCGACGTGGTTCGCGGCGCTCGAACGGGTGGCGGACGACGCGCGGCGGGCCGCGCACGGGCAGCTCGACGTGTACCTGGTGGCGGGGCCGGAGACGCCGGTCGAGACGGTGCTGCCGGTGATCAGGGACAGCGCGGGCGATTTCGCGCGCAGCTACGCCGCCGAGGACGCCGCCTACCTGGTGCGCCCGGACGGATACCTCGCCTACGTCGGCGCGCCCGAGGAAGTCGCGCGCGCCCTCGCCGCCACCTTCGCGGCGCCCGCCGAGCTCTGAGCACGCCTCCCGAACAGTGTGCGGCCGCGCCGCGCCGCGCGAGGCCGGCGCGCTTCGCGCCCGGCCCGCCCTGGGTTCGGTAGGGCCCGGCCCGGCCCGGCTTGGCCCGGCCCGGGGTGGCGCGGCCCGGGGTGGCGCGGCCCGGGGTGGCGCGGCCCGCGCCTACCCGTCGGCAGGCACCCGGTGCTTCGCGAGGTGGCTGAGCACCGCGTGGTTCGCCTCCCACCCGTCCGGGAACTTGACCGGCACCCCCAGGTGCACCGGCTCGGCGGAGGGGTGCGAGTCGAGGAGCTCGGGAATTCCGGCCCGCCCGACCATGACGCAGGCGTGCCGGTGCCGGGAGGCGAGCACGCAGAGCCGCCCTGCCTCCAGGTGGAAGGCGCCCGCGTCGCGCCGGCCGGAGAGCGGGTGCAGCACGACGGTGAGGTCGTACTCGCGCCCCTGCAACCGGTTCGCGGTGTCCACCGTGACCCCGTCGGCGACCGTGCCGCGCAGCGCGTTGCGCACCGCCTCGGCCTGGTCGCGGTGCGCGGTGCCGATCGCCACCCGCTCCGCGGTGACCGGCCGCGAGCCCTGCTCGGAGTGCGCGGTGGCGGCCCGCTCCAGCACCCGGCGGGTGATGTCGGCGACCGCGCGCACCGCCGCGCTGTCGGTGCGCAGCGTGTGCCGCCGCGGCAGCTCGTACCAGCCCCAGCCGTGCTCGGCGGCCTCGTCGAGCACCAGGTCGACCGGGGTGCGCAGGCCGCGCGCCGCGAATTCGAGCCGCCGGTCGGCGCTGCCCGTCCCCGCGCGGAACGGCGTGAACGGGTAGAACGCCGCCGACACCACCGGCGCCGCGGACGCGGAGAGCCGCCAGGAGACCGGGAGCGTGTGCGGCACGATCTCCGGATTGTTGGTGAGCATCACCGCGACCGCGCTGGTCGTCGGGTCCCAGCCGAGCCCGGCCCAGCGCCCGGTGTCCACGGTGGCGAAGGGGTCGAGCTGGCCGGGGTCGCCGACGAAGAGCCCGCGCTCGAAGCGGTTCGCGATGCGCAGCAGCATGTCCGAGCGCATCTGGTACGCCTCGTCGATGATGGCGTGCTCCCAGCGCCCCTCGTCGATGGTGGCCCACTTGGCCGCGGTGCCGATCAGCACCGTGCGGTCCTCCAGGTCAGCGATCTTCTGCCTGGACACCACGTTCGGGTGCTGGACGCGCGCCGACTCGGTGTAGCTCTGGCTCGACACCCGGCCGATGGCCAGCGCCGGGTCGGCGGTGGCGAGCCGCTCGATCAGGTCGTCGACCTGCTCGTTGGTCTGTGCCACGATCATGTGCGGGCGGCCGGACTCGGCCAGCTGCCGCGCGGCGCGCACCACCAGGGTGGACTTGCCCGCCCCCGGCGGCGAGTCGACCACGACGGCCCGGTCGGTGCCGCCGGCCAGGTCGGCGAGGATGCCGGTGACGGCGGATTCCGCCGCGGCGGAGAGATTCTCGGTCACAGCTCCTCGAAGGTCTCCGCGGTGGGCAGCCACTCCGGCGGCGGGCCGCCGTGCGTCCACGGCGTCTCCTCCCGGCTCGGCAGCGAGGTGGGCCGGGAGGAGCCGGCGGGGGAGAAGCGGGCGAAGCCGACCGCGGTGCCGACCCCGGGCACGGTGCCCGGCTCCGGGATCAGCTTGCGGCCCATCCCGCCGGAGAGCTCGAGCAGGACGGTGTCGCCGTCGACCTCGAGCACCTCGCCCGACTGCTTGGAGTAGCCGATATTGCACAGCTTCTCACCGGGCACCGGCACGAACGGATCGCTGGTCCGCACCCGGAGTGCGGGGCGGAGCACCTTCTTGCTCTTGCCCTCCGGCACGGTGACCCGGGTGGGGTCGGCCTCGACCACGGTGCCGTGGAAGGCCGCCCCCGCCAACCGGTGCTCCAGCATGCGCCGGGGGTCGTCGAACGCGCGCTCGGCCTCGTACCGTTCCAGCGCGCGCTCCCGGTCCAGCAGCCTGCGCACCGCCGAGACCGCGGAGTCGCGGCGCGGCTGCGGCACCCCCTCCGGCACGGTGCCGAGGAAGTAGCTGAACGCGCCGATGTCGTCGTTCCACCGGCCGGGCACGTGCGCGCCCTCCGGTAGCGCGCGCAGCAGGTTCAGCCCCTGCCAGAGCAGCTGCCAGGTCGGCTCCAGCTGGCGCAGCAGGGCGCGGCGCAGCCGCTGCTCCGCGGTGACCTTCGCCGCGCCCTCCGGTGCCTCGTCGTAGCCGGTGATCAGCGGGGCCAGCTCCTCGTTGTCGAAGCCGGGGTCGGTGGCCGGGCCCGCGGGCGGAACGGCGAGCGGGTCCTCGGCGCGCGCGGCGGCCTCGGCGCCGGAGCGCCCCGGCGGCGGCGCGATCCAGCCGAGCAGCGCGGCGAGATTGGCGTCCTCCAGCGCGGACTGGCCGCTGGCCCAGTGCGCGGCGAGCACCGAGGTCATCGGGAGCAGCACCGCCGAGCCCGGGTGCTCGGCGCGGTCGCAGAACCAGGTGAGCCAGCGGCCGAGCAGCGGGACCTCCGGCGGCACCGGGTTCTCGCCCTCGGTGCGGTGGAAGCGTACCGAGCGCCCGAGCAGCCGCAGGAACTCGATGCCGCCGGTGTTCGGCGTCCACAGCTGCGGTGCGTCCAGGCAGCGGGTGTAGGTCTCGCCCGCCTTCGTCGTCTTCTCCTCGACCTCGACGGTGTGCTCGGTGACGTAGGGCAGCACGATCTCGGCGAGCTGGGCGATGAACCGCAGCCGCAGCACCCGGTCGCGCGGCTGCGGCACCACGAGCAGCCGCGGCTCGTCCGCCGCGGTGCCCGCCAGCAGCGCGAGCGGCGCCGCGGCCTCGCCCGCCAGCTTCAGCGGCACCAGCACCAGCGGCCGCCGGGCCAGGTGCGTGTGGCAGACCCCGGCGATCGGCTGCGCGCGCCCGGCGCGCACCGCCTCCAGCCTGGCCAGCGCGGTCAGCACGCTCACCCGGCGATCTCCAGCCGCATCCGCCGCGCCTGCCGGAGCAGCCGGGCGATGTCGTCGAATTCGGCGGGTGGCTCGACCGAGCCGTCGGCGAGGGCGAGCACGGTTGCCATGTCCTCCAGCCCGCCCAGGTCGTCGCAGACGCCGCGGCCGAGCACATCCACCGTGCCCTCCTGCCTGGCCTCGGCGCGGCAGGCGAAGGCGAGTTCGCAGCTGGCCATGCACTCGGGGGTGTAGCGCGCGTCGATCCCGGCGACGGTGCGGGCCAGCTCCGGCCCCGGCTCGAAGCTGACGCCGTCGGGCAGCTCGTCCAGCAGCTGCTCGATCGAGGTCAGCCGGGAGAGCTGGCGGCCGACCACCGCGATCTGCTTGCGCAGGTCGACGAGGGCGGCGGTGGGGCGGTTGGTGAAGTCGTTGGTGCAGACCAGGATGCCGTTGTGCGAGACCAGCGCGTCCGGGTCCTCGCCGAGGTCGGCGATGAGCTCGCGCAGCGCGATCACGTACACCGCCGACTGCCTGGCCGCCGCGGCCACCTGCGCCGGGTCGGCCTGGCCGTCCACCACCGCGAAGGACTTGATCTCCACCACGTGGAACTGGCCGCCGAGCCGCAGCGCGACCACGTCCGGCTCCAGATACGCGGTGGCCCCGGCGATGTCGAGGCGGAGCAGCGGGTGGTCGAAGAGCGTGCCCTCGCCGGTGACGACGGCGTGGTCGAAGAGCTGCCTGGTGCGCCGGTAGCGCACCGCGTTCGCGGTGTTGTCGCCGACCGAGGCGAGGTCGTAGTACTCGACCTCGGGGACGCTGAGATCCAGCTCGGTGCGGAGCAGCGCGAGCAGCTCGGCGCAGCCGTTCGCCTTCACCATCGCCTCGAAGGCATTGCCCCTGGTGATGGCGAACTGGGACTGGCCGAAGCGGGGCGGGAAGCCGAGTTCCCGCGCGATCACGGTCTTGTCCACCGCGGCGGCGTCGAGCAGGGCGCGCCGCGCGCAGCCGGGGTTCGCGGTGAGCGCCGCGATGGTGCGGGCATTGTGCCTGCACGCGGTCGCGGTGCCGCGCAGCCGGTCCAAGCGTGCCGGGAGCGGAGTGGTCACCCGGCCTCCTTTCGTCGCGTGCCGGTCACAGCCAGGCGGACGCCGAACAGCTGTGCCGTGTCGTCGAGTTGCGCGCTCGCCCGCTCGGCGGCGCGCAGCCGGTGCGCGGCGTCGTCGGCGCGGTGTACGGCCAGTTCCCGGCTCGCGGACTCGACGACCCGCTCGAGGTCGATCGCGTCCGGGGCGCCGCGCACCCCCGGCACCGAGACGGCCAGCTTCCAGACCACCCGCCGCGCGTCCGGCCCCGGCTCGGGGAGCGCGGCGAGGTGCTCGGCGAGCCGGATGGTCGCGGTCAGCAGGTCGACGCGCGGGCTGAGCGGCCCGACCACCCGCCGCTCGGTGGGCCAGCTGCTCACCGCGAGCAGCCCGCGCGCGGGCGCGAGCAGGTCGGCGTTGAGCGCCGAGCAGATGTAGTACGGCCGGGCCAGCGGCGCGGCCCGGAAGGAGCGCTCCTCGTCCCGGCGCAGGCTGGTCAGCCGGGCCGCGACCAGGTCGCCGGAGAAGAAGGCGTCGTGCACCGCGAGCACCAGTTTCGGCGCGGCGGGCGCGCCGAGCAGGGTGAGCGCCCGGTGCACGTGCTCGCGCACCGGGACCGCGGGGACGATCTCGCGGACCGGCTCCGCGCCCGGCTGCAGCCCGAGCACGGCGTCGTCCCAGTCGTTCTCCGCGCGGCGCAGCTCCGCGCGCAGTTGCCGGGCCGTGGCGCGATCACCCGCGGCGACCGCGCGCCGAACCGCAGCGCGCAGTTCCGCGATGCGATCCTCGAGTTGCTCGGCATTGTCCGGCACACTGCCGGACTGTAATCAGAACTTCCAGTGAAGTCCAGTATCTTCCAGTATTCGCGGGTCAGCTCCGCCTCGGCCGGATGACCGCGGTGAAATCGGCGGCGGCGACGGTGATTTCGTCACCGCCGGTGATCCGCACCGGCACGGTGAACTCCACCGGCCTGCGCGCCGCCGCCTCGGTGCGCAGTGACTCCAGGGTGTCACCGGGGAGCTCGGCGGTCGCCAGGAACGGCCCCGCCGTGCCCTTCGCCCTGGCCAGGTACTCGATCCGGCCGTCCCTGGCGACGACGAACGAATCCGTCATGTGCGCCGCGATCCCGGAGACCGCCGCGCCCATGGCCGCCGTCTCCGCGAGCCCGAACAGTACTGCGGCGTGCACGTCGCCGTTGTGGTTGAGGTGCTCCGGGCCTGGCGTCATGGCGACGGCATTGCGCCCCTCGGCGAACTCGACGCCCTCGATTCCGGCGTAGCGGATGAAGCCCAGTTTCCGGAACCCGGCCATCACCAGGTCGCCCAGGGTCGCGATATCCACGGTCGCCTCCTCGAATTGAAACCTGTTCTAATTTACCGGCACGGCGACCGAATCGCTAACACAGCGGATACACGGGGGCCCCATCCGAGTCACACACCCTTTTCACAATCGACGGGTGCCGATGCTCGGCGCGGAAGGACGACCGCCATGACTCCCCGTCACGTGCCGGCCCAGCCGGACCAGTTCACCTTCGACCCGGGCGGCACCGCGCTGCTGGTGATCGACATGCAGCGGGACTTCCTGCTACCCGGCGGTTTCGGTGCGAGCCTCGGCAACGACGTGGAGCAATTGCGCAGCGTGATCCCGCCGCTGGCCCGGCTGATCGCCGCGGCGCGGGCGGCCGGGCTGCCGGTGATCCACACCAGGGAGGGGCACCTGCCCGACCTCTCCGACTGCCCGCCCGCGAAACTGCGGCGCGGCACCCCGTCCCAGCGCATCGGCGACCCCGGCGCCTTCGGCCGCATCCTGATCCGCGGCGAGTACGGCCACGACATCGTGGACGAGCTGGCGCCGATCGAGGGCGAGGTGGTGATCGACAAGCCGGGCAAGGGGGCCTTCTACGCCACCGAACTCGCCGCCGTGCTGGAGCGCCGCGGCATCACCTCGCTGCTCGTCACCGGGGTGACCACCGAGGTCTGCGTGCACACCACCGTGCGCGAGGCGAACGACCGCGGCTACGAGTGCCTGGTCGTTGCCGACTGCGTCGGCTCGTACTTCCCCGAATTCCAGCGGGTCGGGCTGGCCATGATCGCCGCCCAGGGCGGCATCTTCGGCTGGACCGCCGATTCGGCCGCCGTGCTCGACGCGCTGGCCCCCGCCCCCAGCCCGGCCCGGTGAACAGGATCCCGCGATGACGCTCGACACGAAACCGGCCGAGCAGGCCGAACCCGCCCCGCCGCTGCGGCTCCCGTGGTGGACCAGGGGCGACACCAACGCCTTCTTCGGGCTGGCCTTCAACATCCTGGTCAACGTCCTCACGCTCACCACGCTCTCGATCGCGGTGGTGCAGATCCCGAGCGGCGACGTGCTCGGCACCGTGCTGCCCGCGCTCGGCGTCGCGCTGGTGCTCGGCAACCTCTACTACATGGTGCTGGCCCGCAGGCTGGCGCGGCGCGAGAACCGCGACACCGTGACCGCGCTGCCGTACGGGCCGAGCGTGCCGCACATGTTCATCGTGGTCTTCGTCGTCATGCTGCCCATCTACCTGCAGACCGGCGATGCCCTGCGGGCCTGGTCGGCGGGGTTGGCGTGGGCCTTCATGATCGGCGTGATCGTGATGATCGGCGCCTTCGTCGGGCCGTTCATCCGGAAGATCACCCCGCGCGCGGCCATGCTCGGCACCCTGGCCGGGATCTCGATCACCTTCATCGCCATGCGCCCCGCCGCGCAGATGTGGGAGGCGGCGTGGATCGGGCTCCCGGTGCTCGCCATCATCCTGGTCGGCTTCTTCACCGACGTGAAGCTGCCGGGCAACGTCCCGGTCGGGCTGGTCGCGCTGCTGGTCGGCACCGCCATCGGCTGGATCGGGGGGTACATGTCGGCGCCGGACGTCTCCGCCGCGGTCGGCGACATCGCGCTCGGTCTGCCCGACCTGCGGTTCGACCTGCTCTTCGACGGACTCGGTGACCTGGCCCCGCTGCTCGCCACCGCCATCCCGCTCGGCGTCTACAACTTCACCGAGGCCATGAGCAATGTGGAGAGCGCGGCCGCCGCGGGCGACAACTACAACCTGCGCAGCGTGCTGCTGGCCGACGGCTTCGGGGCGGTGCTCGGCGCCGGCTTCGGCTCGCCGTTCCCGCCCGCCGTCTACATCGGCCACCCCGGCTGGAAGGACGCGGGCGGCCGCACCGGCTACTCGCTCGCCGCGGGCGCGGCCATCGGCGTGATGTGTCTGCTCGGGCTCTTCGGCGTGCTCGCCACGATCCTACCGATCCCGGCGATCGTGCCGATCCTGCTCTACATCGGACTGCTCATCGGCGCCCAGGCCTTCCAGGCCGTGCCGAAGCTGCACGCGGTCGCGGTGGTCGCGGCGCTGCTGCCGAACCTGGCGGAGTGGGCGGTCGGGCTGATCGACAACGCGCTGAGCGCCGCGGGCACCAGCGCGGAGCAGGTGGGGGAGGAGGCACTCGGCCAGGCGGGCGTCGTCTACCACGGGCTGCAGATCCTCGGCGAGGGCGCGGTGCTCGCCGGGCTGGTGCTCGGCGCGCTGGTGACCTTCGTGCTGGACAAGCGGTTCCACGCCGCCGCGATCGCGGCGGTGGTCGGCGCGCTGCTCAGCTGGATCGGGCTGATCCACGCCCCCGAGGTGGCGTGGGCGGCGGCTCCGCAGGTCGCGCTCGGCTACCTCTTCTTCGCGGTGGTCTGCCTCGCCTACTCGCTGCTGCCGAAGCCTGCCCCGGCGGAACCGGAGCCGGAGCCGAAGGAGGAGGCGGTGGCTCAGGAGGGCTGACGGATTCCCATCACCCCGGTGACCGGTGCCGCCCACTCCAGCTTGCCGGAGGCGGCGATCATGTCGTCCAGCGCGGTGGCCAGGTCATCGGGGATGGGAGCGGAGCGCCGCAGCTCCAGATCCACGTGCACCAGCAGGATCTCCACGGTGTTGGCGAGCCGGTCCCGGCCCTGGTCGACCAGGAAGGCCATCATGTGCACCGCCTTGGCGCTGCGCTCGAGCACCCGGGCGTGCACCGCCAGCGAGTCGCCGAGCCGCAGCTCGCTGTGGTAGCGCAGGTGGTGCTCGGTGGTGAAGAGCCCCCGCCCGCGCTCGCGGCGGTAGCGGTCGTCGAGACCGGCGGTCTGCAGCAGCGCGTCCGCGGCCACGATGCCGTGCCGCAGGTAGTAGACGACGTTCATGTGGCCGTTGGCGTCGATCTCGCGCTCGGTCACGTCCGCGGTGAGCGTGGCCGGGATCTCGCGGATCTGCGCCACGGTGGGGAGGTCGATAGCCATGCTTCCGATCCTGCGACACCGGTGCGCGCGGCCGCGCACCGGGTCGCCGGTCAGAGCGCGCCGCGGATCATGCCCTTGCTCCGCATGAGGTGTTCACCCAGGTAGCCGTCGTGCGGGACGCCGGGGCCGAGCCAGGTGGTCGGGTTGTCGCCGAGGTAGAGGTTGGTGACGGTCGGCTCGTCCAGCAGCCGGTCGATCAGCTCGCGGCGGGTGGTCATGGCAGTGAGCACCAGCGAGTTCCGCAGCGGGCCGATGCCGTCCTGCGGCCGCCACCGCCCGACCCACACGCACGGGAAGCCGAGCTCGATCCCGAGCCGCGGGTCGCCGCCGTCCGGCACCAGGTGCACGGCGGGCCGCAGCACCGCGCCGCCGGCTGGCAGCTCGTCCACGATGGTGTCGCCGCCGAGCAGCGCCCGTGCGTCCCCGGCGACCTCGCGCAGGTACCGGTCCACGGCGCGGGCCGACTCGATGGGCTGCACGGTGAGGACGGCGTCCGGGTGATCGGCGGGCAGGCTCGGGATGGTAGCCAGCGCCTCGGCCAGCGCCGCCGCGACCGGCTCCGGGTCGCCCTCGACCAGCACGGCGGTGGCACAGGTGCAGGCGGCGCCGCCGAGGTGGCTCACCGAGCCCGCGAGCAGCTCGATCTTCGACCGCCAGTCCACCTCCGCGGTGATCAGGATCTTGGAGCGCCCCGGCCCCTGGGTGAGCACCCGCGGGTCGCGGCCGTACTTGTCCACCACGTCCTGCCCGCCGTAGACGATGGCGTAGTCGGACTCCGCGATGATCACGTCCGCGGCGGCGTAGTCGGTCGGCAGCATGGTCACCGTGCCCGGCGGGAAGCCGGCCTCGCGCAGCGCCGTGATCAGCCGGAACGGGGTGAACGGCTCGCGGGTCGATGGGCGCACCGCGACCTTGTAGCCGAGCGCGAGCGCCTCCGGCCAGAGGCCGTGCACCGCGGGGGTGTTGCCGGCGGCGTGCACCGCGAACAGGTCGCCGCGGCGGGTCCAGACCCCCGACCCGGTGAGCGTGCGCTCGGCGTCCCACTCGTCCACCGCGCCGCGCGGCATGGCGAGCGTGCGGGTCTCGCGCTGGGCGCGCAGCACGTCGGCCACCCACTGCACCGACTGCCGCACCACCGCGAGCGGCACCCCGGAGACGGTGCAGACCAGACGGGCGTACTCGTGCGGGTCCAGTCCGGCCACCGTGCCGTGCAGGAAGAGCTCGGCCGCCTTGTCCAGCGCGGCCAGCCGCTCGGGCACCGCGAGCACGGTGGCGGCGCGCATGGCGGTCAGCGTGCGGCGCACGTAGAGCGGCGGCACCTGACTGATCTCGCCGACGGTCGCGCCGGAGAGCGCGGTCAGCGGGAGCCGCTCCCGGGAGCGGTAGGCGCCGGCCGGGCCGAGCGCGTCGATCCGGACGTCCATCAGTAGACCCCCTCGATCACGGCGCGATCGCCGAAGGTTTCGACCGGCCCCACATCGGCGACGGCGCAGCCCCATGCACCCGGCAGCGGGGGCAGCTTCACCGCGGTGTCGCGCTCGGTGTTGTTCGGCAGCAGCGCGTATTTCGTGAGGTGGTTCATCACCACCTGCCCGCGCTCGCCGTACGCCACGTCCCGCCCGGTGGCCGGGTCGACCACCCGGAAGGCGATGTAGGGGCTCGGGGCGTCGAAGACCGGCAGCCCGTCCGGGTGGTCCTCCCCGCGCTCCCGGGACATGCCGAGGATGGTGGTGCTGCCGTACAGCCCCTTCAGCGGAATTCCCGGGAAGATCTCGGTGCGGAAGATGTCGCGGGTGTCGGCGTCCATGTGCGCGCCGCTCCAGCAGATGAACCGCACCTGCTTCCGGATCGAGTCGACCAGCTCCGGCCGCCGGGCCACCCGCTCCAGCAGCGGCGGCGTGGTGATGAGGATGCCGATCGACTGGGTGGTGAGGATGTGCCCCACCTGATCGATCAGGTGCTCGGCATAGCGCTCCGCCTCCTCGGCGGCGCCGCGGGCGAGCAGCTGCTTGATCCAGCGCGGATCCAGGTCGATGGTGAACTTGACGCCGTCGTGCCTGCGCGCCCTCCTGGTCGCGAACTCGCCGAACATGTGCGGGCCGCTCGGTGCGATGGCGAGCGTGTTCACGGTCCCGAGCCCGGCGTAGTGGAACTCGTCCCAGCCCAGCGCGAACTCCATCCACGGCTCGAACATCACGAAGCGCTTCGGCAGCCCGGTGGTGCCGCCGCTCTCGAAGATCCCGGCGATCTCCCGGTCCGCGCCGGTGAGCCCGCGCGGGATCAGCTCGGCGACCTCGATGTCGCGGAATTCGTCCACGACATTGGGGAATCGGGTGAGGTCGTCGAAGGTGCCGACCTCGGTCAGCGGATCGAAATCGAGGGTGTGCGCCCGGCGCAGCCAGTACGGGCTACCGGTCGCGGGGTCGAAATGCCAGCGCATCAGGGCCCGGATGTAGGCGTCGGGATCGACCGGCGCGGCGCCGAGATCGAGAATGGCAGAACACATGCGTCCTCCAGGGCGTGGAACTCACGCACACTGTGGCCGAACGCGCAGCCCCGCCGAAACCGCCGCCGCCCGACTTCGATGACGCGATCACGGAATTCCCGGACGCCCCGGCCGCGGGAGGTATGTCTGGTAGGTCCGTAGGCTGGCAATCCGGCCGCTACCGCGGGTTCGGCAGCAGCGATTCGTCTTTGGCGCCGGGGCCGAGCAGTGCGCGCAGCTCGCCGCGGTGCACCGGCTCGCCGCACTCGGAGCAGGCCGGCTCAACCGTCATGAGGTGGCCGCACGTCTTGTGCCGCAACTGGATCGGCGGGCCGTCGGCGGCGGCCCACTCGTCGCCCCACTGCCGCATGGCCGTCACGACCAGCCAGAGCGCGCGGCCCTTCTCGGTGAGCCGGTAGTCGTGGCGCACCGGGTTCTCCTGGTACGGCTCGCGGGTCAGGATGCCGTGCTCGACCAGGTGCTCCAGCCGCTGGGTGAGCACGTTGCGGGCGATCCCGAGCCGGCTCCGGAAGTCGTCGAAGCGGGTGACGCCGAGCAGGGCGTCGCGCACGATCAGCAACGTCCACCACTCGCCGACCACCTCCAGGCACTGGGCCAGGGAGCAGTTCATGTCGGCGAAGCTCGTTCTGCGCATTACTCCAGAGTAGTCGGTTGCGTGAAAGAACTCACGCGTCCTACAGTGCGTTGCATGACGCAACTCACTACCCCCGGGATCGCCGGGGCGTTCGATCTGACCGCGACCGGGGACGGTCGGCACACCGCGCGGGTCGACGAGACCTGGCAGGGGTGGAGCGGGCCGCACGGCGGCGTGGTCGCGGCGCTGCTCGTCGAGGTCGCGTTGCGCGCCGCCGCCGAGCCGCTGCCGGTGCGCGCGGTGGACCTGCGGTTCCTCGGCCGTCCGGCCACCGGTGTGCTGGAGTTCGCCGCCGCGGCGACCGCCGTCGGGCGGAATACCGCCGTGGTGGACGTACGGGCGGAGCAGGGCGGGGTCGCCGTGGCGGCAGCCGCCGTGACGCTCGGGCGCACGGTTCCGAGCGAGGTCGCCACCTATGCGGGGGCACCGGCCCCCGCGGTGCCCGCGCCGGAGGAGTGCGCGGAGTTCCGGCTGCCGCCCGAGATCGTCCCGGCGGGCGCGCGTTTCGAGATCCGCCCGGCGAGCGATGTGCTGCCGCTGACCGGCTCGGCCGAGCGCGAGCTCCGCGCCTGGGTCACGCTGCGCCCGGAGGGGGGTGGCGCCGACAGGTTCCCGATAGACGCCGCCGCGCTGGCAATCCTGGCCGACGCGCTGCCGCCCGCTCTCTTCGCGGCGTTGCGCGCCCCGGTCGCCGCGCCGACCGTCGCCCTCTCCCTGTATCTGCACGCGGAACCGGTTGCGGCGCAGCCGGTTCTGGTGACGACGGTGAACGCCTCGACCGGTGGCGGCTGGTCGGTCGATGACACCGAGCTCAGGGCGAGGGACGGGCGGCTGCTCGCCACCGCCAGGCAGACCCGCCGCGTGCTGGGCTGAGGCGCGCCGTGACCTCCGTGACCGCGGCGCCGCGCGCCGCCATCGACCTGCGCAAGGTCCTCGTCGTGGTGAACGCGGGCGTACTGCTCTCCAGCCTCGACCTGTTCATCGTCAACGTCGCGCTCTCCGACATCGCCGCCGACTTCGCCGGGGTGCCGATCGCCGAGCTCTCCTGGGTGCTCAACGCCTACGCCATCGTCTTCGCCGCGCTGCTCGTGCCGGCCGGGCGGCTGGGCGACCGGAGCGGCATCCGCACCACGTTCCTGCTCGGGCTCGGCCTCTTCGTGCTCGGCTCGGCGCTCTGCGCGACCGCGTGGAACGTGGAGTCGCTGGTCGGTTTCCGCATCCTGCAGGCCGCCGGTGCCGCCGTGCTCACCCCGGCCTCGCTGGGGCTGGTGCTGGCGGCGAGCCCACCGGAGCGGCGCCCGATGGCGGTGCGGCTCTGGGTGGCCTTCGGCGGGCTCGGCGCCGCGCTCGGCCCGGTGCTCGGCGGCATCCTGGTGCAGGCCGACTGGCGCCTGGTGTTCCTGGTGAACGTGCCGATCGGGCTGGTGGCGCTGCTGGCCGGGGTGCGCGTGCTCCCGGTCGTGCCCGGTGACGGCGGCGGCTTGCCCGACCTGCGCGGCGCGGTGCTCGCCGCGCTGGCGGTGGCCGGGCTGGTGCTCGGCCTGGTCCAGGGGCCGGAGTGGGGGTGGAGCTCGCCGGGGGTGCTCGGCGCCTTCGCGCTCGCGGTGCTGTGCGGGATCGGCTTCGCGGTCTCCTCCGCCCGGCACCACAGCCCGATCGTGGCCCCCGCGCTGCTGCGCGCCCCGAACTTCGCACTGATGACCGGCAATGCCGTGTTCTTCAATATCGCCTTCGGCGGCATGCTGCTCTCGGTGGTGCTGTGGGCGCAGACCGCCTGGGGCTGGTCCGCGCTGCGCACCGGGCTCGCCATCGCGCCGGGGCCGCTGCTCGTCCCGATCGTGGCGCTGCTGGCCGGGCGGCTGATCGCCCGGGTCGGCCCCGGCCCGGTGATCATGGCGGGCGGGGTGGTGTTCGGGGCGGGCACGCTCTGGTGGTCGCAGGCGATCACGCTGCACCCGGACTACGCGGGCGGGTTGCTCGGCGGCATGCTCGTCACCGGTGTCGGGGTGGGGCTGGTGCTGCCGACCTCGTTCGCGGTCGGCACCGGCGGGCTGCCGCCGGAGCGCTTCGCCACCGGCTCGGCGGTGCTCAGCACGGCGCGGCAGGTCGGGCTCGCGGTCGGCGTCGCGGTGCTGGTCGCGCTGGTCGGCACCCCGTCAGGGCCGGAGCGGGCGCTCGAGGTCTTCCACCGGGCCTGGATCGTGATCGCCGTGTTCGCGGCGCTGGCCGGGCTCTTCGGGCTCGCCGTGCGGCGGCCGCGGCAGGGCTGAGATCGCGGCGGGGCGCCGGGTGGCGGCGGAGTCAGCGGTTCAGCAGGGCCGTGAGCACGGTCCGCGCGGCATTGGTCGGGGTGCGCCCGGCGGCGTGCCCGACCGTCAGGTGCCACGGGATCGGCGCGCCAGTCCGCTCGCCGTACCGGATGCCGGGCGCCACCGCCGCCACCGATCGGGGGACCAGCACCACGCCGAACCCCTTCGCCGCCAGCTCCAGCGCGAACGCCTGCTCGGCCACCTCGATCACCGGGCGCCGCAGCGGCAGCACGGCATCGGCCACCGTCCTGGTGCCCCAGCCGGGCGGGAAGTCGATGAACCGCTCGCCGTCCAGCTCCTCCGGGCGGAACGGCCGCCCGGCGAGCGGGTGGCCGGGGGCGGTGCAGAGCACAACACTCTCCTCGGCCAGCGGGTACCTGGTGATCCCCGGCAGCTCGGCGGGCACCCCGACCAGCAGCGCCAGATCCAGACTGCCGTCGCGCAGCCCGGCCAGATTGCCCGCCGCGCCCGCCGCGCTCTGCCGCATCCGCACCGTCACCGCCGGATACCGCCGGTGCAGCCCGGCCAGCACCCCGGCCAGGTCGATCAGGTGGATGTCGAGCAGGTTGCCGAGCACCACCTCGCCGCGCACCTCGCCGCGCGCCGCCGCCACCCCGTCCCCGATGGCGCGGCGCGCCCGCAGCATGCCCAGCGCCGGCTCCACCACGGCCGCGCCCGCCTCGGTGAGCAGCAGCGCGCGCGGGGTGCGGTCGAAGAGCCGCGCGCCGAGTTCGCGCTCCAGCTTCGCCACGCTCGCCGAGACCGCGGACTGCACCATGTTCAGCGACCGCGCCGCCGCGGTGAACGAGCCGTGCTCCCGGCAGGCGAGGAAGCACTCGATCTGCCGCAGCTCCATCGTCCGATGGTATCGCTGCCGTCGATGGCCCCATCGACAACCATCGCTTTTGTCGATTGCGACTCCGGCGCATGCTCGGACCATGACCACAGCACCCGCCACTCCCGCCACCCGAGCCGTCGTGCTCGTGTTCGCCATCGCCGCGGGCTCCTCCGCGGGCTGTCTCTACTACCTGCAGCCGCTGTTGCACGAGGTCGCCGCCGACCTGGCCGTCTCGACCGCCACCGCCGCGCTGCTGGTCAGCGCGGCGCAGGTCGGATATCTGTGCGGCCTGGCCCTGCTGGTGCCGCTCGGCGACTTCCTGGAGCGCAGGCGGATGGTGCCCGCGCTGCTCGCGGCTTCGGTGCTCGCGCTGGTGGTCTCGGCGCTCACCCCGGTCTTCCCGCTGCTGCTGGTGAGCGTCTTCGCCACCGGGGTGACCGCGTCGGCGGCCCAGGTCGTGGTGCCGTGGGCCTCGGCGCTGGCCGAGCCGGAGCGGCGCGGCGAGGTGGTCGGCGCGGTGATGAGCGGGCTGCTGCTCGGCATCCTGCTCTCCCGGGTGCTGGCCGGGGCCGTCGCGGAGGTCGCGGGGTGGCGCGCGGTGCTGCTGGTCGCCGCCGGACTGCAGCTCGCCACGTCGATCGCGGTCCACCGGCTGGCCCCGGCAGGCGGGCGGGCGGCGGACGGTGAGCGCTACAGCGTGGTGCTGGCCACGATCCCGACCCTGATCCGCAGGCACCCGGTACTCCGGCACCGGATGGTCCTCGGCTTCCTGAGCATGGCCTGCTTCTCCGCCGTCTGGACCGCGCTCGCCTTCCTGCTCTCCGGCGCGCACGGCAGCCCGTACCACTACCCGGAGATCGTGATCGGGCTCTTCGGCCTGGCCGGTGCGGCCGGTGCGCTCGGCGCCCCGCTGGTCGGGAAGCTGGCCGATCGCGGGAATCTGCGCGCGGTGACGACCGGGGTCTGGCTGACCGTCCTCGCCGGATGGGCGCTGCTGGCCTGGGGCGGGCAGCAGGTGCTGGTGCTGATCGTGGCGCTGCTGGTCTTCGACTTCGGCATCCAGGGCGTCCAGCTGGCCAATCAGAACGCCGTCTACGCCCTCGACCCGGCCGTGCGGAGCCGGTTGACCACCGCCTACATGGTCACCTACTTCGGCGGCGGGGTGGTGGGCTCGGTGATCGCCGGCTTCGCGCACCAGGCCGGCGGCTGGTTGCTGATCTGCGCGTTCGGCGCGGGCACGACCCTCGTCGGGATCGCGCTCTGGACCGGGCTCTTCGCCCGGCACGCGGCGGCGGCGCCTGCGCCCGTGCGCTGAGTGGTCGCCCGGGCGGGGGTGACCACGGACACGGGATGTGCGAATGACCCGGTGTCCGATGGGTAAGACTCGCACGTCCGGGCCATAGCTGTGTGGTCCGGTTCGTGCTACTTTTCGTCACACTTAGTACAGGTCTCAACGACCGGAGGTCTGCCGTGCCGAGCGCCGCGCCCGATTTGTCAGTGTTCGCCCAGACCGGAGGGGAAGGTGGGGGTGCGGCGCTCGATCAGGTTCTGATCATGACCGGCGCCGCGGGCGTGCTCGCCCTGGTCCTGCTGTGGATCGGTTACCTGCACCGCAACCGCCGGATCACCTGGCTGCAGACCGTGGCCGACCGGCTCGGCACCTACTTCAACCAGCCCGGCTGGGTGGCGTTGCCGCTGGCGCTCTTCCTGGCCACCATCCTGACCGCGCTGCTCGGCTTCATCTGGGACGTCAGCCTGCACGTCGGCAAGGGCAGGGACGCGGGGCCGCTGGCCAACCCCGCGCACTACTTCATCCTGGTCGGGCTGTTCTTCCTGTTCATGGCGGGCATGGCCGCGATCGTGCTGCCGCTGGACGAGAAGCCGGGCCCGGCCGCGGTGCGGATCACCCGCACCTGGTACGCCCCGGTCGGCGGCATCCTGCTGGCCGGCGCCGGGCTCTACGCGCTGATCGGCTTCCCGCTGGACGACGTCTGGCATCGCATTTTCGGTCAGGATGTGACGCTCTGGGGCCCCACCCACCTGATGCTGATCGGCGGCGCCGGGTTCTCCCTGATCGGCGTGCTGCTGCTGGAGTTCGAGGGCAGGCACAACCGCCCGCGCCCGGAGGAGGCGGACAGCAGGCGGATGTGGCTGCTGCGCTCCTTCGCCTTCGGCGGGCTGCTGATCGGGCTCTCGGTCTTCCAGGTGGAGTTCGACTTCGGCGTGCAGCAGTTCCGGATGGTGTTCCAGCCCATGCTGATCGTCGCCGCCGCCACCGTCAGCCTGGTCGCGGCGCGGCTGGTCCTCGGCCGTTTCAGCACGCTCGTCGTGGTCGGCTTCGCGGTGGTGGTCCGCACCGTTGTCGCGCTGCTGGTCGGCGGGCCGATCATCGATGCCCCGCGCAACGTCTTCCCGCTGTACCTGGGGATCGCGCTGGTGGTCGAGGTGCTCGCGCTGCTGCCGCTGGTGCGCAGGCCGGTGCTGTGGGGCGCGCTCTGCGGCCTGGCCGCCGCCACCGTCGGGCTGTGGCTCGAATCGCTGTGGGTCGACGCCATGTTCGTGAATCCGTGGCCCGCGTCGATCTGGCCCGAGTTGCTGGCCATGTCGGTGCCGGTCGGCATCGCGGGCGGCGTCATCGGCGGCATGCTCGGCACCGTGCTGCGCGGCGAGCCGCTGCCGAAGCCCGCGGTGCGCCGCACCCTGGTGGTGGCGGCCGTGCTGATCGTCGGCGCCGCCGTGGCCAACGGGCTCTCGCACACCGTGCCGGAGAACGCCACCGCCACCATCGCGCTCACCGAGGCGCCGTCGCAGAACGGCGAGCGCATGGTCTTCGCCGACGTCCGGATCGATCCGACGGATCTGGTCGGCGACGATCCCGAGTGGATCGAGATCCTCGGCTGGCAGGGCGGCGTTGGCAGCGAGAGCCCCGGCCGCGGCCTCGTCGTCGACCGGCTGGAGCGGGTCGAGGCCGGGCACTACGTCTCCACCGCGCCGGTGCCGGTCTCCGGCAGCTGGAAGACGGTGCTGCGGGTGCAGGACGGCCGCATCCACACCGCGCTTCCGGTGTTCATGCCCGCCGATCCCGGCATCGGCGCCGAGGAGGTGCCCGCACTGAACACCTTCACCCGGCCGTTCGTCCCGGAGATCACGGTGCTGCAGCGGGAGCGCAGCTTCGACTACCCGTCCTGGCTGTTCGGCGCGGCCTCGCTGGTGGTGCTGGCGTGCAGCCTGATCCTGGTCGCGGCGCTCTCCTGGGGTGCGGGCCGGGTCAACGACCGCTACCCGCACACCACCCGCAGCGCGTCCGCGGAGCCGGTGGCATCGGCATGATCGCCGGGTACGACGGCGTGGACGTGCTCGCGGATCACTCGATCCTGCTGGCCATCCCGGCCTTCCTGCCCGCCTTCGCACTGGTCGGCGTCGTGGTGTTCATCGCGGTCCGCGACCGCAGGGCAGGCGACGACGACACCGAACAGTCCGAGGAGGAGACGTGAGGAACGCGCGCCGGGGCTGCGCCCTCGTCCTGCTGGCCGGGCTGCTCACCGCGGGCTGCGCGAGCGCCGACGAGGGGGAGCACGCCGATCAGAGCTCGGTGCCCGCGCCGCCGGTCGACGTCCAGCCGCAAGCGGTGGTCATCGCGGTGCGACTCGCGGCGGGCACCGTGACCCCGGACGACACCAGGGTCGAGGCCGCCGTCGGCCAGCCCATCGAGCTGGTGGTGGACAGCGACACCAGCGACGAGCTGCACGTGCACGCCGACCCCGACCACACCTTCGAGGTGGAACCCGCCGCCGGGCAGCGCTTCTCCTTCACCGTCGGCGTGCCCGGCCGGGTAGAGGTCGAGCTGCACGAGGCCGGTCGCACGGTGGCGACGATCCTGGTCCGATGACGCTGCTCGCCCACGGCCTCGGCGGGGCGACCGACCTGCCGATCCCGCTCACCTACGCCCTGATCGGCGCCGCCTGGGCCCTCACCTTCTCCTTCGCGCTGCTGCTCTTCGCCTGGCGCGAGCCGCGACTCGACCCGGACTCGCCCGGCCGCCCGCTGCCCGCGGTGCTGCGCGCGGCCGTTGATTCCCGGTGGACGCGCGCGCTGCTCGGGGTGCTGAGCGTGGCGGCGACGGCGCTTGTCGCGGCGGTCGCGCTGTACGGCTCGGGTGACCCGGCGCGCAACCCCGTGCCCGGCGTGCTCTACGTGTACCTGTGGGTCGGGGTCGCGGTGCTCTCGCTGCTGGCCGGGCCGGTGTGGAAGGTGCTCTCCCCGGCGCGGGCGCTGCACCGGGCGCTCTGCGCGCTGCTGCGGCGGCCGCCGCAGCGCGGTTTCCTAACCTACCCGGAGCGGCTCGGGATCCGGCCCGCGGTGCTCGGGCTCTTCTCCCTCGTCTGGCTGGAGCTGGCCGCGCCGGACCCGGGCGCGGTCGCGGCGGTGGCGACCTGGCTCGGTCTCTACCTGCTGATCACCCTGGCCGGGATCGTCGTCTTCGGCACCGTGTGGGCCGAGCGCGCCGACCCACTCGAGGTGTACAGCGCGCTGGTGGGCAGGCTCAGCCCGGTCGGCAGGCGCGCGGGCACCGGTGAACTCGTGCTGCGCGCGCCACTCGCGAATCTCGCGGGCACCCCGGTGCTCCCCGGCTCGGTGGCGGTGGCGGCGGTGCTGCTCGGCTCCACCGCCTTCGACAGCTTCTCCCAGTTCCCGGTCTGGCGGCGGCAGCTCGTCGACTCCGGCCAGCCGACCTTGCTGAAGACCGCGGCGCTACTCGGGTTCGTGCTGATCGTGGCGGTGCTGTTCTGGGGCGCCGCGCGCGCGACCGGCGGCGTCAGCAGGGCGGAGCGCCGCCTGCTGCCCGGCATGCTGGCGCACAGCCTGACCCCGATCGTGGCCGGTTACATCGTGGCGCACTACCTCACCTTCCTGGTCGAGAAGGGCCAGGCGACCGCGATCCTCTTCGCCGACCCCTACGACCGGGGCTGGAACCTGCTCGGCCTCGCCGATCGCGATGTCGCCTACCTGCTCTCGAACCACCCGGCGGTGCTCGGCACGATCAAGGTGCTCGCGGTGGTCACCGGGCACGTGCTCGGCGTCGCCGCCGCGCACGACCGCAGCCTGCGGGTGCTGCCGAAGGCGCACCGCGCCACCGGTCAGCTCGCGCTCATGCTGATCATGGTCGGCTTCACCTTCACCGGGCTCTACCTGCTCTTCGACGCCTGATCCGCGCTGTCGGCCAGTTCGCCGCCGCGCCGCCGCCGCACCTCGTTGACCGCGGCGAGCAGCACCCCGATGCCGATCAGGACCAGCCCGCGCAGCCACACCTCCGCCGCCACCTGCGTGGCGAGCAGCAGGCAGGAGGCGATCCCGAGGACGGGCACCGCGATCGGCACCCGGAAGTGTTCGCCGGTGCCCGGGTCCCGGCGCAGCGCGATGGCCGCGGCGTTCACCCCGGTGAAGACCACGAGCAGGAGCAGCACCAGGGTCTCGGCGAGCGCGTCGATCTCACCGGTGAGCGCGAGCGCCACCGAGGCGGCGGTGGTGACCAGCACGGCGACCCACGGGGTCCGGCGCCGCGGCAGCACCCGGGCCAGCGCGGCGGGCAGCAGCCCGTCCCGCGCCATGCCGTAGGCCAGCCTGGACCCCATGATCCCGGTGAGCAGCGCGCCGTTCGCCACCGCGACCAGCGCGATCACCGCGAACAGCCGCTCCGGCACGCCGCCTGCGATCCGCACCACCTCCAGCAGCGGCCCCGACGACCCGGCCAGGACGTCGGTCGGCACCGCCGCCGAGGTGAGCAGCCCGAGCAGCACGTAGACCACGCCCGCGGTGAGCAGCGCGCCGAAGAGCGCCCGCGGGTAGCTGCGGCGCGGATCGGCGACCTCCTCGGCCAGGTTCACCGAGGTCTCGAAGCCGACGAAGGAGTAGTAGGCGAGCACCGCACCGGCCAGGATCGCCCCGGCCGCACCGTGTTCGGCGGTGCCGAGGGCGGTGAGCCTGCCCGGATCGGCGTCGCCGCGCAGCAGGATCCAGGCACCGAGCCCGATCACCAGTAGCAGCCCGCCGAGCTCGACCAGGGTGGCGACCACGTTGGCGCCCAGCGATTCCCGCACGCCGCGGATGTTCAGCGCCGCCAGCACCAGCAGGAAGACCACGACCACCGCGAGGGTGGGCAGCGTGACCAGTTCGGCGAGGTAGTCGGAGGCGAAGCCGCGGGCCAGCGCCGCGACCGAGACCACCCCGGCGGCGAGCATGCAGAACCCGACCAGCGAGCCGGCGGCCGGGCCGAAGGCGAGCGTGGTGTAGTGCGCGGAGCCGCCCGCGCGCGGGTACTTGGTGGCGAGTTCGGCGTAGGAGCCCGCGGTGAGGCAGGCCAGCCCGAGCGCGACGAGCAGCGGCAGCCAGACCGCGCCGCCGGAGCGGCCCGCGATCTCGCCGATCAGCACGTACACCCCGGCGCCGAGCACGTCGCCGAGGATGAAGAAGTAGAGCAGGCGCGTCCCGACGACGCGATTCAGCGCGGGCACGGCGTCAGTGCCTGCTCGGCAGCGCGGCCGACATCACCCGGTTCGCGGTGGCTTTCACGGCGTCCGGGAGCACGTGGTCGAGCGTCGCCATGGCCCTGGTGCCGAGGGATCCACCGACCACCTTCTGCTGGTCCCGCAGCAGCGCGTCGACGCCCTGCCGCGCGACCAGCGCCGGATCCTCCTTCGGGCCACGCCCGATCACGGTGTCGAGCATGCCCGCACGGCGGAAGAAGTCGGTGTCGGTGGGGCCGGGCAGCAGCGCGGTCACGGTGACCCCGGTGTCGTGCACCTCGTTGCGCAGCGCCTGCGCGAAGGACTGGACGAACGACTTGGAGGCGGCGTACACGGCCTGTTTCGCGCCGGGCATCATCGACAGCACCGACGAGGTGAAGAGCAGTTTGCCGCTGTCCCGGCGCACCATGTCGCCGAGCACCAGTTTGGCCAGATGCACGGTGGAGCGCACGTTCAGCGCGATGATGTCGAGCTCGGTATCCAGATCGGTGTCGACGAAGTCGCCGCCGATGCCGATGCCCGCGTTGAGCGCGACGGCGTCGAGTGGCCGTTCGTCCTCGGTGGCGGCGGAGTACAGCCGCTGGACGCCCTCGGCGGTGCGCAGATCGACCTGGACGGCGCGCACGTCGCAGCCGTCGTGCCTGAGCTCGGCGGCAGCGTCTTCGACGGCGACGTCCTCGGCGGCGAGCACCAGGTCGTATCCGTGGTCGGCGAACTGCCGCGCGAGCTCCAGTCCGATTCCGCGCGAGGCTCCGGTGACCAGGGCGAGGGGGCGTGTCCGGTTCATGCGGCCGGGCTACCCGGGGGGCACGGGATCATGCCCGCGCAACACCGCTTCCACCGCGTCGGCGGTCCAGCGCCCGTGCGCGCCGGGCGCGGTCGCGAGGTAGCGGGCGGCTCGTTCCGGCGTCCAGCCGTGTGCTTCGGCCAGCCCGGCGCCGAGGTGCCGGAGATACGCTGCCGACGGCGGGTTGCCCGGCAGCGCCCGGTATCGGGCGGGAGCGGTGCAGGTGAGTACCGGCAGCCCCGCCCTGTCACCGGCGTGGACCAGCGTTTCGTAGCGTCCGGGGCCGATGGCGTACCGGCCGGCGGCGAGCACCGCGGCCAGGTCGAGGTCGGTGCCTGGCGGGCGGTACATCTCCTGCGCCACCAGGTCGGCGAACTGTTCGGCGGTCACCAGGTGCGCCCTGGCGGCGACGGCGCCGTCGCCGTCGGGGTCGTAGAAGGCCCGGCCGCCGGTCCAGACCAGCGATTCGGTGGCGAAGTAGAGCGTGCCGGGCAGCCACACCGCCTCCGACCGCTCGGGGTCACGCGGATCCCGGCACCCCGGACAGCTGTGCGCGGAGCCGGCGGGGACCCCGCCCGCGAGGTAGCAGCGGATCCGGTCGGCGTGCATGTTGGAGCCGTAGGCCGCGTACCAGAGCCGGTCCGGCGCCGCCGCGTCGCGCGGCGCCGGACCGAGGGGCTCGGCCGGCCCCGGCACGGCTCAGATCTTGCGGATGACGGTGACGACCTTGCCGAGGATCTGCGCGTCGTTGCCCGCGATCGGCTCGAAGTGCGCGTTGTGCGGCATCAGCCAGACGTCGGTGCCGGTGCGCTTGAACGTCTTCACCGTGGCCTCGCCGTCCAGCATGGCGGCCACGATGTCGCCGTTCTCGGCGACGTTCTGCTGCCGCACCACCACCCAGTCGCCGTCGCAGATCGCGGCGTCCACCATGGACTGGCCGACCACCCTGAGCAGGAACAGCGAGCCCTCGCCGACCAGCTCCTTCGGCAGCGGGAAGACATCCTCCACCGCCTGCTCGGCGAGGATCGGGCCACCGGCGGCGATCCGGCCGAGCACCGGGACGAAGGCCGGGGTCGGGGTGGCGCTCTCCGGCACCTCGTCGGTGTCGACCGCGCCGCCTGCGGGCAGGCTCGTCACCGCGCGCACGGCCTCGTCCAGCCCGCGCACGTCCACCGCGCGCGGGCGGTTCGGATCGCGCCGGAGGTAGCCCTTGCGCTCCAGTGCCCGCAGCTGGTGCGCCACCGACGAGGTGGAGGTGAGCCCCACCGCGTCGCCGATCTCCCGGATGCTGGGCGGATACCCGCGCTCGCTCACCGACGACCGGATGACGTCGAGCACCCGGCGCTGACGCGCGGTGAGATCCGCCCCGGCCCCGTTGCCGTCGGCACCGATGGTGTCGGTACCGCGGGTACCGGTACCGGGACCGCCCTCGTCGCCCGCGTCGTCCCTGTGGCCCACCGCAACCCGCCTTCCTGTCCGCGCCCCGCCCGGATGCCGCCCGGGGCGTCCGTCTCCGGGCCTCGCGCCCGGGTGTTGCTCCAAACCTAGACTGCCGCGGGCCGAGTATCAAACACCTGTTCGACGCTAGTCCGTGTCGCGGCTGGCGCGCACCCGCCCCGCGTGGTAGAAATCGAACATACGTTCCCTCGAACATGTGAGCGAACCGGTTCGATCGGCGGCGGAAAATCCGCACGTCGCAGCCGGTTCCGGCAGTTGCAGCAGCGCAACATCGCCGTCCCCCCGACGGCCCTGACGAGCCACAGTCAGCAACTCGACCGGCGGGTGCCGGTACACGGAGGAATGTCCGATGAGCACAGCGCTCGAATTCGACAGGAGCACGGGCGATTCCGGGCAGCCGGAGCCGGGCCGCGCCGGGGGATGCCATGCCCCCGCCGGCCGCCGCGGCGGTGTGGTCGTGCGCCGGGGCGCCCCCACCCGCGGGCGCCCCCGCCGCATCGACGAGCGCCGCCCCGCCGACGGACGGCCGCGCCGCGGCGCGCTCGCCGACCACCGGCCGCTGCCCCGCAGGCCGCGCGGCGTGCATCCGCTGCGCCGGGTCGAACAGGCGAGGGCCGGGCTGGCCACGCTGGCCGTCACGGCGCTCGTCACCGCGCTGATCGTGGTCGCGATGCTGCTGCTCGCGCAGTGGCGCTCCGCACCCGCCCCCGAACCCGGGATGTCCGGCGCCGCAGCGGTGGTCGCGGTGCCGATGGGGAGTGTGCCGCTCGCGTAGCGGGATTCGCCGGAACCTTGCTCGCGAACTGGAACCGGTTGCTATCGTCGCGGCACACACGCCCGCGCACCTGTGCCGCGACCGAGAGGCGGATCCGCAATGACGCGCTCCCGCATCGAGTTTCCCGCGCTCGGACTCCTCTGCCATGCGGTCCTGCTCGCCTGTCTGCTCGTGCTGCCCGGCACGCTCGCCCCGGTCCGGGCCGCACCGCTGTACGCCGGCTACCTCGACCTGCCGGTGGTCGACGCGGACGGCGAGCGGGCCGGCGGAGTACACCCGGGGCTGCCGTCCGACGCGGCGGTGCTCGGCGCCGCGCTGGACCAGGCTCGCGCGGCCGGGGTGCCCGCCCGCCGCTACACCGCGCTGCTGCGGCAGTACTGGCTCGTTGTCGCCGCGGGCAACGCGGGCATCGACCTCGCGGGCTGGGATCCGCAGCGCGGCCCCGCGGTCAACGCGCACACCTTCAACCTCGTCTACGTGAACTACCTCCGGCTGGCGAGCGCGCACCCGGAGTTCTGGTGGGCCGGGCTGGCCGGGCTCGCGGGCGGCTCCTTCGCCTCCGGCTTCTTCGACATGGACGACGCGGGCCGGGTCATCGACCTGCCCGGCCTGCACGCGCTCGGCAGCGCGGTCGCCGACCTGCTGCAGCGCACCCCGCCGGAGCTGGTCGAGCGCACCCCGGAGGACATCCGGCTGCTCGCCGGTGTCGGCCCGCGGCTCACCGCCGCTGACCTCACCTGGTACCAGACCCGGCTGATGGCCATGCAGAAACACATCTTCATCGACCTGGTACCGCAGCACGAGGCATACCTGGCGCGCGGCATGGCAGGCATCGACGAGCTGGCCGCGGCCGGGGCGATCGACGGCACCCTGCGCGCCGCCTGGGCCGGGATCGCCGCGGGCGGTACCGCGGGCTACATCGATGCGCTGTACCGGATGACCGATCGCGAACAGAACGCCATCGTCCCCGACCAGTGGGACGCCACCGCCGCGGCCAGGGACGGCATCGGCCGGGTGCTCACCTACGTCAGCACCATCGCGGCGAAGCCCGCGGTCCCCGGCGTGCGGGCGCCGGGCACCTTCGCCCCCGCCACCGTGCGGGCGGGCGACCTGGTGCTGCGCACCCCGCTGCCCGGCTTCAACTGGGCCGATCGGGACGATCGCTGGCGCTACATCACCGGGGATCTGGTGCTCAGGCACATCGACCTGAAACGGGACGCGACGCGTGCCGCCGGGGTGCTGGCCGAGCCGTTCCCGGCCAAGCTGTCCCGCGGCAGGTTGGCCGCCCGGCTGCCCGAACTGCTCGCCGACCTGTCCGGCCAGTGGCGGATCGGGGGATGAGCGGTGCGGTACCCGGCGCCGAGCAGGGGTGGAGCCGACCCGCCGCCGCCTCCGGCCGGGTATCCTGCGTGTGATAGCGGTGAACGCGCCGGGTGGCGCCGGTTCACCCCGTGTCGCGGCGGACGCGCCCGGCACATGTGCTCGCCGGGTCGCGACAGCGCGCTCCCCACCCGGCCCGGCCGCGAGCACCCGCCTGGACGAAGGACTCCCGGATGCATTGCCCGTACTGCAGGCACCCCGACTCCCGGGTCGTCGACTCCCGTGAGGCGGAGGAAGGCACGGCCATCCGCCGCCGCCGCTCCTGCCCGCAGTGCGGCAGGCGCTTCACGACGGTCGAGACCGCCATCCTCTCGGTGGTCAAGCGCAGCGGCGTCACCGAGCCGTTCAGCCGCGAGAAGGTCATCCGCGGCGTCCGCCGCGCGTGCCAGGGCCGCGAAGTCGACGACGACGCCCTGAACCTGCTCGCCCAGAAGGTGGAGGACGCTGTGCGCGCGAAGGGATCTCCCGAGGTGCCGAGCCACGAGGTCGGCCTCGCCATCCTCGGCCCGTTGCGCGATCTCGACGAGGTCGCCTACCTCCGCTTCGCCTCCGTCTACCGCTCCTTCACCTCCGCAGCGGATTTCGAGCGCGAGATCACCCAGATGCGCGAAGCCCGCGCCGTCGCCGCGGACTGAGCGAATGAGGAGCAGTCGCCGGGCTCACCGCTCTTCACGACCGAGAGCACGGCGTCGCCCTCGCTGATCGGCTGACCCGCGGCGGGCGTCCGGCCGGCCACCACCCGTCAACCGCGGATGCCCGCGATCGCCTTCTCGATCCGTTTGGCGGAGATCGGGTAGGGGGTCCCGAGTTTCTGGGCGAAGAGGCTGACCCGGAGTTCCTCGATCATCCACCAGATGTCGGTGACCGCGCGGGTGCGGCGGCGGGCTTCGGGGAGGGTGCCGAGCAGGCGGTCGTAGGCGGTGAGGACGCGGTCGAGCTGGTCCATGCCCTGGCGGTCGCGGACGGCCGAGGCGGGGAGGGCGTGCAGCCGGGCGGCGGCGGCGCGCAGGTAGCGGGGGAGGTCGCGGAGCCGCTGGGGGCCGTGCTCGGCGATGAAGCCGGGGTAGACCAGGTCGTCGAGCTGGCGCCGGACGTCGTCGGCGATATCGCGCTCGACGGTGTCGGCGAGCGCGCCCTCCACCTCGGTGGCGGCGGCGAGCACCGGCGCCACCAGCCGCACGATCGCGGCGACGGCGCCGGTGAAGCGCGGACGCACCCGGGCGACCAGAGCCGCGAACTCCTTCGGGTCGCGCACCGGCCCGCCCTCCGCGGCCAGCAGCTCGTCGGCGGCCGCCGCGCGACAGTCCTCGACCAGGGCATCCAGCGAACCGTACGGATTGCGGCCGAGCGCCAGCCGGTCCGCAGGGGCCAGCCCCGAGGTGACCGCCTTCGTACTGCCCGGCAGCGCCGCCAGCAGCAGCGCGCGGGTGCCCGCGCGCATGGCGGCGGCCTGCTCGGCGGGTGAACTCAGCACCCGCACCGCGACACCGGCAGGCTCCGGCACCAGCGCCGGGTAGCCGGTGACGGTCTGGCCCGCGACCTCGCGCCGCACCGTCGGCGCCAGGGTGCCGAGCGATTCCGAGGTCCACACCGCCGCCGGTGCGCGCTCGGCGCCGGCGGTGGCCTTCGCCACCGAGCGCGAGACATCCTCGGCCAGCCGCGATTTCAGCGCGGCCAGGCTCTTGTCCCGATCCAGCACCCGGCCAGCCCGGTCGAGCGCGGCGAAGGTGGCGCGCAGGTGCGGCGGGAGCGCGGCGGTGTCCAGGTCGCGCGGGGCGATGGTCACCGAGCCGAGCCGGGACAGTTCCCTGGCCAAGCCGGTGACCAGCGGTTCGGCGCGCGGGGTGAGCGCGGCCAGCGCGGCGGCGGCGAAATCCGGCGCCGGAACGACGCTGCGCCGCAGCGATTTCGGCAGCGTCTTGATCAGCGCGGTGGCGAGCTCGACGCGCATGCCTGGCACCAGCCAGTCGAAGCCGACCGGGCGCACGTGCGCCAGCTGCTCCACCGGGATCCGGACGGTCAGCCCGTCCTCCTCGGTGCCCGGCTCGAACTGGTAGGTCAGCGGGAAGGTGAGCTCGCCCTGCCGCCAGGTGTCCGGGAAATCGGTGGGGTCGAGCGCGGCCACGCCCTCGTTGACGACGGTGGCGGTGTCGAAATCGAGCAGCGCGGGCTCGGTCCTGCGGGCCGTGCGCCACCAGCTGTCGAAGTGCCGCACCGAGACGATGTCGGCGGGCAGCCGCTCGTCGTAGAACTGGAACAGCACCTCGTCGTCGACCAGGATGTCGCGGCGGCGGGCCCGGTGCTCCAGGTCGGCGACGTCCTCCAGCAGGGCGCGGTTGCGATGGAAGAACTCGTGCTTCGTCTGCCACTCGCCCTGCACCAGCGCGTGCCGGATGAGTAGTTCGCGGGAGACCTCGGGGTCGATCCGGCCGAAGTCGACGGCGCGGCGCGGGACCAGCGGCAAGCCGTAGAGCGTGACCCGCTCGTACGCCTGCGCGGCGCCGCGCCTGGCCGACCAGTGCGGTTCGGAGTAGGTGCGCTTCACCAGGTCGCCCGCGAGGCGCTCGGCCCACTCCGGTTCCACCTTCGCCACCATCCGGCCCCACAGGCGGGAGGTTTCGACGAGTTCGGCGGCCATCACCCAGCGCGGGGGCTTCCTGGCGAGCGCGGAGCCGGGGAAGATCATGAACCTGGCGTTGCGGGCCCCGAGGAATTCCCGGGTCTCGGCCTCTCGGAGACCGAGGTGGGAGAGCATGCCTGCCAGCAGGGCCTGGTGGATCGACGTGGCGTCGTAGGTGGTCTCGCCGTCCTGCGCGGCGGGGTTCGGTGCCGGTTCCGCTGTGCGCGCCGGTCGGCCGCCACGGCGGCGAGGATTCTTGGCGCCTGCGGCTCCCGGCGCGCTGTCGGCCTGTGCCGCACCGTTGCTCGAGTCGCCGGTAGCGCCGCGTGCGGTACGAGTCTGCGCCGAGCCGTCGCGCGCCGGGCGCCGGTCGTCCGCGCGCTGGACGCCGGGACCGTCGGCACCGGCCCCGCGCCGCCGGGACCCGGTTGCGGCGCCGTCGCCCGCGGCGTCCCACCCCAGCCCCCTCGTGATGGTGCGCAGCTGCCCGTGCAGGTCCTGCCACTCCCGAATCCGGAGGTAGTGCAGGAAGTCCTCGCGGCACATGCGGCGGAACTGGTTGCCGCTGAGCGACCTCCGCTGCTCACCGAGGTGGTCCCACAGCTTCAGGAAGGCGAGGAAGTCGGAGCCCTCGACGACGAACCGCGCGTGTTTGGCGTCCGCCGCCTGCTGCTGCTCCACCGGACGTTCCCGCACGTCCTGGATGGAGAGCGCCGCCACGATCACCAGCACCTCGGCCAGGCACCCGGTGCGCTGTGCCTCGACCAGCATGCGCGCCATCCGCGGGTCGACCGGCAGCTGCGCCATCTCCCGCCCGACGGCGGTGAGCACGAGCCGCTGCGCCTCGGTGCGCGCCGCCCCCTCGGTCGTCGCATCGGCCGCGCCGAGCGCGCCGAGCTCCTGCAGCAGCGCGATGCCGTCGCGGATGGCGCGATGCTCCGGCGCCTGCAGGAACGGGAAGCTCTCGATGTCGCCGAGCCCGAGCGCGGTCATCTGCAGGATGACGGCGGCCAGGTTGGTGCGCAGGATCTCCGGCTCGGTGAAGGCGGGCCTGGACTCGAAGTCCTCCTCGCTGTAGAGCCGGATGGCGATGCCGTCGGCGACGCGCCCGCAGCGCCCGGAGCGCTGCCGCGCCGACGCCTGTGACACCGCTTCGATCGGCAGCCGCTGCACCTTGGTGCGCATGGAGTAGCGGGAGATCCGCGCGGTGCCCGGATCGATCACGTACCGGATCCCGGGCACGGTCAGCGAGGTCTCGGCCACATTGGTGGCGAGCACGACGCGCCGCCCGGTGTGCGGGGCGAAGACCCGGTGCTGCTCGGCGGCGGAGAGCCGGGCATACAGCGGCAGGATCTCGGTGCGCGGCAGTTTCAGCTCGCGCAGCGCGTCGGCGGTGTCCCTGATCTCGCGCTCGCCGGAGAGGAAGACGAGCACGTCGCCGTCGCCCTCGGCGAAGAGCTCGCGCACCGCGTCGCCGATGGCGTCCACGGGGTCGCGATCCACCACGGTGGATTCCTCGTCGTCCTCGTCCCGCGACGACGGCAGCTCCAGCGAGAGCGGCCGATATCGGATCTCCACCGGGAACGACCGCCCCGACACTTCGACGATCGGCGCCGGGGTGCCGTCCGGCGCGGCGAAGTGCCTGGCGAACAGCTCCGGGTCGATGGTCGCCGAGGTGATCACGATCTTGAGATCGGGCCTGCGCGGCAGCAGCTGGGCCAGGTAGCCGAGGAGGAAGTCGATGTTGAGGCTGCGCTCGTGCGCCTCGTCGATGATGATCGTGTCGTAGCGGCGCAGCATCCGGTCACGCTGGATCTCGGCGAGCAGGATGCCGTCGGTCATGAGCTTGACCAGGGTGCGGTCCGAGGCCTGGTCGGTGAAGCGCACGGTGTAGCCGACGACGTCGCCCAGCTCGGTGCCGAGCTCCTCGGCGATCCGCTCGGCCACGGTGCGCGCCGCGAGCCTGCGCGGCTGGGTGTGCCCGATGGTGCCGCGGATACCGCGCCCCAGCTCCAGGCAGATCTTCGGGATCTGGGTGGTCTTGCCGGAGCCGGTCTCGCCCGCCACGATCACCACCTGGTTGGCGGCGATGGCCGCGGCGATGTCCGCGCGCCGCGCGGTGACCGGCAGCTGCTCGGGGTACCCGATCGCGGGCACGGCGGCGCGGCGCGCCTCGATCCGCTGTTCGGCGGCGGTGATCTCGGCTTCCAGCGCGGCCTGCTCGGGGCCATCGGCCCGGTCCAGCCTGCGGCGCAGCCGGTGTTCGTCGCGAAGCGAGAGGTTCGCCAGGCGGGTGCGGAGCTCGCGGCGTCCGGTGGCGGTTGTGCTGCTCATTGCGTCCACCAGCCTAGCGAAGACGGTGCTGTTCCCGCGCCTGCGTTTCTCTCCGGTGATCAGCGGCACAGCAGCCGGTGACCGGGGGCACGGCGCCGCCGGCGCGGTCCGACTGTGCGCCGCGGGGTAGCCGGGGGTTCGCCCACCAGCATCGGCCCGCCCGGCCGCATGCGATCATCGGTGGATGACAGGTGCGGGCACGGCCGGGTGGATCCGCGCGGCACGGGTCGTCCTCGGGGCGCTCGGGGTGCTGGCGCTGCTCTGGATCCCGCTCCGCAACCTGGACGTGCCGGAGTTCTCGATCGGCAACTACTTCAGCTACTTCACCATCCAGTCGAACGTGATCGGGGTGCTGGTGCTGCTGGTCGGCGGCGTGCTCGACCCGGACGGCAGGCGCTGGCAGCTGCTGCGCGGCGCGGCCACGCTCTACCTGGTGATCACCGGCGTGGTCTACGCGGTGCTGCTGGCCGATATCGATGTCATGCTCACTGATCGCTGGATCAACGACGTGCTGCACCGCATCCTGCCGCTGGTGCTGCTGGCCGACTGGATCCTGGTGCCGCGCCGGCTCGGGATCACCCCCGGCCTGATCGGCGCCTGGCTGGTGTACCCGGCGGGGTACGCGCTCTACACGCTGCTGCGCGGCCCCGCGGTGGACTGGTACCCGTATCCGTTCCTGGACCCGAGGCAGCAGGGGTACGTCTCGCTGACGCTCGGGCTGGTCCTGCTCACCGTGGTGTTCGTGCTGCTCGCGGCCGCGGTGGCGGGGATCGGCGAGCTCAGGCACCCGCGGCCGCGGAGCTGATCAGAACTCGGCGACGGAGTCATCGGCGACCCGCCCGCCGAGCCGGACCCAGCCGTCCGAATCCCACTGCGTGAACAGGTGCGACCCCGCACCCTGGGTGATGTGCAGCCCGCGGCGCAGCTGCGCGGTGAGCGCCACCGCCGCGGCGCCGGTCGCCTCGTCCTCCGTGATCCCCATGGTCGGGCCGAACATCCGGCTGCGGATGCTGCCGCGATGCTCGTCGCTCCACGCCCACGCGTAGTGCGGGCCGCCGGGGAAGTCGGCCGGGTCGAGGGCGGTCACCTCGGCGGCCGACGGGTAGCGGTGGAACACGAAATCCGGGGTCCAGTCGGCCTTCGCGGTGATCCAGGTGAGGCCGTCGGCGTTCGCCACCGCGACGTCTCCGGCGGGCACCCGCAGCGCCGTCACCGGGATCCCCCGGCGCAGGAACCACCAGGCGGTGCCGACCGAGGGATGCCCGGCGAAGGGCAGCTCGACGGCGGGGGTGTAGATCCGCAGCGTCGCGATGCCGTCGACCGGCTCGGCGACCACCACCGTCTCGCTGTACCCGGCCCGCCGGGCCAGCTCCTGCCGCTCCGATTCGGCGACGTCGGCCGCGCGGGCGATCCCGAGCCGGTTGCCGAACCGGCCGCTCGCGTCGGTGAACACACGGACCACTTCCACTCGGATGCCCATGTCGGGCCAGCCTACCCGCGGCGAGAACGCGCCCGGGCCCCGTCCACGGCGTGGGCGGGGCCCGGGCGGGAGCGGGTCAGACCGCCGCGGTGGCGAGCGCCTCGGTCGACTGCACGGCCTGGCCGACACCGGCGACGATGGCGGCCGCGCGCAGCGATTCGAAGATCACCTCGCGGGAGACGCCCTCCTCGCGCAGGGTGTGCTCGTGCGCCTCCAGGCAGTGCTGGCAGCCGTTGATCGAGGAGACCGCGAACGACCACAGCTCGAAATCGGCCTTCGCGACCCCGGGGTTGCCGATGATCTGCATGCGCAGCCCGGCCCGCAGGTCGTCGTACTTGCCACCGAGGAACGCCTTGCCCCGGTAGAAGACGTTGTTCATCCCCATGATCGAGGCGGCGCCGAGCGCGGCGTCGTACGCCTCGGCCGACAGGGTGTCGGCGGCCTCCTCGGCGATCTCGCGCAGGGTGGTGGCGGACCGGGTCGCGGCCGCCGCCGCCAGCAGGGTGCCCCACAGCTGCTGCTCGGAGAGCACGGTGCTGCGGGTGATGGACGACAGGTTGAGCTTGAGGTCCTTGGCATACTCGGGCAGGGCGCTCTTCAGGTTCTCAATGCTCATGCGGGAGCTCCTCTTTCGTGGTTCGGGTGGTGCGGGGGCGGAGACGGTCAGACGCCGGCGGAGAGCAGCGCGCCCGCGTCGATCGTCGGATCGCCCTTCTTCCAGTTGCAGGCGCACAGCTCGTCGGACTGCAGCGCGTCCAGCACACGCAGCACCTCGTCCACGTTCCGGCCGACGGAACCCGCGGTGACCGAGACGAACTGGACCTCGTTGTTCGGATCCACGATGAAGGTGGCCCGGTCGGCGACGCCGTCGGCGTTCAGCACGCCGGCCGCGGTGGCCAGCTCGCGCTTCAGGTCCGACAGGATCGGGAAGGGGAGGGTCTTGAGGTCCTCGTGCTGGGCCCGCCACTGGAAGTGCACGAACTCGTTGTCCACCGAGGCGCCGAGCACCTGCGCGTCGCGGTCGGCGAACTCCTCGTTCAGCTTGCCGAAGGCGGCGATCTCGGTGGGGCACACGAAGGTGAAGTCCTTGGGCCAGAAGAAGACGATCCGCCACTTGCCCGCGTGGTCGTCGCTGGTCACCCGGGTGAAGTAGTCGTCGGGCTGCTGAGCGTCGACCTTCGACAGGTCACCGCCGATGACAGCGGTGAGGTTGTACGCCGGGAACTGGTCGCCGATGGTCAGCAGGGCCATTCTTGGTCTCCTCGGGATTGTTCGGAATGGAAAGAACTCACCGCCGATCTTGCCGGGCTGCCAGTTAAAGGTAAAGGTGATCGGTCGCACTACACTGATAGGCGTGTCTGATCAGACTTATCAGCCCACCCTGTCACAGCTGCGTGCGTTCGTCGCGGTCGCCGAGTACCGGCACTTCGGCACGGCCGCTGCCCGGCTCCGTGTGAGCCAACCCACGTTGTCGCAGGCACTGGCCGCTTTGGAGCACGGCCTCGGGTTGCAGCTGATCGAGCGCAGCACCCGCCGGGTGCTGGTCACCGCAGCCGGGCTGCGGCTGCTGCCGCAGGCCCGCGCGACCCTGGACGCGGCGGATCGCTTCCTCGCCTCGGCCACCGGCGACGGGCTCGGCGGCACGCTGCGGCTCGGCATCATCCCCACCGTCGCCCCCTACCTGCTGCCCGCGCTGCTGCCCCGGCTGCGCGAGCACATGCCGGGGCTGCTGCCGCAGGTGGTGGAGGACCAGACCGCCCGGCTGCTGGACGGGCTGCGCACCGGCGTGCTCGACGTCGCGCTGCTCGCGCTGCCGACCGAGGCGCCCGGCGTCCGCGAGATCGAGCTCTACTTCGAGGAATTCGTGCTGATCACCCCGCCGGGCCATGAGCTCGGCGGGCGCGCCGACCTGCCGCCCGCCGCGCTCGACGCGTTGCCGCTGCTGCTGCTCGACGAGGGGCACTGCCTGCGCGACCAGACCCTCGAGCTGTGCCGCACCGCGGAGGCGCACCCCGGCTCGGTCGGCGACACCAGGGCGGCCTCGCTCGCGACGGTGGTGCAGTGCGTCGCGGGCGGCCTCGGCGTGACGCTCATCCCGGAGTCCGCGGTGGCCGCCGAGACCGCGCGCGGCACGCTGGACACCGCGCGCTTCGCCGCGCCCGCGCCCGGCCGGACCATCGGGCTGGTCTTCCGCTCCTCCACCGGCCGCCGCGACGACTACGAGCAGCTCGCCGCGCTGATCCGCGAATACCGGCCGCGCTGAGCGGTTCAGGCCCGCAGCGAGCGCGGCTCGATGGTGCCCCGCCACAGCGCTCGCGCGTCGACGGTGCTCGCCCGGTAGGGCAGCGTGCCGAGCCGGTCGACCATGCCTGGCACCGGGTCGCCGATCCGATCGACCAGGCCGAACAGGAACGACCACTCGTGCTCGTCGCTGCCGTAGTGCACCACGGTGCCGAAGTGCTCGTGGAAGCGCTGCCAGGAGCGTTTCAGGGTCTCGTTGCGCCACAGCGTCGCGCAGCCGGCCTGCGCGGTGAGCACTCCGCCCGGAGCGAGCCGCTCCCGGCAGCGAGTGAGGAACTCGGCCTCGTATAGCCGGTTGTGCTGCGCCTCCTCCGGCCGCTCGTCCGGGAGGTCGATCACGATGATGTCGTAGCGGGTGCCCGCGGCGGCGGCCCGCGCCAGGAAGTCCCAGCCGTCGGCGTAGTGCACGGTGACCGGGCCGTCGCCGCGGACCGCGGCGTCCAGTTCGTCCGGGGTGTAGCCGTAGGGCAGGTGCCGCGCGCACAGCTCGACCTCCAGCCGGTCGATGTCGACGTGGTCGACCCGAGTGACACCGGCCGCCACCGCCATCCCGCTGGCGACGCCCTCGCCGGAGCCGATGATCAGCACCGTGTCCAGCTTCTCGGCCAGCACGAAGGCGGGGACCATCATGGCCTCGTGGTAGGTGAGCTGCGCGGTCTCGGCGGACTGCCGGTCGTTGTCGGAGAACAGCGTGATGCCCTGCGCGGTCCGCGCGATCACCATGTGCTGGTAGGGGGTGTGCGTGTCGACGATGACCTCGGCGAGATCCCATGCCCGGGTCAGCCCGGGAGCCAGCGGCTCCTCGATTCGCTGCCCGGCGCGCCCGCGCGGCACCGTCGACATCCGCACCTCCGCCGGGTCGAGTGCCTTGCGCAGCAACTCGACGGCGTGCTCGGCGCCGGCGCCGAGGCTGCCGCAGGTGAAGACGTCGACGAAGATGTCGCCGGTCTCCGGGTAGGTGTGCAGCGAGGCGTGCGACTCGGCGAGCAGCGCCAGCACCGTCGCGCCCTGCGGCTCGAACTTGCGGCGCACCACGTCGCAGACGGTCGCGCCCGCCTCGGCCAGCGCCGCGCGCAGCGCGACCTCCAGGCGTTCGGGATCGTCGCAGAGCGCCGGGTCGACTCCACCGAACTCGGCCAGCACGTGCCTGCCGGTGAACTCCGCCGTCATGACTGCACCCACTCTCGCTCAGCGCCCGTGACATGCACCGTCAGGGGCGGAAAACCGTTGAAGGACACCGACGCGTAGCTCGCGGTATAGGCGCCGGCGTCGAGGATTCGGACGCGATCGCCCGCTCGCAGTGTGACCGGGAGCAGGATGCGCGTGCATTGATACAATACATCGTCGCCGTCGCAGGTCGGCCCGGCCAGCACCGCCTCGGTGCGCGGATCGCCGTCCCGTTCGGTGGCGATCCGGTACACGATGTACTCGTTCTCCGTCTCGGCCAGCCCGCTGTAGCGGCCGACGTCGAGGTACACCCAGCGCCGCCCGTCCGGCGCGATGCGCACCGCGACCACCTCGCAGTGCAGCTCGCCCGCCGCGCCGGTCAGCGCCCGCCCCGGCTCCACCACCAGCGCGGTGCCGGGCGGCAGGTGCTCGCGCGCCGCCGCGGTGATCACCGCACCGAGTTCGGCGAGCCCGGGCGCCGGCTCGGCGTACGGGATCGGCAGCCCGCCACCGATGTTCACGCTGCGCACCGGAATCCCAGCGGCGGCGAGCTCGCCGGCGATCCGGCCCGCCTGCTCCAGCCCGATCCGCCAGGCGGCGGGGTCGGTCTGCTGTGAGCCGACGTGGAAGTACGGTCCCGCCGGCACCAGCCCGAGATCGCGGGCCATGGTCAGCAGCGGCGCCACCTCGCCGGGGGCGCAGCCGAACTTGCCGCCGAACGGGGTGCGCGAGGGCGGCGTCGCGGGCAGGAACCGGCACTCCACCTCGGCGCCCGGTGCGTGCCGTGCGATCCGGCGCAGGTCGTCGGCGGTGTCGAAGGCGTACCGCCGCACGCCGCGCGCGTGCGCCCCGGCGATCTGCGCCGCCTTCTTCACCGTATTGCCGTAGCAGAGCAGCTCCGGCGCGATCCCGAGCCCGAGGCAGAGCTCGATCTCGCCCGGGCTCGCGACGTCGAACTCCGCACCCGCGGCGGCGAGCGCCAGGAGCACCTCGGGCACCGGAGTGGCCTTGACCGCGTAGCGGATCCGCGCTCCGGGCAGGGCCGCGCCGAGCGCGCGGTAGGCCGCCGCGACCCGGTCGGGATAGAGGACCAGGTACGGCGAGGTCGAGCCGTCGATCACCCCGCGGCCACCGTGACCTCGTCGAAGACCACCTCGCCCGCGGCGTCGGATTCGGCGAGGTCGACGACCGCCTCGATCGCCCAGCCGTGGTCGCCGGCCGGGTCGGCCAGGGTCTGCCTGACGTGCCAGAACTCGGGGCGCTGCTCGACCAGGAAGAGCTGCGGGCCGCGGGCATCGGGCCCGGTACCGATCTCGCCGTACTCGGCGAAGTACGGCGCCAGCTCGGTCTCCCAGTCCGGCTCCGCGTCGAGCTCGGCGAGCGCGGCCCAGCGCCGCAGCGCGGCCAGCTCGACCCGGCGGAACAGCGCGTTGCGCACCAGCACCCGGAAGGCGCGCTCGTTGGCTGTGATCGGCCGCACCGACTCCGCGCCGTAGGCGAGCTGCTGCTGATCGGCCTCGGCGCCCGGCGCGGTGAGCTGCTCCCACTCGTCCAGCAGGCTCGAATCCACCTGCCGCACCAGCTCGCCCAGCCACTCGGTGAGGTCGTCGAGCTCTTCGGTGCGCGCCGCCTCCGGCACCGTGCGGCGCAGCGCGCGGTAGGCGTCGGCCAGGTACCGCAGCACGACGCCCTCGGAGCGGGCCAGCTCGTAGTGCGCGATCAGCTCGGCGAAGGTCATGGCGCGCTCGATCATGTCGCGGACGACGGACTTCGGCGCCGGCGCGAACTCGGAGACCCACGGGTGCCCGGCGCGGTAGGTCTCGAAGGCGGGCTCGATCAGCTCGGCCAGCGGCTTGGGCCAGGTGACCTCCTCGAGCAGCTCCATCCGCTCCTCGTACTCGATGCCGTCGGCCTTCATCTCGGCCACCGCCGCGCCCCTGGCCTTGTGCTGCTGCGCCATCAGCAGCTGCCTGGGATCCTCCAGGGTGGACTCGATCAGCGAGACCACGTCGAGGGTGTAGCTCGGCGCCGCGCGGTCCAGCAGTTCCAGCGCGGCCAGCGCGAACGGCGAGAGCGGCTGGTCGAGCGCGAAATCGCGCTGCAGGTCGACGGTGAGCCTGGCCATCCGGCCGTACCGGTCCGGTTCGTCCAGCTGCTGCACCACCCCGGCGTCGCGCAGCGCGCGGTAGAGCCGGATCGCGCGCAGGATGTGCCTGCGCTGCGCCGGGCGCGGCTCGTGGTTCTCCTCCAGCAGGTGCCGCATGGCGGCGAAGCAGTTGCCCGGCCGCGCGATCACGTTGAGCAGCAGCGAGTTCGTCACCCGGAAGCGGGAGACCATGGGCTCGGGCTGCGCGTCCACCAGGCGCAGGAAGGTCTCCTCGCTCCAGGAGACGAAGCCCTCCGGCGGCTTGCGCCGCTGCACCTTGCGCTGCTTCTTGGGGTCGTCGCCTGCCTTGGCCAGCAGCCGGGTGTTCTCCACCTCGTGGTCGGGGGCCTGCACCACGACGGTGCCCATGGTGTCGAAGCCCGCGCGCCCGGCCCGGCCGGAGATCTGGTGGAACTCCCTGGCCTTGAGCCGGCGGGTCCGGGTGCCGTCGTACTTGGTGAGCCCGGTGAGCAGCACGGTCCGGATCGGGACGTTGATCCCGACGCCGAGCGTGTCGGTGCCGCAGACCACCTTGAGCAGCCCGTCCTGAGCCAGCCGCTCCACCAGCCGGCGGTACTTGGGCAGCATGCCCGCGTGGTGCACGCCGATGCCGTGCCGGATCAGCCGGGACAGGGTGCGGCCGAAGCCGGCGGCGAAGCGGAAGTTCCCGATAGCGTCGGCGATCGCGTCCTTCTCCGCACGGGTGGCGAAGTTGACGCTGGTCAGCGCCTGCGCCCGCTCCAGCGCCGCGGCCTGGGTGAAGTGCACGACATAGACCGGAGCCTGGTGCGTGGTGACCAGCTCCTCCAGCGTCTCGGTGATCGGCGTGCGGGCGTAGGAGAAGGTCAGCGGCACCGGACGTTCCGTGCCGCTGACCACGGCGGTGGCGTTTCCGGTGCGGCGGCGCAGATCCTCGGCGAAGAAGTCGACCTCGCCGAGCGTCGCCGACATCAGCAGGAACTGCGCGCCGGGCAGCTCCAGCAGCGGCACCTGCCAGGCCCAGCCGCGATCGGGGTCGGCGTAGAAGTGGAACTCGTCCATCACGATCTGGCCGACCTCGGCCGCCGAACCCTCGCGCAGCGCCAGGTTGGCCAGGATCTCGGCGGTGGCGCAGATGATCGGGGCGTCGGCGTTCACCGCGGCGTCGCCGGTGACCATCCCGACCCGCTCCGCGCCGAACAGCTCGCAGAGCGCGAAGAACTTCTCGCTCACCAGCGCCTTGATCGGTGCGGTGTAGTAGCTGCGCACCCCTCGGGTCAGCGCGAACAGGTGCGCGCCGACGGCGACCAGCGATTTGCCCGAACCGGTCGGCGTGGCCAGGATGACGTTCGAGCCGGAGGCCAGCTCCAGCAGCGCCTCGTCCTGCGCCGGGTAGAGCGCCGTCCCGCGCTCGGCGGCCCAGGCGCCGAACGACTCGTAGAGCGCGTCGGCGTCGGTGCCCGGAATGTCGAGCAGCTCGGTCAGATCCACTCCGACCACCCTACGCACCGGGATTCCCGGTGCGGCGGCTCGGTCGGCGGGTCAGCGGTCGCCCGGATCGTCCTTGTCGTCGGTGCCGGTCTGCTCGGCGAGGAAGCGTTCGAACTCGGCGCCGAGCTCGTCGCCGCTCGGCAGCAGCTCGCCCTCGCCGACCAGCAGGCTGGACTGCCGCTCCTGTGCGGTGACGAAGCTGTCGTACTGCCGCTCCAGCGCCTGCACCACCGTCTCCACCTCGGGGTTGCCCGCGATGTGCTCGTTCACCTGCTCGCGGACCCGCGCACCGGCCTCACCGAGCGCGGCCAGCGGGAAGGTCAGCCCGGCGTTGTCGGCGACGTTCTCCAGCAGCGTCTGCGCGGCCTCCGGATAGGCGGTCTGCGACAGGTAGTGCGGCACGTGCACGCTGAACCCGACCGACTCGTAGCCGTGCTGCCCCATCCGGTACTCCAGCAGCGACGAGGCGCTGCCGGGAACCTGCAGCTCACCGGGCCAGCGCTGGTGGTCGCCGATCAGCGAGCGGTCCGAGGAGTGCGCGGTGACGCCGAGCGGGCGGGTGTGCGGGATCGCCATCGGGATCGCGCTCAGCCCCACCGTGCGGCGCACGCCGAGCTGCTCGGCCAGCAGCCGCACCGCGGTGGTGAACTTCTCCCACCGCAGGTCCGGCTCCATCCCGGCGAGCAGCAGGAACGGGGTGCCCGCGGTGTCACGCAGCGCCCACAGATTCAGCTCCGGCTCGGCGTAGTCGGCGAAGTGGTCGGTCTTGAAGGTCATCAGCGGCCGGCGCGAGCGGTAGTCGAGCAGCTCGTCCACGTCGAAGGAGGCCACCAGCTCGCTCTCCAGGCTCTCCCGCAGGTGCGTGGTGGCCAGCCGCACGGCGTGACCCGCGTCGGTGAAGCCCTCCAGTCCGTGTACAAGGACCGGCCCCGAGCCGTCGGGCGCCGACAGCTGCGGAGCGGGGAACTCCAGTTCGTACATCCGCGACTCGTTGTCCATCGCGTACTCCTTCCTGCGCGATCCGCCACACCCGGGCGGGGGAACTCTCCGGCTCACACGCCCGCCTGTCGTGCTGCGAACCCTGTTCCATTGTCGCTCATGGAACTCGTGCCGCGTACCGGGCCGTTCCCGGTCGTCGCGCACCCGCCTCGGTCAACGCCCCGACGGTGCCGGGACATTCCCTGATCTGCTGGCGGGGTACCCGGGGATCCTGGTTCATCACCTTCGATTCGCGGCGTGGCAGGACGCGGCACGCCGTAAGGGTGTTGCAGAGTGAAGGTGTGACCCCCGTCTGGCTGCCCCGGCACCGCCTCCTGCCCGCCTGCTGGCTGTCGGCCGCGGCCGTACTGCTGGCCGGCTGCGGTTCGGTGGTACCCGGCGCTCCGGGATCGGCCGAGCAGACCCGGATCGGCGCGCCGGTCGGCGCGGAGCTGGCCGAGCTGGTGCCCGCGCCGGAGTCCTTCCCGGCCGGGTACCCGGCGGTGCGGCTGCCCGCCGAGGCCGCGGTGCAGGCGGCGGGCGACCTGGACGGGGTCGGGCCGGGCGCGACCGTCGAGCCGGCGCGCTGCACCCCGCCCGCCGCGCGCGCCGATCCCGGGAGCACCGCCGTCGCGGTCGGCACCGACGAGGAGTCGCGGGCCAGCCTCACCGTGGAGCTGAGCCGCACCGATCAGCCGCTGGCCCGGCTGCGCACCCGGCTCGCGGACTGCGGGAGCATCCGGGTGCAGCGGGCGGGCGCGGGCGCCACCGTCGTCACCGACCTGCTCGACGATCCGCCCGCCGCCACCCCCGCCCCGGACGACGCGCTCGCGCTGCTCCGCACGGTGCTGCCGGATCGCGGCGGCGCCGCGCTCACGCAGACCATGCGCACGGTGATCGGGCAGGTGGGGGATGTGCGCATCACCGTCACCGGCATGGTGTTCGGCGGCTCCGAGCCGGAGCCGGGGCCGGTGCAGGAGCTGTTCGAGACCGCGGTCGAGCGGGTCCGCGAGCGCTGAGTTGTCCACAGGGGCGCGGTTGTCCCCAGGTTCCTTTCCGCCCAGGTCGGCGTCGGGAGCCGAACGTGGGCACCGGGCACAGTGGCCCCATGTCCACTCCAGCGCACTCCCTTCCCGGTCCGCCGCCCGGACCGATGCCCCCGTTGTCCTGCGGCGAGGGCGATGATCCCCCGTTCGACGCGCCCACCGTCTACCTGGGCGAGCCCGGCGCGCTCCTGGCCTCGGTGCCCGCGATGGTCGGGTTCACCCCGGAACGCTCGCTGGTGATCGTGGTGCTGCGGGTACCCGGCGACCGGCAGCAGGCGCCGCCGGGCACGGCACGGGTGGACGCGGTGGTCCGCTTCGATCTGGAGTCCGAGCGCGGGGTCGCGCTGCCCGCCGACGCCGTCGCGGAATGCGTCGCCGACATCCAGGGCCCCGGCCGGGTGGAGCAGATCATCGCCGTCGTCGTCGACGAGCGCGGGCAGCACGAGCGGGGGAGCGCACTGGTGACCGGGCTGGCCGAGCACCTCGGTGCGGCCGGGCTCACGCTCGGCGCCGCCTACTCCCTGTCCGGCTTCACCGCGGGCGCCCGCTGGCGGGACCTGCTCGACCCGGCGGCCGCGGGCACGCTCCCCGACCCGGCGGATTCGCCGGTGGCCTTCGGGCACGTGCTGTCCGGCCAGCCGCTGCGCGGCTCCCGCACCGAACTCACCGACCTGGTCGCGGCCGCCCCTGACCTGACGGCCGCTGTCGAGCGCGAACTCCCCGCCGTCGCGGCCGCCACCCGCGCCGACTACGCCGACGCCGTGCGGCGCGGGGTCCCGCTCGAATACAGCAGGCAGACGGCCGAATTCGTGCTCCGGCAGATCTCCGCGCCGGAGTCCGGCGCGGAGCCGCAGCCGCGCGAGCTGGCCCGGATCGCAGTCGGGCTGCGCGACCGCGCGGTGCGCGACATCATGTTCGCGCTCGCCGCGGGCCCGCACGCCACCGCCGCCGAGCGGCTCTGGCTGCTGCTCACCCGCGCCCTCACCGGCGCCGACCGCGCCGAGGCCGCCGTTCTGCTCGGCTACAGCGCCTACCTGCGCGGCGACGGCCCTCTCGCGGGCATCGCCTTCGATCTCGCGCTCGACGCGCTACCCGGGCATCCGATGGCGGTCCTGCTGGAGAACTCGCTGCGCTCGGGAATGCGCCCGGCGCAGCTGCGCCGGCTGGTGCTGTGCGGATACGAGTCCGCCACCGATCTCGGGCTGGACCTGGGGCCGCGCCGATGACCGGTGGCGGAGAACGTCAGGAACCGGTGGCGGCGGGAGCGGAGTGCGCCCGCGCGCCGAGGCCGCGCAGGAACTCCCAGGCGTCGGCGACGATCTCGTCGAGGTCGTTGTGCTCGGGGCGCCAGCCCAGCTCCCGGATGGCGCGCTCGCTGGCGGCCACCAGGGTGGCCGGATCGCCCGCCCGGCGGGGCGCGTCCACCGCGGCGATCTCCAGCCCGGTGACCCGCCGGACGGCCGCGATCACCTCGCGCACCGAGAAGCCGGTGCCGCTGCCCAGGTTGTAGATCCGGTGCGTACCCGGCTCGGAGCTGGTCAGCGCGAGCAGGTGCGCGTCGGCGAGATCACGGATGTGGATGTAGTCGCGGACGGCCGTGCCGTCCGGGGTCGGCCAGTCGGTGCCGTACACCGCGATCGACTCCCGGTGCCCGGCCGCGACCTGGAGCACGAGGGGGATGAGATGGGTTTCCACCACGCGGTTCTCGCCGAGGCCACCGTAGGCGCCCGCCACGTTGAAGTACCGCAGGCTGGTCGCCGCGAGGCCGTGCGCCACCGCGTAGGAGGTGATGGCGTGGTCGATGGCGAGCTTCGATGCGCCGTACGGATTGGTCGGCCGGGCCGGCGCCTCCTCGGTGATCGGCACCTGCTCCGGCTCGCCGTACACCGCCGCCGTCGAGGAGAAGACCAGGCGCCCGATTCCGCTGCGGCGCAGCGCCTCGAGCAGCGTCAGCGTCTTCACCACATTGCCGTGCCAGTACTTCTCCGGCTGCTGCACCGACTCGCCGACCAGCGACTGCGCCGCGAAGTGCAGCACGCCGTCGAAGCTCTCCGAGCCGATCAGCTCCACGCCCGCGGTGGCGATGTCGCCCTCGACGAAGCGGGCGCCGGCGGGCACGCCCTCGGCGTTGCCGGTGGACAGATCGTCCACCACGACCACCTGGTGGCCGCGTTCGAGCAGAACCTGCGCGCAGACGCCGCCGACGTAGCCCGCGCCACCCGTGACCAGAAGTTTCACGTATCAGACCAGTTTCACCTGGATGGCGTGCGCCATCTCGTCGGACAGTTCGAAGCCCTGATGGCCGGGGACCGTGATCAGCACCGAGCCGGGGCGGTTCTCCACGGAGACCCTCGCATCCGGCACCACACCGGCCTCGCGCAGGCTGCCGATGACATCCGGGTCGGTCTGGATGTGCTCGGCGAGCCGGCGTACGACGACCGCGTGCACCTGGCCCGGCACCAGGTCGGAGAGCCGGATCAGCTGCTCCTCCCCGGGGTACGCCGGGATCACGCCCAGCTCGTCCAGGCCGGGGATGGGGTTGCCGTAGGGGGAGGTGGTCGGGTTGTTGAGCACCTCGACCAGCCTGCGCTCCACGTCCTCGCTCATGACGTGCTCCCAGCGACAGGCCTCGGCGTGCACGTTCTGCCAGTCCAAGCCGATGATGTCGACCAGCAGGCGCTCGGCGAGGCGGTGCTTGCGCATCACCGCGACCGCCATGCCGCGGCCCTTGTCGGTGAGCTCGAGGTGCCGGTCGCCCGCCACCAGCAGCAGGCCGTCGCGCTCCATCCGGGCGACCGTCTGGCTGACGGTGGGGCCGCTCTGTTCCAGGCGCTCCGCGATGCGGGCGCGCAGGGGTACGACGCCCTCTTCTTCCAGGTCGTAAATCGTACGGAGATACATCTCCGTCGTATCGACCAGATCCTTCACCAGTCACCCCTTCGTCAACGCGAATTCTACCCGGGAACGGCCACGCCACTGGAAACGCACTCCCGTGTATTTCTACTGCATGTCAACGCTTCGCGGTGTTCCGTGCTTCCCGCTAGCGTTGCGAGCATGGCCACTCAATCGACGGAGCCCTCCGCGACGGTCGTCTGGAGTGATCGATTCCTGGAGTACACCTGGACTCCGGAGCACCCGATGAAACCGGCACGACTCGACCTCACCATGGCGCTGGCCGGGGAACTCGGGCTGCTCGCCGGGGTCGAGACGGTTCGCCCGGAACCGGCCGGAATGCCGGATCTGCTCCGCGTGCACACCCCGGAGTACATCGACGCGGTGCGACACGCCGTCCCGGATTCCGGCTCGCCGGGCAATCGCCCGTCGGCGCCGCTCTTCGGGCTCGGCTCGGACGACAATCCGGTATTTCCCGGAATGCACGACGCCGCGTCGGTGATCGTCGGTGGCACGCTCGCGGCGGCGCGGGAGATCGCCGAGGGGCGCACGCGGAGGGCGGTGAGCATCGGCGGCGGAATGCACCACGCGATGGCGAACTCGGCCGCCGGTTTCTGCATCTACAACGACGCCGCGGTCGCCATTTCCTGGCTGCTCGACCACGGCTTCGACCGGATCGCCTATGTCGACGTCGACGTGCACCACGGCGACGGGGTGCAGCGCGCCTTCTACGGTGACCCGCGGGTCATGACCGTCTCCATCCACCAGCACCCGGCCACGCTGTGGCCGAGCACCGGCTGGCCGGACGAGGTCGGCGCCGGGCCCGCCGAGGGCACCGCGCTGAACCTGGCGCTGCTGCCCGGTACCAGGGACGCCGCCTGGCTGCGCGGCTTCCACGCGGTGGTGCCCGGCGCGCTGGCCGCCTTCCGGCCGCAGATCCTGATCAGCCAGTGCGGGGTGGACACGCACCGGGAGGACCCGCTGGCCGATCTGGAGCTGACCGTCGACGGGCAGACGGCGGCCTTCCTCGCCATGCGCGAACTCGCCGACCGATACGCCGACGGCCGCTGGCTCGCCGTCGGCGGCGGCGGGTACGGGCTGGTCCGGGTGGTGCCCCGGGCCTGGACCCAGCTGCTGGCCACCGCGCTCGACCGGCCGCTGCCGCCGGAGACGCCGCTGCCGGAGGCGTGGCGGGAGCGGGCGCGGGTAGTCGCGCCCCGGGTGGAGCCGCCCACGGTCATCGGGGAGGGCGGCGACACCCGCTACCAGCCGTGGGACGGGCCGGGAGGCGCCGTCGAGACCGGCGACGCCCAGATCGACCGGGCCCGCCGCGCCGTCGACACCGCGGTGCTCGCCACCCGCCGCGCCGCCTTCGGGCTGCTCGGCCTCGACCCGGAGGATCCCCGTGACTGAGCCGTACCCCGACGAGCCCGGCACGCCTGCGGTGCCGCCCCCGCCGCCGCAGCACTGGTTCGCCGACGTGCTCGCCTCGGACGGTGGCGTGGTACGGGTGCGCCCGATCACCACGGACGACGCGGAGCGGCTGCAGGAGTTCCACGGCAGGCTCTCCGAGCGCAGCAGGTACCTGCGCTACTTCGGCCCCTACCCGCGGATCTCGCCGCGCGACCTGTACCGCTCGACGCACGTCGACCACCGCGACCGGGTGGGGCTGGTGTGTGAACTGGGCGAGGCGATCATCGCCGTCGGCCGGTACGAGCTGCTCGACCGGGCCGGCGCGCGCGCCGCCGAGGTGGCCTTCGTGGTGGCCGACGAGCACCAGGGCCGCGGCCTGGGCTCGGTGCTGCTCGAGCATCTCGCCGGCGCGGCCGCGGAGAACGACATCGCCACCTTCGTCGCCGAGGTGCTCGCCGAGAACACCGTGATGGTCACGGTCTTCCGGGATGCCGGCTACCAGGTGGAGCGGTCGCGGGACGGCTCGGTGCTGCACCTGGAGTTCGCCATCGACCCGACCGAGGCGCTGGTCTCGGTGCGCGACGCGCGCGAGCGCGCCTCGGAGGCGCGCAGCGTCGGCAACCTGCTCGCCCCGCGCTCGATCGCGGTGATCGGCGCGACGCCGGGCACCGGCCGGGTCGGCGGCGTGGTCCTGGCCAACCTGCTGGCCGGGGTGTTCCAGGGGCCGGTCTACCCGGTGAACCCGAATCGGCGCTCGGTGCGCGGCGTACACGCCTACCCGACCCTGCGCGACATCCCGGACGAGGTCGACCTCGCGGTGGTGGCGGTGCCTGCCACCGCCATCGACTCGGTGCTCGACGACTGCCTCGCCAAGCGGGTGAAGGGGCTGGTGGTGCTGACCGCCGGGTTCGGCGAGACCGGGGAGGACGGCGTCGCCGCCGAGCGGCACCTGGTGGCCGAGGCCCGCGGGCACGGCATGCGGGTGGTCGGGCCGAGCGCGCTCGGCATCGCCAACACCGACCCGGCGGTCGCGATGAACGCGACGCTGGCCCCGCTGCTGCCGCACTGTGGCCGGATCGGGTTCTTCTGCCAGTCCGGCCCGCTCGGCGTCGCCATTCTCGGTCAGGCCGCGGCCCGCAACCTCGGGCTCTCCACCTTCGTCTCCGCGGGCAACCGCGCCGATCTCTCCGGCAACGACCTGCTGCAGTACTGGGACACCGACCCCGGCACCGAGGTGGTGCTGCTCTACCTGGAGAGCTTCGGCAACCCGCGCAAGTTCAACCGGATCGCGCGCCGGGTGGCCAGGCACAAGCCGATCGTCGCGGTGAGCAGCGGCAGGCTCGCCGCCCGCGCCACCCCCGAGGGCGACATGGACCGCTCGATCGTGCGCGACCTGTTCGGGCAGGCCGGAATCGTCCAGGTGGACACCATCTCCGAGCTCTTCGACTGCGCCGCGCTGCTGGCCTACCAGCCGCTGCCTGCCGGGCCCCGGGTCGCGGTGGTCGGCAACAGCGCGGCGCTGAACTGGCTCGCGGTGGACGCCGCCAGGGGCGAGGGGCTGCGCGTGCAGCGGCCGGTGCGGCAGCGCCGCACCCGGCCGCGGCGGCCCCGGCCCACCGAGCGCTGGGTCGACCACGAGGACCAGCAGGAGCCGGTCGATCTCGGCCCGCAGGCCACGCCCGGCGACTACTTCGACGCGGTGGTCGCGGCGCTGCGCAGCGACGAGGTGGATGCGGTGATCGCGGTCTTCGCCCCTCCGGTGCCGCTGCCCATGGCCGGGTTCGCCGACGCCATCCGCTCGGCCGCGGCGGCTGTTCCGGAGGCGCGCAAGCCGCTGCTCACCACCTTCATGGCGGAGGAGGGGCTGCCGAATCTGCTCGCGGTGCGCGGCGACAACGCCATCCCGGTCCGCGGCTCCATCCCGTCCTACCCGGACCCGGAGCGCGCGGCGCGGGCGCTGGCCCGGGTGTGGCGCTACGCCGACTGGCGCACCCGCCCGGTCTCCGCGGTGGTCCGCCCGCCCGGCATCGACGCCGAGCGGGCCGCGGAGCTGCTGCGTGGCTGGCAGGCGGCGGCGCCGGAGGGGCGCTGGCTCACCGACCTGGAGACGGTGCGGCTGCTCGGCTGCTACGGCATCGAGGTGGTGGAGTTCCGCGAGGTGCACAGCGCGGACGAGGCGGTCGCGGCGGCCGAGGAGCTCGGCTACCCGGTGGCGGCCAAGGCGACCGGTGAGCTGTGGCGGCGCCGCGCCGACCTGAGCGGGGTGCGGCTGGACCTGTGGCGGCCGGAGGCGGTGCGCCAGGCCTACGCGGACCTGGTACGGCTCAGTGGCGACCCGGTGCTGCACGTGCAGCGGATGGCGACCAAGGGCGTCGGCTGCGTGCTGCGGGTCACCGACGACCCGTCGTTCGGCTCGGTGCTGGAGTTCGGGCTCTCCGGCCTGATCATCGAGCTGCTCGGCGACCGGGCCTACCGGGCGCTTCCGCTCACCGAGGACGAGGCGGCCGCGCTGATCGACGCCCCGCGGGCGGCCCCGCTGCTCTCCGGTACACCGGCCAGCCCGCGGGTCGACAAGGCGGCGCTGATCGAACTGGCGCAGCGCATCTCGGCGCTCTTCGACGATCTACCCGAGCTGCGCGAGATCTCCTTCGATCCGGTGCTGGCCGCGCCCCAGGCGGCCTCGATCCTGTACGCGCGGGCACGATTCGGCCCGGAGCCGAGCCGCTTCGATATCGGCCCGCGCCGATTGGCCTGACCGTGCGGGGTGCGGAGCGAACTTCGGGCATCGCGGTATCCATCGGATGAACGACGTCGGAAAACGCTCCGCGCCGGGCGATCTTGTCGCACAATCTGGGTCGCACGGGTCGGGGGGTAACAACCAGCCCGGGTGCGGCGATCTTGTCGCGATCACTGCGTCTGACCGGAGAGGGAACCCCATGACCATCACCAAGACCGACCCGTCTGTTCGTACCGCCCCGCGCGTGCGCGGGCGGACGGCCCGGCTCGTCGGCGCCGCCACCCTGTTCGCGCTGGGGTGTGCGCTGTCGGCCTGTTCGGTGTCGGTCGGCGGCGATCCGAAGATCGACGAAACCGATCTGGAGAAGTCGGTGTCGCAGACGCTGGCCGAGGAGGTCGGGCAGACCCCCGACTCCATCGACTGCCCCGGTGATCTGAACGGCAGCGTCGGCACCACCATGCGCTGCACGCTGAGCGCGGGTGGCGACACCCTCGGCCTCACCGTCACAGTGACCAGCGTGGAGGGCGACACGGTCAACTACGACGTGCAGGTCGACCAGCAGTAGCGGCCCCGGATGCCACGCTGGGCCGATCGGAGGGATCGGCCCAGGACGTCGGTGTTCGGGAGGGGATCAGCTGGCGTAGGCGCGGAGCCGGTCGGCCCGCTCGCCCTTGCGCAGCTTGGTCATGACCTCGCGCTCGATCTGGCGCACCCGCTCGCGGGAGAGCCCGAAGAGCTTGCCGATCTGGTCGAGGGTGCGCGGCTGGCCGTCGTCGAGGCCGAAGCGCAGCCGGATGACCTGCTGCTCGCGCTCGTCCAGGGTGGCGAGCACGCTGCGCACGTCACGGTGCAGCAGCCCGGCGATCACCGCCGACTCGGCCGAGGTGGCCTCGGAGTCCTCGATGAAATCACCGAGCGGGGCCTCTTCGTCGTTGCCGACCGGCATGTCCAGGCTCACCGGATCCCGGCTGTGGTCGAGCAGGTCGGCGATCTTCTCCACCGGGATGCCGGACTCGGTGGCCAGCTCGTCGTCGGTGGCCTCGCGGCCGAGCTGCTGGTGCAGCTCGCGCTTGATCCTGGCCAGCTTGTTCACCTGCTCCACGAGGTGCACGGGGAGCCGGATGGTGCGGCTCTGGTCGGCCATGCCGCGGGTGATGGCCTGCCGGATCCACCAGGTGGCGTAGGTCGAGAACTTGAAGCCCTTGGCGTAGTCGAACTTCTCCATGGCGCGGATCAGCCCGAGGTTGCCCTCCTGGATGAGGTCGAGCAGCGGCATGCCGCGGCCGGTGTAGCGCTTGGCGAGGGAGACCACGAGGCGCAGGTTGGCTTCCAGCAGGTGCGAGCGGGCCGCCTGGCCCTCCCGGACGACGACCGCCAGATCGCGCTTGCGCGTGGCGGAGAGCCGCTTGCCGGTCTCCAGCAGGTTCTGCGCGTACAGACCCGCCTCGATGCGCTTCGCCAGCTCCACCTCGTCGGCCGCCGTGAGCAGCGCCGTCCGGCCGATCCCGTTCAGGTACACGCGGACCAGGTCGGCGGCCGGGCTCTGGGCGTCGATATCGGCATCGCTGGGGCGCACACGAGTCGTGGCGGGGCTTGTCATGACTTGCCTCCTGTCGGTGGTGTCTCACTCGGATCAACGGAACCGACAGTGAGAAAGTTCCCGGGGACGGTCCGGGTAAACAGGCTCTGGCCTGCGCTTTCCATCACCTTCGGCTGAGAAGTTCCTGAGAAGGGCACCCCGTCGGCGAACGCCTGCGCGTGGCTACGCCGGCACTACGAGACCGTGCCGGACCAACCCCGTCACCAGGGCCAGCACCGCGCTCGCGAACTCGGGGGCCGTCTCTCCGGAGCCGTGTGCGAGAGCGAGCAATTCCGTCAGATCGGACAACGCCAGACCGTCCGGCCGCATTCCCGCGAGCAGTGCGATCCCGGCCTCGTCCACCTCGTGCTGCCAGCGTGGCCCGTCTCCGCGGTGCACCCGCGCGACCAGCGGTTCCCAGCCGTCGGGGCCGGCCAGCGCGACGCGCTCCAGCGCGGTGGCGTCCGGGACGAGGAAGCGCGCGTTCCAGGCCACCTCCGGGTCGGCGGCGACGGCGCGCAGCCAGGCCGAGCGCTCGAAGTAGGCGGTGGCCTCCGGGCCGAGCGGGTCGTCGAAGCCGTGCGTGAGATCCTCGGCGAGCAGCTCGGTGGGGCCGTCGATCGCGCGCAGGTAGACGAAGCCGAAGCCGATCCCGGTGACGTCTTCCGTCTCGAAGACGTCCAGCCAGGTCTCCGCGCGGCGCTGCGCCTCGGGCTCGCGCGGGTCGAGCCCGGCGTCGCGCAGCCAGGTGCCGACGTAGAGCGCGGGGTCGGCGACGTCGCGCTGCACCACCCAGGCGTCCACCCCGTGCGCGGGCAGCCAGGACGCGACCCGGGCCCGCCAGTCCTCGCCGTCACGGTGCACCCAGGCGGCGAGCAGCGCCGCGGTGCCGCCCGGCGCGAGCAGCTCCGGCGCGGTCGAGATCACCAGCTCGCTGGCGCCGTCCAGGGCGAGCCCGGAGTCGCGGTAGGTGTGCTCGACCCGGGCGGGCCCGACGACGAACGGCGGGTTGGCCACGATCCGGTCGAAGCGGCGCCCGGCCACCGGCTCGAACCAGGAGCCCGCGAGCAGCTCGACCTCGAGCCCGTTCAGCGCGCAGGTGGCCGCGGCCAGCGCGAGCGCGCGCGGGTTCACGTCGGTGGCGGTGACGGCGCCCGCGGCGGAGGCGGCGTGCACGGCCTGCACGCCGCAGCCCGTGCCGAGGTCGAGCACGGTGCCCGCCGGATCGGTGGGGGTGGCGCGGAGCAGGGAGAGCGAGGCGTGCCCGACGCCGAGCACGTGCTCCTCGGTCAGGGTGCGGCGGCGCATGGAGTCGTCCAGGTCGGAGATGATCCAGCGGGTGCCGGCGCCGGCGTCGAGGGGGCGCAGGTCGAGCGCGGCGCGCACCGTCTCGCCGTCCCGCTCGAGCAGCCCGGCTGCGACCGCGTCGGCGATCTCGACCGGGGCCAGTGCCGCGGTCGCCGCGGCGACCGGGACGTCGTCGTGCAGCAGGAAGAGCGCGATCAGCGTGCCGAGGTCGCCGGCGGCGCGGGCGGCGCGGCGCACCGGGACCGGCTCGGAGCGGCCGAGCGCGGCGTGCGCCGCGGGCCCGAGCACCGCGAGCAGGGTGTCGGCGTCGTATTCCGCCCGCTCCAGCGCGGTGCGCAGGCCGGGGCAGAGCGCGACGAGCGGCGCGGCGGTGGGATCGGTGCGGGTGGCGAGGCGGTTCGCGGCGTCTGGCACGCAGCTACTCTGCCATCGCCGGTGCTCAGACTCCGTGCGGGTCGCGGGCGGTGAGGCAGTAGGGGTGGCCGTCCGGGTCGGACATCACGATCCAGTGCTCGAAGCGGCGCAGCACGGTGGCACCGAGCGCGGTGTGCTGCTCGGCGGCGGCCGCCGGGTCGGAGGCGGCGAAGTCGAGGTGCGCGCTCGCGGGCCGGTCCTCGTCCAGCCGTTGCAGCAGCAGGTCGTAGCCGAGGCCGGGCCTGCCGCGCAGCAGCGCGAACTCGGGGCGGCGGCCGACCCGGTAGGGCAGCCCGGTGAGCTTGCGCCAGAACTCGGTCTCGCGCTCGATATCGCTCGCCCCGATATCGAGGCACACCTGGTCCAGCCGGGTGGTGAGGCCGCCGGGGCCGGACACGAGCGGCCGCTCGCCCGGCTCGGCCCTGCCGTCGGGGGTGAGGCAGAAGGTGAGCCCGGCGGGGGAGCGGAAGACGGCGTAGTCCGGGTGCTCGAACACCAGCTCGGCGCCGAGCCGGGTGGCGGTCTCCCGCGCGCCGGGCACGTCGGCGACATCCAGGTCGAGGTGCACGCGGCCGGCCTCCGGCACCGCCTGCATCTTCAGGGTGCCCGGCCCCGCGGCGGGCTCCAGCGTGACGAACTCGGAGAACTCGCCCCGCTTCGCGGACACCGCTGTGCCGGTGACCGCCGCCCAGAACCGGGCCGATTCGTCGAACCCGGCGGCGGGACGGTCGAGAAAAGCCCAGACCCACTGGATCATTCGCAGCTCCTCGTGTCGATTCGCTCCGACACTAGAGCGGGGCCGCGGCTGCTGTCGAGCTTGGCGGGATATCGGCGGAACCTGGCGGAACTGCCACTCGCGGGCGTGCTCCACCTCCGGCAGGATCTGCCGGTGACCTCACTGCGTACCGCCCGCCGCCCGGACGCCGCGGGCCGGTGGCCGCACCCGGCCTGGACCGTGGCCGCCGTAGGATTCGTCGCGCTGATCGGCGCGGCCGCTTTCCGCTCGGTGCCCGGTGTGCTGATGGATCCGCTGCACGACGAGTTCGGCTGGTCGCACGGGACCATCGGCACGGCGGTCTCGCTGAACCTGCTGCTCTACGGGTTGATCTCGCCGTTCGCGGCGGCGCTGATGGATCGCTTCGGCATCCGGCTCGTCGTCGCCTGCGCGCTGGTGCTGGTCGCGCTCGGCAGCGGGCTCACGGTGTTCATGACCCAGCCCTGGCAGTTGGTGGCGACCTGGGGGCTGCTGGTCGGCGTCGGGGTGGGCTCGATGTCCATGCCGTTCGTCGCGACCATCACCTCCCGCTGGTTCGTCCGGCACCGGGGGCTGGTCACCGGGGTGCTCACCGCCGCGGGCGCGACCGGGCAGCTGGTCTTCCTCCCGCTGATCGCCTGGCTGGCCGACCGGCACGGCTGGCGGCTGCCCGCGCTGGTGGTGGCCGCCGTCGCGCTGGCCGTGGTGCCGCTGGTGCTCTGCTTCGTCCGGGACTACCCGAGCGACGTCGGGCGGCTCGCCTACGGCGCCCCCGACGGCAGTACCGCGGGGACCAGGGTCGCGGTCGCCGGCGGTGCGCTGCGCGCGCTCACGGTGCTGCGCCTCGCGGCCCGCAAGCCCGGCTTCTGGCTGCTGGCCGGCGGCTTCGCCATCTGCGGCGCCTCGACCAACGGGCTGGTCGGCACACACTTCGTCAGCGCGGCGCACGACCACGGCATGCCGGTGACCACCGCGGCCGGGCTGCTCGCCCTGGTCGGTGTCTTCGACGTGGTCGGGACGATCTGCTCCGGCTGGCTCACCGACCTGGTGGATCCGCGGCTGCTGCTGGTCGGCTACTACAGCCTGCGCGGGCTCTCGCTGCTGATCCTGCCGCACCTGTTCGCGCCGCAGACCGAGCCGAGCATGTGGGTCTTCGTGATCTTCTACGGGTTGGACTGGATCGCCACCGTGCCGCCGACCGTCGCGCTCTGCCGGGAGATCTTCGGCGAGGACGGGCCGGTGGCGTTCGGCTGGGTCTTCGCCTCGCACCAGGTCGGCGCGGCCATCGCGGCCACCGGCGCGGGCGTGGTCAGAGACCTGCAGGGCAGCTACACGCCGGCCTGGTACCTGGCGGGCGGGCTGTGCGGGCTGGCGGCGGTGCTCTCGATCCTCGTCGCGCGCCCGCAGGCCCCGTCACTCGACGGCGCGGTGCGGCCGTGATTCCAGCGCCGGGCGCGGGCGGTCCCAGCGGCTCGGCTCGTCCTTGGTGCGCGGCGGGCGGTCGTTGGCGATCAGCACCGCGATCCAGGGCAGCGGGACCGAGACGGCGATGATCAGCAGCGAGATGAGCGCGTTCGCCCACAGGCTGTAGGCCAGCGCGGCGCCGAGCAGACACGGGATGCGGAACGCCATGATCACGGTGTACCGGCGGACCCGGGCGCGGTGCTGCTCCTCCAGCGAGGGCGCGGCCTCGGTGATCAGGACCGGGGTGTCGGCGCCCGCTCGGAAGAAGCCGCGCGATCGGGTGGCGCGGGGTTCGTGCTCGGTGTCGGTGGCGGAGTGGTCGGTGCGGCGCTCGTCGGCGTCTCTGTGGTCGCCGTGCTGATGCATGTGTTCGAGTGTTCCACCGTTCGGCGCCGCGCGCATCGGCCGGGGTGGGAGATGTGCGGCATCATGGAGGGCGTGAGTACTGACACCCTGGCGCGGCCGGACACCACCACCGACGAGACGACCGCGGACGACACCCCCAAGTTCTTCCACTACGTGAAGAAGAACAAGATCGCCGAGAGCGCCGTGATGGGCACGCACGTGGTGGCGCTCTGCGGTGAGGTCTTCCCGGTGACGCGCTCCGCCAAGCCCGGCTCGCCGGTCTGCCCGGACTGCAAGAAGGTCTACGAGCAGCTGCGCAAGGGCGACTGAGACCAGGCGTCCGGCAGCCGGGGTGCGTTCAGGCCCCGGTCGTTTCCGCATGCCCCGGTGCTGGTGTCTCGGCAGGCCGCGGCGGCGCCGAGTCGTCGGCTCGCCGCGGCTCCGCCGCGCGACGCGCCGGCCTGCGGCGTCCGCCGGGGCGCGGACGCCGCACGATGCCGTCCCCGAGCACCCGGTGCGCCAGCCACTCCTTGGTCCGGTCCAACCGCGACCCGTGGACGGGCCACAGCTCCTGCACGGCGGCGTTGAACTCGGCACCGAGGATCACCGCGAAGCCGAGGAAGAACGTGAAGAGCAGGAAGGCGATCGGCGTGGCCAGCGCTCCGTAGCTCACCCCGGACGCGGTGATCCAGGCCAGGTACCGGCGCAGGATCTCGCTGGCCGCCATGAAGAAGACGCCGGCCACCAGGGCTCCGCCGAGCAGCCGCAGCCAGGGCAGCGAACGGTGCAGCGCCAGCTTGTAGAGCGTGGTCAGCCCGACGATCAGCAGCAGCCCGACGCCCGGGTAGTAGAAGCCGTCGAGCAGCCGCAGCCCCGGCTCCCGCCAGCCGTCCGGCAGTGCCCGCCCGATGATCACCGGGCCGAGCGCGACCAGCGGCAGGATGAACACCGCCGCCACCAGGAACAGCAGATAGAGCAGCAGCGCGAAGATCCGCTGCCAGACCGGGTGCCGCGCCTCGTGCTGGTCGTGCGCCTCCACGATGGCGTCCACGAAGGTCGCCATGGCCGACGAGCCGGCCCAGAGCGAGAGCACGAAGCCGAACGACACCACCGCGCCGCGGCCGCGGCCGAGCACGTCCCGCACGGTCGGCTCGATCAGCTCCTCCACCACCGCCGGGCTGAACAGGTCGCGGCTGAACGCGATGATCTTGCCCTCCACGATGTCCACCGTGTCCGGCCCGAACCAGCCGCCGACGTAGCCGAGGCTGCCGAGCACGCCGAGCAGCAGCGGGGCCAGCGACAGCGTCTGCCAGAAGGCCGCGGCCGCCGACTTGGCGAAGATCGACCCGTCCCAGCTCTTGACCGCGGTGCGCACGATCAGCCGCAGCGCCTGCCCGCCCGCGCGCCGCAGCCGCGCGCGCACCGGCGCCGGGTCGGAGCCGGGCTGCTGCCCGGTTGCCGAGGACGCGCCGGAGCCGGTGGGCGTGGTGTCGGTCATGGTCCTTACAGCATTACTCACCGGTCGCTCGCGCACCGGACCGGCGGGGCATCCGGCCGGTGAAACCCGCGCGGGCCGGGCGGCTGTGACGGATGTCGCCCGCCGCCGCGTCGGTTTGGCGACACGCCGCGACCGGCCGTTAGGGTCTACGACGTGACCGGGTCAGGTGGTGCCGCGACGGCGGCCGGAGCGACGACGTCGGGGGCCCCCGGCGGCGGGGGCGTGCTCCGGGCCTGGCAGCGGCGTGCGCTGACCAAGTACCTGACGGCCAGGCCGCGCGATTTCCTCGCGGTGGCGACGCCGGGCGCGGGCAAGACCACCTTCGCGCTGCGGGTGGCGGCCGAACTGCTCGCCGACCGCACCGTCGACCAGATCACCGTGGTCGCGCCGACCGAGCACCTGAAGCACCAGTGGGCGCAGTCCGCGGCCCGCTCCGGCATCGCGCTCGACTCGCGCTTCTCCAACACCACCGGCGGCACCTCCGGCGATTACCACGGCGTCGTGGTGACCTACGCCCAGGTGGCGGCGCACCCGTTCAAGCACCGGGTGCGCACCGAGAACAAGCGCACGCTGGTGATCCTGGACGAGGTCCACCACGCCGGCGACGCCAAGAGCTGGGGCGACGCCGTCGCCGAGGCCTTCGGCGACGCCACCCGCAGGCTGGCGCTCACCGGCACCCCGTTCCGCAGCGACGACAGCCGGATCCCGTTCATCGTCTACGAGCCGGACGAGTCCGGCTTCGACCGCTCCCGCGCCGACCACTCGTACGGCTACTCCGACGCGCTGGCCGACGGCGTGGTGCGCCCGGTGGTCTTCCTCGCCTACAGCGGGGAGGCGCACTGGCGGGACAGCGCGGGCGAGGAGTACAGCGCCCGGCTCGGCGAGCCGCTGAGCGCCGAGCACACCGCGCGCGCCTGGCGCACCGCGCTCGACCCGGCCGGCGACTGGATGTCCAAGGTGCTGCAGGCCGCCGACACCAGGCTGCGTCAGCTGCGCGCCTCCGGCATGCCGGACGCGGGCGGCCTGGTGATCGCCACCGACCAGGAGCGCGCCCGCGACTACGCCGAGCTGCTGGAGCACATCTCCGGCCGCAGACCCGCGCTCGTGCTCTCCGACGACCCGACCTCATCGGCCCGGATCGGCAGCTTCGGCGCGAGCGACGAGCCGTGGATGGTCGCGGTCCGGATGGTCTCCGAGGGCGTCGACGTGCCGCGGCTCGCGGTCGGCGTCTACGCCACCAGCGCCTCGACCCCGCTGTACTTCGCCCAGGCCATCGGGCGGTTCGTGCGCGCCAGGCAGCCGGGGGAGACGGCCAGCGTCTTCCTGCCGTCGGTGCCGGTGCTGCTCGACCTCGCCGCGCAGCTCGAGCTGCAGCGCGACCACGTCATCGGCAAGCCGCACCGGCAGGCCGAAGGTCTGGAGGACGCGCTGCTCGAGCAGGCCGACAAGCAGCAGGACGAGCCGGGCGAGGACGAGAAGCCGTTCGTCGCGCTGGCCGCCGACGCCGAGCTGGACCAGGTGATCTACGACGGCTCCTCGTTCGGCACCGCGACCTTCACCGGCAGCGCGGAGGAGGCCGACTACCTCGGCATCCCCGGGCTGCTCGACGCCGAGCAGATGCGCGCGCTGCTGCGCGAGCGGCAGTCCAAGCAGGTGGCCGAGCGCTCGGCCACCCCGCCCGCGATCCCCGAGCCGGCGCCGCACGCCGCCGCGGCCGCCGACCGGGTCGCCACCGCCGCCGCGCTCGGCGAGCTGCGCCGCGAGCTGAACAGCCTGGTCGCCATGCACCACCATCGCACCGGCAAGCCGCACGGCGTCATCCACGGTGAGCTGCGCCGCGAGTGCGGGGGCCCGCCCACCGCGCTGGCCAGCGCCGATCAGCTGCACGAGCGGATAGCGGCCCTGCGCCGCCGGTGACGTCGCGCGGGCCGCGCGCCGGGCCGTAGGGATGCCGCCGCTCGGGGCACCAACGCTCGAGCTCGGTGCGCCGCATGCGGCCGCCCGGCGGGGCGGGGATCCGGCCGGCGGAGCCGATGGTTCACGGCGGAGTGTCGAACCAGCCCGCAGCGTCCATGTCGTCCAGCGGGATCCAGCGGCGCGGGGCCGCCGGGGTATCCGGCGCGCCTGCGGCGGGATCGAGGAAGCCGCCGATCCGCAGGGCCAGCGCCGGCTCGGCGTCGACCTGCCGCGCCACCTCGTAGCAGAGTGCGAGCAGGTGCACGCAGCGCTCGCGCCGCGCCGAGCAGGAGCAGTCGGTGGCGGCGAGCACGGGAGCCGGGTCGATCCCGGCCGCGCGCAGCGCCGCGTGCGCGTCGTCGCCGAGCAGCGCCGGGTCGGGCACCAGCCCGGCCACCGCCGCCACCGCGGCCCTGGCGGGCGGCGCGACCTCGAGGTGCGTCACCGAGGCCTGCCCGCCGCGCTGGATGGTCGCCCGCACCAGCCTGCCGTCGACCACCGTGCGCACCCCGCTGTTGCGCGCGATGCTGCGGGCGCGCGGCAGCAACGGCTCCGGGCGGGTGCTGCGCAGCGGCTCGGCGAGCCGCACCCAGTCCATGCCCCACCGGGTGTAGCCGAACTCGTTCTCCGGCATCAGGCGGCACCCCGCGAGCGGCGCAGGATCTCCATCAGCCCGGCGTCGTCCAGCCGGGCCAGCGCCGCGATCCCGGCGCTGTCGCCGAGGTCGGTGAGCGCGGCCTTGCGGTCGTGCAGCCGGGCGATGTGCTCCTCCACGGTGGTGGCGGTGGTGAGCGTGGTGACGGTGACGGTGCGGGTCTGCCCGATCCGGTGCACCCGGTCTGTGGCCTGCGCCTCGACCGCCGGGTTCCACCAGCGGTCCACGTGCACCACGTCGGCGGCGCGGGTCAGGGTGAGCCCGGTGCCTGCCGCGCGCAGGCTCAGCACCAGCACCGGTGGGCCGTCCGGGCGCTGGAAGTCCCGCACGATCCCGGCCCGCGCGGCGGGGTCGAGCCCGCCGTGCAGGAAGGGGACGGCGAGCCCGAAGGTCTCGGCGAAGTGCCTGACCAGCAGCTCGCCCGCGCCGCGGTACTGGGTGAAGAGCAGGGTCGGGGCCTCGTTGGCCAGGTTGGCTGCCACGATGTCGGTGCAGAGGTCGATCTTGCCGGAGCGTCCGCCGATCTCGGCCAGGTCGCCGGTGATCAGCCCCGGGTGGTCGCAAACCTGCTTCAGCGCGGTGAGCGCGGCCAGCACGCGGCCGTGCCGCTGCAGCCCGGTGCCGAACCCGGTGTCCGCGGCCTCGTCGAGCACCCGGTCGTAGAGCGCGGCCTGCTCGGCGGTGAGGTCGCAGAGCAGGTCGCTGCGGATCTTGGCGGGCAGCCCGGCGGCCACCTGGGACTTGCGCCTGGCCAGCAGCACCGGCTCCAGCGCGTCGCGCAGCCGGGCCGCCGCGCCCGCGTCGCCCTCGGCGATGGGCTTGGCGTAGCGCCGCCGGAACCGGCTGCGGTGCGGGAAGAGCCGCGGCGCCACCAGGTGCAGCAGCGCGAAGAGCTCGTCCAGGTCGTTCTCCACCGGGGTGCCGGTCAACGCGACCCGCGCGGCGGCGTCCAGCCCGCGCGCGGCCACCGCGACCTGGGTGCGCGGGTTCTTCAGCGCCTGCGCCTCGTCGAAGATCACCGTCTCCCAGCGGGATCCGGCCAGCTCGCGGTGGTGCAGCCGCAGCGTCGGGTAGCCGGTGACCAGCACCGTCCCCGGTGCCGCCGCCGGTGGGCCGCGGCGCCACGCCCGTGCCCGCAGCTCCGGCGCGAAGCGGGTGATCTCGTGAATCCAGTTGCCCACCAGCGAGGTCGGCGCCACCACCAGGTTCGGCCCGTCCGCCCGGTCGGCCAGGAAGCCGATGGCCTGCACCGTCTTGCCGAGCCCCATCTCGTCGGCCAGCACCGCGCCGCCGTGCGCGGCGACCGTCTCGTGCAGCCAGCCGATCCCGCGCGCCTGGTACGGCCGCAGTTCGACGTGCAGCCTGCCCGCCAGCCGCTCCGGCACCGAGGCGGTCTCCCGCGCGACGGCCAGCGCGCGCTCGGGGGCCAGCACGGCGGTGCCGGTGGCATTGGGCACGGCGTGCGCCGCGGGCGGCAGCGCGGGCGCGGCGGCCGGATCGGTGAAGGCGGCGGTCCAGGCGGTGTGCGACGGCCCGCCGGTGCGCGGGTCGGCGGTGAACTCGGCCGGGGTGAGCAGTGCGCACGGCACGTCGGTGACCGCGAGCCCGTCCGGGCCGGGCAGCACCAGCGGCAGCGTTTCCCGCTCCCCGGCCCCCGGCGGGGCGGCGCCGGGGCCGCCTGCCCAGGTCCACAGCGCGACGAGGTGCCGGTCCGGGAGGTAGGTGGCTTGCAGTGCGGACAGGGTACGGCCCCCTTCGGAGAACAGCGTAAGGTGTACGGAAAACCGACAACGTACACCGTACGGGATTTGTTCCCGGAAGGGGGAGCCGTGGCCGAGCCGACCGCCGACGAGCGCGCCGCGCGGCTCATCGCCCTGCTGTGGCGGCGCCACCTGCCGCCGCGCCCGCCCACCCGCGGCCCCCGCCAGACGGTGAACGTGGACGCCGTGATCGATGCCGCGGTGGCGCTGGCCGACCGGGACGGCCTGGCCGGGGTCTCCATCCGCGCGGTCGCCACGCAGCTCGGCCTGCGCCCCATGAGCCTCTACACCTACGTCCCGGGCAAGGACGAGCTGCTCGCCGCCATGGTGGACGAGCTGGCTGCCCGCGACGGCCCGCTGCCGGGCGGTGCCCCGCGCGAGCGGGTGGCGGCGGTGGCCCGCCAGGTGCGCGCCGAGCTGCTCGCGCACCCGTGGCTGCTCGAGGTCTCGCCGTGGCGGCTGGTGCTCGGCCCCGGCCGGTTGCGCCGCTACGACCGGCAGCTGGCCGCGCTGACGGGGCTCGGGCTGGACGACGTCGCCCTCGACCGGTCGGTGCGCGTGCTGACCGAGTTCGCCACCGGCAATGCCGGGACCGCGGTGGCCGCGCGCCGGGCAGGCGACGACGCCGCCTGGTGGGCCGCGCACGGCCCGCTGCTCGCCGCCGTCATGCCGGAGCGCGAGTTCCCGACGGCGGCGCGGGTCGGGGCCGCGGTGGGTGAGCGGTACCAGGCGCCGGGCGACCCGGACGGCGACTTCGAATACGGCCTCGACGTGCTGATCGATGGAATCCTGCTGAGCGGAAAGCCGGGCGCGGCGGCCGGAGCGTGACCCCGGAGACGGAACAGCGGGCGATCCGGATCGGATCGCCCGCTGTCGCGGATTCTGTTGTCGGATGCTGTTGTGTCGGACGCGAGGAGGGGGTCTACAGAGCGGGAGCGGATTCCGTGTTGATCACGGCATCGAGCTCGCGCAGGCGCTCCATGTGTTCGTTGGCGTGGTGCTGGCAGAAGAGCAACTCTCCACCCGCTGGCAGAACGGCACGCACTCGGGCAGCGGCCCCGCACCGGTCGCAGCGATCGACCGCGGTCAGTGGGGTGCTGGTCAGGGTTCCTGGCATGACTCCTCCGTCCTGGCTTCCGGCACACAGTCCGTTCACCTGGTGTCGGGCCCGTGGTCACTCCGCGGGCTCACATCCGCTACTTCCCAGCAGGGGTATGACTACTCTGACAGACGTTCGGGGTCCGGGGTTTGTTCCCGGTGAGGATCCGATGTGTTTTCGATAACACGACCTGGGATTTCCGCCGTGGGCGAACATCCCTGCTCAGCTCCGAAAGCACGCCAATCTCGTACTCGAACAGTCCGATCCAGTTGTCTACCGGGAGACTACCCGTGACCTATGACACTCACACCCTGGTTCACATCTGCACGCTGGCGGATTGGCTGGCGGCGCGGCAGTCGGGCGAGCTGCGCCCGGCCTCGCTCGAGGTGGCCGGGTTCGTGCACCTGTCGACCCCGCAGCAGGCGCACCTGCCCGCCAACCGATTGTTCTCCGGCCGACGGGATCTCGTGCTGCTCCGGATCGACCCGGCCCGGCTCGGCGCGCCGGTGAAGTGGGAGCCCGGGGTACCCACCGACCCGGAGTCCATGCTGTTTCCGCACCTCTACGGCCCGCTGCCGGCGGGAGCGGTCACCGCCATCGACGAGTACCGGCCGGACGGGGACGGGGTCTTCGCGCCGCTCGCGCGCTAGCGGGCACCGGGCGGGGATTCCGCCGAACCGACCAGCCGGACGGTCACCCGCGACGGGGGCCGTCGGCAGGTCTACGCTGGAGTCCGTGAACGTCGATGTCACAGCATTGCCCGGGATCGGGGTGCGCAAGGACTTCCAGGCCCGGTCCGGCCGCCGGATCGGGGTGGTCGATCTCCGCGACGGCGGCATCGACCTCATCGTCTCCAAGCTGGACGATCCGGACGCCTGCGCGGCCGAGATCCCGCTCACGGCGGACGAGGCGGCGGTGCTGGCCAACCTGCTCGGGGCCCCGCAGCTGGTCGCCCAGCTGCGCGAGGACCACCGCGACATGCCCGGCATCCTGACCAGGCAGCTGCCGATCAAGGCGGACTCCCCGTACGAGGGCCGCACGCTGGGGGAGACCGGTATGCGCACCCGCACCAAGGCGTCGATCGTCGCCGTGATGCGGGCCGGGCAGGTCTACCCCTCACCCGGCCCCGACTTCACCTTCGGCGCCGACGACCTGCTCGTGGTCGTCGGAACGCCGGAGGGGCTCGACACGGCCGCGAAGATCCTCACCCACGGTTGACCGGTGGACGGCACCGCGCTCGCGTTGCTCGAGCTCGGTGCGGTGCTGTTCGTCCTCGGCCTGCTCGGCAGGCTGGCCGGGCGGGCCGGGATGTCGCCGATCCCGCTCTACCTGCTCGGCGGGCTCGCCTTCGGGCAGGGTGGCTTCGTCGAGCTGAGCGGGGCCAACGACTTCGGCCACCTGGCCGCCGAGATCGGCGTCGTCCTGCTGCTGCTCCTGCTCGGGCTGGAGTACACCGCGCCCGAGCTCGTCACCGGGCTGCGCCGCTCCTGGCCGGCCGGGCTGGTCGACCTGGTGGCCAATGCCACGCCCGGCGCGGTGGTGGCGCTGCTGCTCGGCTGGGGCGCGACCGGGGCCATCACGATGGCGGGGGTCACCTACATCTCGTCCTCCGGGATCGTGGCGAAGGTCCTCGCCGACCTGGGCAGGCTCGGTAACCGGGAGACCCCGGTGGTGCTCTCCATCCTGGTCTTCGAGGATCTGGCGATGGCGCTGTACCTGCCGATCCTGACCACCGTGCTGGCCGGGCTGAGCGTGCTCAGCGGGCTGCGCGCGCTCGGCACCGCACTGGCCTGCGTCACCGTGGTGCTGCTGCTCGCGCTGCGCTACGGGCGGCAGGTCTCGGCGCTGCTGGCCAGCGACGACCGCGAGGTGTTCCTGCTCGAGCTGCTCGGCGCGGCGCTGCTGGTGGCCGGGGTGGCCTCCGCGCTGCACGTCTCGGCGGCGGTCGGGGCGTTCCTGCTCGGCATCGCCATCTCCGGCGCGACGGCGCGGCAGGCGGTGAAGCTGCTCGAGCCGCTGCGCGATCTCTTCGCCGCCATCTTCTTCGTCGCCTTCGGGCTGAACACCGACCCGGCGGCGATCCCGCCGGTGCTCGGCTGGGCGGTCGCGCTCGCGGTGGTCAGCACGGTGACCAAGGTGGCCACCGGGTGGTGGGCGGCGGGCAGGCAGGGGATCAGGGCGCCGGGGCGGGCCAGGGCGGGGGCGGCGCTGGTGGCGCGCGGCGAGTTCTCCATCGTGATCGCCGGGCTCGCCATCGGCATCGGCACCGCGGCCACCGAACTCGCCGCGCTCGCCTCGGCCTACGTCCTGCTCATGGCGATCATCGGGCCGGTCGCGGCGCGGCTCGCCGAGCCCGCGTACGCCCTGCTGCACCGGGGCCCGCCCGCTGCCGCCGTCGGCCGGTGACCCCGCGGCCCGCCCGCTGTCGTTCGACCTCCGGATCTCGCGCGCTCGCGGCTCACGCCACGGTCTGTCCCGCGCGGCGGGCGCGCCTGCGCTGGAACGCGCTGCCCGCCGCACCGGCGACGAGGCCGATACCGGCCGCGCACAGGTGCCCGTAGTCGGTGAAGGTCGGCCCGATCCAGTAGGCCGCCGCCAGCACGGCCACCAGGGTCCCGGCCCAGGCCAGCCGCAACCCTCCGCGGAAGAGGAACGACATCGCCGCCATGATCGCGGTGCCCCCGTAGCTGCTGCCCACGTCGGCCGCGACCGCCACCCGGTACGGGATGACCCCGTGGTCGATGCCGTAGGAGATGGCGGTGACGGTGAGCAGCGTCGCCCCCACGTGCCCGATCGCGAAGAGCGCGATCCAGCGCGCGGTCCCGAGCCTGCGCTCGGCGAACGCCGTCACCACCAGGAACTGCGGGAGAACCCAGTACGGGAAGCCGCCCTCGGTCCAGAACGCCGACGCCACCAGCACCTGGATCGGGTTCTCCCGCATGTTGTGCAGGTTGGTCGAGGCGGAGAGGATCAGCGCCCGCTCGGCCTGCGGGCTCAGCCCGCGCAGCGTCCACCAGGTGACCAGCAGCGTGAACACGTAGGCGGTGCTGGCCGGCGCGCCCGCGAAGTGCGCCCGCACCGCTGGCCCGATCCGGCGCGGCAGCCCCGGCGCCCGCAGCCGGCCGGTGACCGCCCGCACGCAGTCGGTCGCGTCCAGGGTGCGCAACCACGGTGCGGGGGGCGAGTCGGGCACCCGGCCAGTCTGCCGGAACCCCGCCCGGAATCCGCTCGCGCGCGCCGGTGCCGGGGCTACCCTGACGTGATGCGGCGCACGAGGGCTGTCGAGATCCAGCGGGCCGATCTCACCGGGTACGAGGCCATCGGCACCGTCGAGCTGAAGCTGAACCGCTACGGCCACAGCGATATCCACCGCGCCGTCGAGGAGATCGCCAGGGCGGCGACCGCGGCCGGTGGCGACCACTTCTACGTCGCGGAATCGCTCGGTGACCGGATCGTCGCCGTGGTCTGCCGCCGTCGCTGACCCGTAACGCCGGGGCAACACCGGCGGCCGAGAATCGGGGCGATCCCGGCATCCGGCCGGAAGGAGGGAGTGACCGTGCCGACCTTCACGCAGCCACTGCGCGGCACCGGCTACCGCTTCGACGGCCTGGTCGAGCTGCTGGCCAAGGCGTCGCCGCGGCGCAGCGGGGACGAGCTCGCCGGCTGCGCCGCCGAATCCGACGCCGAGCGCGCCGCCGCGCAGTGGGCGCTCGCCGACGTCCCGCTCCGGACGTTCCTGGACGATCAGGTCGTGCCGGGCGAGACCGACGAGGTCACCCGGCTGATCCTGGAGCGGCACGACCGCGCCGCCTTCGCCCCGATCGCCGCGCAGACCGTCGGCGAGCTGCGCGACCATCTGCTCACGGTGGCCGCCACCGACGACGCCGCCACCACCCTGAGCGCCCTCGCCCCCGGCCTCACCCCGGAGATGGTGGCCGCCGTCTGCAAGCTCATGCGCAACCAGGACCTGATCGCCGTCGCCGCCGCCGCCCGCGTCACCAGCGCCTTCCGCACCACCATCGGCGCTCCCGGCACGCTCGCCACCCGGCTCCAGCCCAACCACCCCACCGACGACCCGCGCGGGATCGCCGCCGCGGTGCTGGACGGGCTGCTGCTCGGCTGCGGCGATGCCGTGATCGGCATCAACCCGGCCACCGACTCCCCGCACGCCGCGGGCGAGCTGCTCCGCCTGCTCGACGACGTGCGCACCCGGTTCGACATCCCGGTGCAGTCCTGCGTGCTCGCGCACGTCACCACCACCCTCCGGCTGATCGAGACCGGCGCGCCGGTGGACCTGGTGTTCCAGTCGGTCGCCGGAACCGAGGGCGCCAACCGGAGCTTCGGGGTCGATCTGGCGCTGCTGCGCGAGGGCGCGGAGGCGGCGCGCTCGCTCGGCCGCGGCATCGTGGGCGGCAACGTCATGTACCTGGAGACCGGGCAGGGCTCGGCGCTCTCGGCGGGCGCGCACCTCGGCGCCGGCGACCGCCCCGTCGACCAGCAGACCCTGGAGGCCCGCGCCTACGCCGTCGCGCGGGAGCTGGAGCCGCTGCTGGTGAACACCGTCGTCGGCTTCATCGGCCCGGAGTACCTCTACGACGGCAAGCAGATCGTCCGGGCCGGGCTGGAGGACCACTTCTGCGGCAAGCTGCTCGGGCTGCCCATGGGCGTCGACGTCTGCTACACCAACCACGCCGAGGCCGACCAGGACGACATGGACACCCTGCTCACCCTGCTCGGCGCGGCGGGCACCGCCTTCGTCATCGCGGTGCCCGGCGCCGACGACGTGATGCTCGGCTACCAGAGCTTGAGCTTCCACGACGTGCTCTACGCCAGGCGGGTGCTCGGGCTGCGCCCCGCGCCGGAGTTCGCGGACTGGCTGCGCGGGCTCGGCATGATCGACGCGGGCGGCCGGATCCTCCCGGTCGACGCCGCCGCCTCGCCGCTGCGCGCACTGGCGGCCGGGCGATGAGCAGCGCGGAGTTCTGGGAGCCGCTGCGCCGCAGCACGCAGGCGCGGATCGGGCTCGGCCGGGCCGGTGACGCGCTGCCCACCGAGCGGGTGCTGGAGTTCCGCGCCGCGCACTCCGCCGCCCGCGACGCCGTGCACGCCGCCCTCGACACCGCCGCGCTGGCCGCCGATCTCGCCGCCCGCGGCCTCGGCGACGCCACCGTCGTCGCCAGCCGCGCCCGCGACCGCGACGAGTACCTGCGCCGCCCCGACCTCGGCAGGCTCCCCGGCTCCGAGCTGCCCGGGAAGGTTTCGGCGGACGTCGGCTTCGTGCTCGCCGACGGCCTCTCCGCCTTCGCCGTCGCCGAGCACGGCCCGGCCACCCTCGCCGCCCTGACCACCGCGCTACCCCCCGCGCTCAGCACCGCCCCGCCGGTGCTCGCCACCCAGGCCCGGGTCGCGCTCGGCGACCACATCGGCGCCGCGCTCGGCGTCACCACCCTGGTCCTGCTGATCGGCGAGCGCCCCGGCCTCTCGGTCGCCGACAGCCTCGGCATCTACCTCACCCACCACCCGCGCCCCGGCCGCACCGACGCCGAACGCAACTGCCTCTCCAACATCCACCCGCCCGACGGTCTCGGCTACGAGCGCGCCGCCCGGATCGTCGCCGCCCTGATCGAGGGCGCCCGCGCGCTCGGCCGCTCCGGCGTCGACCTCAAGGACGATTCGCTGCCGCTCGGCGCCGCGGACCGCGCCGAGCTCGGCTGACCCCGGAACGCGACGAGGGCCCCACGGCGGAAACCGTGGGGCCCTCGTGGCGCGCCGTGCCTAGTCCAGGTAGTCCCGGAGCACCTGCGACCGGCTGGGGTGCCGCAGCTTGCTCATGGTCTTGGACTCGATCTGCCGGATCCGCTCGCGGGTGACGCCGTAGACCTGGCCGATCTCGTCCAGGGTGCGCGGCTGCCCGTCGGTGAGGCCGAAGCGCAGCCGGACCACGCCCGCCTCGCGCTCGGAGAGCGTCTCCAGCACCGACTGCAGCTGGTCCTGCAGCAGGGTGAAGCTGACCGCGTCGACGGCGACGACCGCCTCGGAATCCTCGATGAAGTCACCGAGCTGGCTGTCGCCCTCGTCGCCGATGGTCTGGTCGAGCGAGATGGGCTCCCTGGCGTACTGCTGGATCTCCAGCACCTTCTCCGGGGTGATGTCCATCTCCTTGGCCAGCTCCTCCGGGGTGGGCTCGCGGCCCAGGTCCTGGAGCAGCTCGCGCTGGATGCGGCCGAGCTTGTTGATGACCTCGACCATGTGCACCGGGATGCGGATGGTGCGGGCCTGGTCGGCCATGGCGCGGGTGATGGCCTGCCGGATCCACCAGGTGGCGTACGTGGAGAACTTGTAGCCCTTGGTGTAGTCGAACTTCTCCACCGCGCGGATGAGGCCGAGGTTGCCCTCCTGGATCAGATCCAGGAACGCCATGCCACGGCCGGTGTAGCGCTTGGCGAGCGAGACGACGAGCCGCAGGTTGGCTTCGAGCAGGTGGTTCTTGGCCCGGTTGCCGTCGCGGATGATCCAGTTGAAGTCACGGCGGGTGGCCACCGGCAGCTTCTCGCCGGAGTCGGCGAACTCGCGCATCTTCTCCGCGGCGTAGAGCCCGGCCTCGATCCGCTTGGCGAGCTCGACCTCCTCCTCCGCGTTGAGCAGCGCGACCTTGCCGATCTGCTTGAGGTAGGCGCGCACCGAGTCGGCGGAGGCGGTGAGCTCGGCGTCCTTGCGGGCCTGGCGGAGCGCCTCGGATTCCTCCTCGTCCCAGACGAAGTCACCGGAGGCCTTGTCGGCGGGGGTCGGTTCGGCGGCACCCTCGGCCTCGGGGGCCTCGGCGGCCTCCTCGACCGGCTCCTCGGCGTCCTCGGCGAGTTCGTCCTCGGAGATCTCCAGATCCTCGAGCTCGAGGTTCTCCTCCTCGGTGCCCTCGTCGGCGCCCGGCTCGCCGTCCGGACCCGCCTTCTTGGTGCCCGCCTTCTTCGCGGGCGCCTTCTTGGCGGCGGCCACCTTCTTCGCCGGTGCCTTCTTGGCGACGGCCTTCTTGGCAGGCGCCTTCTTCACCGGTGCCTTGCGGACCGGCCGCGCGGCGATTGCTTCCGCGGAGTCGGCGTCGGCCGATTCGGCGGTCTGACGGGTATTCGTGGCTACCACGTACGCCCTTTCGTGACGGTCTCGTGCGGCGTCACGCCAGAGTGATCCGGCGGAGCGGTCTGTCGGGTGGCGCCGGCGGAGCGCCGGCTGTCGGCTCGCACCGGCGCGAGCCGGTGTGCCGGGTGGGGGTTGGCGGCTTTCCGCCGGACAGGTTCCATTGTAACGATCGAACCAGGGTACCCATGCCAACGACGGGCAGATTCGCGGCCCGCGCCCGGGTGGCGCCGTTCCGCGTCAGGGCGTGATGCCGTCGTGTACCGCCATGGCCGCGCCGACGATGCCCGCGGTGTTCCTGAGGTGCGCGGGAATCACCGGGGTCCGGTTGGTGAGCAGCGGAATCCACTGGTCGCTGTCCCGGCTGATGCCGCCACCGGCCACGATGACATTCGGCCAGAACAAATTCTCCAGCGCGATCAACACCGTGCTCACCTCGGCGGCCCACTGCGCGAAGCTCAGTTCCCTGCGCTCCTTCACCGAGGCGGCGGCGCGGTGCTCGGTCTCCATCCCGCCGACCTCCATGTGCCCGAGTTCGGTGTTCGGCACGAGCGCGCCGCGGTAGATCAGCGCGGAGCCGATCCCGGTGCCGAAGGTGAGCAGCAGGACCGAGCCGGCGTACTCGCGCGCCGCGCCGTAGCGGTCCTCGGCCAGCCCCGCCGCGTCGGCGTCGTTGAGCACGGTGACCTGCCTGCCGCCGAGCGCGTCGGCGAAGAGCGCGCGGGCGTCGGTGCCGATCCAGCCGCGGTCGATGTTGGCCGCGGTGCGCGCGACACCGTCCAGCACCACCGCGGGCAGCGTGATGCCGACCGGGCCGTCCCAGTCCGCCTTCGCGACCAGCTCGGCCACGGTCGCCGCGACCGCCTCCGGGGTGGACGGCTGCGGCGTCGCGATCTTGATGCGCTCCTGGGCGAGCTCACCGGTGTCCAGGTTCACCACGGCGCCCTTGACACCGCTGCCGCCGATGTCGATCCCGAATGCGTGCCCCCGAGCGGACATCTCTCAACCCCTCGTTCCTGTGCCGGTGTCGTGGTCCACATCGCGCCGCACAGGTCCCCGGTGCCGCGTGACGTCGGGTTGCCCGACGACGGCGCTGTGTCGTGCACGACAAAGGGTAGTCGGGCGCGTCCGATCATGATCGCCGACCGCCCTCGCGCGCCCGGCCGGGATCTGTGATGGCATGGTGCCGTGCCGCATCCCACCTCAGTACCGCGCCCGGCCCCGCTCGACACCGCCGCCACCGACGCGACCACCACCGACCCCGCCGAACTGCGCCGGATCGCGGTCGACCTGGCCGAGAGCGCGGCCGCGCACGTCCGCGCCCGCCGCCCCGAGGTCTTCGGCCCGGCCGGGATCGTCGCCGCGGGCGCCGTGCAGGCCAAGAGCACCCCGACCGACCCGGTGACGGTGGTCGACACCGAGACCGAGGAGCTGGTGCGCGCTCTGCTCGCCGAGCAGCGCCCGCACGACCTGGTGGTCGGCGAGGAGGGCGGCGGCGACCTCGCGAACGCGGGCGACCGGATCTCCTGGGTGATCGACCCGATCGACGGCACCGTGAACTTCCTCTACGGCCTGCCCGGGTACGCCGTCTCGGTGGCCGCGATGCGGAACGGGCGCTCGGTGGCCGGCGCCGTGGTCGACGTGGAGCGCGCCGCCACCTACAGCGCGGCGCGCGGACTCGGCGCGCTGCGCGTCGACTCCGACGGCACCGTCGAGCACCTGCGCTGCACCCCGGTCCGGGAGGCGTCGATGGCGCTCGTGGCCACCGGCTTCGCCTACGGCACCGCGCGCCGGACCGAGCAGGCCGGGCTGGTGGCCCAGCTGCTGCCCGCGGTGCGCGACATCCGCAGGCTCGGCGCCGCCGCGCTGGATCTGTGCCTGGTCGGCGCGGGCAGGCTGGACGCCTTCTACGAGCACGGGCTGAACACCTGGGACTGGGCGGCGGGCGCCCTGGTCGCCGCGGAGGCGGGGGCGCGGCTGGTGCTGCCCCCCGCCACCGCGGGCGGCGCAGCGGGCGACCTGGTGCTCGCCGCCGCGCCCGGGATCGCGGACGAACTGCTCGCGCTCTTCGAGCGCACCGGCGCGGCCGCGCCGATCCCCCAGCCCTGAGCCGCGCCGGTCCGGCGACGCCTGCGCCGCCGGACCGGATGCGGCGACTGTCGCGCCGCGCCGAGTCAGTGGCTCAGCACTGGGCCTTGCGGGCGGCGTCCAGCAGCCCGACGTCCAGCGCGGCGCCGCCCGGCGCCGGGTTCTTCAGCGAGCGCAGCACCTCCTCGGCGTCGGTGCTCGGCCGGATGTCCCGGAAGAGCGAGCCGAGTACCAGATCGACGGTGTCGTCGCCGCGCTGGTCCTCGATCAGCTCGGCGCACGGCACCACCAGCTGCACCGAGGCGGCGGCCGGGCGGCCGTTCACCCCGAACCGGATCTGACCGGTGCACTCCAGATCGCCGTTGACGTAGACCTGGTCGTTGCCGACCGGCTGACCCGGCGCCCCGGCGAAGCCGAGATCGCCCAGCTGGGCGGCGACGTGCGAGGCCTGGCCGCGCTGGTTGTTGGCGTTCAGCACGCGCACCTTGGTGCTCTGCAGGGGCGCGGGCTCCACCTCGTCGAGCCGGCCCGCGCCGACGCGCTGGCCGAGCGCGACAGGCGGGGCGGTGGCGCCCTGGTCGGTGGCGGGGCTCGGGGAGTTGCAGCTCATCGCTGTGGTGTCGGTGTCCTCCATGGTGAGTGCCTTGATCCAGATCACCGTCGACACCAACGCCAGGACGCCGACGAGGATGAGCCACGGTTCGATGCGCCGGCGGATGAAGGGCCGACCGCTGCGGTCGGATGCGCGTCCTTCGGTGATCAGTGAAACCACGGGGACACTCTACGAAATGTCACGGCGGGGCAGCGCCGCGCGTAACGATGCGGCCGTTCGGCGCGCGACGAGCGGTCGCCGGACGTCGGTGAAAGGTCGTTTGTGTGGCGAGTGTGTTTCGGTTGCGACTTTTCCCCCGTGGTCCGCTATTGTCTGGCGGCCCAGATCGAATCACCCAGGTGGAATGGCGTGGTCGGTTGCGGGAACAAGCAGGGCATGTCCCGCGTTCACCAAGCGCCGCCGGGCGTGGATCCTCGGATCCGCTCCTGGTGGAGAGCCGGTAGCCGTGTGATGTGTGCCACCGGCGGGGCGGTGTGGGTCAGCTCGATTCCCAGCGGGGATCGGTGTGACCACGCCGAACCGGGATATACGGAGTAAGGACGAGGGGAAGACGACATGGCAACCGACTATGACGCACCGAGGCGCACCGAATCCGACGACGTGTCGGAGGATTCGCTGGAGGAGCTGAAGGCTCGTCGCAACGAGGCGCAGTCCGCCGTCGTGGATATCGACGAATCCGATACCGCGGAGTCGTTCGAGCTTCCCGGCGCGGACCTGTCCGAGGAAGTGCTGAGCGTTCGAGTGATTCCGAAGCAGGCGGACGAGTTCACCTGTTCCAGCTGTTTCCTGGTACACCACCGGAGCAGGCTCGCCAGCGAGAAGGGCAATCAGTTGATCTGCATGGATTGCGGCTCCTGAGCGAGCACGCGGTCAATCGACCGCGCTCGGCAAGCCGAGCGCGGCGAGGACCCGTTCGGGCCTCCGCGTACTGATCAGCCAGTACGGCGTGGGGTCGTCCGGGTCGTCGAGCACCAGCAGCAGCATCGGCCGCACCCACGGGCGGTGCTGCAGATACGCGGCCGGGTCCAGCTGGCGACCCAGTGCCGCGCTCTTCGCAGCGGGGGGGACGATCGCCGCACGGGCGACGAATTCGACCGGGAGGTGTGCCCGGTCGACCCGCAGTTCCGGGTTGCCCCGCTCGTCGGCGGCGACCTCGATGCGATGCCTGCCGAACCAGAGCAGCACCCACGCCGCTACCGGGAGCAGCGCCCCGTAGGGCAGCCAGGCGCGCACGCCGTGCCCGCCCATGTGGATCTCCGCGGCCAGCAGAGCCGCCACCCCGAAGCCGATCGGCCACCACCACAGCGGCACCCACAGCCGCTCCCGATAGGACGGTGCGGGGGGCCGCGTCGCCGGTGTCGGCGCCGCGGCGGAAGCGCGCCGGTCGGCACCCGGGTTCGCGGGTTTGCTCACGGGATCGGGCAGGTCGGACACGACTCAACACTAGGCGACGGACCCGCCTCGCCTGCGCGTAGGCTCGTCCACCGTGAGCGCACTGTCACCGATACCCCTGCTGCGGACAGACCCCGGCATCCCCCTTCCCGCCCGCGCCCATGCCGGTGACGCGGGGGTCGATCTGTGCACCACCGAGGACGTGGTGCTGGAGCCGGGGGAGCGGGTGCTGGTCGGCACCGGCGTCGCGGTCGCGCTGCCGCGGGGGACGGTCGGGCTGGTGCATCCGCGCTCCGGGCTGGCGGCGAAGACCGGGCTCTCGGTGGTGAACACGCCGGGCACGATCGATGCCGGCTACCGCGGCGAGATCAAGGTCTGCCTGATCAACCACGATCCGCGCACCGCGATCGAGCTGCGCCGCGGTGACCGGATCGCGCAGCTGCTCGTGCAGCGGGTGGAGCTGGTGGATTTCGTCGAGGTCGAGACGCTGGACGAGACCGCGCGGGGCGCGGGGGGCTACGGATCGAGCGGCGGGCACGCGAGCCTCGCCGAGGAGGCGTGATGGGAATCTTCGGACGGGGGAAGAAGGGCAGCGGCCGGGCCGGCGAGCACGGCGACTTCGACGACGACTTCGGTGACGAGTACGACACCGACGAGCACCCGATCCCGGTGCTGTACCCGGGCGATCCGGGGTTCCAGCCGTTCGCGGACGACTACGACACCGACGAGCACCCCGTGCAGGTAGCCGCCGAGCCGGAGCCCGCACCGCGCCGCGGGGGCAGGCGCAGGCGCGCCGGCGGTCCGGGGCGCGCCGGTGACGAGCCCGCTGAAGCGGCGCCGCGGCGGTCCGAGCACAGCGTGCCGGAGGCCGAGGTGGCGGCCGAGGCGCCCGTCGCCCGTGCGAGCGGGGACGAGCCGCGCGGGCCGTACGACTACGCCGATGTCACCGCGGAGCTGGAGGCGATCGCCGAGCAGCGGCTCGACCTCGGCTCGGTGATCATCCCGGTGCCGCCGGGCGGGCAGCTGCAGGTGGAGATGGCCGGGGACGGCACGCCGCAGGCGGTGCACCTGGCCACCGAGCACGGGCGGCTCACCGTCGCCGCGTACGCGGCGCCCAAGACCTCGGGGCAGTGGCGCACGGTCGCCGCCGACCTGGCCGAGTCGCTGCGCAAGGACGGCGCGCAGGTCTCCACCGAGAACGGGCCGTGGGGGCGCGAGCTGGTCGCCGTCACCGAGGGGGCCGATCTGCGGTTCATCGGCGTCGACGGGTACCGCTGGATGGTGCGGCTCGTCGCCGCGGGGCCGACCGGGTCGGTCGCCGACGACGGGCCGCTCGTGCGGGCGGCGCGGGCCATCATGAGCGAGACCGTCGTCCGGCGCGGCACCGAGCCGCTTCCGGTCCGGGACCCGCTGCCCGTCGTGCTGCCCAAGGATCTCGCCGAGCAGCTGGCCGCCGCGCACCAGCAGCAGGTCGAGGCGGCCCAGGCGCAAGCCGCCGCCCAGGCCGCCGCTGCCGCCGCGGCCGCACCGCGCCCCGTCGTCCCGCAGCCGGTGCCGGATCAGCCGCGCCGGGGTGCCGAGGGCTCGGCCATGCAGCAGCTCAACCGCAACTGACCCGCTCGATCAGCGGGGGCCGATGGCGAGGTGGCCGAGCAGAGCGGGGTCGGCGCCGAATTCGGCGAGGGTCATCGTGTGCAGGACCGCGCCGGGGATGAGGGCCGCCCACCGCTCGGCGACGGGGAACGGGTGGATGGGGTCGTCGACGGCTCCGACCACCACCGTCGGCACGGCGAGCGAACGCAGCAGCGGTTCGGTGGGCCAGGAGTAGCCCGCGGCCTCGAGGAGCGCGTCGGGGAGCGCGGAGCCGTACCCGCGCCAGGAGCGGGTCAGCGTCTCCGCCAGCCAGGCGGGGCTGCTGGCGCGCATCTGCGCGATGGTCGCCTCCAGCCCGTCCGCCCGCACCGACTCCGCGGTGACCCGGGCACTCAGCGCCGCCGGAGACTCCCCGCCCGACCCCCCGGTCCAGGCGGGCAGCCCCGCGACGACCCCGGCCGTGGACTCCGGATTCGCGCCCGCCCACTCGACCGCGATCGCCGCCCCGAGCGAGATCCCGGCCGCGACCACCCGCCCATGCCGCCGGGCGGCGGAATCCAGCGCCTCGAGGCAGCTCGCGACGACCGCACCCGGATCCGGCTGTACCGCGACGATCCGCAGGTCACGGGCGGCACACGCGGCCCCGAAGGCACGCTGCGCGAAGTGCGAATCGGAGCCGGTACCGGGCAGGGCCACCACCGCGGCCGGTTCGGGGGAGAGCAACATCGGGCCGAGCGTAGCGGGGTAACTCCCCGCCATCTACAGTTGGCGGAGTACGGCCACAACCGGCCGGCGCGAGGACCCAACGACGGCGTGCAACCCACGTCGCGAATGCCAGGAGAGCGTGCCATGTCATCCGCTGCCTCGGGATATTTCCGACGGCTCGGCCGCCGGCTCACCGCGGATATCGACCATCTGGACGCCGAGGAGCTGGCCGAGTCGGCCGAGGCCTCCGGTGCGTGTCGCGCCTCGGAATGCCGCCGCGGCGAGGAGGTCTCCATGCTCGGCAGGCTGCGCAGCGTGGAGGCCTGTTCGAAGGCGGTCGGCGCCGCCATCGAGGCCGAGCTGTTCGACGGCACCGACGCCATCACCCTGGTGTGGATCGGGCGCAAGCGGATCCCGGGCATCGAGCCGGGCCGCAAGATCCTGGTGCGCGGCCGGGTCGGCGAGCGGGACGGCCGCAAGGTGATCTTCAACCCCTACTACGAACTGCGTGGGAACAGCTGACGTATGCCGACCAGTGACGACACCGGGACCAGGGACGAGCCCGCCGCCGAACCCGAAGCGCGGGCGGAGCGCTCCGAACAGACCCTCCTGGAACAACTCGGCGGCATCAGCGGCCTGATCTACTCCACCCTCCCGGTGCTGGTCTTCGTGCCGGTGAACACGCTGTGGGGGCTCACCGCCGCGGTCTGGGCCGCGCTCGGCGTCGCCGCCGCGATCCTGGTCTGGCGGCTGGTGCGGCGCAGCCCGATCCAGCCCGCCGTCTCCGGCTTCATCGGCGTCGGGATCTGTGCTCTCATCGCCTATCGGGTGGGTGAGGCCAAGGGCTACTTCCTGTTCGGCATCTACACCAGCCTGGTCTACGCCGGGATCTTCCTCGCCTCGATCCTGGTGCGCAGGCCGCTGGTCGGGGTCATCTGGAGCGTGCTGAACGGCCACGGCTCCACCTGGCGCGAGGACCCCGCCTTCGTGCGGCTCTACGACCTCGCCACGCTGGCCTGGGTGGTCGTCTTCGGCGCCCGCTACCTGGTGCAGTCCGAGCTGTACGACACCGACCACACCGGCTGGCTCGCGGTCGCCAGGATCGGGATGGGCTGGCCGCTGACCGCTGTCGCGCTGGTGGTCACCGTGTGGGCGGTGCGCCGCGCCGGGCACGCCCCGGTCGGGTCCGCGAAGTCCGCCGGGCGGCACGCCGCCCGCTAGGGGGTGCCCGGACCACCGGGAGGTGGGGGTGTTCCCCACCCTGGGGTACCTGTTTCCGAGCTCCGTTTCGACGGACGATTTTCTCGTCACCGAATACCACACGGCGAGAAAGGACCTCGGAGCAATGGCCACCGAGCACACCACCGCGACGCACTCCACCCGGATCTCTTCGAGCCGTCCCGCCAAGGCCGCCACCGCGGTGAACTCCGAGAGCAGGCGGATCGGCGCCGAGCTGGACGCGCTGATCGGCCCCGCCGCCGCCGGCGACCAGCGGGCCGTCGGCGAGATCCTGCGGATCGTGCAGCCGCTGGTCCGCCGCTACTGCCTGGCCCGGCTGGGCAACAGCGCGCACCTGCAGGTCACCGCCGACGACGTGATGCAGGAGATCCTGATCGCCACCGTGAATGCCATCCCGCGCTACCGCGACCAGGGCAAGTCCTTCCTCGCCTTCGTCTACGGCATCGCCGCCAACAAGGTCGCCGACGCCTTCCGCCGCGGCCAGCTGACCGCCTACCCGACCGCCGACCTGCCGGACACCGCCTGCCCGGCCGCGGGCCCCGAGGAGTGGGCACTGGCCTCCGAGCGCAGGACCGAGACCCGCGAGCTGATGAAGGTGCTCGCCCCCGCGCACCGCCAGGTGCTGGTCATGCGGATCGTGCTCGGCTGGAGCGCGGCCGAGACCGCCGAGGCCATCGGCACCAGCCCCGGCGTGGTCCGGGTCATGCAGCACCGCGCGCTGAACAAGCTCCGCAAGGAGCTGCAGACCGCCGCCTGAGCGCGGCCCCGCACTGCTCAGGGTCTGATGCCGTGGTCTGCGAGGGCTACTCGCAGATCTTCCTCGGCCTCGACCGAGGCAACGAAGAGCAGTTCGTCGTCGCCCTCGAAGGGATCGTCGGCCTGCGGCACGATGACCCGGCCCCCGCGCAGGATCGTCACCAGCGCGGTGTCCCTCGGCAGCCGCAGCGAGCGGACCGGTTTGCCGGCGAGCGCGGTGTCGTTCGGCAGGGTGATCTCCACCAGGTTCGCCTGCCCCTGCCGCAGCGTCATCAGCCGCACCAGGTCGCCGACCGAGACGGCCTCCTCGACCAGCGAGGCAAGCAGCCGCGGGGTGGAGACGGCGACGTCCACGCCCCAGGACGAATCGAAGAGCCATTCGTTGCGCGGATCGTTCACCCGCGCCACCACCCGGCTCACCCCGAACTCGGTCTTGGCGAGCAGGCTGTGCACCAGGTTCACCTTGTCGTCGCCGGTCGCGGCGATGACCACCTCGTAGGTCTCCATCCCCGCCTCCTCCAGCAGGGAGAGCTCGCAGGCGTCGGCGTGCACCCAGATCGCGTCCGGGATGGCCTCCTCGTCGAGGTGCGACAGCTCGCGCTCGAGCAGCATCACCCGGTGCCCGCCGCGCAGCAGTTCCCGCGCGATGGAGCGGCCGACGGCGCCTGCTCCGGCAATGGCGACCTTCATACTCAGTCCTCGCTCGCGGGGGGCTTGGCGGCCATCGCGACGGCCTCGCCGACGCTGCCGGATGGCACCGCCACGTAGACGACGTCGTCGGCCTGAACGATGGTCTTGGTGTCCGGCAGCAGCCCGCGGCCGAAGCGCAGCACGAACGCCACCCGTACGCCGACGGCGCGCTCCAGGTCGCGCACGGTGCGGCCGGACCACTCCTCGTGCAGCGCCAGCTGGGTCACCGCCACCGTCCCGGTCGGGTCGCGCCAGGTGGTGGTGCTGGTGTCGGCGATCAGGGTGCGCAGGAAGCGGTCGGTGGTCCACGGGACGGTGGCGATGGTCGGGATGCCGAGCCGCTCGTAGACCGCGGCGCGCTTGGCATCGTAGATCCGGGCGACGACCCGCTCCACGCCGAACATCTCACGCGCCACCCGCGCCGAGATGATGTTGGAGTTGTCGCCGGAGGAGACGGCGGCGAAGGCGTCGGCGCGCTCGATCCCGGCCCTGGTCAGCACATCCCGGTCGAAACCGACGCCGACCACCTGGCGGCCGGGGAAGTCGGTGCCGAGGCGGAGGAACGAGCTGGGGTCGCGGTCGATCACCGTCACCTCGTGCCCGACCCGGATCAGCGCGCGCGCCAGCGAGGAGCCGACCCGCCCGCACCCCATGATCACTACGTACACCACAACCTCGTTCCTGAACCGTGGCGCTCGGTCCGCGGCCGATCCGGCATCCGAACCGTACCGCCCGTACTGTCCTCCCGGCACGTTTCCCCGCGCGCCTGCCCGGCAAACACCGGCGTGGCCGGCGTCGCGGCCGGATCGCCTCCATCCGGAAACGCCCCGGTCGGGCGGGCGGGAGACCGGACGGCACTCTATGCTCGCTCCGGTGTCCAAGTTGACGACGGCCGCCAAGCGCGTGCTGCTGGGCAGGCCGTTCCGGAGTGATTCGCTCGGGCACACCCTGCTCCCGAAGCGGATCGCGCTGCCGGTCTTCGCCTCCGACGCGATGTCGTCGGTGGCGTACGCGCCGGAGGAGATCTTCCTGGTCCTCTCGGCCGCCGGGATCTCGGCCTATCTCTACGCGCCGTGGGTCGGGCTCGCCGTCGCCGCCGTGATGGCCGTCGTGGTCGCCAGCTACCGGCAGAACGTGCACGCCTACCCCTCCGGCGGCGGCGACTACGAGGTGGCCACCACCAACCTGGGCCCGAACGCCGGGCTCACCGTCGGCAGCGCGCTGCTGGTCGACTACGTGCTGACCGTCGCGGTCTCGATCTCGTCGGCCGCCTCCAACATCGGCTCCGCGATCCCGTTCGTCGCCACGCACAAGGTGCTCTTCGCGGTGGTCGCCATCGCGCTGCTCACCGCCGTGAACCTGCGCGGGGTCAGGGAGTCGGGAACCGCCTTCGCGGTGCCGACCTACGCCTTCATCGTCGGCATGTTCGTCATGCTCGGCTGGGGGCTGTTCCAGGTGTACGTGCTCGGCGACGACCTGCGCGCGGAGTCGGCCGGCTTCGGGCTGGACGCCGAGGAGGAGCACCTCTACGGCCTCGCCTTCGCCTTCCTGATCGCGCGCGCCTTCTCCTCCGGCTGCGCCGCGCTGACCGGCGTCGAGGCGATCAGCAACGGCGTCCCGGCCTTCCGGAAGCCCAAGTCGCGCAATGCCGCGACCACGCTGCTGCTGCTCGGCAGCATCGCGATCGTGCTGCTCATGGGGATCATCCTGCTGGCCGAGCGGATCGGCGTCGTCTACGCGCACGATCCGGCGCACCTGATCGGCGCACCCGCCGACTACCACCAGAAGACGCTGATCGCCCAGCTCGCCGAGTCGGTCTTCGCCGGCTTCCCGGTCGGCTTCTTCTTCATCACCATCGTGACCGCGCTGATCCTGGTGCTCGCCGCCAACACCGCCTTCAACGGCTTCCCGGTCCTCGGCTCGATCCTGGCCCAGGACCGCTACCTGCCGCGCCAGCTGCACACCCGCGGCGACCGGCTGGCGTTCAGCAACGGCATCCTGTTCCTCTCCGGCGCCGCCATCGCCTTCGTGGTGTTCTTCGGGGCCGAGGTCACCAAGCTCATCCAGCTCTACATCGTCGGCGTCTTCGTCTCGTTCGTGCTCAGCCAGACCGGCATGCTGCGGCACTGGACCCGGCTGCTGCGCACCGAGACCGACGCCGAGCACCGCAGGCGGATGAAGCGCTCCCGGGTGATCAACGCCATCGGCCTCTCCGCCACCGGCACCGTGTTGGTGATCGTGCTGATGACCAAGTTCTTCGCGGGCGCCTACATCGCGATCTTCCTGATGGTCGCGATCTTCGTGGTGATGAAGCTGATCAGGAAGCACTACGACTCGGTCGCCCGCGAGCTGGCCGAGACCGAGTGGGACGGCGTGCTGCCCAGCCGCGCGCACGCCATCGTGCTGGTCTCCACGCTGCACCTGCCCACCCGCCGCGCACTCGCCTTCGCCCGCGCCATGCGGCCCGATACGCTGGAGGCGGTGACGGTGAACGTGGACGACGCCGATACCCGCAAGCTGGTGCGCGAGTGGGAGCGCAGCGATATGGCGGTGCCGCTCAAGGTGGTCGAATCGCCCTACCGGGAAATCACCAAACCGGTGCTCGACTATGTGAAGCGGGTGCGCAAGGACGCCCCGCGCGACGTGGTGACGGTGTTCATCCCGGAGTACGTGGTCGGCCACTGGTGGGAGCAGGTGCTGCACAACCAGTCCGCGCTGCGGCTCAAGGGCAGGCTGCTCTTCGAGCCCGGCGTCATGGTGACCAGCGTGCCGTGGCAGCTCAGCTCCTCGGCCAAGGCGAGAAAGCAGGGTGTGGTGAACGCGCCGGGTGCGGTGCGCCGCGGATACGAGGACCGCTCGTGAGCGTCGGCGACGAATTCGAGGTGCGGCTCGGGCCGCCGGGGCACGGCGGCTTCTGCGTCGGCAGGCACGAGGGCCGGGTGGTCTTCGTCCGGCACGGGCTGCCCGGAGAGCTGGTGCGCGCCAGGGTGACCGAGGATCGCGGCGGCTCCTTCGCGCGGGCCGACGCGGTCGAGATCGTGGAGGCGGTCGCGGGCCGGGTGCCCGCCACCTGCCCGGTCTCCGGGCCCGGCGGCGCGGGCTGCTGCGACTTCACGCACGCCACCCCCGCGCTGCAGCGCCAGCTCAAGGCGAGCGTGGTCGCCGAGCAGTTGCGGCGAATCGCGCTGATCGAGCGCGACATCACCGTCGAGCCGCTCGGCGCGCCGGACGAGACCGGCGGCTGGCGGACCAGGCTCCGGCTGGTGGTCGACGCCGACGGCCGCGCGGGGGTGCACGGCCACCGGAGCTCGGACATCGTGCCCGACCTGCGCTGCCCGCAGCCGGTCGCGGGCGCGGTCGATGGGCTGGAGCAGGAGCGATTCACCCCCGGCGCCGATCTGGTCGTCGCCGTCGACTCCGCCGGAACCAGGCACGTGGTGGAGATCGCGCCGCCCGCCCAGGCGGCGCGGACGGCCGCGCGCAGGGGCCGGGTCGAGCAGTCCCGGCGCAATGCCGCTGCCCGCCGCACCGCCGCGCACGCCCCGCGCGCCACCCGGTTGCTGCACGGCGACGGCAGTGCCGTGCAGGTGGTGGGGGAGCGGCGCTGGGAGCTGCCGGCCACCGCCTTCTGGCAGGCGCACCGCGCGGCGCCCGGGTACTACTCCGACCGGGTCGCCGAGTGGTCCGGGCTGGCGCCCGGGCAGCGGGCCTGGGATCTGTACAGCGGCGCGGGGGTCTTCGCCGCCGGGCTGGCCGAGCTGGTCGGGCCGGGCGGCGCGGTGCACGCGGTGGAGTCCGCGGCAGGCGCCGTCACCGCGGGTCAGGCCGCGCTGGCCGACCTGCCCTGGGTCGACCTGGAGGTGCTGCGGGTCGAGCAGTGGTTCGCCGCCAGGCCGCCGCTGCCCGACGCCGTCGTGCTCGACCCGCCGCGGGCAGGCGCCGGTCGCGACGTGATCGCGCCGCTCACCGCTGCCGGGCCTGCCAGGATCGTGCACATCGGCTGCGACCCCGCCGCCTTCGCCCGCGACCTCGGGCTGTACCGGGAGGCCGGGTACGAGCTCACCGAGCTGCGCGTCGTCGACTCCTTCCCCGGCACGCACCACGTCGAGTGCCTCGCGTTGCTGGAGCGCTGAACGCGGCGCCGAGTGGCGGAGCCGCGCTGTGCCGTGCTCGCGGCCGCCCCCGCCTCCGTGACCCGGACGGAGGCGGGCCGACGGTTCAGCGGCCGGAGGCGGTAGGGCCTCCGGCCGGTCTCATACGTCGCGGTCCGGCGCGGGCGCCGCGAGCTCCCAGGTCACCTGGAGGTGCGCGCTGATCTCCTGCTCGCCGCGCTCCACCGGCACCGAGCCCGACTCGGCCCCGCCCGGCGCCGCCGCGACCATCTTCAGCTGCGGCACCGGGGCACCCGCCCCGGAACCCTCCACGATGTCGCGCACGGGACCCAGTGCGCGCCCCGCCTTCTCGGCGTACCGCCGCGCCTTGGCCAGCGCGTTCTCCCAGGCCGCGTCGCGCGCGGTGACCAGTACAGCCTCCGGGTCGGCGAGCCCGAAGGTGAGCCCGCCGAGCCGGACGTCGTCGCCGCCCGCCTCCACCGCGGCCGCGATGATCGCCGCCGGGCCGGGGTCGGCGTCGTCGCCGAGCTCGCGCAGCGACACCGCGAGCGCCGCGTCCGCCACGTAGCCGACGATCTGCGAGCCGTGCTCCTGCTGCCAGGTGGTCTCGGTGCGCACCGAGAGCCTGCTGGTGCCGATGTCGGCGGTGCGCACGCCGTGCCCGCGGAGCGCGGCGGTGACCGCCGCGATCCGCTCGCCTGCCCGGCCGTAGGCCACCGCGACGGTGTCGGCGCGCGTCTCCACCGCGATGTCCACCCGCATGACATCCGGCACACCGCGCGCGGCGCCGTGCCCGGTCACCGTGATCGTCCCCGCGCCGCCGTGCTTCTTCCCGCTCACCGCTCGCTCCCCTCGCCGTGGTCGCCGTCGGTGTGATTCTCACGGCACGGCGGGGGTGGCCGGTGAGCGGGTACCGTGAACCGAAACGCACCGCGCGGCGCCCAGCCCTGTTCGCGCCCCGCGGTCGCCGGTTCGCCCCGTCCGGCGGCGTCCGTAGACTGTTCCGAATCACAGGGGTTGTCCCCGGAGGGAGCGAAGTCAGGTGGGAGTGCTTTCCCGGGTCGAGTCGCCCGAAGACCTGAGCGGGCTCACGGTGCCGCAGCTGCGCGAACTCGCGGCCGAGATCCGCGAGTTCCTGGTCGAGAAGGTGGCGGCGACCGGAGGCCACCTCGGCCCGAACCTCGGCGTCGTCGAGCTGACCATCGCGCTGCACCGGGTCTTCGAATCGCCCGCCGACCCGCTGATCTTCGACACCGGGCACCAGGCGTACGTGCACAAGATCCTGACCGGCCGCAAGGGCGGCTTCGATTCGCTGCGCAAGCAGGGCGGGCTCTCCGGGTACCCGAGCCGGGCCGAGAGCCCGCACGACTGGGTGGAGTCCTCGCACGCCTCCGCCGCGCTCTCCTACGCCGACGGCCTGGCCAAGGCGTTCGCGCTGAGCGGGCGCGAGCGGCACGTGGTCGCCGTGGTCGGCGACGGCGCTCTCACCGGCGGCATGTGCTGGGAGGCGCTGAACAACATCGCGGGTGCGCAGGACCGGCCGGTGGTGATCGTGGTCAACGACAACGGCCGCTCCTACGCGCCGACCATCGGCGGCCTGGCCGAGCGGCTCACCGCGCTGCGCACCCAGCCCGCCTACGAGCACGCGCTGGACGCGGGCAAGCGGCTGATCAAGAGCATTCCGCGGGTGGGGGATTCGGCCTACTCGATGGTGCACGCGGTGAAGGCCGGCATCAAGGACGCGGTCAGCCCGCAGGAGCTCTTCGGCGACATCGGCCTCAAGTACGTCGGGCCGGTGGATGGCCACGACGTGGTGGCGATGGAGGCGGCGCTGCGCCGGGCCAAGGACTTCGGCGGCCCGGTGGTGGTGCACGCGGTCACCCAGAAGGGCCGTGGCTACGCCCCCGCCGAGAATCATCTGGCCGACCAGATGCACGCCTGCGACCCGATCGACCCGCTCACCGGCGTGGCGCTCGGCGGGCCCAAGGCGCAGGGGTGGACCTCGGTCTTCTCCGAGGAGCTGATCGCGCACGCCGAACGCCGCAGCGATGTGGTCGCGATCACCGCCGCCATGCCGGGGCCGACCGGGCTCGCCGCGTTCGGTGAACGTTTCCCGGATCGCATGTTCGACGTCGGCATCGCCGAGCAGCACGCCATGGCCTCGGCGGCCGGGCTGGCGCTCGGCGGCATGCACCCGGTGGTGGCGATCTACTCGACCTTCCTGAACCGGGCCTTCGACCAGCTGCTCATGGATGTCGCGCTGCTCGAGCAGCCGGTGACCCTGGTGCTGGACCGGGCCGGGATCACCGGCACCGACGGTGCCAGCCACAACGGTATGTGGGATCTCTCCGTGCTCGGGATCATCCCCGGCATCCGGGTGGCGGCGCCGCGGGACGCGGCGACGCTGCGTGAAGAGCTGGCCGAGGCGCTCGCCGTCGCCAACGGGCCCACCGCGCTGCGCTTCCCCAAAGGCAGCGTCGGTGCCGACATTCCGGCCGTCGAGCGGTTGGAGGGGCTGGACGTGCTCCGGCTCGCCGACCCGGAGGCCGGGTCCGCCCGCACCGCGCGGGGCGACGTGCTGCTGCTCGCCGTCGGCGCCTTCGCGGGCACCGCGCTGGCGGCGGCCGAGATCCTGCACGCCGACGGGCTGTCGGTCACCGTCGTCGACCCGCGCTGGGTGCTCCCGGTCTCCGACACCGTCGTGAAGCTGGCCGAGAACTATCGTCTCGTGGTCACGCTCGAGGACGGGGGACTGCACGGCGGCATCGGCTCCACCGTCTCCGCCCGTCTCCGCACCGCCGCCATCGACGTCCCCACCCGTGACATCGGCGTCCCCCAGCAGTTCCTCGACCACGCCTCCCGCGGTGAGCTGCACGCCGAGCTCGGCCTCACCGCCCCCGACATCGCCCGCCGCATCACCGGCTGGCTCTCCGCCACCTGACCGAGCCGCGCGCTCGCGCACCGTCCGTACGCATATCGCATCGCCGCCGGCGGCGATGCGACAGGGGTGGTCAGTCCGCGGCGGGCACGGGGAGCGCGGCCACCAGGCGGGGGACGGCCAGTTCGCGCTGCCAGGCGCGGGCCGCGCCGGCGGCCAGGAACGCGTCGACCGCGTCGGGCAACGTCCCGGATGCTTCGTAGGACGAGATCCCGTCCCAGCACAACCTGCGCACCAACTCCGGCGACAACAGGTTCTCCACCGGAATCGAGTGCTCCTCGGACAACTCCGCCATCGCTCCCCGAGCCCGGGTCAACCGAGCAGCGGCGACGGGATCCCGCCGCTCCCACCGATTGACCGGCGGCGGCCCGTCATAGGGCTGCGCGGTAGGCGGCAACTCCCCGTCGGCGAGCGCTCGAGCCCGATCGACAGCCGCCAACCACTCCCGCGAGTACCGCCGCTGCCGCGGCCCCCCGAACACCGGCAACGTGCGCAACTGCGCGATCGTCTTCGGATCGGCCCCGGCCGCCGCCACGATCGCCGAATCCGGCAGAATCCGCGAAGGCGCCACATCCCGCCCCCGCGCCAGCTCGTCCCTGGTCACCCACAGCTCACGCACGATCGCCAGCTGCCTGGCCCGCCGCAGCGTATGAATCCCGGACGTGCGCCGCCACCGATCCGGCCGCAGCGGCGCCGGCTTGCTGAGCCGGACGTGCTCGAACTCCTGCGCCGCCCACTCCGCCTTGCCCTGCGCCTCCAGCTCCGCCGCGACCGCGTCCCGCAGTTCCAGCAGCAGCTCGACGTCGAGCGCGGCGTAGTTCAGCCACTCCTCCGGCAGCGGCCGGGTGGACCAGTCCGCCGCCCCGTGCCCCTTGCGCAGCCCGCGCCCGAGCAGGTTCTCCACCATGGCCGCGAGCCCGACCCGCTCGAATCCGGCCAGCCGCCCGCCCAATTCGGTGTCGAAGAGCCGGTCCGGGTGCAGCCCGAGGTCGGCGAGGCCGGGCAGGTCCTGGTCGGCCGAGTGCAGCACCCACTCCAGTCCGTTGATCGCGTCGGCCAGCGGCCCGAGCCCACCGGTCACCGGGATCGGGTCGATCAGCACGGTGCCGGCTCCGGCCCGGCGCAACTGGATCAGGTAGGCCCGCGCGGAGTACCGGAAACCGGAGGCCCGCTCGGCGTCGACGGCCAGCGGGCCGGTGCCCGCGGCGAGCCGGGCGGCCGCCGCCGCGACCTCGGCGGCGGTACCGAGCACGGGCGGCAGTCCGTCGGCGGGGGCGAGCAGAGGCTCCGCGGGGCTGTCGTCGGCTACCGGCATAGCCCAGAACAATACGTGGCGGTCAGCTCGGTTCGTGATCGATGTGCTGCTGCGGTGGCAAACTCGTGATCCCGGCCGGTGGCAGCCCCGCGGAGTAGGCCAGTACCTCGCAGAAGGCCTCCACGTGGCCGCGGATCTCGGCGGTGACCGCGGTCCAGGAGGCGCGTAGCTCGAGCTGGTGCGCCCGCGGCGGCCCCGCGATGTCGCCGTACCGCACCGAGCTGGTGCTGGTCACGGTGCCACCCAGTGCGGTGAACGGGTCGGGCCGCGATTCCAGCGCGTCCACCAGCCAGCTCCAGGCCACCTCGGGGAGCAGTGGGTCGGTGGCGAGCGAGGCGTCGATGTCGGCCTGGATGTAGGCGACGAGCCGGAACGTTCCGTGCCAGGTCTCGTCGCCCTCCGGGTCGTGCAGCAGGATCAGCCTGCCGAAGGCGTCGCCCTCGGAGTCGGTCGGGACGGCGGCGGCGTCGGCGTGCGTCACCTCGGCGCCGAGCGCGTAGGAGTACGGCGCCAGCCGCTGCGGCGGGCGAATGGGCGCCAGTTCGATCCGAGGATGCACGGTTGCGGACCCCATCGCTTCGACCGCGGCGCGAAAGGAAGCGGGTTCGCCGTGTGGCCCTTCGGCCGGTGCGGCGCCCTCGCGGAAGTCGAGCGGTGTCACACCGACCGACGGTAGACGGTGACGTTTCACCGCGGGCGGAGGCGCGCCGCCTACGATGGCGGTGATGAGTACGCATACCCGCCGCCGGTTGTCCGATGCCCCCTTCCTGGCCGCCGCGACCGGCGCCGAGCCGAGCCGCCGACCCGTCTGGTTCATGCGCCAGGCCGGCCGCTCGCTGCCGGAGTACCGCGAGCTGCGCAAGGGCATCGGCATGCTCGAGTCCTGCTTCGACCCCGAACTGGTCTGCGAGATCACCATGCAGCCGGTGCGCCGACACGGCGTCGACGCCGCGATCCTCTTCTCCGACATCGTGGTTCCGCTCAAGGCGGCCGGAATCGACCTGGACATCGTGCCCGGCGTCGGGCCGGTCGTCGCGCAGCCGGTGCGCACCGTCGCCGACGTTCGGGCGCTGCCCCGGTTGCGGCCGGAGGAGGTGGGCGCGGTGAGCGAGGGCGTCCGGCTGCTCACCGCCGCGCTCGGCGACACCCCGCTGATCGGCTTCGCCGGTGCGCCCTTCACGCTCGCCTCCTACCTGGTCGAGGGCGGGCCGTCCAAGCACCACGAGCGCACCAAGGCCATGATGTACGCCGACCCGGAGACCTGGCACGCCCTGCTCGGCCTGCTCACCGACGTCACCATCGCCTTCCTGCGCGCGCAGATCGAGGCCGGGGTGGACGCGCTGCAGCTCTTCGACTCCTGGGCGGGCGCGCTCTCCGCCGCCGACTACCGGCACTACGTGCTGCCGCACTCCGAGCGGGTCTTCGCCGAGCTGGCCGACAGCGGGCTGCCGCGCATCCACTTCGGCGTCGGCACCGGCGAGCTGCTCGGCGCCATGGGCGAGGCGGGCGCCGACGTGGTCGGGGTGGACTGGCGGGTGCCGCTGGACGAGGCGGCGCGCCGGGTCGGGCCGGGCAAGGCGCTGCAGGGCAACCTGGACCCCGCCGTGCTCTTCGCCGGGTACGACGCCGCCGCCACGCAGACCAGGCGGATCCTGGACGAGGCCGACGCCGCCCTGGCGCTCGGCGCCACCGGGCACATCTTCAACCTCGGCCACGGCGTGCTGCCGGACACCGACCCGGGCGTGCTCACCGCGCTGGTGCAGCTGGTGCACGAACTCTGAGCCGCCCGGGGGCTACCGTCGATGTCATGAGAATCGCGGTGGCCGGTGGCGGGATCAGCGGACTGGTGGCGGCCTACCGGCTGCGCGGGCTGCTCGGCGAGGCGGCGCGGATCACCGTGCTCGAGGCGAGCCCGCGCGCGGGCGGTGTGCTGTACACCGGGGAATTGGCCGGTGGGCCGGTCGATCTCGGGGCGGAGGCGTTCGTCGGGCGGCGGCCGGAGGTTCCCGCGCTGCTCGGTGAGCTCGGGCTCGAGGAGCAGCTCGTCACGCCGTCCGGGCTGCGGCCGCTGGTCTGGGCGGGTGGCCGGGCGCACCCGCTGCCGGAGCGCACCCTGATGGGGATTCCGTCCGCGGCGGAGACGTTGCACGGGCTGGTCGACGCGGCCACGCTGGCGTGGGTCCGCACCGAGCCGGAGCGGCCGCCGACGTGGCGGGTCGGCGGCGATATCGACGTGTACTCGCTGGTGGCGGAGCGGTTCGGGGCGCAGGTCGCGGAGCGGTCGGTGGATCCGCTGCTCGGCGGGGTGTACGCGGGGAGTTCCCGGTCGATCGGGGTGCGTGCGGCGCTGCCCACCCTCGCCGCCGCGCTGGACCGGGGGGCCGCGAGCCTCACCGCCGCGGTGAGGTCGGTGCTGCCGCCGCCATCCACCGCGCCGGTGTTCGGCGGGTTGCGGGAGGGGTATCGCGTGCTGCTGGAGGCACTGGCCGCGCGGGCGGGGGCCGATATCCGCACCGGCGCCGCGGTGCGGTCGCTGGCCCGCACCGAGCGCGGGTGGGCGCTCGACCCGATCGGCGAGGTGGACGCCGTCGTCCTCGCGACCCCGGCGCCGGTCACCGCGCGGCTGCTCGCCTCCGTCGCGCCCGAGGCGAGCGCCGCGGCCGGAGCCATCGAGCTGTCCTCGTCGGTGGTGGTGGCGCTCTCGCTGCCCGGCTCGACGGAGCTGCCGCAGAACTCCGGCGTGCTGATCGGCACCGGGGAGGGGTTGCGCGCCAAAGCGTTCACGCTCTCCAGCCGGAAGTGGCCGCATCTCGCCGCGCGCGGCGGTGCGCTCGTGCGTGCCTCGTTCGGCCGGTTCGGTGATCCGGCGCCGCTCTCCTGGACCGACGAGGAACTGGTCACCGCCGCCGTGGAGGATCTGCGAGTCGTGACCGGGGTGCCCGTCGCCCCCGACGGGTTCGCCGTCCAGCGCTGGCCCGGTGGACTCGCCCAGTACGCACCCGGGCACACCGAGCGCATCGCCGCCCTCGAGTCCGGCATCGCCGATCTCCCCGGCCTCGCCGTAGCCGGGGCCTACCTTCACGGCGTCGGCGTCCCCGCCTGCGTAGCCTCCGGCACCGCCGCCGCCACCCGCGCGGCATCCGTCCTCGTCTGACGGTCCGCCTCCGGCGGTGAATCGCCCGCTTCGCGCCCGACCGATGTGCCCGGCTGCGGACACCGGTCCGGTCGTCCGGACGCTAGTGGCACCATGGACGCATGGCACGACTCGATTACCAGGCCCTCAACTCCACCATCAGGTACCTGATGTTCTCCGTGTTCCAGGTACGCCCCGGAGTGCTCGGCGACGACCGGGAGGCGGCCCTGAAGCAGGCCACCGCCTTCTTCGAGGGCCTGGACGACCGTGAGGTGGTGCTCCGCGGCATCTACGACGTCTCCGGCCTGCGCGCCGACGCCGACTTCATGCTGTGGACGCACGCCGAGCGGGTCGAGGACCTGCAGGCCGTCTACGCCGACTTCCGCCGCACCACGGAACTGGGTAAGGCGAGCACCCCGGTGTGGAGCAATGTCGCCCTGCACCGCCCGGCCGAGTTCAACAAGAGCCACATCCCGGCCTTCCTCGCCGGTGAGGAGCCGGGTGCCTACATCTGCGTCTACCCGTTCGTGCGCTCCTACGAGTGGTACCTGCTCCCGGACGAGGAGCGCCGCAAGATGCTGGCCGACCACGGCAAGAAGGCCCGCGGCTACGCGGACGTGCGCGCCAACACGGTCAGCTCCTTCGCCCTCGGCGACTACGAGTGGATCCTCGCCTTCGAGGCCCCCGAGCTGCACCGCATCGTCGATCTCATGCGCGATCTGCGCGCCACCGAGGCCCGGTTGCACGTGCGCGAGGAGATCCCGTTCTACACCGGCCCCCGGGTGGAGCTCGACGCGCTCGTCGCCTCGCTGCCCTGACCCCGCGTCCCAGTTCCGGTGCCAAGGATTTGCGGGGCATGCGCCGCGCGCGGACCGCTCGGTACCCTACGGTCGGCGCCGCGCCGATTCACCGTGCCGAGCCGCTGTCCGAGGGGTGCAGCGTCAGGGCGATGGAGTTGATGCAGTAGCGCTTGTCGGTGGGCGTGTTGTATCCCTCGCCCTCGAACACGTGGCCGAGGTGGCTGTGGCAGTTCGCGCACAGCACTTCGACCCGGTGCGTGCCGAGCGAGTCGTCGGCGCGCAGGATGACGGCGTCCGAATCGGCCGGGTCGAAGAACGAGGGCCAGCCGCAGTGCGAGTCGAATTTCTCCGTGCTGCGGAAGAGCTCGGAGCCGCAGGCGCGGCAGCTGTAGACGCCGTCGGTCTTGGTGTCGGTGTACTCGCCGACGAAGGGTCGCTCGGTGGCGGCCTCGCGGAGCACCGCGAATTCGGCGGGGTTCAGCTTCGAGCGCCACTCCTGCGGGGTGAGCTGGATACGCGGGGTGGGCAGTGACGTGTCGGCATCGGTCATGCTTCGAGGTTAATCGCGTGCCGCTCGGCGCGCCGCCGACCCGGTCGAGGGGTCGTCCGGGCAGGTCGACGGGCGGCTACGACGGATGCGACCCGCGCGAGGGCAGCGTGCCCCGCGGCAGCCGTCAGGGGCGATGGCCCGCCGGTACCTCGGTAGCCGGAGGTGCGGGCTCGACCGTAGCGGCCGTGCCGTTCGCGGTGGCGGGACCGGGCTCGCCCACCGGCGTCGGCGCACCCACGGCGGGCTCGGCATCCTCGCTCACCGGCCCGCGCGGGTCCGGCGCGGTGCGCATCCAGTCCTGATCCAGCCCCTTGTCCAGGGTCCCCGCGGCGCGGGCGGCCAGGTACCGGTCGGCGAGGACGCAGAACACGACGAGCAGCAGCAGCCCCCAGCCGAAGGTGATGCGCAGGTACTCGAGGTTGCGCCCGACGTCCTGCCAGCGATCCGAGAGCCACTTGTCGTAGCTCAGGAACCCGAAGATGGCGAGCCAGGCGGGCCAGTTGCGCAGCACCGAGTTGCGCAGCACCACCGTCATCAGGAACGGGAAGAGCATCATCGAGTAGTACATCTGGCCCAGCGAGGTCAGCAGGAACTCCGCGGTGAGCAGCACGCCGGAGGCGGTGCAGACGAAGAACAGCTCGTCCTCGCGGTAGTACCGGTAGAGCAGCCACAGTGAGCCGAGCACGATCAGCGCCATGGTGATCCGGATGCCGAGGGTGAGCCACGGCGGCAGCCCGTAGTACGCCGCATTGCCCGAGATAGCGCTGTTGAAGTAGTCGCGGGTCTCGGCGAGGTATGGCAAGACGCGGGTGAAGAATTTCTCCGGGTCCACCATGAGCGGCCAGGCCGCAGCGGTCAGCGCGAGCGGGACGCCGCAGCCGGTGACGAAGACCTTCCACTGCCCGCGCGCCGCGGCTATCAGCAGCAGCGGCGCGAGCGTCGGTTTCACCGCGATCGTCAGCCCGAGCACCGCGCCCGCCCAGAGGTCGCGCCGGGCGAGCAGCAGGTGCAGGAAGATCAGCTCGCCGAGCAGCAGGCAGCCGTTCACATTGGTGAAGACCAGCGTGTTGATCACGGTCTCGGAGGCGAACATGGCCAGCAGCAGCGCGGGCGCGGCCACCGAGTTCACGGTGTAGCGGAACAGCTTGAGCAGCAGGTACCAGGCGATCAGGATGGCGATCGCATTCAGCAGGATGAACAGCCAGCGCGACTTCTCGTAGTCGATGATCGCGATCGGGGCGATCAGCAGCGTGCCGCTCGGCGGGTACAGGTAGTGCGGATCGACGGAGTCGAAGTTGGCCGTGTAGACGGGGTTGCCGTTGAGAAACTGGAACGACGCGTTGTACACCGGCCGGTAGTCGTCGGTGACGAATCCATTGACAGCCTTGATGAAGACCCGGTGCAGCACCGTCATGACCGCCAGCGGCCACAGGGCGAACCGGATCACCTCGGCGGTGGTGCGAGCCGTGCGTGGCTCGAGCTGTCGAAGGAGCACCCGGGCACGGTACACCGGAACCCGGCCGGGGTGGTTGCCGGGATCGGCGCGGCGGCGGCTTACGCCCGGGTCAGGCGGGGCAGACGGAGCCGTCCTGCGGCAGCCGCGCCTCGTTCAGGTACTCCACCACGGCGCGCTGCCCGCAGCCGGAGCGCGCGCTCACCGGATGCCCCCAGCCCTGCCAGCGCAGCACCGCGGTGCGGGCGCCCGCACCGGCCAGCGCCCCGGTCACCGCGGCCTGCCCGACACCGCCTGCCACCGGGTCGGCGGCGCCGTCCAGCACGAGCACCGGGAGCGCGAAGTCCGCGATCGCCGCCGGCGGTGTCCCGACCGGCCAGGCGGCGCAGGTGAGCAGCGCCAGCGCGGCACTCCGGCCGAACACCGGATATTTGCCCGCCCAGTCACCGGCGAGTTCGACGGCCCGGCTCGGCGTCGGCGGCTGCTCGATGTCGGCGCAGCGGTTCACGAACTCGCCGTCGTTGGCGATCGCCGCCGACTGCCGCTGGACCAGGGCGAGCAGCGGGCCGCGGTTGCCGCGCCCGGCGGCGGCCAGCGCGTCGGCCAGTTCGGGCACCCGGTCGGCCTGGTCGGCGCGCGGGCTGCCGAGGAAGCCGGTGAGCGCGGTGGTGACGGCGTTCGCGGAGAGATCGCCGAGCCGGCCCGCCGCGGCCCGGTTCACCAGGTCGGTGATCGCGGCCCTCGGGTCGGGGCCGAGCGCGCAGCCGAGCGCGACGCAGCGCTGCGCGAACGCGGTGAGCGCGGCCTCGGCGCCCTGCACGCGCTGCTCGGCGACGGTGGTGGCGTCCGCGCCGAGGCTGGTGGGGGAGTCGAGCACCAGGCGGGAGAGGTGGTCGCCGAACTTGCGGGCGTAGCTGATCGCGACCTCGGCGCCGTTACCGGTGCCGAGCAGATCGATGTGGTCGACCTGCCACTCCTTGCGCAGCTGCTCGATGTCGTCGGCCGCGTGCCCGACGTCGAAGGTGTTCTCGTAGGGCTGCAGGAAGTCCCGGCAGGCGATGGTGCCGTCCTGGCTGAAGCCGACCAGCGCCTCCGCCTGCGCCGCGGCATCGCCGATCCGGGTGAACTGGGCATTGTCGGCGAAGCCCTGGCGCACCTCGGCCGGCAGGCAGTCCACCGGCTGCGAGGTGCCGATGCCGCGCCGGTCGACCGCGACGATCGGGCGGGTGGCCAGGATGCCGTTCGGCGGCCCCGCCGTCAGCGCGGCGAGCGTGGCCGACGAGGCGCGGTCGGCGCCGGAGGTGAGGACGAGCGGCGCCGCGTCCGCCGGGGTCTGCGGGAGCCGGGCGCGCACCGCGCCGTTGCGGAAGTTGCCGATCACAGTGCCCGCGGTGTCGATCGGGGTGGAGTACTCGGCGCACTCCAGGAGCACCCCGTTCGGCGGCGCCCCGAGGCCGAGCTGGTCGAAGGTGCCGCGAGTGCAGTCCGACCAGGCCAGGTCGGTCGTCGGCACCCCTGCCCGCGGCGGGGCGGGCGGCGCTTCCGAGGTGCCCGCCCCGCCGCCGGGGGCCACCGGGTGCTCGACGGCGACGCCAGGCCGATCCGACGGCCCCGCACCGCAACCGGCGAGCACGAACGTCAGGGAGGTGGCAAGCACGGCGGCCCGGGTCCAGCGCATGCGTTACAGCCTGCCGTATACCGGCGGTTCTTTCACGAACGGGGTTTCACCGGCGGTCGGGGGGCGGGCCGGCCGGACCGGCCGTGGCGCTGCCCGGTCGCGATGCGGCGCCGCGCGAACCGGTCGTGACCTCGGACGGGCCGGGCGCTCGCGGCGGGCGCGGGTCCGGCCGCTGTCCGGCGTCGGTGCTCAGCGGCGGGCCCAGCGGGTGAGCACGGTCCCGTCGTCGTCCAGCAGGACGTGCCGCCGCACCATGGGATGGGCCGATTCCCCCGACGACAGCGCGATTCGCCCGCCCGAACCCCCGACCAGCATCGGCGCGGTCGTCAGGCACAGCTCGTCGAGCAGGTCCGCGTCGATCAACTCGCCGACCAGGTGCGGCCCGCCCTCGCAGAGCACCCGGTACAGCCCCAGCTCGGCCAGCGCGTCGAGCAGCCCGCGCGGGGTGATCGCATGGGTGCCGACCTCGACCACCTTCGCCCCGGCCGCGATCAGCGCCGCCACCCGATCCGACGGCGCGGAGGCGGTGGTGAGCACGATCGGCGGCACGTCGGTGTCGGTGCAGAGCCGCGACTCCGGATCCAGCGACGCGCTCGCCGTCACCACCGCGATCGGGGGCGGCGCGCCCTCGGCGTCGCCGCCGTAGCCGAGCGCGGCCAGCGCCCTGCGCCGCTCCGGGTCGGTGGCCGCGCCGCCGTAGTTCTCCGCCCGCACCGTGCCCGCGCCGACCAGCACCACGTCGGCGAGTTCGCGCAGCGTGCCGAAGACCCGGCGATCGGCCGGGGTGCCGAGCCCACCGGAGACTCCGCCGCTGGTCGCGGCGCCGTCGATACTGGAGACGAAGTTCGCCCGCAGCCACGGCGCGTCGAGCTGGCGGGGGTAGGCGTAGAGCCGCGCCAGCTCGTCGTCGTCGATGGCTGTGAGCTGGATCGCATTGTGCGTACGCTGCATAGGGACAGCTCACACCACGTCTCTAGGCTTCGTCCATGCCAGCACGCCTCGTCGACCGTCACCCGGAGGTCCCGGCCGACCAGCTCGTCGCCCAGATGGTGCCGCCGCCCATGTTCGACGAGGTCAGTTTCTCCTCCTACATCCCGGACCCGAACGAGCCGAGCCAGGCCGCCGCGGTGCGCGAGGCGGAGGATTTCGCCGGCGAGGTCGCGCGGATCACCGAGGCCGCGAAGAAGAAAACCCTGTTCGGCAGGAAAAAGCAGGTGAGCGGCGCCGGGCTGTACCTGGACGGCGGCTTCGGCGTCGGCAAGACGCACCTGCTCGCCTCGGTCTTCCACAGCGCGCCCGCGCCGAAGTCGTTCGGCACCTTCGGCGAGGTGACCAATCTGGTCGGTGCGCTCGGCTTCGCCGCCACCGTCGAGCGGCTCTCCGGCAACAGCGTGCTCTGCATCGACGAGTTCGAGCTCGACGACCCCGGCGACACCATGCTGGTCTCCCGGCTGCTCACCGAGCTCTCCGCGGCCGGTGTCTCGATCGCCGCCACCTCGAACACGCTGCCCGGCCAGCTCGGCGAGGGCCGCTTCGCCGCCCAGGACTTCCTGCGCGAGATCAAGAAGCTCGGCTCGATCTTCGAGGCGGTCCGGGTGGACGGCCCCGACTACCGGCACCGCGACCTGCCGCCCGCTCCCGAGCCGAGCGCCACCGACGCCCTGCGCGAGCGCGCCGCCGCCACCCCGGACGCCACCCTCGACGAGTTCGGCGCGCTGCTCGCGCACCTGGCCACCCTGCACCCCTCCAAGTACCGCGAGCTGATCGCCGGGGTCTCCGCGGTCTTCCTGGAGAACGTGGCCCCGGTGACCGACCAGGCCGTCGCGCTGCGCGTGGTGGTGCTGGCCGACCGGCTCTACGACGCGGGCACCCCGGTCACCGTCTCCGGCGCCAAGCTGGACCAGATCTTCGCCGCCGACATGCTCGAGGGCGGCTACCGGAAGAAGTACCTGCGCGCCATTTCCCGCCTGCTCGCGCTCTCCCGCTTCGAGGTGCCGACCAGCTGACCCGCGGCCGCCTACCATCGCGGGCATGACCACCTTCAGCACCTGGGACGGCCTGGAACTCAGCTATCGCGTGTGGGAAGGCGACGGCATTCCGATCGTGCTGCAGCACGGCGTCGTCGCCGACACCAACGCCAACTGGATGGGCACCGGCGTGGTGAACGCGCTGCGCGCGACCGGCCGCCCGGTGGTCTCCCTGGACGCCCGCGGCCACGGCCGGTCGGCCAAGCCGCACGAGCCCGCCGCCTACTCCTGGCAGGCCATGGCCCGTGACGTCCGCGCGCTCTACGACGAGCTCGGCGGCGAGCAGTTCGACCAGGTCGGCTACTCCATGGGCGCGGTGGTCTCGCTGCTGGTGGCCGGGGACGACCCGCGGGTGCGCCGGCTCGCGATCGGCGGCGTCGGCTCCGGCGTCGTCGACTGCGGCGGTGTGGATCGCCGGGTGGTCGACGCCGACGACCTGCGCGCCGCCATGGCAGGCGACGGCAGCACCGCCACCGCGCGGGCCAGGCCGTTCCGCCTGCTCGCCGACGCCGTGCACGCCGACCGGGACGCCATGGCCGCGGTGCTGGCCGGGCTGGACGAGCGCCCCATCGGCGACCTCGCCGACCTCACGCTCCCGGTACTCGTGCTCGCGGGCGAGGACGACCCGCTCGCCGCCGAGCCCGAGCGGCTGGCCGCCGCGCTGCCGGACGCGCACCTGGTCACCGTCCCCGGCGACCACCTGATGGCGGTCACCTCCCCGGACTTCCACCGGGCGCTCGTCGACTTCCTGGCCGCGGAGCGGGTCCCGGCGGTCCAGGGCTTCGGAAGCGGAGCCGCATGATGAAGTCGTCGTGCAGCTCCGCACCGACCCGGAACGTCTTGGTGCCGCAGCGCTCGAAGCCGCTGCGGGTGTAGAAGCGCTGGGCGCGCGTGTTGTGCTGGTTCACCCCGAGCCAGATCCCGGCCCCGCCCGCCGCGGCGGCGTGCTCCAGCGCGGACCGCATGAGCGCGGCGGCGACGCCGCTGCCGTGCCTGCCGGGCAGCACGTACAGCTTGCTGAGCTCGACCGCCGGGCTCAGCCCGACCGCCTCGGCGATCGCCGGATCCTCCGGCGTCCCGACGTGCAGCATGGCGTAGCCGACGATCTCGCCGTCCTCGGCGGCGCGCAGCACGATCCGGTCCGGGTCGCCGAGGTACTCGCCGAAACGCTCCGCGGAGAGCATCGCGGCGAGGAAGGCCTCGATGTCATCCGGAGCCGTCCCCGGTGGGCAGGCCAGCGGAAACGTGGCGGCGGCGACGTCGCCGAGCGCCTCGGCGTCCCAGAGCCCGGCCGGGCCGACGACGAGCGTCGTTTCACTCATTCGTCCAGTGAAACACGGGTGGCGGGATTGTCCGATCTCGCTTTCCTGACAGCGGCGCCGTGCGGGTCCGGGGGAGCCGGTAGTCTCTGCCGCATGACCAGCAGGAGCCGTGTCGCGATCGTCGGCGCCGGAATAGCGGGTTTGGCCTGCGCGAAAGTGCTGAGACAGGAGGGCTTTCCGGTCGAGGTCTTCGACCGGGCGCCGGATGTCGGTGGCGTGTGGAGCGCTACGCGCCGCTACCCCGGGTTGCGTGCCCAGAACAGCAGCCGTACGTACCGGTTCTCCGACCTCCCGATGCCGGAGGATTTCCCGGACCGCCTCGACGGCGCGCAGATGCAGTCCTACCTGGAGAGCTACGTGCGCCGCTTCGACCTGGGGCACGCGCTGCGCCTCAACACCGAGGTGGTCGCGGCCGACCCGGTGGACAGCGGCTGGCTGCTCGAGGCGCGCGACGGCACCGGCGTGCACCGCACCTCCTGTGACCACCTGATCATCGCCAACGGCGTGCACTCCGACCCGCTGGTCCCCGAGTTCACCGGCAGCGATGACTTCCACCGCGCCGGCGGCCAGATGGGGCACAGCTCGCTGCTCTCCGACCTGGCGGCGGCGCGCGGCCGGAACGTGGTCGTCGTCGGCTACGGCACCGCCGCCTGCGAGATCGCCGAGGCGGTCAGCCACGTCGCCGCCTCCACCACCGTCGTCGCGCGCAGGCTGCGCTGGAAGCTGCCGCGCCGCGCGGGCCGGTTCCTGGACGCGGAGCGGCTGCTGCAGAGCCGCTTCGGCGAGAGCCACTTCGGCTACCGGCAGCAGCGCCGCCCGGAGAAGTTCCTGAACGGCCCGGCCCGTTCGGTGCGCGACAGCAACCTGGACCTCGTCCAGGAGCGCACCATCCGCAGCCTGCACCTGCGCGAGCTGGAGCTGGTGCCCGACGAGCCCTTCGGCACCGTCGCGCACGGCACCGTCGACCTCGCGGTCGACGGCTTCACCGAGCAGGTCTGGGCCGGTCGGCTCACCGTGGTCCGGGACACCACCATCAGCGCGCTCGGCGCCGAGAAGGTGCCGGTCGCGCACCTCTCGGACGGCCAGACCATCCCGGCCGACCTGGTCATCTGCGCGACCGGGTACCAGCAGCGGGTGCCGTTCCTCACGCCGTTCGTGCAGCGCAGGCTCACCGACGACGAGGGCAACTTCCGGCTCTACCGGCAGATCCTGCCGCCGACGGTGCCGCGGCTGAGCTTCGCCGGGTACGGCGGCTCCGCGCTCAGCGCGGTCGCCGCCGAGGTCGGCGCGCACTGGACCGCCGCGCTGCTCACCCACCGGCTCGACCTGCCCGGCCCCACCGCCATGGGTGAGGCGCTGGACGAACGGCTGAGCTGGCTCGCCGAGCGCACCGGCGGCGGCACGCACGGCACCGAGACCGGGCCGTTCGGCGTGCACCACATCGACGAGCTCCTCGCCGACCTGCACGCGGAGTTCCCGGCCAGGCAGCGCTTCGCCCAGTGGTTCCGCCCGGTCACCCCGGACGACCTGAAGGTCATCGGAGCGCCCAAGCCGGAGCTGAACACCCAGCCGCGCCCGGTCGACCAGGTGGCCGCCGTTCAACACTGACGGGTAACGACCGGCGTGGCAACGCGCCGGTCGCGGCCGGGATACGGGGATAATTCAGGAGTGGACCGGCTGGACATGAACCTGCTGGTGGCCCTGGACGCGCTGCTGGAGACCAACAGCGTCACGCTGGCCGCCGAGCGGATGCAGACCTCGGTACCCGCCATGAGCCGCACCCTGGCGCGGCTGCGGCAGGTGCTCGGTGATCCGCTGCTCGTCCGCTCCGGCCGGGCGCTCGTGCCGACCCCGCGCGCGCTGGAGCTGCGGCACCAGGTGCACGGGCTGGTCGAGCAGGGGCGCGGGCTGCTGACGCCGCGTCCGCAGTTCGACGCCGGCACGCTGCGCCGCGGGTTCGTGGTGCGCGCGGGCGACGAGGTCAGGCCGGAGCTCACCGGGCCGCTGCTGGCCGCGGTCCGCCGCGAGGCGCCCGGCGTCACGCTGAACCTGGTGGCCGGCTCGGAGGACGACCCGCGGGCGCTCCGCGACGGCCGCACCGACCTGCAGGCCGGGGTGATCGAGCGCAGCGACCCGGAGACCGTGCTGCGGCGGCTCTACGGCGACCGGCTGATCGGGGTCGCGGCCGCCGACCACCCGCTGGTCACCGAGCCGGTGACGGTCGCCGCCTATGCCGCCGCCGCGCACCTGAGCGTGAGCAGGCAGGGCCGGGTGCGCGGCGCCATCGACGACCGGCTCGCGCTGCACGGCCGCACCCGCCGGGTGATCGGCACCGTCCCCGACCTCACCACCGCGCTGCTCGCGGTGCGCGGCGGCACCGCGGTGTGCCCGGCGCCCGCCTCCGCGGTGACCTCGCTGCTCGGCCCGCTCGGGCTGCGCGCCTTCGAGATCCCGCTGCCGCTGCCCGAGGTGCCGATCGGCCTGGCCTGGCATCCGCGGCACACCGCCGACGAGGGGCACCGCTGGCTGCGCGACCTGCTCGAGCGGCTGCTGCGGGCGCAGCGGGCGCCCGAGGCAAGGCCGCGGCGGCTGCTGCGCGCCGAGAACCGGGTGACCGTCGCCAAGGCGATCACCGGCGCCGCGCACGACGCCGAGCGCATCGCCTGACTACCGCTGGTCCGGCTGCTCCCCGGTCGGCGGGCCGAACGGCATGGCGGCGGCGGTGCGCTTCAGCTCGTCGAGCATCGCCTGCACCTTGTCCGCGTGCGCGGTCTCCTCGGCGGTCGCGCCGGTGAAGCCGTTGCCGAAATCGGCGTAGTTGGAGCGATCGGCCGCGGCGTCGTAGGCGGGGCGGCCGCTCTGACCGGTGCCGGGGCGCTCGATCGCGCCGGAGGTGAGGCCGGGGCGGCCGACCTGCTCGGTGTGCGCGTCCCGGGTCTGCCGGTCGGCGAACGGGGCGAAGTCGTCGCCGGACTCCTCCAGCGGGTAGCCCGCGGCCGGGGCCTGCCGGTAACCGTCCTGCTGGCCGGTGAAGCCGTCGCGCAGGCCCTGGTCGTAGGCGGCGGCGACGGTCTCGCCGAGACCGAGCGAGCTGCCGTTGCGGCGCGGGCCGCTCCACCGGTCCGGTTCGTCCGGGCTGGTGAGTTCGGTGCGCTCCGGGGTGGGCGGGGCCTGGCTCGCCGTCGCGCCGGGCGGGGTCGGGGAGGGGGCCGTCCCGCGCTGCGGGAGGCGTCCGGAGGCGCGGCGCGCCTCCACCGCCGCGCGCAGGTTCGGGCCGGCGGGTTCGTCGTCGGTGCTCGGTGCGGCCGCTTCGGGTTCGGCCGGGGCCGAGAGCCGGGCCGGGATGCTGTGCTCGCTCCGGTCCGCCGACGAACGGGTGGGAGCGGGCAGTTCGATGTGGTCCGCCGAGTGTGCGGTGGGGCCGGACAGCTCGCTGCGGTCGGCCGAGCGGCGTGCGCCGCCGCCCGGTTCGCCGCGGTCCGCGGAGAGCCCGGAAGCGGACGGCTCGCTCCGCTCCGCCGGGACCCTGCCCGCGGATTCCGCGCGCGCCTCCGCGATGCGCTGCCTGGTCGAGCCCGCGGCGTACCGCGGGCGTGGGACGCGCGGCGTCGCGGTCTCGGCCGGTGCCTCGGGACCGGCGGGCGGCTGGGTGCCGCCCCGGGTCGGGCCGTAGGCGCCCGCCGGCCGCTCGACGGCGGAGGTTTCGGAACCGCTCGGCTCGGCCGCCCGGCGGCCGGACCCCGACGTTCCGGCGGCACTCTCCTCCGGCGCCCGCCGCCGACGCGGGATATCGGCGGACTCGCCGGTCCCGTTCGCCTCGGCCGCCTGCCTGCCGGTACTCACCCGATCGACGCTCGGCGAGCCCGCGCTCTCGGCCCGTCCGTTCCCCTCCGTGGCCCGCCGTCCGACGCTCTCCACGTCGTGCCCCGGCGCCCGCCCGTTCTCCGCGGGCTCGCCGGCGGCGCGCCGCCCGGGTCCATCGTCGTCGGCGGCAGCGCCCGCTTCGGCCTGCCCGTTTGCGGCCGCCCGCCGCCTCGGGATCGCTGTGTCCGCGGGGGACGGCGCGGCATCGGCGGCGCGATGCGCCGATGTCCCGTTCTGCCGCGCCGGCTCCCCGGCGCTCTCGGCGCGGAGCCGAGCGGGCAGCCCGCTGCTCTCGGCCTCCGGCCGCGCGGCGTCGTCCGGCGCCGCCCGGCGGCCCGTGCTCACCGGCGGCTCATCGGCATCCGCCCGCCGCCCGAAGCTCGACGTGTCCAGTTCGGCCGTCTCGGCCGCCCGGCGCCCACCGGGCTCGGGCGCGTGCCGCCGCCCGGTACCCGGCGCGTCGGCGACGCTCTGCAGCGTGTCCAACCGCCGCCCGAGATCGGCCACGTCCCGATCGGTGCGGAAGGCCCACGCCTCGATCGTCGCGAGCCGCGTCGCGACATCACGGTCGTCGGCGGGCATCGGCACGGGCAGCGGTACATCGACGCGCGCCGCGACCAGGTCGAGCTTCCGGCTCACCTCCCGGAGGGACTCCGCGATATCGGACAGCATCGCGCCGATCGACTCGGCGCCGTCCTCGACGTGCTCCATCCACTACCTTCTTCCCCGATCGGTCCGGCTGAGCGCGCGGCCGGGGAGATTCTAACGGTGTGGTCACGATGCCGTTCGGCAGGCGAAGCAAAGTCCGCCTCCCGGCCCGCGCGGAATGCCGAAACATGCTGCCGCAGTGCGTCTCCCGGACAAGACACCGCGGGTGGAATGCCGTTCTCGCCCGGACCGCCCGGCGCGCCGCGAGGTGCCGGGTCGAATCCGTTGCGGTACAACATTGATCATCCCGCCGCGGTCGCGGCGCACCCGGCCGCGGGTGCGGAGGGGAGTGGCGGGATGCACCCATCAGGGCGCACTCTGGTAGTGAGCGCGGGTGGCCCTGCCCGCGCGCGGATCGCAGGCTTAGGGGTGTGGTCGGAGTGGTGCGCAGCGAGCAGCGGGTCGAGGCGCCGTCCTGTGGACGGCGCGCGCTGCTGGCCGAGCTCGGAATCTCGAACGGCCCGCGCCGCGCCCCCGGCGAACGCGCCGGGTACGGCTGCCGCTGCCCGGACTGCACCCGCAACCAGTGGAATCTGGAACGCTTCAAGTACTGGCTGCGCGGCAGGCTGCTCGCGCTCGGAGCGGACGAGGCCGAGGTCGGCCACCGGGTCGACGGTGTCCCGGTGGACGTGTACTGGCGGATCGGCGAGCGCCGCTTCGCGATCGAGGTGCGCAGCGGCCCGCTGGACTGCACCCTCGCGCTGCAGCACACCCAGCGGCTGCGCGACGCCGGGCTGGCCGGCGTGCTGTGGCTGTGCCCGCCCGGTTTCTGGGTGGCGCACCTGCCCGCGCTCGGCATCAGCGATTTCGCCCCGCCCGGCTGCGACTACGAGATCGAGAGCGGCATGTTCGACACCGCCTGCACCGCCGTGGTCGCGGCCAGGCAGGAGCCGTACGAGCTGCGCGACTTCCTGGCGGGCTGGGTCGACGGCGACATCGTGTGGGGTTATCGGGACGTCTCGACGGGAGGATGGGCGACGGTGAGCGACTGGGAGCACCATACGAGGACCCAGGCGGCGATCATCGCCCGCCAGCGCCGGGAACTGGTCGATCAGCGCACCGCGCTCGCGGTCTCCAGGCAGACGGTGCGGGAGAAGCAGAAGCAGATCGGCAAGCTGCACACCCGGCTGGAGCGGGCCGAGCAGACCCAGGAGGAGCGTGCCGACGAACTCGCGCGCGCCCAGCGCGCCATCGCCGACCACATCCGGCGCGCCGACAGCCTGCGCGCCCAGCTGAAAACGGTGAGCCAGACGATCAACCACTGGCAGCTCATCACCTGCTGCGCCATGATGCTCATCGTCACCTTCATCGCCGCCGCCGTGGTCCTGCGCTGAGCGCAGCGCCTGCGACTCGCCCTCGACCGCGCGTGCCGCCGCGGTCACGGTGATCCTGCGCCGTCAGCTCGGGCCGGGTAGCCGATCGGCTCCGGCGCTGAGGCGGAACGGCGCCCGCTCCCAGCGCCACCCCTCGCGCACGACCAGCGCCGCCAGGTCGAGCAACTCCAGCCCGCCCCCCGTCGCCGCGAACCCTGCCCACCCCACCGGACCCTCCCGCAACCGCTCGACCAGCGCCTCCGGTGCGTTCACCGCCCGCGCGGCCAGCTCGTCCACCCCGATCTCACTGCCGGTCCACACCAGCCACCCCCACCCGTTCCGGTGCGCCCACGCCCGCAGCACCCGCGCCCGCACCCGGTTCGGATGCAACGCCACCCGGCTCAGCGGCTGCACGTCGATCAGCGCGATCCGCCCGTCGACGCCGCGCACCGCAACCCCCGGATACAGCGAAACCCCCTCGAGTTCGACCGCGACCGGATCCTCCTGAAACGTCTCCACCGCCGGATCGGCGTCGAGCAGCCGCAGCAGCCGCGCCCGCAGCCCCGAGTCGAAGGCGACGTCGCGCCCCACACTGTCCAGGTAGAAGCGCCCGCGCCCGTCGTCGTCGGCGTCCGGCCGCGCGGACCGGCTCGGCAGCGGGGCCCGCGGGCCGCCGTCGGCCCACTCGACCCCGCCGAGCACGCTCCCGTGCACCGGGTCCGGCTCGTGCAGCCCGGCCAGCAGCCGCCTGGTCTTCTTCCGCCAGCCGAGGATCCGCTGCATGACGTAGCCCGCGATCCGGCGGGCGTCCTCCTGCGGGTGCCCGGCCAGCCGCAGCCGCAGGTAGGCGAGTTCGTTGGCGGCGAGGTCGGCGTCGGTGGCGTAGATCTCGGCCAGCAGGGTGCGGACCAGGCGCTGGTCCGGCGTGCCCGGCGGGTAGCCGCGGGCGAACACCGCGAAGGCCGAGCCGCCGGGCGGGTGCGCGCGCAGGATGTGCCCGACCGCCCTGGTGTGCAGCTGCCGCGCCCGATCCCGGGAGATGTCCTGCCGTGCGGCGATCCGGCTGAGCGTGGCGGGCGGCGCTGCCCCGACGCCGAGCCGGAGCGCGACGATCTCCGCCTCGCGCGCGCTGCGCTCCGCGTGCTCGGCGACGAGCGCGGCCACCACCTCGGCCATCTCCTCGTGCTCGAGCCCGACGGCACCGGCGAGATCGGTCTCGCCCCACTCCTCCGCGTGCACCGCCACCCGCACCTCACCTCGCCTCGACCGGCCACAGCCTAGACCCAGCCGCCGACAGCCCGCGTCCGGCGCCGACGAGCGTGCGAGTGTAAGCCGCCACGTCGGCCTCGCTCTGCATCAGGTTCTCGAAGCAGAACGCGAGGTGTTCCAGCGCGTGGGCGGCGTCCGGCTCCGCGGGCGGCGCGCCGACGGAGAGTGGCAGCGTCTCCGCGCCGACGCCGACGACCCACACGTCGCGCTGTTGCTCCGGTTGTGGGGCGCCGCCGAGGAGTTCAACTCCCGCGACCTGCCCCGGCCTGATCCGGGTCTCGCCGACCTCCGGCGACTAGCACTGGCAGCCCGGAGGTCTCGCCCTCGGACCTGATCGAATCGCCGGTGCTCGGCCTGCTCGGGAGCGTCGGCGGCATCTTCGTACAGGATCGCGAGGCGGGACCGCCGTCGACCGGGTGGCCCCGGAACGGCTCCGCAAGTCCCTGCACGCCTGGCGCGACCTGCTGGACGAGACCAGCCTGGCGGAGACCCTCGCCACCCAGATCCGGCATCAGCTCGCCCACATCGATGGCCGCTGGACTACGTAGAGCTGTTCGGTGCCGAACCGGTCGTCACCGCCGCGAGTCAGCTGCTCGGCACCGGCCTCCTTGACCGGCTCGTCCAGGTCCGGGAGAGCACGGTCCAGATGCTCGGAGGCCCGCGCGAGCTGACCGCCCCCACGACGACCCGCAGGAGAAACCAGATCAGCCCCGGTCGGAGGACCGGGGCTGATCTGGTGGTGCGCGATACTGGGATTGAACCAGTGACCTCTTCCGTGTCAGGGAAGCGCTCTCCCGCTGAGCTAATCGCGCGAGGTGGAGACGGGAATCGAACCCGTGTGCACGGCTTTGCAGGCCGTTGCCTCACCACTCGGCCACTCCACCGCGCAAGGGGGACGGTAACTTTCGCTACCTGGCCCTACCTCTCGAGCGGATGACGGGATTCGAACCCGCGACCCTCACCTTGGCAAGGTGATGCGCTACCACTGCGCTACATCCGCATTTCGCCACCTCGGGGGCTTTTCGGCGCTCCGTGGTGCGAGACAGAACATTAGCCCACCCGCGCTGCAAGGTACAAATCCGCTGGTAGACGGCTTGTGAAGGCGGTAATAGCGGCGCCCTGCACCTGACTGCGGAATTTCCCCAGGTCGGCGTGCGATTTGGTGCCGCGCGGGGAGCCCGTGCTAATGTTTCGACGCGTTCAGCCGCTCGCGGGTGAACGAATCCCGGTCCCATAGCTCAGCGGGAGAGCGTCCGCCTCACACGCGGAAGGTCGCTGGTTCGAAACCAGCTGGGACCACATATTAGCGCTGGTCAGGGCCGTTTTCGGGCGCAACATGCTCGCTTCGTGCAATAGTAAACCATTCGGTAATGGCGTCATTACTGCGCGCAGGAGCTGCGCGTTGGCGGAAATGAGTGGCGGTGCAGGCTCCTTGTTGGTGGCGGGCGACACTCGCGATGTGAGACTTCCTCGGTTCGAATCCGCCCCAAGCTGTTGGAGCGCTGGACTTGTAACGCCTCCGGACCGCTTGGTCGGAGTTGCTGGGGTTTCGGCGATCGCTGCGCCGACCTGGAGGCCAACGGACCGCACCGCCGACAATCTCCGGGGTTGGCGCTGGCGCGGTGGGCCGTCGTGATCAAGCGCTGGTATGACCGACTGTCCTGCTGCCGACTCCCGCCTTGAACTGGTCGTATGGGCAGTATGTGCCCGCTAGCTGTTGCGGGTCATGAGTTTGTTGACGCCCGGGACGGGGTGAGGTGAGGGGGACGGGTCTCCCGACGGCAGGATGGAAAACACCACATCCCCCATCCGCTGACCGGAGAGACCCGTCCCTTGACCCACCGTAATGCCCCGCTGTCTGTCGAGGGCCGTCGTCGGCTCGTGCACCGCTGCCGGACCCGCCCGATCCCTCACGTCGCCGCCGAGATGGGAATCTCACGCCAATGCGCGAGCAAGTGGGTCAACCGGTGGCGCCGGCACGGCGAGCTCGGCCTGGCCGACCGCCCATCGGTCCCGCACCACCAGCCGAGCGCGACACCCGCGCCGATCGTGGCCCGGATCGAACGACTGCGCCGCGACCACAAATACTCGGCCCGACGGATCGCCTTCGAACTCCACACCCAGGGCAGCGAGATCGCGGTGCGCACCGTGACCCGCCAGCTGACCCACCTCGGGCTGAACCGTCGCCGGTTCATCGACCCCAACGGCGCGAACAACCGGACACCGGGCCGGATCATCGCCCGCTGGCCCGGGCACATGGTCCACCTCGACGTGAAGAAGACCGGACAGATCCCCGACGGTGGCGGCTGGCGCACCCACGGCAAGGGCTCCGACCAGGACAAGGCCGTGGCCCGGGCCAAGAAACGCCGCACCCGAGCCCGCTACACCTACCTGCACTCCGCGGTCGACGGCTTCTCCCGGCTGGCCGACACCGAAGCCCTCGACGACGAAACCGCCGCCACGGCAATCGGATTCCTGTTCCGTGCCCGGGTGTTCTTCGCCGCCCACGGCATCGGCCACATCCACCGCATCGTCACCGACAACGGCCCCTGCTACCGCGCCGGTGACTTCGCGAAAGTCCTGCACGGAGCCCGCCACCAGCGCACCCGCCCCTACACACCACGCCACAACGGCAAGGTCGAGCGCTACCAGCGGATCCTGGCCGAGGAACTGCTCTACGCCCGCGAATGGACCAGCGAAACCCAACGCACCGCCGCGATCGCGGTCTGGAACATCCACTTCAACTACCATCGGCCCCATTCAGCCGCCGGGAACCAGCCACCCGCCAGCCGACTCCACACCGGCGTCACCAACGTCATGGCCTCATACACCTAGGTGTCAGTAAAATATGACGTGGCACTTATCGGAATTCCGCTGCCGCGCTGCTGGTTCCGTGTCCGATTGCTGACGCTCTGGTCATGGCGTCGGGGGGTCGTGGTGGTCGACGTCGCTGGGGGGAGGCTGTGGCACAGCGGGTGTCGGTGGGCGACGGCTATCGCACCTCTCGGAAACACCGAGCCGGTGGACGGCCCGTCCTACCGCCGCGATGGGTGAAGTAGCCGCCGCTCCCCATCATCCGATGTCAGCAGCTTGTTTCGATGAATAGCTCGCTGTTTCGAGAGATTCGGAGAAGGATCGCCGTGTGCCATCCGAATTCGACCGGGCGCTCAGAGCGGCCCACCACAACGCGCAGAGACGCTTCGACGACGAGCAGGCTGTCCGGGAACGCGCCGTGCAAGTCGCCGAACGCGCCTACCGCAAGTTGATCGACACCGGCCGGGAAGCCTTCGCGGCACTCATCGCCGCAGGCATCCAAACATCCAACCTCGTTGAATACGAGTACCCGCAGCCCAAACGCCCTCGAATCTTCGGAACCGCTATCTGTGTCGGAATCTCCGCCACGGAAGTGGGATACGACCCCGACAGTCTCTACATCTGCGACGATGGCCGGTTCGTGGCTGGTCGCCTTGCCTTCCTGACTGAGACGAAAACTCGGCTGTTCAGCGACAAGAAGGACAAGGTCCTCGTCCGCGTCAACGGCGCTCCAGTTGCCATGGTTCGTGACGACGACTGGGTCCAGGTCTCGTGCCGCCAAAACAGAGGTAACGAGGGGGACGTAGCGCTCGCCCGGTACCCCGACAAGGGCGGGCATTGCTACAGCGTCCGGGTTGATTTCGACTCGGAGGAGATGACGGTCTGGGGATTCGACGAGTACACCACTCGACCGTTCATCGATGACATCGCCAAGCGCGTCGCCAACACTATCGATCGCAGAAGTTAGTTTGCTGGTGGACAGGTGGCGCGACCTACTCCGCTCACCTACCCTGCGCGAATCGCCGACAGCGGCGCTCCGCTTCTGGCCATGACCAACAACGTCGCCCTGCTCACCAGCACCGGCGAGTGATCACCCCGCACCCGCCTTGCCGGGAAGCCGACGAAGAGCCGTGCGCTCCAGGAAGTCGCCGGCAGCCGGACGGATTGCGACTCGTCATCTGAATGCCAGCGATCGCTCGTCACGAGGAATGTCAGTGCGTGCGTCCGACAACGCGTCCGACAACCACGTTGACCGTTATCCACCAGCAAACCGCGAGCGCGTCCACCCACGGGGACCTCACCTCGGTTGGTGCCCGCGCCGATCAGGGGCGATGCTGTGCTTGAGGCGTTCGCCCGCGACCGATTGCTCATGCTGGGGAGCGACAAGGTCGAGATCAGCCACGAGGATCTCCTCACAGTGCGGACTCTCCTCCGCGACACGTGGCTGGTCGAGTAGTCGTTCGGTGATCCGGTACGTCGGCTGATGGAAGGTTTCACCGCTTACCTGTGCGAAAGTCGGGTTGAATCGCAGCGAGCGGCGCAGCGCGGGTCTACCGTCCATATAGGTAGCCGCGGCGGCCTCTACCCCGGCGCCCTACAGCGACGGCTAGTGTTCCGCGCCTGAAATCCGTTGAAGATATCGGGCGAGGGAGTCCAGGATTTCCTCGGCGGTCTTGCGCCAGATGAAG